>JAJZUL010000022.1 GCA_021848545.1 Pseudomonadota bacterium
TGGCGGCCTGCAAATGGCGGTTTTCTGCGCTTCCGCTGCTCACGTACATAAAGTACGCTCCGCTGCGGTTCTCGAAAATCGCCATTTTCGGCTCACCCTGGCGATTTTCGGGTCGGGCTCTTAGACCAAATCCCGCTCGCGATCGGTCGCGGACCGTGAGCGACGGTATTAGGCGTTGGTATGAGGACCGCACAGAGCGCTTGCAAGCCGAACGCCGCCAAGTAGGATGGGGGAAAATCAGGCGCTTTCGAGGACGGGTTGGGTGGAGGATATTCCGCTGGAGGAAGAGGCGGGTTTTGAAGAGTTTCGCGCACGGGTCGCGGGTACCAATATCAGCGAAAAGACCCTGCTGGCGACCGACTATCTCAATCATTTCAACGAGATCGTCATGCTCTTCGATATGCTGCCCGATATGCCGGACATGATTGAGGCCTGCAAGGAATGGCAGCCGAAAACCTATGCCGAGCATTTCGCCGATTCGACTTTTTCCGATCGGCAGTTGGCGATCGAGGCGTATGGATGGGTGCCGGCGCGCTTTCGCCGTCCGTTCGAGGAAACCATCGCCCAGATCAATACCCTGATCCTCACCAGCGTCGCCCGCCTGGAGCGGGATATCGCCGACGGCATCGATCCTGACGCCTTGCGTCTGGCCTGCTCGTCGGTGTCGCGCGCCGCCCAGACCTTGATGGACCGGGCTTCGGCCATCATTCACGGCTCGGACCGGGCCATGGATCAAAGCGAAATCGACGGCCTGCTGGGGAACTGACGGAAAACCATCAGTCCTCGTGGATATGCTTCCACACCTGGCTTTCATGAACGATGTAGGCGTCGATCATGGCGCGGTAGATGGATTCGGCCAGGTCGGGGGCCATGCCGTGCTCGATGGCGCGGTGGCGGACCTTGGCGATCACGTCTTCGATCCGCGGGGGATCGACCACCTGGTTCTTGCGCTCCTTGAAGCGGGCGGCGGTCTCGACATAGGTGGTGCGCTCGGCCAACAGGGCGACGATCTGCCGGTCCAGCGCATCGATATTGGCGCGCACGTCGTCAAGGTTGTTGCACTTGGCCACCGGGGACCTCCCTTAATAGTCTGCCGTGAAAAAATCCTGCGCCAGCGCTCGGTATTTTTTTCACATTCCAATCTAAACAACGGACCCCCGCACGGAAAGCGTGCCTGGCACAGCGACGGAACGTCGCCGGCGACATCGGCTAATAGGCGTGATTCCGGAACAGGGGGTCGATCGAACCCTGCCAGGGGCCGTTGAACTCGGCCAGCAAGTCCTCGGCCGGGACGCGGCCGGACCGGATTACGGCTTGCAGCGGTTCCAGGAAAACGGTTTCGCTCCGCCGCGAGGAATCGAGGACGTTCCGGCGCTTCAGGCCGTCCTCGGCCAGATCGACGATCTCGGTGGCGACGTCAAGCGCGGTCCGCCCGCCGATCTCGGCGGCCAGACCCAGGCGGGGCACATCGCGGCGCAAGGCTTCGCGCTCCTCGGCGCTCCATTCGGCGATGATGTCGCTGGCGCCGTCCAGGGCCACCTGATCGTACAGCAATCCCACCCACAAAGCGGGCAGGGCGCATAGACTCAGCCACGGCCCGCCATCGGCGCCGCGCATTTCCAGAAACCGCTTCAGCCGCACTTCGGGAAACGCGGTGGTCAGATGGTCGGTCCAGTCGCCCAGGGTGGGGCGTTCGCCCGGCAGGGCCGCCAGCCGCCCGGCCATGAAATCGCGGAAACTGTGCCCGGCCACGTCGATATAGCGGCCGTCGCGATAGACGAAATACATGGGCACGTCGAGCATCCAATCCACATAGCGCTCGAACCCCATGCCCGCCTCGAAGGCGAAGGGCAGGGTGCCGGTGCGGTCGGGATCGGTGTCGGTCCAGACCTGGGCGCGGTTGGACAGAAAGCCGTTGGGCTTGCCCTCGACGAAGGGCGAGCGGGCGAACAGGGCCGTGGCGATCGGCTGCAAGGCCAAAGAGGCTTTGAGCTTTTTGATCATGTCGCCTTCCGAGGCGAAATCGAGATTGACCTGGACGGTGCAGGTCCGAAGCATCATGTCCAGGCCCCGCGTGCCCCGCTTGGGCATATAGGAGCCCATGATGCGATAGCGCCCCTTGGGCATCCAGGGAATGTCGTCGCGGCGCCATTTGGGCTGGAAGCCCACGCCCAGAAAGCCGATGCCGAGCGGTCCGGCCACCTGCTTGACCTGGGCCAGATGGTGGCGGGCCTCGCGGCAGGTTTCGTGGATGGAGGCCAGCGGCGCGCCGGACAGTTCAAGCTGCCCGCCCGGTTCCAGGGTGACGCTGGCGCCCGAAGGATCGGTCAGGGCGATGACGTGACCGTCCTCTTCGACGGGAGTCCAGCCCAGGGACGCGAGCCCTTCCAGAATGGCGCGAATGCCCCGCTCGCCCTCATAGGGGAGCGGGCGCAGATCGTCTTCGGTAAAGCCGAACTTTTCGTGCTCGGTGCCGATGCGCCAAGCCTCGGGGGATTTGCACCCCTGCTCCAGATACTCGACCAGCTGGCGTTTCGAGACGATCGGCTCGCCGCTCGGAATTGCGGGGGCGGACATGGGGGGCCTTGACGCAGGGGTGGACCAAATCGAACACAGCGGGGCGGACGGCCGGTCCCGAAAGCCGGACGAACGCGTCGCGGCAAGGAACGCGATAAATAAAAGGCAAGCAAACGCCGTCGCGACATCACCGTCAAGGCCGGAATGGTCCGTTACCCGTGACCGGCGGACCCGAACGGGCGCTTAACGCGGCGCGATCACCATCACCATCTGACGGCCTTCCATCTTCGGCAATTGTTCGACCTTGCCCTGTTCGTCGAGATCGGTGCGGACCCGTTCCAGGACCTTGAAGCCCAGTTCCTGGTGCGCCAGTTCGCGGCCGCGGAACCGCAGGGTGACCTTCACCTTGTCGCCCTCGTCCAGGAACTTGCGCATGTTCCGCATCTTGACGTTGTAGTCGTTGTCATCGATGTTCGGCCGGAGCTTGACCTCCTTGACCTCGATGACCCGCTGCTTCTTGCGCGCCTCGTTTTTCTTTTTCTGCGACTCGTATTTGAATTTGCCGAAGTCGAGAATCTTGCACACGGGCGGATCGGCGTTGGGCGATACCTCGACGAGGTCGAGTCCAGCCTCCTCGGCCATGACCAAGCCTTCACGCAGATTGACGACTCCGATCATCTCCCCGTCGGCGCCGACCAAACGTATGGTGCGGGCGTCGATCTCTCTGTTGACGCGCGGCCCGTCGGACTTGGGCGGCGTCGGCATCGGTGGTCTGGCTATTTACCCTTCTCCCATTTCACGCCATGGACGGACCCATCCGGCCGTTCTCCCCGCCGTCCGGAAACCGCCGTCCCATGGTTGGACGACACATCGGTCTATGACTAGACCTGAAAAAACTAAAGCACCGCCCCCCTCCCGGCCCCAATCCGGGGGCTCCAGGGCGACGCGATCTTCAGCCCAAGTGTAACGACAACCCGCTCCAGCGCAACCTTTTCCTGGCCGTTGTCATCGGCCCGGGGTCGCGCGCGCGTTTTCCGCGCGCCGGCGGCGTCGTCTTGGCGAAGACGCGTCGGTTAGTCAGGTGATCTTTCCGTTGCGGATATTCAAGACCCGCACGCGCCAGGGTTTAGAGCGGCGTCCCTTAAATTACGAGGCACGCCGCTCTTGCGCCCATTGAGGGCGCGGCCAAGCGCGCGGACGCGCGCGCTTAGGCAGAGGGAAAAACAAAACGGTTTAATGTTGCTCGCGGGTGGCGGTGAAGCGCACTTTGGGGAAATCCTCCTGGACCCGGCCCAGGGCCCAGGAATTGCGGGCGAGAAAGACCGGGGCGCCGTCGCGGTCCTCGGCCATGCTGCTGCGGTTGGCGGCGATCAGGCGGTCCAGTTCGGCGGGGTCGTCGGCTTCCACCCAGCGGGCGGTCACGAAGGGCGCCTCTTCAAAGCCGGCCTTGATGTTGTATTCGCTGTCGATGCGCGTCGCCAGGACGTCGAATTGCAGCGGCCCCACCACGCCCACCACCCAGGTCGATCCGTCGATGGGCTTGAACACCTGGCTGACGCCCTCCTCGGCCAGATCCTCCAGCGCCTTGCGCAATTGCTTGGCTTTCAGGGGATCGTCCAGGCGGATGCGGCGCAGTACTTCCGGGGCGAAGGTGGGAATGCCGAGAAAATTCAGATCCTCGGATTCCGACAGGGTGTCGCCGATGCGCAGATTGCCGTGATTGGGCAGGCCCAGTATGTCGCCGGGAAAGGCTTCCTCGGCCAGTTCGCGGCTGCGCGCCAGAAAGAACACCGGGTTGTAGATGGCCATCACCTTGCCCGAGCGCACATGCTTCAGCTTCATGCCGCGGCGGAAGCGGCCCGAACACAGGCGGGTGAAGGCGATGCGGTCGCGATGGTTGGGGTCCATGTTGGCCTGGACCTTGAAGACGAAGCCGGTGACCTTGTCCTCGTCGGGGGTGACGGTGCGGCTGTCCGCCCGCCGGGCCAGCGGCGGCGGCGCCAGACGGCCCAGGCCGTTCAGCAATTGGGCGACCCCGAAGGTCTTCAGCGCGCTGCCGAAAAACACCGGGGTCAAATGGCCGGCGCGGAACGAGTCCAGATCGAATTCGGGGCAGGCGCCCTTCACCAGTTCCACCTCTTCGCGCAGACGGTCGGCGGCGGCGGCGCCCACCGCTTCGTCCAGGGCGGGGGAATCGAGATCGGCATCGACGGCGATCTCGGCGATATGGTCGCCCCGGCCGGGATCGAACAGGATCACGCGGCCGCGCATCAGGTCGTAGACCCCCTTGAGGTCGCGCCCCATGCCGATGGGCCAGGTCAGCGGCGTGGCGTCCAGGGCCAAAGTCTTTTCCACTTCGTCCAGCAGGTCGAAGGGATCGCGGCCCTCGCGATCGACCTTGTTGATGAAGGTGACGATGGGCATGTCGCGCAACCGGCACACTTCGAACAATTTCAGGGTCTGGGTCTCGATGCCCTTGGCCGCGTCCAGCACCATCACCGCCGAATCGACGGCCGACAGGGTGCGGTAGGTGTCTTCGGAGAAATCCTCGTGGCCGGGCGTGTCCAGCAGGTTGAAGGTCAGCCCCTCATGTTCGAAGGTCATCACCGAGGCCGAGACCGAAATGCCGCGTTCGCGTTCGATCGCCATCCAGTCCGAGCGGGTGCGCCGCTGTTCGCCGCGGGCGCGGACGGCCCCGGCCATCTGGATGGCGCCGCCGAACATCAGCAGCTTTTCGGTCAAGGTGGTCTTGCCCGCGTCGGGATGCGAAATGATGGCGAAGGTTCGCCGCGCCGCCAGGGCGTCGGTGAAGGAAGGGGATGGCGCGCTCATGGGCGGGTTTTGCCCGGTCGTGCGGCAAGGTTCAAGAGGTTTCATGCCGGCCGTCGCGATGCGGCCCGTCCTGTCCGCGATTTTGGTCCGAAAGCGGGGCGGTCGGGAATCGCCGCCGGCAGGCCGTCATCGCGATCTATGACAAACGCACTATATTTCCCGTCTATTCAACATGATCGTTTCGTATTTCACCCGCCTTCATTATAGTTCCGTGACAACGGACGGGTGCCCGTCCCGCGCGAGCCGGCCGGGTCGGGTCTTCAACCGCCACAGCATGAATGGTGGATGCGCCCCGTCCAGGCCGCTTGTCGGTTTTTCGGGCCGATCTGGCGGCCCGGACCGGCGTGCGGAAACAGCAAGGGAGGATTTCGATGAATAAAGCGGGAAAACTATTGTGCGCCGCCGTGTTCGGCTGCGGACTGGCCATGACGGCGATGCCCGGCCACGCGACGGAATTGTGGGACCCCCATCTGCGCGCGGTCGATTCCGGTCTGGCCGCCGGCGCCCTGCCGCCCAAGGGCCTGTATTTCGTCATGAACAATTACTGGGGCGCCTTCAAGGATTACACCAGCAACCATGACAACGGCAATCGCCTGAACGTGCTGGTCGAAGCGCCGATCCTGCTGTGGAATCCCGGCATCAAGTTGCTCGGCGCCGATTATTCCGCCGCCATCGCCCAGCCGTTCGACTATACCGATTTCGGCACGCCCGGCAGCTCGAATCCCGGTCACTGGGGCACCTTCAACACCCTGCTGATGCCGGTGATGATGTCCTGGGGCCTGCCCTACCATTTCCACGTCAAGGGCAGCTTCGGCGTGTGGCTGGACGATGCCAGCTCGTCGCCGTCGGCCTCCGCCCAGCCGTCCCACGGCACTCTGGGGGCGGGCAACGCCTTCACCACCTTCGAGCCGGGTCTGGGCGTCAGCTGGCTGAACGACGGCTGGAACGCCAGCGCCCAGATGTATTACGACACCAGCACGGCCGACAACAATCACCTGTATGCGGACGGCAGCACCGGCACCTACCAGTCGGGTGATCAGATCGCGGTGGATTACACCCTGACCAAGACGATCAAGAAATGGACGGTGGGCCTTAACGGCTTCCAGCTCAACCAGCTCCAGCGCGACCAGGAAAAGGGCGTTGCCACCGCCGGCACCGTCGCCATGTCGTGGGGCGTCGGCCCGACGGTGGGTTATCAGTTCGGCGGGATCAATCTCGCCCTCAACTATACTCATGACGTGGTCGTTCATAACGATGTCGGCGGCGACATCTTCAATCTCCGCGCCATCGTTCCTCTGTTCTGACACTTCGAAAGACCAGCCCCCTGAGCCGGACACCCTTCCGGCTCAGGGACAGGGGGCGTTTCCACAGCTCCCTTGCGCCGGGCGATCATTCCGGCGTGATCATCACGTCGGGGGCGTGATCGACCAGATCCATGCCGTCCTCGTCGGCCAGATCGATTCCGCTGATGCACAGGTCGCCGTCATCGACGATCAGGGCGATGGGGGTCAGATCCCTGCCCTGGCAGGGGCCGATGAAGCAGTGGCCGCTATCCAGGTCGAACCGGGCGCGGTGCTTGCCGCAGACCAGGACATTGTCGTCCTCATCCATGAATTCGTTGGGATAGGTATCCAGGCGGGTGCCCTGGTGAGGGCAGGCGTTCTCGAAACCGTAAAAATTATTGCCCTTGCGGGTGATGATGATCGGCCAGGGTTGACCGGCGCCGGTTTCGTCCTTGCGCATCAGGGTGTAGCCGACGGCCTGGCCGTCGGGAACCATGGATGCGCGGCATATGGCGAACAAATCGTCCATCGCTCGACCTCGCTGGTTGGAGGGACCGCCGATGGACAAAGCAAACCCCGTGCCGTCATCGACGGCACGGGGTTCGGGGAAAAAGGGGCCGGATGCGCGACAATGTCGCGAACCGGCCTGTCGGCTTGCCGACGGGTTATTTCTTCAGATAATCGCGGATCAGCACCTCGGCGATCTGGACGGCGTTGAGCGCGGCGCCCTTGCGCAGATTGTCAGAGACGCACCAGAAGGCGAGACCGTTGGCGACCGAGGAATCCTTGCGCAGGCGGCTGATATAGACCGCATCCTCGCCGGTGCTTTCCACCGGGGTCACATAGCCGCCCGGCTCGCGATGATCGACCACCGAAATCCCCGGCGCCGATTTCAGGGCCTCGCGGGCCTCCTCGACGGTGATGGGGTGGGCGAATTCGACCGCGACCGCCTCGCCATGGCTGACGAAGACCGGCACCCGCACGCAGGTCGCCTGGACGGCGATGTCGGGGTCCAAAATCTTGCGGGTCTCGACCATCATCTTCCATTCCTCCTTGGTCGATCCGTCCTCCATGAACTTGTCGATCTGGGGAATGACGTTGAAGGCGATCTGCTTGGGGAATTTCTCGGGCCGGATCGGGTCATTGACGAAAATGCCGCGGCTCTGCTCGAACAATTCGTCCATGGCGTCCTTGCCGGCGCCGGACACCGACTGATAGGTGGACACCACCACCCGGCGGACGGTGGCCAGCTTGTGCAGGGGCTTCAGCGCCACCACCATCTGGATGGTGGAGCAATTGGGATTGGCGATGATGCCGCGCTTCTTATAGCCGGCGATGGCGTCGGGGTTGACCTCGGGCACCACCAGCGGCACGTCCGGTTCCATGCGGAAATGGGAGGTGTTGTCGATCACCACGCAGCCGGCCGCCGCCGCCCGCGGGCTGTGGACGGCCGAAACCGAGGCGCCGGGCGAGGACAGGGCGATGTCCACGCCCTTGAAGTCGAAGGTGGCGAGGTTCTTGATCTTCAGGACCTTGTCGTCGCCGTACGAGACCTCCTTGCCGACCGAGCGTTCGCTGGCAAGGGCGATCACCTCGTCGGCGGGGAAATTCCGCTCGGCCAGAATCTGAAGCATCTCGCGCCCGACATTGCCGGTGGCGCCGATCACCGCAACCTTGTATCCCATAACCTTCTCCGTTGCGGACCGTCCTGGGACGGTCACCGTTTCCCGTTTGGGGCCGAAGGATTAACGCAGCGCCGCCGCTCCCGCAACAGGAATGGAAAAACACCCCGATTCCGTCGCTGCGCGCCGGGGGAGTATCAACAGCCATCATGAATTACCGTCACGCCTATCATGCCGGCAATGTCGCCGACGTCGTCAAGCATCTCGTTCTCGTCCTGACCATCCTTCATCTGAAAAGTAAGGATGCGCCCTTTTTCATGCTCGATACCCATGCCGGCATCGGATCGTACGATCTGACCGCGGACGAGGCGAGCCGCACCGGCGAATGGCGGAACGGCATCGGCAAGGTGCTGGCGGCGGCCGAGCCCCCGCCCGGGCTTTCCGCCTATCTGGCCGTGGCCGGGGCCGAGCCGGGGCGTTATCCCGGTTCGCCGGCCCTGGCGCGGGCCTTGATGCGGCCGTCCGACCGGCTGGCCCTGGTGGAGCTGCACCCGCAAGATTGCGCCAGCCTGCGCCGTCTGTTCGCCGGCGATTCCCGCGTCGGCGTGCATTTCGGCGACGGCTACGCCGCGCTGAAATCGCTGCTGCCGCCGCCCGAACGCCGTGGGCTGGTGCTGATCGATCCGCCGTTCGAGGCCGCGGATGAATGGGATCGCCTGTTGGCCGGTCTGCGCCGGGGCGTGGAACGCTGGCGCAATGGGACTTTCCTGGTCTGGTATCCCCTCAAGGCGGGGGGGGCCGACGAACGCTTCCGCGCCGAATTGGCCATGTCCGATCTGCCGCCGACCCTGGGGGTGGAATTGATCACCCGGCCGCGTTCGGGTCCCGGTTTGGCCGGCGGCGCTCTGGCGGTGGTCAATCCGCCCTGGGTGCTGGAAGACCAGTTGCGCCGTCTGTTGCCCTGGCTGGTTCAGGCGATGGCGCCCGAAACCGGCGATTGGCGCCTGGAATGGCTGGTGGCGGAACGACCTGTCACCCGCAATTGACGCAATCGATCCGCCAGTCGCCGAAAACGGCGTCGAGACGGGTCAGGGACAAGGGGCGCACCACCAGGGACAGGGCCCGGTCGGGCGGCAGGCCCAAAGCGACGGCGATGGCGGCGCGGATGGTGCCGGCATGGGCGACGGCGATGATGTCGCGGCCGGCATGGGCGGCGGTCAGGCGGGCGATGGCGGCCCCGACCCGTTCCACCAATCGGGCGAAGCTTTCACCGCCGGGCGGCGCCTGAAAAGCGGGATCGGCGCGGAAGGCGGGAAGAGCGGCATCCTCGGCCGCTTCGATATCGGGCCAGGCGCGGCCCTGCCAGAGGCCGAAATCCTGCTCGATGAGATCGGGTTCGATGATGGGCGGCGCCACCCGCAGGCCGGCCATCTCCAGGGCGCCGATGGTCTGGCGGCAGCGCAGCAGGCCGCTTTCCAAAACCACCGCCTGGGTCGGCAGGCGCGCCGCCAGCCGCTGGAAATCGGTTTCGTCGGAGGTGTCGCAGGCCAGATCCAGGCGCCCGACGATCTGGCCGTGGGGACAGGGCACCGGGGCGTGGCGCACCCACCACCAGCGGGTTTCGGTAGAGGCGCTCATCGCCATACCAGAATGACGGCGACCAGGGCCGCCGTTTCCGCCAGGGCCGCCGTCGCCCCCAGAACGTCGCCGGTGAAGCCGCCCAGGCGCGAACGGGCGAGATGACGCACGATCAGGGCCGCCGCCGCCGCCGCCGCGGCGGCGGCCAGGGCGGCGCCGGCGCCCAGGACCAGGGCGGCGATGGCCAGCGCCAGCGCCAGACCCAGGGCGGCGATGCCGGCATGGGGCAGACCTGCCCCCGCGCCCAGCCCGTCGCCGCGGGCCGGCGGCAGAACCTGCATCAAAACGGGGATGGCGGCGCGCGACAGGGCTCCGGCGGCGACCAGCGCCGCCAAACCGGCCGGACCCGAGGGCGCGGCCGCCAGGGCGGCGACCCGCAGGGCCAGGGCGAAGACCAGGGTGAGGATTCCGAAGACGCCGACGGCGGAATCGCGCATGGCCCGGATGCGTTCGTCGGGACCGCCGCGCGCCCCCATGCCGTCGGCGAAGTCGGCCAGTCCGTCCTCGTGCAGCGCGCCGGTCAGAATCAGGGCGCCGGCGATGGCCAGCAGCGCCGCCATCGTCGGCGGCAACAGGGCGTGGGCCGCCAGGAACACCAGGCCGGCGACGGCGCCGATGCCCGCGCCCACCGGCGCAAAGGCGCCCATCGCCCGGCCCAGGCCGCCTTCGGCATAAGCGGGCGGCGGCAAAGGTAGGCGGGTCAGGAATGAAATCGCCAGATGGAGATCGGCGCGGGCGCGCCGCCACAGGGGGGGCGCGGCCGGTGCCGGATCGGTCGGAGGAAGGACGGGCGGAGCGATTTCGGTCATCACCAGGTGACGTGGAGCGGCTTAAGGTTTATAGGACTGCCCTTAAAGGGATGGCAACATATTGTGGAGGGACGCTTTGAATACCTCGATTTCTAGTGTGGAGGATATCCGTTCCCTGCTCGACCGGCTACCCGGTCCCGATGCGGCCGCGCGCGCCGCCTGGGCCGAGCGCGAACCCCGCCTGACCAAGCCGCCGGGGGCGCTGGGGCGTCTGGAGGAATTGTCCGGCTGGCTGGCGGATTGGCAGGGCCGCCATCCCCCCGAAATCGAATATGCCTGCGCCCGGGTCTTCGCCGGCAATCACGGCGTGACGGCCCTGGGGGTTTCGGCCTATCCGGCGGAAGTCACCCACCAGATGATCGCCAATTTCAAGGCGGGCGGGGCGGCCATCAACCAGCTTTGCACCGCCTTCGAAACCGAATTGAAGGTCGTCGCGCTCGATCTCGATCGCCCCACTGCCGACTTCACCCAGGGTCCGGCCATGAGCGAGGCCGAGTTCGCCGCGGCCTTCGCCGCCGGTTTCGCATCGGTGCCCGGGGATGCCGATGTGCTGGTGCTGGGCGAGATGGGCATCGGCAACACCACCTCGGCCGCCGCCGTGGCCGGCGCCCTGTTCGGCGGCGAGGCCGGGCTTTGGACCGGGCGCGGCACCGGCGTTGACGACGCGGCCCTGGCCCGCAAGACCGAGGTGGTCGCGGCCGGCATCGCCCGCCACGGCGGGGCCGATCCTTTGACCCTGTTGCAATGCCTGGGCGGGCGTGAACTGGCGGCCATCGCCGGCGCGGTGGTGGCGGCCCGGCTGCAACGGGTGCCGGTGCTGCTGGACGGCTATGTCTGCACCGCCGCCGCCGCGCCCCTGGCGGTGGCCAAGGCCGGCGCCCTGGATCATTGCCGCGTCGCCCATGTCTCGGCCGAGCCCGGCCATCGCCGGCTGGTGGAAAGGCTGGGGCAGGCGCCGCTGCTGGATCTCGGCATGCGTCTGGGCGAAGCGTCCGGCGCGGCTCTGGCGGTGGCGGTGGTCAGAGCCGCCGCCGTCTGCCATGCCGGCATGGCCACCTTCGACGAGGCCGGCGTCAGCAACAAGGATTGAGGCGCAGCACCGCCACCGCCTCCAGATGGGGGCTCCAGGGGAACTGGTCGATGGGGGTGATCTCGTCCAGGCGATAACCGCCATCCACCAGAATTCTCAGATCGCGGGCCAGGGTGGCGGGATTGCAGGATACCGCCACCACCACCGGAATCCGGGCGGCGACGATCTCGGGCATCTGGGCGCTGGCGCCGGCCCGCGGCGGATCGAACACCAGGGCCTCGATCCCGTTCAGGCCGTGGGCCGGCAGCGGCCGGCGGGCAAGGTCGCGGATTTCCACCTCGATATCCAGGCCGGCGGCGCGGGCCGCCGCCATCAGCGCCCGGGCCGGCGCCTCCTCGCCTTCGACCGCCAGTATCCGGCGGCCCGGCCGGGCCAGGGGCAAGGTCAGACTGCCCGACCCGGCATAAAGGTCGGCGACCCGTTTGGCCTCGCCCACCGCGCCCATCACCTGGCGGACGATGGCATCCTCGCCCTCCTTGGTCGGTTGGGTAAAGGCGCCGGGCGGCGGTTCCACCGGGACGGGGCCGAATCGCTGGATCGCGGCACGGCGCCGGGCGATGGGCTCGATCGGCCCGCCGGGAAGCCGCCACGACAGCCGGGCCAGATCGGCCCGTTCCGAGAAAGCGGCCAGACGCTCGCGGTCGAACAGGTCGAGCCGGGCCTCGGCCTCGATCACGATGTCGAGCCCGGTTTCGGTCAGCGTCGCGGCCACGTCGCCATGGCCGACATCCATGTCGGCCAACAGCGATCGCAACGGCGCCAGTACCGCCACCAGGGGCGGCGCCAGTAGCGGACAATGATCGAGATCGATCACGGCGTGGCTGGCCCGGGCGTTGAACCCCACCGTGATCCTGTCGCGGTCCCGCTCGAACGCGAACACGGCGCGGCGGCGGGCGGGCGGGCAGCGGATCAGGGGGGCGAAGCGGGCGGGTTCAAGACGCTGGCGGGCCAAGGCATCGGTCAATAATCCGGTCTTCCAGGTCCGATAGGGCTCTTCGGCCAGATGCTGCAGGTTGCAGCCGCCGCAGCGGCCGTAATGGGAACAGGCGGGTTGGACCCGTTGCGGCCCCGGAGACAGCAATTCGACCAGGATGGCGGCCAGGCCGTCGCCGCGGCGGCCGTCGATGCGCGCCAGCACCCGGTCGCCGGCGACGGTGAACGGAATATAGACCGGAACGCCGTCAAGCGCGGCGATGCCATCGCCGCGGGCGCCGATTTCCCGGACCAGCAACTCGACCACCCGCGCCGCGGGCGTAGGCGCGGGCCGGCGCTTCCGTTGCGGCGGACGGCGTCCGCTCATGGCCCCTCCGTCGCCGCCGTCACGCTGTCGGCGATGGCGAAGACCGTGTCCAGGCGGGCCAGTTTCAGGACCCGCCGGGCCGGGGCGCTGGGCGCCGCCAGGATGAAGGCGTTACCGCCGGTCCGGGCCATCTGGTACGCCTCGATCAGGGCGGCGATGCCGGACGAATCGATAAAGGTCACCGGAGACAGGTCGACGATGACGCCGCGCCCTCCAAGCAGGGAATCGGTCAGGGCCTTGCGCAGACGCGGCGCGTGCTGGAGGTCGACCTCGCCCCTGGTCGCTACCACCACCCAGCCGTCTCGTTCATCGATGTCCAGGATCATGCCCGCGCTCCGACATGTTTGATCATTTGCAGCAGATTGCCGGCCCCCTCCGGCGGGGTCAGGAAGGCGATGTCGTCCATGACCGAGCGGATGAAATGCAAACCCAATCCGCCCGGGCGCATTTCGTAAAGCGGCCGGGGGTGCAGGATGTCGGCGTCGACCGGAGGGGCGAAATCGGTGATCCGCACGATCAGGCTCGTATCCGCGATCTCCATCTGGACGATGACGTCGCCCTCGGCGTCCCCGTAGCCGTGGCGGATGACGTTCTGACAGGCTTCGTCCACCGCCAGAACCACGTCGCCGGTCTCCTCGTCGTCGCAGCCGGCGCGTCTCGCCGCCTCGCTCACGGCGCGGCGGATGTCGCCCAGATGCTCGGGCCGGGCGGCGAACCGCCGGTCGAGAAGAGAAATGGTCACCGCCCGGCCTCGATCACCATCAAGGTGGCGTCGTCGCCGAGAACGGCGCTGTCCTCCCGCAGTTCCGCCATCGCCGCTTCCAGGCGGGCGGGCGCCGGCAAGGCCGTCAGCCGGCGCAGCAGCGCCTCGATCCCGGTGGCTTCCAGCATGGCGCCGTTGGCGGCGCGGGCTTCGGTCAGGCCGTCGGTGAACAGGTACAGCGCGCCGCCTTCCAGATCGATGCTCCGTTCCGGGCAACCCTTGGCGAAGCGCTCGGGCACGATGCCCAGCGGCGGCAGGCCGTCGAGATCGATGGAAACGCTCCCGGTCTTTTTCATCAGTAAAGGCGCTTCGTGGCCGGCCGAAGCCAGAACCGCTTTGCCCGAGGCCGGGTCGAACAGGCCGGCCAGCATGGTGACGAAGGTGCCGCCGGTAACCGCACCCTCCAGTTCGGCGTCGATCGCCGCCAGCACCGCCCCCGGTCCCTCGATTCGCCGCGCCAGGCAGCGGAACAGGCTGGAGGTGCGCGCCATCAGAAGCGCGGCGTTGATGCCCTTGCCGGCGACGTCGCCGATGGCAAAAGCGATGCGGCCGTCGTCCAGGGGGACGATATCGTAGAAATCGCCCGAAACCCCGCGCGCCGGCAGGTTGATGCCGTGGATGGGAAAGCTTTCGGATCGGGCGGACGGCAGCATGGCGCGCTGGATGTCGGCGGCCAGGGCCAATTCGCGCCGCAGCGCCTGCTGTTCGGCCATGGCCTGGGCCATCCGCGCATTGATCAGGGCCAGCCCCGCCGACGTCGCCAGGGTTTGCAGCAGCCGGGATTCATCGGCGGAGAACGTGTCGCCGCCCATCTTGTTGAAGATTTCGATGGCGCCCAGCCGTTCGCCGCGCACCGTCATCGGCACGCACAAAACGCCGCGGGTGACGAACCCGGTTTCGCGGTCGACGCGGTCGGAAAAGTCGGGGTCGCGGCGGACGTCGGTCACCGTCTGCGGCGCGTTCTCGCGCACCGTTCGCCAGACGATGCCGTCGCCCGGCGCCAGGCGCAGCCCGGCCACATCCACCGGCCCGCAACAGGCGCGACAGACCAGGTCGCCGCCGCTGTCGATGACGAACAGCGAGGCCGCCTCGGCGCCCAGGACGTCGGCGATCCGCTCCAGTCCCCGGTGCAGAACGTCCTCGACATCCTGGGACTGGGCGAAATCGGCGGTCATCTCGGCGACAAGGTCAAGCTCGCGCGACAGATCCGGCGACGGGGATGAAAGGGGGGCGATGGCCATGGCGCGGCAATCCATGGAAGGACGGAGGAAAGGGCGATTGTGCCGTTCCCGCCATGACAAACCAAATGCTTTCCGCACAGGCCGGCGGCAGCCTTCCGTCGGCCAATGCGGCGGACCCTCGAAGAACGCGGCGCGCGCCAGAGGAGCGCAAGTACTTTTAATATCATTATTGTATAAAATGTCGCCGATCGAGAGGTGGGGATAAATGAAATTTTGATGTCACAAAGAATGGCGCCGTTGACAGGGGGAGGCGAAATGTCGAGCATCCGCACAGGACGGCGGTCGAAGTGGGCGCGGTTTCGTCCGGCATGCGTGGGGTGGGCGTTCCCGGAAGCGTGCGGTCCGGACAGGAGGCGAAAATGCGTCAAATGGCTGTGGCAAATGACGATCCGGACGAATATTGGACGGATATCGTCGGCAGACTCGATGTCGCCTTTCAGCCTATCGTCAATATTCATACCGGCGCCTGTTACGGTTACGAGACATTGTTGCGTAATTGTGAACAGGCCGGTTTCGCATCCATCCAGGATTTTTTCGATCGATGCCATGATCGCGGGGTTCTGGGCGAAATCGAAATGGTGGTGCGCGACAAGTCGCTGGCCAAATTCACCCGTCTGCCCCATCACCGCCAGACCAAGCTGTTTCTCAATCTCGACAATCGCGGTCTGGCCGTCGATCGCGATTTGCCGGCGCGCAGCCGGGATTTGATGGAATATCACGGCGTTCCCGAAAATTCCGTGGTGTTCGAATTGTCGGAACGCCACGATTTCATCAATCCGAACGAATCCGCTTCGGTCATAAAACATTACAAGCGCAACAATTTCCGTCTGGCCATCGACGATTTCGGCACAGGATTCTCCGGATTGCAGATGCTTTATTGCGCTGAACCGGATTTTCTGAAAATAGATCGTTTTTTCATTTCAGATATCGCCGAGGATGCCAAGAAAAAACTGTTCGTGGCCCAGATCGTTCACATCGCTCACCTTCTTGGGGTGGTGGTGGTGGCCGAGGGCGTCGAAACCGAGCACGAATATTTCGTGTGCAAGGATATCGGCTGCGATCTTCTTCAGGGCTATCTGGTCCAGCGCCCCAGTTGCGACATCACCGAAATGCGGGCTCATTACGAAATCATCGAACAACTGGCCAAAAGCGAGCGGCGGGTCGCGACCAGCGACCAGAAGCTCATCAGCGATCAGGCGCACTATGTGCAGCCCCTGCCCATGGATGCCAGCATGGACCGGGTGTTCCAGCGCTTTCGCGCCGACAAGACGCTGACCTTCTTTCCGGTGGTGGACGTGGCCGGCGAGCCGGTGGGCATCGTGCGCGAAAAGGATCTCAAGGATTACGCCTATTCGCCCTTCGGCAAGGATCTGATCTCCAACAAGGCGTTCGGCCGGACGCTGAAGGATTTCATCAGCCGCTGTCCGGTCGCCGACATCAATACCCGGGCCGAGAACATCCTTCAGGCCTATTCGGCGGTGGAAAGTTCCGAGGGCATCATCATCGTCGACGACATGAAATATGTCGGCTTTCTGTCGGCCCATTCGTTGCTGCGCATCATCAACGAAAAGAACCTGGCGGCGGCGCGCGACCAGAATCCGCTGACCAAGCTGCCGGGCAACAACGTCATCCACGAATATGTGTCGAAGGCGCTGGACGCCACCCATGTCGAGGTGGTGCTGGCCTATTTCGATTTCGATAATTTCAAGCCCTTCAACGACAAATACGGGTTTCGCCTGGGCGACCGGGCGATTTTGCTGTTCGCCGAATTGCTGTCCAAGGGCGTGCCGCGCGATAACGGTTTCGCCGGGCATGTCGGCGGGGACGATTTCTTCGCCGGTTTCCGCTGCCTGGGGTTCGAGGACACCAAGGCGCTGTGCGCCGAGTTGACCCGGACCTTCAAGCGCGACGTCGAAAGTTTCTATGACGATGAAACCCGCCGGGTCGGCCATCTGTGCGGGGTGGACCGGCTGGGCAACGATGTGGTGTTTCCGTTGATGAGCGTCTCGGCCGCCATCGTCCATCTGCCGCCGGGCCGGCCGGTCTACAGCGTCGACGAGGTGGGCCAGTTGATCGCCCATCTGAAAAAGGCGGCGAAAAACAACCCCGACCATGTCAGCAGTTGCACCATGGTCCCGCAGCGGGCGGGCTAACCCAGGCGCCACAATCCCACCGCCAGGGTCAGCAGGGTCAAGGGCGCGCCCACCCGCAGATAGGCGGCGAAGGACAGCCGCACCCCCAAGGCGCGGGCGCGTTCGGCGACGATGAGGTTGGCCACCGATCCCACCAGAGTGGCGTTGCCGGCCAGGGTGGAGGCCATGGCGACGATCAGCCAGGCCCGGTGGGGATCGTGAAGCGGCGCCAGCAGCGGTTTCAGCGCCAGGACGGCGGGCACGTTGCTGACCAGATTGGAGGCCAGCGCGGTGAGCGCCGTCAGCGCCAGCGGGTGGTTGAGGTTCAGAACCGCCGCCCGCGCCAGGACCGGCGGCGACAGCACGGCATGGTCGAACCCGGCCACGACGATGAACAGACCGGCGAACATCAACAGCAGCGTCCAATTGATCTCGGCGTAGATGCGGCGCGGTTTGAGACGCGGGCTGAGCAGCAACGCCGCGCCGCCGACGATGGCGACCTCGGCCGGTTTGATGCCGACGAAAAAGGCCGCGATCATGGCCGCGGTCACCACCAGCGTCTCGGCCATGAAGGCCCGGTTGGCGCGGGCCGGTCGCCGGCGGGGCGGCGGCGGGGCGTCGCCCCGGTCTCCGGACAGGAATTCGCCCGGATGGGTCAGGATCAGCACGATCACCAGCAGCGCCAGACCGATCGCGGCCACCGGCGCCTCGGCGGCGGCGAAGGCCCGGTAGCCGATGCCCGACAGGCTGCCGATGATCATGTTCTGGGGATTGCCGGTGATGGTCGCGACGCTGCCGATATTGGCGGCCATCGCCACCGCCAGCAGATAGGGCACCGGATCGCGCCCGCGGCGCAGCGCCAATTCCACCACCGGCGGGGTCAGCACCAGACAGACGGCGTCATTGACCAGGAAAGCCGACAGCGATCCCGCCAGCGCCACCACCGCAATCAGCAGGGTGACGGGCGAGGCGGCCCGGCCCATGGTCCGCTCGGTCGCGGCCAGCAGAAGTCCCGACAGCCGCAGATCGGCCACCAGGATCATCATGCCCAGCAGCAGGGTGATGGTGTCGAGGTCGATGGCGCGAAAGGCGTCGTCCAGGGACAGCACGCCGAAAGCGACCATCAGGCTGGCGCCGACCAGCGCCGCGCCGGCCCGGTCCAGGCGCAGGCCCGGCAGGCGGCCGAGGGCGACGGCCAGATAGGTCAGGCCGAACAGCGCCAGCGCGATGAAGGCGATGGGCGATCCGATGATGGCACCTGATGTTGGGGCGAAACGATCCGCCCGGTTGCGATGCCCGGATCATGCGCCCCGGCGGCGTTAACCTCCAGTGCCGCCCACGGTCAGGCCGTCGATGCGCATGGTGGGCTGACCGACGCCCACCGGCACGCCCTGGCCGTCCTTGCCGCAGACGCCGATGCCGGAATCCAGCGCCAGATCGTTGCCGATCATGCTCACCCGGGTCAAAGCGTCGGGGCCGTTGCCGATCAGGGTGGCGCCCTTGACGGCGGGACCGATGCGGCCGTTCTCGATCAGATAGGCCTCGGAGGCCGAAAACACGAACTTGCCCGAGGTGATGTCCACCTGACCGCCGCCGAAATTGACCGCGTACAGGCCGTTCTTGACCGATGCCAGGATTTCGGCCGGGTCGTGGTCGCCGCCCAGCATGAAGGTGTTGGTCATGCGCGGCAAAGGCGGGTGGGCATAGGATTGGCGCCGCCCGTTGCCGGTGGATCGGGTGCCGGTCAGCCGGGCGTTGAGCCGGTCCTGGAGATAGCCGACCAGGATGCCGTCCTCGATCAGCACGGTGCGGTTGGACGGTGTGCCCTCGTCATCGATGGTGATCGAGCCGCGACGGTCGGGAATGGAGCCGTCGTCGATGACGGTGACGCCCTTGGCCGCCACCCGTTCGCCCATGCGTCCGGAAAAGGCCGAGGTGCCCTTGCGGTTGAAATCGCCCTCCAGCCCGTGGCCGACCGCTTCGTGCAGCATTACGCCGGGCCAGCCCGGACCCAGCACCACCGTCATTTCGCCGGCCGGCGCCGGGACCGAGCCGAGATTGACTTCGGCCTGACGCAACGCTTCGTCCACGCAGGCGCGCCAGTCGCCGGTCCGCATCACCCCCTCATAGGTGACGCGTCCGCCCATGCCGTGGCTGCCGGTTTCCATGCGGTCGCCCTCGGCCATCACCACCGTCACATTCAGACGCACCAGGGGCCGGATGTCGGCGCCGTGGCTGCCGTCGCCGCGCAGGATATAGACCGCCTGCCACGACCCGGCCAGCGAGGCCGAAACCTGGCGCACCTTGGGATCGCGGCCCCGCGCATAGGCGTCGATTTCCTCCAGCAGAGCGACCTTGGCTTCGAACGGGACCAGGGACAGGGGATTGAGATCGGTGTAAAGGCGGCGGTTGGTTCCGGCCGGCCCCGCCGCCAGGGTGCCGCCATGGCCGGAAGCGACCGCGCGCACCGTATCGGCGGCCCGCCGGATGGCGTCCTCGGTCAGATCGGTGCCGTGGGCGTAGCCCTGGGTCTCGCCCGCCACCGCGCGCAAACCGAAACCCTGGCCGCTGTCGAAGCTGGCGCTTTTGATATGGCCGTCATCGACCATCACGCTTTCCGACTGGCGGTATTCCAGGAACAATTCGCCGTCATCGGCGCCGGTCAGCGCGTCGCCGACGATATCGCGCACCCGGTCGGCATCGAGCCCGGCGCGGGTGAAGAACAGGTCGTGGGCGTGAAGCTGGGCGTGGCTGTCGTCGGGCATGGCGGTTCCTGGTGCGAGGGAGCGACCGGATCAGAGTAGAAGCATGAGCGCCGCCCGGCAATGGCGGCGGCCAATGATTTCAATATGGGGTGCGGTCGCCGGCCCGCCAAATTAGCCCGACGCGCCTGAAATCTGAAACGCCTGGGTCAGCCGGCCAGTTCGCGGCCGCGGCGGGCGGCGGCGGCCACCGCCTTTTCCATCAGCTCGGCTAGACCGTCGCCGTCCTTCATCAAGACATCAAGCGCGGCCTGGGTGGTGCCGCCGGGGCTGGTGACGTCGCGGCGCAGTTGGTCCGGCGGGCGTCCGGCCTGGGCCAGCAGGGCGCCGGCGCCGGCGATGGTGGCGCCGGCCAGCCGGGCGGCCAGATCCGCCGGCAGGCCGGCCCTGGCGCCGGCCGCGGCCAGGCATTCGGCCATCAGGAAGACGTAGGCGGGTCCCGATCCCGACACGGCGGTCACCGCGTCCATCAGTCCCTCATCCTCGATCCAGGCCACCTCGCCCACCGCTTCCAGCAGAACCCGGCAGGCGGTGCGGTGGGCCGCGTCCACATGGGAATTGGCGACGCAGACGGTGATGCCGCGGCGAATGGCGGCCGGGGTGTTGGGCATGGCCCGGACCACGGCGGCGGTCCGTCCCAGACGCTCGGTGAAAAAGGACAGGGGCTTGCCGGCGGCGATGGATAGGAACACCGCGTCGGCATAGCGCCCATAGGGGGCGATGGTCTCGGCCAGCATCTGCGGCTTGACCGCCAGCAGCACCACGTCGGGGCGGAAATCCCGGTCCAGCTCGTCCACCGAAGCCGCCAGGGCCACCCCCGATCCGGCCAGGGCGCCGCGTCTTTCCGCATCGGGTTCGATGACCGCCAGCCCGGCGGGGTCCAGCCCCTGATCGAGCCAGCCGGACAGCAGGGCCTGGCCCATCTTGCCGCAGCCCACCAATATCACCCTGGTCATCGACTTCCCTTCGCGCTCTCAGGCAATGTTCAAGAGCCGGATGGGGCGCATCCGGCTCTCGGGCGCGGCCGGAACGACCGTCAGGCTTCGCCCATGGTTTCCAGAAGCGACGCCGCCATGGCGTCGCGCGGAGTCTTGCCGCCCCAGATGACGAACTGGAAGGCGGGATAGAAGCGCTCGCACTCGGCCACGGCGATATCCACCAGATCCTCGACCTGTTCCGGCGCCGCGCCCGGCGTGCCGCGCAACAGCGAGGTGTGGCGGAACATCGGCACCGCTTCCTCGTCCCACAGGCCGAAATGGCCAAGCCACAACTTCTCGTTGATGTGGCCCAGCAACTCGAAAATGGCGCCGCGCTTGGCATCAGGCACCTTCATGTCGAAGGCGCAGGTGAAATGCATGGCGCCCATATCCTCGCGCCAAGCGAAGTACAGGCTGTAATTGCACCAACGGCCGGGAACCTCGGCGGCCAGTTCCTCGTCCGAACGGCGGTCAAAGGCCCAATCATTGGCCATGACCAATTGCTCAACGATATCAAGAGGGTTGATCAGTTGTTCGTCTTCATAGACGACGGATATCGACATGCCCAAGCCCTCCATGGCAGGCGATCGCGTAGAGAGGGCGGCCCAATGCGGGCGGGTGGTGATCGGGTGGCCCGATTCTCCACCTAACGATAGGCCCAACTAACGTTAGTGGCCAATTCACCCCCTTTGCACAAGGGGTAGACTAAGCACAGCAAATCGGCGGGCGCAAGGTCTATTCCCCGCCCTGGCGCGATTAGCTGTGGATAAGAGGTTAGGCGCAGAAATAGGGTGGCTGGCCCGCAGGCGCAAGCCCCCCCGACCAAATCTCAGTTCCCGGCGGTTTCGTCCGGGGTTTCCGCCTTTTTCTTCGCGTGGGAACGGGGCGCCGTCTTGGCGGCGGCGGGGGCGGATTCGGTCAGACGGGCCTCCAATTCGGCCAGCCGCTGCTCCAGATCCTCCTGGCGGTCGCGGGCCTTGGCGGCCATGTCGCGCACCGCTTCGAATTCGTCGCGCGGCACCAGATCGAGATTGGCCAGAAAGCGTTCCATCTGCTGACGGACCAGGGTTTCGATTTCCGCCTTCAGGCCCGACAGGGCGCCCATGGCGCCGCCGGCCATGCGGGCGAGGTCGTCGAAAAAGGGATTCTGTGTCTGCATCGTCTCGCCGAACGTAAGGTAAGGAATTGGGCCGAGTATGGGACGATGGTCCCGAAAAGAAAAGGATGGCTTGCGGTGTCCCGTGGTGGAGGGCCGCCACGCCCGGATTGGGGGCGCCAATCGGGCTCTTCGTCCCCAGGCGCGCATGTGATAAGGGAAGGTCATGGCTCCGCCTCCTCTTCTTGCCCTGCGCGATGTCCGCCTGACTTTCGGTGGAACTCCCGTCTTCATGGGCGTCACCACCTGGATCGGCCGGGGCGACAAGACCTGTCTGGTCGGACGCAACGGGTCGGGAAAATCGACCCTGATGAAAATCATGGCCGGCGAGATTCTGCCCGATAGCGGCGAACGCTTCGTCCAGCC
This sequence comes from Pseudomonadota bacterium, assembly GCA_021848545.1. Taxonomy (GTDB): domain Bacteria; phylum Pseudomonadota; class Alphaproteobacteria; order Rhodospirillales; family Magnetospirillaceae; genus JAJZUL01. The sequence goes on from JAJZUL010000022.1 coordinate 22,489, forward strand.
CGGTACCCGCATCGCCCTGCTGGCGCAGGACCCGGTCATCGAGGCCGCCACCATCGCCGATTACGTCGCTTCCGGGTTGGCGGAGGCCGAACGGGACGCCCGTTACCGGGTCGATGCCGTCCTCGACGTCATGGGCTTGGCGCCGGAGCGCGATCCCGCCCGCCTGTCGGGCGGCGAGGCGCGCCGCGCCGCCCTGGCCCGCGCCCTGGTGTCCGAGCCCGACATCCTGTTGCTGGACGAGCCCACCAATCACCTCGACCTGCCGGGGATCGAACGGCTGGAATCTCTGATCCAGGGGTTCGGCGGCGCGCTGGTGGTGATCAGCCATGATCGTCGTTTTCTGGAAAACGTGTCGCGCCAGACCCTGTGGCTGGACCGGGGGGTGGTGCGGCGCTCCGAACGCGGATTTGCCGCCTTCGCCGATTGGCAGGAGGAGGTGATGGCCGCCGAGGAGGCGGAACTGGCCCGCATGGATACCCGCATGCGCCAGGAACTGCACTGGGCGGCGCGCGGGGTCACCGCCCGGCGCAAGCGTAATATGGGCCGGTTGCGGGCGCTGCAGGCGCTGCGCGCCGATCGCGCCCGCCTGCGCCAGGACCACACCCAGTCGGAACGCCGCGCCCAATTGGCGGCCGAGTCCGGCGAATTGTCGGGCCGTCTGGTGATCGAGGCCGAAAACGTCTCGGTGCGGTTCGGCGACACGGTGCCGGTCCGGGATTTTTCCACCCGGATCATGCGCGGGGACCGGATCGGCGTGATCGGCGCCAACGGCGCCGGCAAGACCACCCTGATCCGGCTGTTGACCGGCGCTCTTGCTCCCGACAGCGGCACCGTGAAGCTGGGGACCAATCTGGAAATCGCCATGTTCGACCAGCGCCGCGAACGCCTCGATCCCGAAACCAGCCTGTGGGACACGCTGACCGACGGGCGCGGCGATTCCATCTGGGTGCGGGGCCGGCAGCGCCATGTGGTCGGCTATATGAGGGAATTCCTGTTTTCCGAGGCTCAGGCCCGGACGCCGGTCAAGGCTCTGTCGGGGGGCGAGCGCAACCGGCTGCTGCTGGCCAAACTGCTGGCCAAGCCGGCCAATCTGCTGGTGTTGGACGAACCCACCAACGATCTCGATCTGGAAACCCTGGATCTGCTGGAAGAGGTCCTGGGCGATTATGACGGCACGCTGCTGGTGGTCAGTCACGACCGCGATTTTCTCGATCGGCTGGTGACCGGGGTGCTGGTGGTGACCGGCGACGGAACCATCGAGGAATATGTGGGCGGCTACAGCGACGCCATGGCGGCGCGGGATGCCGCGCGGGACGCGGCGAAAGCGGCGGCGGGCGCTCCGGCGGCGCCCGGACCGGCGGCGTCGAAAGCGCCGGGCCGGTCGCAGCCGGCACGCATGTCCTATAAGGAGACGCGGGAATTGGAGGGCCTGCCCGACCGCATGGAGGCTTTGGGCACCGAGATCGCCGCGCTGGAAGCGAAACTGGCCGATCCCGCCCTTTACGCGCGCGACGCCGGGGCGTTTTCCGCCAGCGCCGACCGTCTGGACGCGGCGCGGGCCGAATTGGCCGACGCCGAACATCGCTGGCTGGAACTGGAAACCCGGCGCGAAGAGCTGGCGCGTTAGCCCGGATTTCTCACACTTGCACCGATTTGACGGAGACGAAAATGGCGACAGGGCAGGCAGCGGTTGAAGGGCGATGCGGGGCATCGGCCGAGACCGGTAACGCCCCCTGTCGCCATTTTCGTCCCGCCCCGTCGGGGTCGCGTTTCGGTGGCGAATTGCCGACATCACGGCCCTCCGGCGCCCCGAAACGCGATCAAATCGGCGCAAGTGTGAGAAATCCGGGCTAGCCGGCCATGGCGTCCCGCCCGCTGCCGCCGCGCGATCTGTTCGCCGCTTTGACGGTGGCGGTCATTTGGGGCGTCAATTTCGTCGCCGTCAAAGCGGCGGTAACAGCGATCCCTCCCTTTTTGGTGATAACCCTGCGCTTCGCCGGCGTGGCCCTGTTGCTGGCGCCCTTCACCCGGCCGCGGCCGGGGCAATGGCGGTGGCTGATGGCGCTGGCCGTGGTGCTGGGCGTCGGCCATTTCGGGCTGTTGTTTCTCAGTCTGCGCTTTCTCGATGCCACCACCGCGGCGGTGGTGGTGCAATTGGGGGTGCCGTTCAGCGTGCTGCTGGCCTGGGTCTTTCTCGGCGAACGGCCGGGCCGGCGCCGTCTGGTGGGGCTGGCCCTGGCCTTCGGCGGGGTGGTGGTGCTGGCCGGCGGGCGGTCGGGTCATGCCGGGTCCGGTTGGGGGCCGGTGCTGATCGTGGTGACCGCCATGGCCATGTGGGCCACCGCCAATATCCTGGTCAAGCGGCTGGGCAAGGTCTCGCCGATCCTGCTCAACGGCTGGGTCTCGTTGCTGGCGGCGCCCCTGGTGCTGGGTCTGTCCCTCCTTTTCGAGCATGGCCAAAGGATGGCGCTGGAAACCGCCGGCTGGCAGGCCTGGGCGGGGGTGGCGTTCAGCACGCTGGCGTCTTCCGTGGTGGCCTATACCCTGTGGTATCGTCTGCTGGCCCGGTATCCCGTCAGCCGGGTGGTGCCCATCAATCTTCTGGCACCCGTGGTCGGCTTCGCCGCCGGAATGATCCTGCTGGGCGAGACGGCGGGTCCGGCCAAGATCGCCGGGGGCGTGGTGACCCTGATCGGCGTGGCCATCATCGAATTGTGGCCCGATCGGCGCGAAGACGAGGAGACGACGGAGGCATGAGGATCATCGAGGCGCCGTCCCCCAATTTCGGTCCGCGCCGGGCGCCGGTGGACATGCTGGTGCTGCATTACACCGGCATGACCGACATGGAATCGGCCCTGGCCCGGCTGCGCGACGCGCAAGCGGCGGTTTCGGCCCATTATCTGATCGACGAGGATGGAACCCTGTACGCCCTGGTGCCCGAGGAATCCCGGGCCTGGCATGCCGGCCTGTCCTGGTGGCGGGGGGAGGGCGACGTCAATTCCCGTTCGGTGGGGATCGAACTGGTCAATCCCGGCCATGAATTCGGCTATCGCCCGTTTCCCGAAGCCCAGATCGCCGTGCTGATCGATCTGGCCCGGGCCGTTCTCGTCCGCCACGCCATTCCGCCGCGCAACGTGGTCGGCCATGCCGACGTGGCGCCGGCCCGCCGCCAGGACCCCGGCGAATTGTTTCCCTGGGCGCGTTTGGCCGAAGCCGGGGTGGGATTGTTTCCCGCCGCCGAGGGATCAGCGGCCCTCGCCGAAGATGATGGCTTGGCGGCTCTTGCCGCTTACGGCTATGACGTGACCGACCCGGCGGCGGCGGTGACCGCTTTTCAGCGCCATTTCCGCCCCCGCGCGGTCACCGGGTCGTTCGATGCGGAAACCTTGGGGCGGCTGGCCCGGCTGACGGCGCTGGCGGGCTGACCCGGATTTCCCGCGTCACAATCCCGGTTTTACCGCCGCTCCTGAAGGTCGCGGCGCGGGGCGTCGCGCTGGCCATTCCGGCGATCGCATCCCGACACACGCACCGCGCAGTCGCGACCGCGATAGTGACGGCATTTCTCGATGGCGTGCCGTCTGGCGATTTCGGGGTTTTCCGCCCGCGCATAGCCATAGGCGCCATCGCGGGAACTGGCATAGGCGGCGCAGGCATGGGCGAAACGGAAGATGATCCGGCATTCGCGCCGGCCGCATTCCCGCAAAGCCTTGTGCTCGGCCCGCTCCATATCGGGCAGGTTGTAGGAGATGCCCACGCGACCGCCGCCGCGGGCGATGGCCCCATCGGCCCGGGCGACATGGGGGGTGAGCCCCAGAACCAGCAAAGCCGTCACTACGGCGCCGACGGCTGCGATCAAGGTCGGGCGACCTGTTCGCATGATCCCCTCCCCTGGAACCGAAATGGACCCGGCCGGCGCGTTTTCTCGCGCCGGCCGGCATCAAGAGCGGAAATCAGGACTTGCGCTTGATGGTGAAGCTGTAGGTGCCGCCCTGGTCCTTCCAGGAGACCAGCTCGTTGCCGGTCTGCTTGCAGAAGGCTTCCATGTCCTTCACCGAACCGGGGTCGGTCGCCAGAACTTCCAGCATGCCGTCCATCGGGATGTCCTTGATCGCCTTCTTGGTGCGCAGAATCGGCAGCGGGCAGTTGAGACCCTTAACGTCGAGAACGGTAACCGACATCGTATATACTCCCTTTGAGCGTTTCCTTGACCGGCGACTACCGCTAGCCGCCGAGGTTGATGTACTTGAGACAAACCACCCGCAGGCACGAAGCCAGATTCTTGTCGTTGTTGACAAGGCAATGGTCGTGAATGCGGGTCACCAGGGCGCTTGCGGTGACACCCTCTTCCGAAGCCATCTCATCCAGCACCGTCCAGAACGCGCGTTCAAGCCGGATGGTCGTGCTATGGCCATGGATACGGACGGAACGTTTCTCGGGCTGATATTCCCGTGCCTGTTCGGCATTGCAAAGAGAAAACAGACGATCGAGCGGTCCTTCACCACGTTGAGGGGGCGGGTCGGTGGCCAATCCCAAATCGTGGGGTGGACCTTCCCGGCCAGTCACTCTCTTGACTTGTAGTGCGACCATTGCTCTCCCTCCCCGGACGCATCAGCTTCTTCTAATATTAAGGCGTTCTTAAACCAGTCCCGCGGCCGCAGGGTAGTACCATATGCCTACGACAGCGAAACCGTGACACGCGGCATTATTCGATAGGATAACAGGGGGGGGCGCGCATCGCTACGAGAGTCATGACGGTTTTGTTTTAACCCGGACTTTCCACACTGACGTCGGTGTGGAAAATCCGGGTTGACCGCCCGCCGGACTTAGTCGGATGGCGCGACGCCGCGATAGGGTGCGGCGGTGATGCCCAGGTTCTTCAGCCGCATATGGAGCGCGCGCGGGGTGACGCCCATCTGGCGGGCGGCGGCGCGGACATTGCCGCCGGTGCGCCGCAGGGCCTCGATGATGGCCTTGCCTTCGGCCTCGCGGGCGGCGCCCCGGCGCAGCGAGCGCAACGGCGCCGCGGCCGGCGCCTCCACCCATGGCGCGTCCGCCGGCAAGGATTCGGCCGCCACGTCGATGCGCTCGATCACCGGCCCGCGGCTCAACAGAAAGGCCCGTTCCAGCACGTTCTCCAATTCCCGCAGATTGCCGGGCCAGGAATAGGCGCGGATACGGTTCCACACCCGTTCGTCCAGGGTCTTGCCGGGGCGCCCGTATTTCCGTTCCAGCCGATCCAGGAAGTGATGGACCAGAGGGGCCAGGTCGTCGGGACGGTCGCGCAGGGGCGGGATATGGATGGGAACGACCTTCAACCGGTAATAAAGGTCGCTGCGAAACCGGTTGGTGCGGACCGCCTCGTCCAGATCCTGGTTGGAGGCGGCGATGACGCGGATATCGGTGCGCAGGGTCCGGCGGCCGCCGACCCGTTCGAATTCGCCCTCCTGCAGGACGCGCAGCAGCCGCGCCTGGGCCGCTACCGGCAGGCTGTTGATTTCGTCGAGCAGCAAGGTGCCGCGATGGGCCCGTTCGAAAAAGCCGTGATGGACGGTATAGGCGCCGGTGAAGGCGCCTTTTTCATGGCCGAAGAGGGTGCTTTCGATCAGGGATTCGGGGATGGCGCCGCAATTGATGGCGAGAAAGCTGCGCTCCGCCCGGTCGCTCATGGCGTGGATGGCCTGGGCGATGACTTCCTTGCCCACGCCGGTTTCGCCGGAAATCAGCACCGTGGCGGTGGTGGGGGCCACGGTTTCGACCATGTCGAGGGCGGCGCGCATACCGGGCGATTCGGCGACGATGGTGGGCAGCGGCCGCTTTCGTCCATCTTGGTCGGCGGAGGGCGTGCACCAGACCTGACGCAGGCGGGCCTCGATCCGCGCCCGGGCCTCGGCCGAGGCCGAGCGCGAAACGATGGTGTCGCCTTCGCGGCGATATTCGTCGCCGGGCCGGCCCTCGGCCACCGCCGGGTCGAGATGGACGCAGACTTCGCAGGTTTCGTGGCCCAGCGCGATGCGGCGCGTCAATTCGACCTTGGCATAGCCGAAATTGCGGGCGGCGATGCCGCCGAACACGCTGGCGGTCATACGGCAAAGCTCGGGCGCTTCGCGGACATGGTCGCCGAACGGGCAGGTGCGGTTGATCACCCGCACGCTTCCGGCTTCCGCCGAGGCCCGCGAGAAATTGCCGCCGATGTCGTTCTTGAGCGCGATGATGATGTCGGCATAGCGATCGGGGGTCACGGCCCCGGCATATCCCAATTCGTCGCGGGTGGCGGTTTCCAGGCAAAAGCTGGCGGCCAGGCCCACACCTTCGATGAAGCGTTCGGAATCGCCGGCGCGCCGGTCGAAGGTTCGCACGCTCTGGCAGATGAAGGCCTGCAGGAACGAAAGCGGGGTCAGCGACTTCAGGGAGGGATGCGCCATGGGTCACCTCGACGGTCGGTCGCGAAGGGCCGGGCCGCGACCGTTTCCCACGGCTCCGGCCATGTCGAAGAGTAGGAGATCGGGGCGGATTAAGCCAACCGTATAGGTGGGCGCCGCCGTCTTAATGGCAGCATGGACATTTCGGGCCGTGTCCGCCTTTCGTCCCGGCGGGGATGAGGGACCGGACCGCCGCCTCGCGACCGCGCGCCATGGCCCCGTGGACGGCCGGCGCCACCAGGAAGGCCCGTTCGACGGCGCCCCCGCAATGCGGACAGCCGGGCGCGGGTTCGGTCATGCCGTGGCGCGCGGTGAAGGGGTGGCGGCATTGGGTGCAGACGTAATCGTAGCTGGGCATGGGCGGCGCCCTCCCTCGAATGTGACGGCGAAAACGGCGCCCGCCGGTATCGCTACCGGCGGGGCCGAAGGGTTACGACCAGCGCGGCGGCTGTTTTCCTTTGACGCCGAATTGCGCGCAGGTGACGTCGGCCCGGCCGGTCCGGGAACCGTCCAGGGTGGGCGCTCGCAAACGCCGGGTTTCCACCTCCCAGATCCAGCCGCTGACCTCCACGTCGCGGGGAATGAGCGGGTGGTGGCGAAAGGCGTCGACGGTGCGCATGCAGGTCTGATCGACGTCGTCCATCATGCCGATCCATTTGGCGAAAGCGCCCTTGGCCAGGGTCTGTTCGGGCAGGGTGGGGTCCAAGGCCAGCCCGTCGATATCGACGCCGCGCTGGCGTAGCGCCGCTTCCAGGTCGGCGGCATTGGCCGACAACATGCCGCACTGGGTATGCTGAACGATGACGATCTCCTTGGTGCCGAAGAAATTGCAGGTCAGCATGGCGGATCGGACGGCGTCGTCGGTGACGATGCCGCCGGCATTGCGGAAACAGTGGGCGTCGCCGCCGCCGGCGGGGGTGTCGACGTGAATTCCCAACGCTTCGTCCACCGGCAGGCGCTCGTCCATGCAGGCGAGAACCCAAAGCCGGCGGTTATTGGGGCCTTTGTCGCCGTAACGGCGTCGCGACGCCCAATGGTCGTAGTCTTTGACGCGGGTGGTGAGTTGCTCTTTCAGACTGGACATCATGCCTCCTCCATTCGGTCTTGTGGGGCATGGGAGTAACAGCATGCGCCATGCCAGGCGGCCGGAAGCGGAAATCCCGCTGAAAACGGCCGCTTTTATCCGGGACGAACGGGGGTGAAGAGGGAATCGCCGCTGCGCCGACAGGGAATCGCCGCTTCCTTTTTCAGGGCGCTTTTCGCCACCACAAAATGGCATGGAAGTTGCGGAAAATCAGGGCGAATACCGCAACAAGGAGCCGATCATGCCTCTTTACAGTTACACCTGTCGGAAATGTGACACGGCGTTCGAAACCCTGGTGACCGGCCAGTGGACGCCCGTCTGCCCCAAATGCGGCGGCGAGGATCTGGAGCGTCGGCTTTCGGCGACGGCGGAGGAGGGGAAATCGGGCAAGGTCAAGGCGTCGTGGCGCGCCCGGGCCGCCCGCGAGGGTCACCTCAGCAGCTTCAAGTCGTAAAGGGAATGCTGAAGATCAGGTGGGCAAGCCTGTCCGGTCGCACGGTTCCCAAGTGGGGCGTCTTGCGCCCATGCCGGCAGGAAACCGTGATCATACCGTCCTGAACGCGGGCGCTCCCTTTGCGCCTTGCGATTTCCCTCGGCCCATCTTCATTAACCCTTATGCGGGGCAGAGCTTGTAAATCAATGAATTTGCAAAAGAACGCCCATTGGAAACGCTGGCGTTTTTCCGTCGATTTCACGCCGGATGGGCTTTCTTTCACAAACGCTCAGCCGCGCGCAGCGTGGTTCACAAGCGACATCGCCTCTTTGACGGCCGCACGGCCGTCCGCAAACGTCATCGTTCTTGACGGATGAAGCGGCGGTTTTTCGCCAGTAGAGCGGATTTCCACCTGATACCCCCCCTCTACCGGGATCACTTCAAGGAGATACCCTTGGTAGCCGACAATGTCGTTTGGCATCGTATCCTCCTTGATGGCGGGTCACGCGACCGGATCCAGACGCACCGGCCATCGTGGACCGGCTCGGCGGTCAATGATGGCGCTTGGTGCGTCTCTCTGGTGCATTGAAAATATGGGTGCCGGTTGCGGGATTCGAACCCGCAGCCTACGGCTTACAAGGCAGAATACCACGGAGTCACCGGGTGGCTGCGAGATGAATTTGGCCGCTAAGCGGTATATGTGACCCAATTTGTTACCCAAAGGCAAAAGGCGGGGCGAGCGCCGGCGCTTGATGCCAACCAACAAACTAACCCGGCGGCACCAGCCGCCACAGCAACAGGGCATAGGCGAACACCGCGCCATAGAGGAGGGTGAAGACCCAGGTGGGCAGGGGCCAGAAGATCGCCGCCTCGACCCAGCGTTGGATCAGCGGCTGGCGATTGGCCGCCTGCCCGGCCCAGCCGGCGAAATCGGCCTGCCACAGGGTGAGGATGCAGGCCCGTCCGGCCAGGGCCTGGACGGCGACCGCCAGCAACAGAACGAGGTGCAAGGCCCGCCACCAGAAAATGCGCACGAACCGCCATCCCCGCCACGCGCCCAGCGGAATCGCCACCAGTCCGACGACATTGAACAGGATGACGACGACATGGACCGCCAGAATGGCGGCGGCGAAGGCCGACAACAAAGCGGGGGACAGCGAAAGGGGCATGGGCGGTACCCTCCGCCGGGGCGAGTTCAGCCGCCGGCTCCGGCAAAATCGCAAAATGCTTCAGCCCGGATATGAACCGGCCGGTCGGGTCATTTTAGGGCGACGGCGCCCGGCTGCTTCGCCAGGAAGGCGCGGCGGAACAGGGCATAGGCGATGATCGCGACATGAATTCCGACGGCGACGGCAAGGCTGATCAACTGATCCTGCGCGGTGGCCGTCCCCGAGGCCTCGATGCGCCACAGCGCATAAAGGCCGGCGGGCAGAAACAGCACGATGGCCGTGACGAGGCCGGGATTGTAGCTGCGCGTGCGCACGCCGCCGGCGATATGGACGAGGGCGTTCACCAGCATGAGATAGACCGCGATCAGCCCGAGCCCCAGATCGACGCGCCATGCCAGCCAGATGACGACGACATCGAGCAGCCAGACGGCGCCGATATTGATGACGAAAACCGCGGCGGGCGTCAGCACCTCGGCGCCCCTGCCGATCACGCGGTTGACGTAAAGCCGGAAGCGGTCGCCATCGTGCTCCTCATATTGATGAAGCATGTAAATCGGCAGAAGCAGGAAGATGGCCGTGAAGGTCGGATTCCAATCCACCGCGAACAGCGGCATCAGCGCCAGAAGCATGATGCCGGCGAGAAATCCGCCGTAAACCCAATAGTCGAAAAGCCGCGTCAACATGATCCCCTCCCCTCCGTGCCGTGCCGACCGGCCTCCGGCGATCGCCGGTTTCGAGGTCCGCACCGCCCGATTTTCCCCGGGTCTCTGCTTTCTTGCGTTGAATAGTGGTGCCGGTTGCAGGATTCGAACCCGCGGCCTACTGCTTACAAGGCAGTTGCTCTACCAGCTGAGCTAAACCGGCCCGGGGCGAACCCTAGAGCCAAGCGGGCCCGGCGGCAAGGGCGGCGTGAGCGCCCGCTCATGTCCCGTCCCGCGCCAGTTCGTACAGGGCGACCGCGCAGGCGTTCGACACGTTGAGGCTTTCCACCGCGCCGCTCATGGGCAGCCGCACCAGCAGATCGCAACGTTCGCGGGTCAGCCGGCGCAATCCGTCGCCCTCGGCCCCCAGTACCAGCGCGGCGCGTCCCGTCAGATTGGCCTGGGCCAGAGTGACGGGGCCGTCGGCGGCCAGTCCGGCGACCCAGAACCCGGCTTCCTTCAAGGTATCCAGCGCTCGGGCGAGGTTGGTCACCCGCACCAGGGGCAGGCGTTCCACCGCGCCGGACGCCGCCTTGGCCAGGGCCGCGGTTTCCTCGGGGGCGTGGCGGTCGGGCACCACCAGCGCCAGGGCGCCGAAGGCCGCCGCCGAGCGCAGGCAGGCCCCGACATTGTGGGGGTCCGTCACCTGATCCAGCACCACCACCACCGCCCGCTCCCGGCCGGCCGCCCGCCGCGCCAGTTCTTCGATCGACACGCCCGGCAGGGGCCGCGCCAGGATGGCGATGCCCTGATGCACCATGCCCGGCGGCAGCAGCCGGTCGATATCGGCGCGGCCCAGGATTTCCGCCCCCGGCAGTCGCCGCGTCGCGGCCAGTTCGCCCAGCCGCCCGCCCAGATTGTCGGCCGCCTCGCGGGTCATGACCAGGCGGCGGATCTCGCGGGCTGGATTGGCCAGGGCCGCCAGAACGGCATGGGTGCCGGCCAACCAATGCTCGCCGCCGCCGGAGCGTGGCGCGTCCGGGCGGGCCGGTCCCGGTTTGGCCGGATCGGGCCTTGTCGAGGCCGTTCGCGGCGGTTGGGTCTGTCGTTTCCTGTGAGGGGGCATGGTGTATCGTCTCCGATGCCGGTTTTAGCCCGCCTCTTTTCGCATTGACAAGGCTCTGCGAATTCCCTAGTACCGCACTTCCGCCCGGTTTGGCGGTGCGGAGGGGTGGCCGAGTGGTTAATGGCAGCAGACTGTAAATCTGCCGACGAAAGTCTACGTAGGTTCAAATCCTGCCCCCTCCACCATTTTTTTGCGTAGGTCGGGAACCGGCCGCCGCCGCGGGCGGTGACCGGAAATCCGGGCTCCCGGAAAGGCGCGTTCCTGCGAGGTGGCAGGCCGGGCGGGTGTAGCTCAATGGTAGAGCAACAGCCTTCCAAGCTGAAGATGGGGGTTCGATTCCCCTCACCCGCTCCATGCCGTTCGGACCGGGTCCGTATGGCGTAAGAATTCAACTCGCGGCGCCGGGACCAACCGGCCCGCCGATCAGACGGATGTGACGATCATGGCGAAGGCGAAATTCGAACGCACGAAGCCGCACTGCAACGTCGGGACGATTGGTCACGTTGACCACGGGAAGACGTCGCTGACGGCGGCGATCACGAAGGTTCTGGCGGAGACGGGCGGGGCGACGTTCACGGCCTACGACCAGATTGACAAGGCTCCGGAAGAGAAGGCGCGCGGGATCACGATCTCGACGGCGCATGTGGAGTACGAGACGGCGAACCGGCATTACGCGCATGTGGACTGCCCCGGTCACGCTGACTATGTGAAGAACATGATCACGGGCGCGGCGCAGATGGACGGCGCGATCCTGGTTGTATCGGCGGCGGACGGGCCGATGCCGCAGACGCGGGAGCACATTCTTCTGGCGCGTCAGGTCGGCGTTCCGGCGCTGGTCGTGTTCATGAACAAGGTTGACATGGTCGACGATCCGGAATTGCTGGATCTGGTCGAGCTGGAAGTGCGGGAGCTTCTGTCGTCGTACGATTTCCCCGGGGACGACATTCCGATCGTGAAGGGTTCGGCGCTGTGCGCTCTGGAAGGGCGCGAGCCTCAGATCGGGCATGACGCGATCCTTGAGCTGATGCGGGAAGTTGACCGTTACATTCCGCAACCGGAGCGTCCGAAGGACAAGCCGTTCCTGATGCCGATCGAAGACGTGTTCTCGATCTCGGGTCGCGGCACGGTGGTGACGGGTCGCGTCGAGCGGGGCGTGGTGAAGGTCGGCGAGGAAGTCGAGATCGTGGGTATCAAGCCGACGGTGAAGACGACGGTGACCGGCGTGGAGATGTTCCGCAAGCTTCTGGACCAGGGCGAGGCGGGCGACAATATCGGCGCGCTGCTGCGCGGCACCAAGCGCGAGGATGTGGAGCGCGGCCAGGTTCTGGCGGCGCCGGGGTCGATCACGCCGCACACCAAGTTTTCGGCCGAGGCCTATATCCTGACCAAGGAAGAGGGCGGCCGTCACACGCCGTTCTTCACCAACTATCGTCCGCAGTTCTATTTCCGCACCACCGACGTGACCGGCGTGGTGACCCTGCCGGAAGGCACGGAGATGGTGATGCCGGGCGACAACGTGTCGATGCAGGTCGAGCTGATCGCCCCCATCGCCATGGACGAGGGCCTGCGTTTCGCCATCCGCGAAGGTGGCCGTACCGTCGGCGCGGGAGTTGTTGCCAAGATCGTCGAGTAGCTGTATAAGGCGGGGCTTCGGTCGCTGCCGGCCGGCTTTCGGCCGGCCGCGATAGCGGCCCTGTCTGTTTTTCACGCTGCCCTATTTCAAAGCCGTGTCGTCCCTGAATCGCCGGCCGCCGGAGCCTAAACCCGAGCGGGCGGTCGACGTACTGGGAAGCGGTTCGGCTCAAGGAGTGTAGCTCAACTGGTAGAGCACCGGTCTCCAAAACCGGGGGCTGGGGGTTCGAGCCCCTCCACTCCTGCCAGCCGCCTTCGGGGCGGACGGCCGAATACGGCGATCGGATTGAACATAGGGCGGTCGAGGTCAGGATAGACGAGAGCATGGCGAAAACGTCCCCGGCACAATTCGTTCGGCAAGTGCGACAGGAAGTGTCCAAGGTCACGTGGCCGAACCGCAGCGAGACCGTGGTTTCGACCTTGTCGGTCTTCGCCATGGTGACGATCGCGGCCATTTTTTTCATGCTGATCGATCAGGTTTTCGCCTGGGCGGTTCGCCTCGTGTTCGGTTTGGGAGGGTGAGATGGCGGCCGCCCGCTGGTACGTGATCCATGTTTACTCGGGTTTCGAAAAGAAGGTCGCCCAAAGCATTCGCGAGCAGGCCGAACAGAAGGGCATGGCCGATCTGTTCGATCAGGTGCTGGTGCCCACCGAAGAGGTGGTCGAGGTCCGGCGCGGATCGAAGGTCAATGCCGAACGCAAATTCTTTCCCGGCTACGTGCTGGTCAAGATGGTGCTCACCGACGACACCTGGCACCTGGTGAAGAACACCGCCAAGGTCACCGGGTTCCTGGGCGGAAAAGGCCGGCCGGTGCCGATCACCGATGCCGAGGCCGATCGCATCATCCGCCAGGTCCAGGAAGGGGTGGAGCGGCCCAAGCCCGCCATCACCTTCGAGGTCGGCGAGCAGGTGCGGGTCTGCGACGGCCCCTTCACCTCGTTCAACGGTCTGGTCGAGGAAGTGGACGAGGAAAAGGCCCGCCTCAAGGTGGCGGTGTCGATCTTCGGCCGGTCGACGCCGGTCGAACTGGAATACGCCCAGGTCGAAAAGATCTGAGCGGCAACGGACCGGCCGCGCCGATGGGCGCGGGCGGTCTTGGCGCAAGCCCCGCGGACGGCCATGGCGGTCCCGGGACAAAGCGGCGGGAGGCCTGCCATTGGCCGCACCGCCGCCTCTGTGAACAGAGGATACAGAGATGGCGAAGAAAATCGTGGGCTACATAAAGCTCCAGGTTCCGGCCGGAAAGGCCAATCCGTCGCCGCCGATCGGCCCGGCTCTGGGTCAGCGCGGCCTCAACATCATGGAATTCTGCAAGGCGTTCAACGCCCAGACCCAGGGGTTGGAGGTCGGCATGCCGATTCCGGTGGTGATCACCGCCTATACGGACCGGACCTTCACCTTCATCACCAAGACTCCGCCGATCAGCTACTTCCTGAAAAAGGCGGCGAAGCTCGACAAGGGGTCCAAGACCCCCGGCAAGGGCGGCACCATCGGCGAGGTCTCCATGGCGCAGGTGCGCGAGATCGCCGAGAAGAAGATGCGGGACCTCAACGCCAACGACGTCGAGGCGGCCAGCAGGATGATCGTCGGTTCGGCCCGCTCCATGGGCCTCAAGGTGGTGGAGTAAGTCATGGGCATGGCTAAGCGTATGAAGGCGGTCTGTGCCGATATCGACCGCAACCGCTTCTACCCGCTCGATGAAGCGGTGAAGATGATCAAGGGTGGCGCCGTCGCCAAGTTCGACGAAACCATCGAAATCGCGCTTAATCTCGGGGTCGATCCCCGCCACGCCGATCAGATGGTCCGCGGCGTCGTCGAACTGCCCCACGGCACCGGCAAAACCATGCGGGTGGCGGTGTTCGCCAAGGCCGACAAGGCCGAGGAAGCGCGCAAGGCCGGCGCCGACGTGGTCGGCGCCGAGGATCTGGCCGAACAGATTCAGGGCGGCTTCATGGATTTCGACCGCTGCATCGCCACCCCCGACATGATGGGCGTGGTCGGTCGGCTGGGTAAGGTGCTGGGCCCGCGCGGCCTGATGCCGAATCCCAAGCTGGGCACGGTGACCCCCAACGTCGCCGATGCGGTGCGCGCCGCCAAGGCCGGCCAGGTGCAGTTCCGTGTCGAGAAGGCGGGTATCGTCCATGCCGGCATCGGCAAGGCCTCGTTCGACGAGGGCAAGCTGGCCGAGAACGTCCGGGCCTTCGTCGACGCCATCAACAAGGCGAAGCCGTCGGGCGCCAAGGGCGCCTATTTGAAGAAAGTGTCGCTGTCTTCGACCATGGGGCCGGGCGTCAAGCTCGACATCTCCTCGATCGGGGCCTGACGACGTCAGAAATCTCCCCTTCGGGGAGAGGCGTCCCGTTGTGGCATCGCTCACAACGGGACGTGGTTATCCTGTCCGAGACCGCAGGTGCCGCAAGGCTTGATGGCGCGTTCCGCCTGCGCAGACAGAAGAAAGCAGGTTTTCCCGCCCGCCCCTCGATCAGGGACGGTCGGGCGGCTTGATGCTTCTGGGACAGGCCACCGGTTTCACCGGAGGCTTTCTCCGGTGGAGCCAACGGGCAATGGGCCTGCATCCGATTCCGGTTTTCCGGAAAAAGGCGCGGGTCCCGTGATCGGAGACGAAAGTGGACCGAAACACAAAGAAAGACTGGGTCGGTGCCCTGCACGACACGTTCGGGACCGTCGGTCTCGTCGTCGTCACCCATTACAGCGGGTTGACGGTCGCCGAGATGACGGACCTGCGCGGGAAGATGCGGGCCTCTGGCGCCGGCTTCAAGGTGGTGAAAAATCGGCTCACCCGTCTCGCCCTTGCGGAAACCGAGTACGAGACCCTTGCCGACCTGTTCACCGGCCCGACGGCGATCGCCTTTTCGAAGGATCCCGTCATGGCCGCCAAGGTCGCCGTCGACTACGCCAAGGCGAATGAAAAGCTCAAGATCCTGGGTGGGTCTTTGGGCAACAAACGCCTGGATGTCGAAGGCGTCAAGGCGCTCGCTACGTTGCCGTCCCTGGACGAGCTGCGTGGGCGTCTGGTCGGCATGATCTCGACCCCGGCTACCCGCATCGCCGGCGTTCTGCAGGCCCCGGCCGGCCAATTGGCCCGGGTCATGCGCGCGCAGGCGGAAAAAGGCGAAGCTGCGTGAGAATCGACTACCAATCCGGAACATCAAGCTTTACATTAGGAGTTTACAATGGCTGATCTCGCTAAGCTCGTTGACGAGCTGTCCGCCCTCACCGTTCTCGAAGCGGCTGAGCTTTCCAAGCTGCTCGAAGAGAAGTGGGGCGTTTCCGCGGCGGCTCCGGTGGCTGTCGCCGCCGTTGCCGGTGGTGCCGGTGGCGCCGCTCCGGCCGCTGAAGAGAAGACCGAGTTCGACGTGATCCTCGCCGATGCCGGCGAGAAGAAGATCAACGTCATCAAGGAAGTTCGCGCCATCACCGGACTGGGCCTCAAGGAGGCCAAGGACCTGGTCGAAGCCGCGCCGAAGCCGGTCAAGGAAGGCGTGGCGAAGGACGAAGCCGAGAAGATCAAGAAAGTGCTGGAAGAGGCTGGTGCCAAGGTCCAGATCAAGTAACCTGCCCCAGGCAGGAACGGTTACGGCCGGACGCGGGTGCATCGCCCGCGTCCGGCCGCTGACGCTTGTGCAGGGCCGGCCCACGGATCGTCGGGGCGACGATGCCGGGGCCGATTTCAAGCGTTTCTTGACATAGAGATTGTGGTGGCCCGCTTCCCCCCGTCGACGGACGGTGCGGTGGTGGCGGGCGGACGAATTGTACAGGGTCGATCGGGTGGGTCCGATCCGCCGGAACCTTGGGTCCCGGCGCCTGAACCGACATGAGGACGAGGAGCGGCAATGGCTATATCCTACACGGGTCGGAAGCGCGTGCGTAAAAGTTTCGGGCGCATTCCTTCGGTCGCCCCGATGCCCAATTTGATCGAGGTGCAGAAAAGCTCCTACGACCACTTCCTCCAGATGGATGTGCCGCCGGAAAAGCGGGCCAGTGTCGGCCTTCAGGAAGTTCTGAAATCGGTATTTCCGATTAAGGATTTCTCCGAGCGCGGAACCCTTGAATTCGTCAAATACGAGCTTGAGACGCCGAAATACGACGTCGAGGAATGCCAGCAGCGCGGCATGACCTTCGCCGCGCCGCTGAAGGTGACGCTCCGCCTGGTGGTGTGGGACGTGGACGAGGATACCGGGGCGCGGTCGATTCGCGACATCAAGGAGCAGGACGTCTATATGGGCGACATGCCCCTGATGACGGCCAACGGCACCTTCGTCATCAACGGTACCGAACGGGTCATCGTCAGCCAGATGCACCGCTCGCCCGGCGTGTTCTTCGATCACGACAAGGGCAAGACCCATTCGTCGGGCAAGTTCCTGTTCGCCGCCCGGGTGATTCCCTATCGCGGCTCGTGGCTCGATTTCGAATTCGACGCCAAGGATCTGGTCTATGTCCGCATCGACCGGCGCCGCAAGCTGCCGGTCACCACGCTGCTTTACGCGCTGGATTCGGCGGCGTCCGACCAATTGCGCCAGGCCCGCAAGGCCGAGGGCCGCACCGTCGACCCCACCGAGATCCGCGGCATGAGCGCCGAGGACATTCTGTCCTATTTCTACGACCGGGTGTCGTTCACCCGCGGCCCCAACGGCTGGAAGACCGCCTTCGATCCCGATCGGATGAAGGGCATCAAGCTGGTCGGCGACCTGATCGACGCCAAGACCGGCGAAAAGGTGGCCGATGCCGGGGCCAAGATGACTCCGCGCCTGGGCAAGCGCCTCAAGGAGGCCGGCCTCGAAGAGGTGCTGGTGGCGCCCGAGGATCTGGTCGGCCAGTATGTCGCCGAGGATGTCGTCAACGAGAGCACCGGCGAAATTTACATCGAGGCCGGCGGCGAACTGACGCCGGCGATCGTCGCCGACCTGGAAAAGGCCGGCATCGTCGAATTGCCGACCCTGTTCATCGACCATATCAACGTCGGCCCCTATATCCGCCACACGCTGGCCACCGACAAGAATTCCTGTCGGGAAGAGGCGCTGATCGACATCTACCGGGTGATGCGTCCCGGCGAGCCGCCGACCCTTGAGACCGCCGAGGCGCTGTTCCAGGGTCTGTTCTTCGATTCCGAGCGCTACGACCTGTCGGCGGTGGGCCGGGTCAAGATGAATTCGCGCCTCGATTTCACCAACCAGGAGGTGCCCGACACCATCCGCGTGCTGCGGCGCGAGGATATCCTGGCGGTGATCAAGGTCCTGGTCGAGCTGAAGGACGGCAAGGGCGAGGTGGACGATATCGACCATCTCGGCAACCGCCGCGTCCGTTCGGTCGGCGAGCTGATGGAAAACCAGTACCGGGTCGGTCTGCTGCGCATGGAGCGCGCCATCCGCGAACGCATGTCGTCGGTGGACATCGACACGGTGATGCCCCACGATCTGATCAACGCCAAACCGGCGGCGGCGGCGGTGCGCGAGTTCTTCGGCTCGTCCCAGCTGTCCCAGTTCATGGATCAGACCAATCCGCTGTCGGAAATCACCCATAAGCGGCGTCTGTCGGCCCTGGGGCCGGGCGGTCTGACCCGCGAGCGCGCCGGCTTCGAGGTGCGTGACGTCCACCCGACCCACTACGGTCGCATCTGCCCGATCGAGACCCCGGAAGGTCCCAACATCGGTCTGATCAACTCGCTGGCCACCTATGCCAGGGTCAATCAGTACGGCTTCATCGAGGCGCCCTACCGCCGCGTGGTGGACGGGCGGGTCACCGACGAGGTGCTGTATCTGTCGGCCAACGAGGAAGGGCGCTACACGGTGGCCCAGGCCAATTCCGAATTGGATGCGGAAGGCCGCTTCGTCCACGATCTGGTGTCGTGCCGTCAGGCCGGCGACTTCGTCATGGTGGCGCCGTCGGAAATCAACATGATCGACGTCAGCCCCAAGCAGCTGGTGTCGGTGGCCGCGGCCCTGATCCCGTTCCTTGAGAATGACGACGCCAACCGCGCCCTGATGGGCTCCAACATGCAGCGTCAGGCGGTGCCGCTGATCCGCGCCGAGGCGCCGCTGGTCGGCACCGGCATGGAACGGGCCGTGGCGCGCGATTCGGGCGCCGCCATCGCCGCGCGCCGGACCGGCGTGGTCGATCAGGTGGACGCCACCCGCATCGTCATCCGCGCCACCGAAGAGGTGGCCGCCAACGATTCCGGCGTCGACATCTACAATCTGCTGAAATTCCAGCGCTCCAACCAGAACACCTGCATCACCCAGAAGCCCCTGGTGGCGGTGGGCGAGCGCATCCAGAAGGGCGACATCATCGCCGACGGCCCGTCCACCCAGTTGGGCGAGCTGGCGCTGGGGCGCAACGTTCTGGTCGCCTTCATGCCCTGGAACGGCTACAACTTCGAGGATTCCATCCTCATCTCGGAGCGTATCGTCCGCGAGGACGTGTTCACCTCGATCCATATCGAGGAATTCGAGGTCATGGCCCGCGATACCAAGCTGGGCCAGGAGGAAATCACCCGCGACATTCCCAATGTCGGCGAGGAAGCCCTGAAGAACCTGGACGAGGCCGGCATCGTCTATATCGGCGCCGAGGTCAAGCCGGGCGACATCCTGGTCGGCAAGGTGACGCCCAAGGGCGAATCGCCGATGACCCCGGAAGAGAAGCTGCTGCGCGCCATCTTCGGCGAGAAGGCCTCCGACGTGCGCGACACCTCGCTGCGTCTGCCCCCCGGCGTGGCCGGAACGGTGGTCGAGGTCCGCGTCTTCTCGCGCCGCGGCGTCGAAAAGGACGAGCGCGCCCTGGCCATCGAACGGGCCGAAATCGAACGTCTGGCCAAGGACCGCGACGACGAGCGGGGCATTCTCGAACGCTCCTTCCATGCCCGTCTGAAACAGCTTCTGACCGGCGGCAAGGTGGTGTCGGGGCCGAAGGGCGTGCGCGCCGGCCAGGTGATCAGCGAGGACATGCTGGCCGACATGCATCCCAGCGCCTGGCGCAACATCGCCATCGAGGACGATACGGTGATGGCCGATGTCGAAAGCCTGAAGCGGGCTTTCGATCAGGCGATCGAGCGTCTGCAGGCGCGTTTCGAGAACA
This sequence comes from Pseudomonadota bacterium, assembly GCA_021848545.1. Taxonomy (GTDB): domain Bacteria; phylum Pseudomonadota; class Alphaproteobacteria; order Rhodospirillales; family Magnetospirillaceae; genus JAJZUL01. Next base: position 42,086 of record JAJZUL010000022.1, read on the forward strand.
AGGTCGAAAAGCTCCAGCGCGGCGACGAACTGCCGCCCGGCGTGATGAAGATGGTCAAGGTCTTCGTCGCGGTGAAGCGCAAGCTTCAGCCCGGCGACAAGATGGCCGGCCGTCACGGCAACAAGGGCGTGATCTCGCGCATCGTGCCGCTCGAGGACATGCCCTATCTCGAAGACGGCCAGCAGGTGGACATCGTGCTGAACCCGCTGGGCGTGCCCAGCCGTATGAATGTCGGCCAAATTCTGGAAACCCATCTGGGCTGGGCCTGCGCCGGCCTGGGGCAGCAGATCGGGGCGATGCTCGACGGCTTCCGCCAGAAGACCACGACGTTGGAAGCCCTCAAGGGCAAGCTCGATGAAATCTATGGCGTCGATCTCTCCCCCGAAGTGGTGGGCGAGTTGGGCGAGCCGGAAATCACCGAACTGGCCAAGAATCTTCGTCCGGGCGTGCCCATCGCCACGCCGGTGTTCGACGGGGCGCGGGAAAGCGACATCGTCGACATGCTGGAACGGGCCGGTCGCCACCGGTCCGGTCAGGTTACCCTGTTCGACGGCCGCACCGGAGAGCCCTTCGACCGCAAGGTCACCGTCGGCTACATCTATATGCTGAAGCTGCACCATCTGGTGGACGACAAGATCCACGCCCGCTCCATCGGTCCCTATTCGCTGGTCACCCAGCAGCCCCTGGGCGGCAAGGCCCAGTTCGGCGGCCAGCGGTTCGGCGAAATGGAGGTGTGGGCGCTGGAAGCCTATGGTGCCGCCTATACCTTGCAGGAAATGCTGACGGTCAAATCGGACGACGTGTCCGGCCGCACCAAGGTCTACGAGGCCATCGTGCGCGGCGACGACAATTTCGAGGCCGGCATCCCCGAATCCTTCAACGTTCTGGTGAAGGAATTGCGGTCGCTGGGTCTCAACGTCGAACTGACGCAGCGCAGCTACTAAGCATCGAACAAAACGGCGGCGGGCCTGGACCCGCCGCCGTCCCCGAGCGACATGCGGGAGCAGGTCAATGAATGAACTGATGAAGATCTTCGGTCAGGCGGGCGCCCCCCAGACCTTCGACCAGATTCGTATCTCCATCGCCAGTCCGGAACGCATCCGGTCGTGGTCCTACGGCGAGATCAAGAAGCCCGAGACCATCAACTACCGGACCTTCAAGCCGGAGCGCGACGGCCTGTTCTGCGCCCGCATCTTTGGTCCGATCAAGGATTACGAGTGCTTGTGCGGCAAGTACAAGCGCATGAAATATCGCGGCATCATCTGCGAGAAGTGCGGCGTCGAGGTGACCCTGGCCAAGGTGCGCCGCGAGCGCATGGGCCATATCGAACTGGCCAGCCCCGTCGCCCATATCTGGTTCCTGAAATCCCTGCCGTCGCGCATCGGCCTGTTGTGCGACATGACGCTGAAGGATCTGGAACGGATTCTCTATTTCGAGAATTACACGGTGGTCGAGCCCGGCCTCACCCCCCTGAAGCTCCATGAGCTGCTGACCGAGGAGCAGTATCAGAGGGCGGTCGAGGAATATGGCGAGGATTCCTTCACCGCCAAGATCGGCGCCGAAGCCATCCGCGACATGCTCACCGCCATCGATCTGGAGGCCGAGCGCGACCGGCTCAAGATCGATCTGAAGGAAACCACGTCCGAGGCCAAGCGCAAGAAACTGGTCAAGCGCATGAAGCTGGTCGAGGCCTTCCTCGAATCCGGCTCGCGTCCGGAATGGATGATCCTGGAAGTGATTCCGGTGATTCCGCCGGAACTGCGCCCGCTGGTGCCCCTGGATGGTGGTCGCTTCGCCACCTCGGACCTCAACGATCTTTATCGCCGGGTCATCAACCGCAACAACCGTCTGAAGCGGCTGATCGAGCTGCGCGCGCCCGAGATCATCGTGCGTAACGAAAAGCGCATGCTTCAGGAGGCGGTGGACGCCCTGTTCGACAACGGCCGGCGCGGCCGGGCCATCACCGGGGCCAACAAGCGCCCGCTGAAGTCCCTGTCCGACATGCTGAAGGGCAAGCAGGGCCGCTTCCGCCAGAACCTGCTGGGCAAGCGCGTCGATTATTCCGGCCGTTCGGTGATCGTGGTCGGGCCGGAACTCAAGCTGCATCAGTGCGGTTTGCCCAAGAAGATGGCGCTCGAATTGTTCAAGCCCTTCGTCTATTCCAAGCTCGAACTGTACGGCATGGCCACCACCATCAAGGCGGCCAAGCGCATGGTGGAAAAGGAACGGCCCGAGGTCTGGGACATTCTGGAAGAGGTGATCCGCGAGCATCCGGTGATGCTGAACCGGGCGCCGACCCTGCATCGTCTGGGCATCCAGGCGTTCGAGCCGGTTCTGATCGAAGGCAAGGCCATCCAGCTTCATCCCCTGGTCTGCACGGCCTTCAACGCCGATTTCGACGGCGACCAGATGGCGGTGCACGTGCCCCTGTCGCTGGAAGCCCAGCTCGAAGCCCGCGTGCTGATGATGTCCACCAACAACATCCTCAGCCCGGCCAACGGCAAGCCGATCATCGTGCCGTCCCAGGACATCGTGCTGGGCATCTATTACATCACCATGGAGCGGGACGATCAGCCCGGCCTGATGGTGCAGGTGCGCACCACCGACGAATTGCGCGCCGGTCTGGCCAATAAGAGCCTGTTCTTCTACAGCGTGGCCAATCCCGCCGAACGGCCCGACACCTCCGATCTCGACGCGCTGCTGGAACGCATCGCCCGCAAGGAGGTGAGCGCCCATCGCGCCATTCAGGTCACCGATCCCAAGGTTTTGGAAGATGGCCTCGAGACCGGCTACATCCGGGTGTTCAACGCCGCCAATCCGACCCAGCCCTATCCCAAGGCGGGGGCGGCCGAGGTGATGAAGGCGGTCGCCGCCGGCGACGCCATCCTGTTCCGGACTCCGGTTTTCGCCGGCCTGCCGGAAATCGAGGAGGCCCTGGCCGCCAAGGTCATCACCCTGCACCAGAAGATCAAGACCCGTCACCAGATGATGGACGCCGACGGCAGCATGGTCACCCGCATCGTCGAGACCACGCCGGGCCGCATGGTGCTGTCCAGCGTGTTGCCGCACCATCCCATGGTGCCGTTCTCGGCCATCAACCGGCTGCTGACCAAGAAGGACGTCCAGAACGTCATCGATCTGGTCTATCGCCATTGCGGCCAGAAGGAGACGGTGATCTTCGCCGACCGCATCATGGGGCTGGGCTTCAGCCACGCCTTCCGCGCCGGCATCTCGTTCGGCAAGGACGACATGGTGATTCCGGCGGCCAAGACCACCCTGGTCAGCGAGACCGAGGAACGGGCCAAGGAATATGAACAGCAATACCAGGACGGCCTGATCACCCAGGGCGAGAAGTACAACAAGGTGGTCGACGCCTGGTCGAAATGCACCGACGACGTCGCCGACGCGATGATGAAGGAAATTTCGCGCCTGGAGCCCCTGCGTCCGGTCAACTCCATCTATATGATGGCTCATTCCGGCGCCCGCGGTTCGGCCGCCCAGATGAAGCAGCTGGCCGGCATGCGCGGCCTGATGGCCAAGCCGTCGGGCGAGATCATCGAGACGCCGATCATCTCCAACTTCAAGGAGGGGCTGACCGTTCTCGAATACTTCAACTCGACCCATGGCGCCCGCAAGGGTCTGGCCGACACCGCGTTGAAGACGGCCAATTCCGGCTACCTCACCCGCCGTCTGGTGGACGTGGCCCAGGACGCCATCATCATCGAGGATGATTGCGGCACCACCAACGGGATCACCGTTTCGGCGGTGATCGAGGGCGGCGAGGTCATCTCGCCCCTGGCCGAGCGTATCCTCGGACGGTCGGCGGCCCGCGACATCGTCGATCCCGCCACCGGCAAGGTCATCGTCCCGGCCGCCGAAATCATCGGCGAATCCGAGGTCGAGGCCATCGACGCCGCCGGCATCGAAACCGTGGCGATCCGCTCGGTGCTGACCTGCGAAAGCCGGGACGGGGTCTGCGGTTGCTGCTATGGGCGCGATCTGGCCCGCGGCACCAAGGTCAATGTCGGCGAAGCGGTCGGCGTCATCGCCGCCCAGTCGATCGGCGAGCCCGGTACCCAGCTCACCATGCGGACCTTCCATATCGGCGGCGCCGCCCAGCGCGGCGCCGAGCAATCCTCGATCGAGGCGGTGGGCGATTCGGTGGTCCAGGTCATCAACCGCAATCTGGTGACCAATTCCTCGGGCGCCAAGATCGTCATGAGCCGCAATTGCGAACTGGCCCTGGTGGATGAGAACGGCCGCGAACGCGCCCGGCACCGCGTGCCCTACGGCGCGCGCCTGCTGGTCGAGGAAGGCGCCAGGACGGTCAAGGGCACCAAGCTCGCCGAATGGGACCCCTATACCCTGCCGATCATCACCGAGACGGCCGGCGTCGCCCATTTCGTCGATCTGGTCGAAGGCCTGTCGATGCGCGAGGTGATGGACGAGGCCACGGGCATCGCCAGCAAGGTGGTGGTGGATTGGAAGCAGCAGCCGCGCGGCTCCGACCTGCGGCCGCGGATCGAATTGCGCGATGCGGCGGGCCAGCCGGTGACGCTGCCCAACGGTTTGGAGGCCCGCTACTTCCTGTCGCTGGACGCCATCCTCACCACCGATAACGGGCAGACGGTCCATGCCGGCGACGTGCTGGCCCGCATTCCGCGGGAAGGCTCGAAGACCCGCGACATCACCGGCGGTCTGCCGCGGGTGGCGGAATTGTTCGAGGCGCGCAAGCCCAAGGACCACGCCATCATCGCCGAGGCCGACGGACGGGTGGAATTCGGCAAGGATTACAAGTCCAAGCGCCGCATCCTGGTGGTGCCCGAGGATGGCGATCCGGTCGAATACCTGATCCCCAAGGGCAAGCACATCTCGGTGCAGGAAGGCGATTACGTGCGCAAGGGCGACGCCCTGATGGACGGCAATCCCGTGCCTCACGACATCCTCAAGGTGCTGGGGGTCGAGGCGCTGGCCCAGTATCTGATCAACGAGATCCAGGAGGTCTATCGGCTCCAGGGCGTGAAGATCAACGACAAGCACATCGAGGTGATCGTTCGCCAGATGCTGCAAAAAGTCGAGATCACCGACCCCGGCGACACCACGCTGCTGGTGGGCGAACAGGTCGACCGCATCGAGTTCGAAACGGAAAACGCCAAGGCGATCCGCGAGGAGGGCCGTCCCGCTTCCGGCGTGCCGGTGCTTCAGGGCATCACCAAGGCCAGCCTCCAGACCCACTCCTTCATCTCCGCGGCCTCCTTCCAGGAGACCACCCGGGTGCTGACCGAGGCGGCGGTGTCCGGCAAGGAGGATTCGCTGATGGGTCTGAAGGAGAACGTCATCGTCGGCCGTCTGATCCCCGCCGGTACCGGCGCGGTGATGAACCGCCTGCGCGAGATCGCCGCCAAACGCGATCGCGAACTGCAGGTGGACCAGCCGGCCGCGGGCGAGGAACTGCCCACCGCCCTGCCGCCGGGCGACGGCGCCGCGCCGTCGGCGCCGCCGGCCGAGTAGGGGTTTTGATCAGCGCGGGTGCGAGCGATCGCACCCGCGTTTCGTTTCATCTTCCGCCATCCCGGCCGGCCCGACGAGCGGGCCACTCTTTTTCTTGACGGGGTGTGTGGGGATAAATAGGATGCGGGCCTTCTCGGGGGACTGGCGGCGACCGAGCCGGACGCCGTTCCCGCGGCACGGGATTGCGAAGGACCGGACCCGAACGGGTGCGGATCGGCGCGATCCCGCGATGTTTTGGAAGGGTTGAAGGCGCTGCCCCGCCCGTCCGCGCAGGTTTCGCGCGTGCGGGGCGGGGTCGGTTTGCCGGAACCGGGCGGTCGATGGGGCGGTTCGTCCCCGTCGCCGCCGGACACGAAGCAGGGTATCAGGGTAGAGGAAGTAAGGGTCATGCCGACGATTAACCAGTTGATCCGCAATCCGCGCCAGCCCGAGGTGGCGCGCAACAAGGTCCCGGCGCTGGAGGCGTGCCCTCAGAAGCGCGGCGTCTGCACCCGCGTCTATACCACCACCCCCAAGAAGCCCAACTCCGCTCTGCGTAAGGTCGCCCGCGTGCGCCTGACCAACGGCTTCGAAGTCACCTCCTATATTCCCGGCGAGGGCCACAACCTCCAGGAACACTCGGTGGTGATGATTCGCGGCGGCCGCGTCAAGGACTTGCCCGGCGTCCGCTACCACATCATCCGCGGCACGCTGGACACCCAGGGTGTCAAGGACCGGCGTCAGCGCCGCTCCAAATACGGCGCGAAGCGTCCGAAGTGAGGAAATAGACCATGTCCCGTCGTCACGCCGCCGAAAAGCGCGAAATCAATCCCGATGCCAAGTATGGCGATTACGTCGTCGCCAAGTTCATGAACTGCCTGATGCTGGATGGCAAGAAGTCGGCGGCCGAGGCCATCGTCTATGGCGCTCTCGACAAGATCGAGGGACGCACCGGCCAGGATCCGCTGAAGGTGTTCCATGAGGCTCTGGACAATGTGAAGCCCGCCCTGGAAGTGCGGTCCCGCCGGGTCGGCGGCGCCACCTATCAGGTTCCGGTGGAAGTGCGCGCCGATCGCCGCCAGGCCCTGGCCATCCGCTGGCTGATCGATTATTCGCGCAAGCGCTCCGAGACCACCATGATCGACCGCCTGTCGGGCGAATTGCTCGACGCCGCCAATAATCGCGGCGCCTCGGTGAAGAAGCGCGAGGACACCCACCGTATGGCCGAGGCCAATAAGGCCTTCTCGCATTACCGCTGGTAACCCGACCAACTTACGAGAGACCCCATGGCCCGCACGACGCCCCTCGACCGATATCGCAATATCGGGATCATGGCGCATATCGACGCCGGTAAGACCACCACCACCGAGCGTATTCTTTACTACACCGGCAAGTCCTACAAGATCGGCGAAGTGCACGAAGGCACCGCCACCATGGACTGGATGGAGCAGGAACAGGAACGCGGCATCACCATCACGTCGGCCGCGACCACCGCGTTCTGGCGCGACCATCGCATCAACATCATCGACACCCCCGGCCACGTCGACTTCACCATCGAAGTGGAGCGGTCGCTGCGTGTTCTCGACGGCGCCGTGACGGTGTTCGATTTGGTTGCGGTCGTCGAGCCGCAGTCGGAGACGGTGTGGCGTCAGGCCGACAAATACGGCGTGCCGCGCATCTGTTTCGTCAACAAGATGGACCGCATCGGCGCCAATTTCTATCGGTGCGTGGACATGATCAAGGACCGCCTGGGCGCGCGTCCGCTGGTCATGCATCTGCCCATCGGCGAGGAAAGCAATTTCGCCGGCATCGTCGATCTGCTGCGCAATTGCGCGGTGATCTGGTCGGAAGAGACCCTGGGCGCCAAGTTCGAGGATCAGCCGATTCCGGCCGATCTGGCCGAGAAGGCCGCCGAATACCGCGCGCATTTGATCGAGACCGCGGTCGAGATGGATGACGACGCCATGGAGGCCTATCTGGGCGGTGACGAGCCGGACCTGGAGACCCTGAAGCGGTGCATCCGCAAGGGCGTCATCGGGCGGGTGTTCGTGCCGGTTCTGTGCGGCTCGGCCTTCAAGAACAAGGGTGTTCAGCCGCTGCTCGACGCGGTGGTGGATTACCTGCCCGCGCCCGTCGACGTTCCGGCGATCAAGGGCCACAAGGCCGGGTCGGAGGAAGAGGCCGAGCGTCATTCCACCGATGACGAGCCCTTCGCCGGGCTGGCCTTCAAGATCATGAACGACCCCTTCGTCGGTTCGCTGACCTTCGTGCGGGTCTATTCGGGGGTGGTCGAATCCGGCTCCTACATCCAGAACACGGTGAAGGAAAAGCGCGAGCGCGTCGGCCGTATGCTGCTGATGCACGCCAATTCGCGTGAAGAGGTCAAGGAAGCCCGCGCCGGTGACATCGTCGCCTTCGCCGGTCTCAAGGACACCACCACCGGCGATACTTTGTGCGATCCCAGCCCGTCCTCGCTGGTGGTGCTGGAACGCATGGAATTCCCCGAACCGGTGATCGAGGTCGCGGTCGAGCCCAAATCCAAGGCCGACCAGGAGAAGATGGGGTTGGCCCTGGCGCGTCTGGCGGCCGAGGATCCGTCCTTCCGCGTCACCTCGGACAGCGAAAGCGGTCAGACGGTGATCAAGGGCATGGGCGAGCTCCACCTGGAAATCATCGTCGATCGCATGAAGCGCGAGTTCAAGGTCGAGGCCAATGTCGGCGCGCCGCAGGTGGCGTACCGCGAGACCATCTCCAAGACCTACGAAGTCGATTACACCCACAAGAAGCAGACCGGCGGTTCCGGTCAGTTCGCGCGGGTCAAGATCCGCTTCGAACCGGCGGAGAAGGGCGAGGGCTTCGTCTTCACCAATGCGGTGGTCGGCGGTTCGGTGCCCAAGGAATACGTGCCCGGCGTGGAAAAGGGTCTGCGCTCGTCCATGGATAACGGCGTGCTCGCCGGCTTCCCGCTGATCGACTTCAAGGCGACCTTGATCGACGGCGCCTATCACGACGTCGATTCGTCGGTGCTGGCCTTCGAAATCGCTTCGCGCGCCGCCTTCCGCGAAGGCATCGCCAAGGCGGGGCCGAAGCTGCTCGAGCCGATGATGCGGGTCGAGGTGGTCACGCCCGAGGAATACATGGGCGACGTCATCGGCGACCTCAACAGTCGCCGCGGTCAGGTCAGCGGCATGGATCAGCGCGGCAACGCCCGGGTGGTGGACGCGATGGTGCCTCTGGCCAACATGTTCGGCTATGTGAACACCTTGCGGTCGATGTCGCAGGGCCGCGCCCAGTACACCATGCATTTCGATCATTATGCGGAAGTCCCCTCGAACGTATCCGAGGAAATCCGCGCCAAGATGGCCGGCTGAAGCTGACGGTCAACCCGGCTTAAGCCGACGACAAACACGGAGTAGAGGATCATGGCGAAGGCGAAATTCGAACGCACGAAGCCGCACTGCAACGTCGGGACGATTGGTCACGTTGACCACGGGAAGACGTCGCTGACGGCGGCGATCACGAAGGTTCTGGCGGAGACGGGCGGG
>JAJZUL010000023.1 GCA_021848545.1 Pseudomonadota bacterium
CTCAATCGCCGGGCGGGCGCGTCCGCGCCCTTGGCTATCCTCGCTTGCGCTCCGAGGCCCCGATGGAGCCTCTCCGCACGCTGCGGCGGCCTCAACGGCCTAGTCGCTCCGCTCCAACGCGCCTTCAACCGATTACCCTGGTCTTCAAGCCCGCTTTCCCTTGCGAAACAACAGACAGTGGACGCCGTCGGCGGACTCCCCGGCCTCGGGAGCCAGGACCAGAATTTCATGGCCCTCCTCGCGCACCGACCGGGGCACATTGGCCAGCGGCTCGCCGCCTTTGAGCCTGATTTCCGCGGTTTGGCCCAAATTCATGCGCTCTACCAAGAGCTTGACCCGGACGAAGGTCATCGGACAAACCTCTGTGGTGATATCGAGGTAGAAGTCCGCTTTATCATCCATTGGTATCAACCACTTTGTTTTATCAGATTGGTTATTGCCACACCCTGGCGAAACAATTATACACACACATCAGTCGTAACTGGAGGCATGTTTCTAAATGTCGGAGCGTTCGAATGCCGGCGATCTGCTGACACTGACTACTGAAATCGTTTCGGCTCACGTCGCCAACAATACCGTCGCCGTCGGCGATCTTCCTCAATTGATCCAAGAGGTTTATCGGACCCTTGCGTCGGTCGGCAATGTTCCGGCGGCGCCCGAGCGTCCGCAGCCTGCGGTTCCGGTGAAGAAATCGGTGACCCCCGATTACATCATTTGCCTGGAAGACGGGAAGAAACTGAAGATGCTCAAGCGGCATCTCAAGACCGCCTACGACATGAGCCCGGAAGATTACCGCGAACGGTGGGGCCTGCCCGCCGACTATCCGATGGTGGCCCCCAATTACGCGGCGCACCGCTCGTCCCTGGCCAAGAAGATCGGCCTGGGCACCAAACCGCGCCGGCGCACCGGCAAGGCCAAGGCCTGAACCATCGCGGATTTTAATGGGACGGCTTTTACCGGCGGACGATCGTGTCGTCGGTGAGCCGACCGATTTATACAGCTTGAAGCGCGATGACATCGGGCCGACGCGCCGACGCGTCGGCCCGATGTCATCGCGTTTTGATCTATATGATTGAGATGGCGGGTTAGCCCGATCCATTCACGGGGCCGCGAGGTGATGGCGCGGGGATTTGATTTGGATGGGATTTTTCGCGGACGCCGCCGATACTGGAGTATCGGCAAGGCCGCAAACAGCCCAGGCGGATCAAAGATCAGGCCGGCGTCCGCCGGAACCGTGATGGATAGGGCCAAGCGATCTGGCGGCAAGCGCCAACGAGAACCGGGGTCCGGTGATGATTTCGCGTATCGAGCAACGCTGCATCGACAAGGGCATGAAGATGACCGAACAACGGCGGATCATCGCCCGCGTGTTGTCCGATGCCGATGATCACCCCGACGTGGAAGAGGTTTACCGCCGCTCCACCGCCATCGATCCGCACATTTCCATCGCCACCGTCTATCGCACCGTCCGGCTGTTCGAGGAAGCCGACATCCTGGAGCGTCACGATTTTGGCGACGGCCGTGCCCGCTACGAGGAATCCCCCAACGAACACCACGACCATCTGATCGATATGCAGAGCGGTCGGGTCATCGAGTTCACCAGCCCGGAAATCGAGGCGTTGCAACGGGAAATCGCCCGTCGCTATGGCTATCGGCTGGTCGGTCACCGCCTGGAGCTTTACGGAGTTCCGTTGACTCCCGGCGACGAAACGGAACAGAAATAGGTCTGCTGTCACCGATGACGCTCCCGCGACCGGTCCACGTTACCGGACCGCAACGTCCGTCGGTGCGCGCGTCGATGCGGGACATCCGCGGCGGCGGCAAGGTGGCGTGCTTCGAGGATAGTAACGACGAGGGCCGATGGGCACGGTGGCAATGAAAGCGGCGGACAGCGCCCTCGAAGTGAGGATCGCCGCCAGCGACGACGAGGTGGCGGCGGCACAGGCGTTGCGCTACCGGGTTTTTTACGAAGAGATGGGCGCCCGGCCCAGTGCCGAAATGGCGGCGCGGCACGTCGATTTCGATGATTTCGACGGGGTCTGCGACCACCTTCTGGTGATCGATCCCGCCAAGGGAAACGGCGCGAGCGCGGTGGTGGGCACCTACCGTCTGATGCGCCGCGCCGTCGGCGAACGATTCGGCCGGTTCTATTCGGCCGGGGAATACGATATTTCCCGGCTGATGGCCAAGGGCGGGAACTTCATGGAACTGGGCCGCTCCTGCGTGGACTTGGCCTACCGCAACCGCTCGACCATGAATTTGCTGTGGGCGGGCATCGCCGCCTATGTGCGGGAAAACAACGTCGATCTGATGTTCGGCTGCGCCTCGCTGCCCGGCACCGACGCCGACAATCTGGCGGTTCCGCTCAGCTATCTCTACCACTGGCATCTGGCGCCGTCCGAGATGTGCCCGCGGGCTCTCGACCATCTGCGGGTGAAGATGGATCTGGTCCCCAAGGACCGCATCGACCCGCGCCGGGCGCTGGCCGAACTGCCCCCTCTGGTCAAAGGCTATCTGCGACTGGGCGGGTTCGTCGGCGACGGCGCGGTAATCGACCACCAGTTCAACACCACCGACGTCTGCGTCATGGTCAAGACCGATCTGGTGACGTCCAAATACATCAAGCATTACGACCGCACCGCACGCGACATGATGAGCGGCTGAGAGTTTGTGAAAGAATGCCCATCCGGCGTGAAATCGACGGAAAAACGCCAGCGTTTCCAATGGGCGTTCTTTTGCAAGTTCGATTGATTTACAAGCTCTGAGGGAATCATGACCAGCCCGGCCGTCGCCCTGTTGCGGTTCGTCGCTTTCACCCTGCTGACGCTGGTTTTGATCCCGCCCCACATGATGCTGATGGCCGCCGGCCGCCAGAACGGTCTTGCCCGCGCCTATTGGACCCGGGTCGGCCGCCTGATGGGATTTCGCATCCGCCGTCACGGCGTCGCGATGACGGAAGGCCCGGCCCTGATCGTCGCCAACCATGCCAGCTATCTCGATATCGTCGTCCTGGGCGGGCTGATCAGCGCCACCTTCGTGGCGAAATCCGACGTGGCCGGCTGGCCGGGGTTCGGGTTCCTGGCCAAACTGGGACGCACCGTCTTCGTCGAACGCCGGCCGCGGGGCAGCGCCGTCGAGCGCGACCGCCTGCGCCGACGGCTGGACCAGGGCGATACCCTGATCCTGTTCCCCGAAGGCACCTCCAACGACGGCAACCGGGTCCTTGCCTTCAAATCCTCGTTGCTGGCCGCCGCCGAGGTCGCCGACAAAGACCGGCCGCTGCCGGTTCAGCCGATCACCATCGCCTATAGCGGTTTGGACGGCCTGCCGCTGCAACGGGCCTTTCGCGCCCTGTACGCCTGGTATGGCGACATGACCCTGTTCGGCCATCTGATGGCGGTCCTGGGGCTGGGCAACGCCACCATCGACGTGATCGTCCATCCGCCGGTGACCATCGCCGATTTTTCCGATCGCAAAGCGCTGACCCAGCATTGCCACGCCGTCATCCAGAACAGTCTGGCCCTGGCCCTGGCCGGGCGACTGCCCCCGGAAACGGCCGTAAATCAATAATATCAGAGTGCGATCCGGGGGTAGGTGGAACGATCGAACTCGATCGTGCCCGCCTTTAATGCGCACAGCCCGCCGAAAAACAGCGGCATTATATTTTTTGCCTGTGCATAAGAAACAACCCCCCATCTTCGTAATCATTCCAAACTGATCCGTCCGCTCATCTTCCATGAGCCCATTATTGACGCCACCCACCTCTTGGTTATACAAAGTCAATTCGGCAAATATGACACTTTGGCTGTCACCACACCTCTATCCGCCAGCATTGAGTGTGGAGGGGGCGATCAGAACGAAATACCGGCCGCCGACAACCATAAGCGTTGTCGTTTTCCGTCGATAACGAGCCGGCAAGTCTGGGGGAGAACAGGTCATGGACCTGAACACGGAAATCGCCAAGGCCTACGGCACCCATGGCGCCTGGAAGACGCGCATCGAACGGGCGGCCGAATGCGGCCACAGCAAGTACGACCCCGAGGACGTGGCCTCCGACCACATCTGCTCGTTCGGGAAATGGCTGCACGATCCGGCGATGCCGGCCCATATCCGGTCGTCGCGCCATTACGGCGACGTGGTCGAACGCCATGCCGAATTCCACAGGACGGCCGGGGACGCCCTGCGCAAGGCCGTGTCCGGCAACGGCGACGGCGCCCGCGCCGACCTTCGCGGCGGGGGGTACGCCAAGGCGGCCGAAGCCCTGTTCAGCGCCCTGATCCAGTGGCAGCACCGCGCGGTGATCGAACATGTGGAATCGCATAGCGCCGCGCCGGTGCGGCTGCTGCAAACGATCTGGGCGACCCTGACCAGCCGCATTCAGGTCCGCGTTCTGGCGGTCATGGCCTTGCCGACCCTGCTGGTCCTGGCCCTGCTCGCCCGCGACGACATCAGCCTGCTCCGCGCGCTGCGGACCACCGCCCACACCCAACAGGTGGTCGGGGTCATCACCGCCACCACGCCCCTGGTCAACGCGCTCCAGGCCGAGCGGGAGGATCGTCTGACCGGACAGCCGACCGGCGCCGCCGTGGCCGCCGTGGCCAAAAACCTCGCCATACTCAAGCGGCGGCTGGCGCCGGTGGCTTCGGACCCGTCTTTGGCCCGCTTCGCCGCCGCCACCGCCCTGGTCGGCAGCCTGAAGCAGGCCCGCGCCACCATGTCGGCCATGGCCCCCGGAGACATCCGGACCTTTTACGACACCGTCATCGGCGCGGTGCTGATGTCCGACGACGTGGCCATGCCGGCCTACGCCCCCGCCGAGGCCAAGACCGCCTTCATCATCCTCGACAGCGCCATCCGCGCCAAGGAATGGTCGGCCCAGGCCCTGGAAACCGGGCAGGCCCTGCTGGCGGGCAAAGCGCCAGCCGGGCGCGCAGGCGCCCAATCCAATGAATCGGCGGCCTCCGCCGCCGGGCGCGCAGGCGCCCAATCCGATAAATCGGCGGCCTCCGCCGCCGGGCGCGCAGGCGCCCAATCCAACGAATCGGCGGCTTTCGCCGCCGAAGCTCACGTCAAGCTGGCCAAGGCGGCGGCGGCCAGCAACGAGCGCCTGACCATGATCGGCTCCACCATGCCGCCGGCCTGGCAGGACCGGTTCGGGTCGCTGTTGACCGCGCTCACCGGCGACACCTTCAGCGGCCTGAGCGATCAATTGGCCGGCGGGCAGAGCGCCGGAATTACCCCCGCGGCGTGGACGGCGGCGGCGCACCGGCAGATCGACCGGCTCGGCACCCTCGAAGACAGGGCTTCGGCGACCATGTCGGCGGTGATCACGCGGACCTATGCCGAAAGCCACCGGCGCCTGATCATGTTCAACACCCTGGCCGGACTGGGCTTCATCCTGTCGTGCCTGTTCGCCCTGTTGATCGCGCGCGGCATCGTCCGCCCGATACGACGCCTGACCGAGCGCATGCGCCGTCTGGTCACCGGCGATACCCAAAGCCCCGTCCCCGCCATCGACCGGCCGGACGAAATCGGCGAAATGGCCCGGTCGGTGCTGATCTTCCCGCAACAGGCGCAGGCGTTGGAGCAACTGGCCGCCGAAGAGGCCCGGCAATTCGACGAAAGCGAGATGGCGCGACGCCAGACCATGCTCAAGATGGCCGATTCCCTGGACCAGCGGATTCAGACCATCGTCTCCTCCATCGATACCGGCGTGAAGACGCTGCATACCGCCGCCTCCAACCTGTCGGCCAATGCCGACCGCACCCAGCAGCAAAGCGGCGTCGTGGCGTCGGCCACCGAGCAGGCGTCCGGCAATGTCGAAGCGGTTTCCGCCTCGGGCGCCCAACTGAGCGCGTCCATCGGCGAAATTTCCCGGCAGGTCACCCAATCGGCTGAAACCGTGCGCGCCGCGTCGAACGAAGCCATGGACGCCAAGCATAAGATCAGCGGGCTGGCGCAATCGGTGGTGAAGATCGGCGAGGTGATCAACCTCATCAACCACATCGCCAGTCAGACCAATCTGCTGGCGCTGAACGCCACCATCGAAAGCGCGCGTGCCGGCGAAGCGGGCAAGGGATTCGCCGTGGTCGCCCACGAAGTGAAGAATCTGGCGGGCCAGACCGAGCGGGCCACCGACGATATCGCCAGCCAGATCGGCGCCATCCAGGCCGAAACCCAGACCGCGGTCACGGCCATCGAGAACATCGCCCAGACCATCGCCCATATCGACGAATTGTCGGCCGCCATCGCCAGCGCGGTTGAGGAACAGAACGCGGCCACCGCCGAAATCGCCCGCAACGTCGAACGGGCGTCCGTCGGCACGCGTCAGGTCGTCGAAAACATCTCCGACGTCACCAAGGCGGCCAACGAAACCGGGACCATGGCCCAGACCGTTTCGGGATCGGCCGATTCCCTGGTGCGCCAGATGGAAACCCTGCAAGCGACGGTGGACAGCTTCCTGGTCATCGTGCGGGCCGACGGCGCCGGCGGCCAATTGGAATGGAACCAGAGCTGGATGACCGGCCATTCCACCATCGATGCCGATCACGAAACCCTGATGCATTACGTCAACGATCTTCATCAGGCCATGACCGACGGGCGGGGCCGTAAACAGATGGGCGTCATTCTCGACAAGCTGGTGGCCTATACCCACGACCATTTCGCCCGGGAAGAAAAAATCTGGAGCGCGGGCGGTCTGCCGACCCTGGCCGACCATCAGAAGGCCCATGCCGACCTCAAGGCCCAGGTCGCGGATTTCTACGCCGCGTTCCAGGCCGGAAAAGCCGACGTCACCAAGGATGTGGTGGTCTTCCTCAGGGATTGGCTGGTCAACCACGTCTTCATGACCGACAAGTCCTGCGCCAAGATCATCGACGCCCAGGCCGCCCAGGCGGCCTAAACTTAATATTCGTCCGCGCAGGCGGCCGGCGCATGAGAGCCAACAACGAACCAGGGCGATCGGCCTTGCCCGATCGCCCTGGCCGCGGCCGTGGAAATCTTGACTTTCCAGCGATCGCGCCTTAGCTTTCATCGTGATCCGCCGTCATTTGGTGGCGGTTCGTTCTTTTATTTCACGCCGGCGGCGAACGACCGCTCGACGACATTGGCCAAGAAGCTCTACGTCAAAACCTACGGCTGCCAGATGAACGTCTATGACTCCGCCCGCATGGCGGATGTCCTGGCGCCGCTGGGGTTTGGGACCACCGATGGTCCCGAGGATGCCGACATGGTCATCCTCAACACCTGCCACATCCGCGAAAAAGCCTCGGAAAAGGTCTTTTCCGAACTGGGCCGGCTGAAGACGCTGCAAGCCGCCCGCGCCCGGGACGGCGAACGCCTGATTCTGGCGGTGGCCGGCTGCGTCGCCCAGGCCGAGGGCGAGGAAATCCTGCGCCGGGCGCCCTTCGTCGATATCGTGCTGGGGCCGCAGACCTATCACCGCCTGCCGGAAATGGTGGCCCAGGCCAGCCGCGCCGGCGGCGCCGTTCTGGATACCGACTTTCCCGAAGAGCCGAAATTCGACCACCTGCCGGACGTCACCGCCCAGGGCGTCAGCGCCTTTCTGTCGGTGCAGGAGGGATGCGACCGCTTCTGCACCTTCTGCGTGGTTCCCTATACGCGGGGCGCCGAATATTCGCGCCCCGTACCGGCGGTGCTGGCCGAAGCCAGGCGCCTGGTCGAGGGCGGCGTGGTGGAAATCACCCTGTTGGGACAGAACGTCAACGCCTATCACGGCGAAGGACCGGACGGGCGCGACTGGTCCCTGGCCCGACTGCTCGACGCCCTGGCCGGCATTCCCGGTCTGGCCCGCATCCGCTACACCACGTCCCACCCCCGCGATGTGAGCGACGATCTGATCGCGGTCCACCGCGACCTGCCGCATTTGATGCCGTTCCTGCATCTGCCGGTGCAATCGGGGTCCGACCGGATTCTGGAGCGCATGAACCGCCGCCATGACCGCGCCTTTTATCTGGCGCTGGTGGACCGCCTGAAGACGGCGCGGCCCGATCTCGCTTTGTCCTCGGACTTCATCGTCGGCTTTCCCGGGGAAAGCGACGCGGATTTCAGCGCGACCCTGGATCTGGTGCGCCGGGTGGGCTTCGTTCAGACCTATTCGTTCAAATACAGCCCCCGCCCCGGCACGCCCGCCGCCGCGCTGGAGGATCAGGTGGCGGAAGCGGTCAAGGAGGAACGCCTCGCCCAATTGCAGGCGTTGCTCAACGATCAGACCCAGGCCTTCAACCGCGCCTGCGTCGGGCGGGTGATGCCGGTCCTGTTCGATCGCGCCGGACGCCATCCCGGCCAGGTTCTGGGGCGCAGCCCCTATATGCAGCCGGTCCATCTCGATAGCGGGGAGAATTTGGCCGGACGCGTCGTTCCCGTCCGCATCACCGCCACCCACCCCAACAGTCTGGCCGGCATCCCGGCCGGGGAGCGCGAATGCGCGTAGGCCGGGGCACGCCCGCCGGGCGCGCAGGCGCCCAATCCAATGAATCGGCGGCCGCCGCCGCCGGGCGCGCAGGCGCCCGATCCAATGAATCGGCGGCCTCCGCCGCCGGGCGCGCAGGCGCCCGATCCAACGAATCGGCGGCCGCCACCAGCGACGACACCACGATCTCGAGCGAATTCGCCGATAACGGGTTGGTACAGGTGCTGCTGGGCCCGAACAACGCCAATCTGGACCGGATCGAACGGCAGTTGGGGGTGGCGCTGAACGCGCGCGGCAATGCGGTGATGATTTCGGGGACCACGGAATCGGCCGGCGAAGCGCGGCGGATTCTGGACGGCCTGTACGATCTGGCCCGCCGCCAGGGGCATCTGGAGACCGCCGATATCGACGCCGCCATACGCATGGTCCACCACGCGCCCGGTTCCGGCGCCGAGCAGGTGCTGCGCACCAGAAAGCGCCACATCGCGCCGCGCACGCCGGTCCAGGCCCAGTACATGACGGCCATGGCCGAGAGCGATCTGGTTTTCGGCCTGGGTCCGGCCGGCACCGGCAAGACCTATCTGGCCGTGGCCAAGGCGGTGACCATGATGATGGCCGGCGAGGTCGATCGCCTGATCCTGTCGCGCCCGGCGGTGGAAGCGGGCGAACGGCTGGGCTTTCTGCCCGGCGACCTCAAGGAAAAGGTCGACCCCTATCTGCGGCCGCTTTACGACGCGCTCTACGACATGCTGCCCGGCGATCAGGTGATGAAGAAGCTGGCGTCCGGCGAGATCGAGGTGGCGCCGCTGGCGTTCATGCGCGGCCGCACCCTGGCCAATTCCTTCATCATTCTGGACGAGGCCCAGAACACCACGCCCGTCCAGATGAAGATGTTTCTGACCCGGATGGGCGAACATTCGCGCATGGTGGTCACCGGCGACCTGTCGCAGGTGGATTTGCCGCCGGGCCAGCGGTCCGGGCTGGCCGACGCCCTGGAGGTGGTCGAACATATCGTCGGCGTCAGCCGGATCGTCTTCACCGACCGCGACGTGGTGCGCCACGATCTGGTCACCCGCATCGTCCAGGCTTACGACCGCCAGGGACGGGCCGGAGGCAGGCCGTGACCGACCGGACGCCCGACATCGCCGTGACGGTGGAGGATTCGTCCTGGGATCAGGCGCTCGCCGACGCCGAAACCCTGTGCCGAAAGGCGGCTCTGGCCGCGCTTGCCGCCGCCGCCCCCCGCCTGCCGTCCGGCCCGATCGAGGTTTCCGTGGTCCTGGCCGACGACGCCCTGGTGCAGGGGCTCAACCGGGACTGGCGCGGCAAGGACCGTCCCACCAACGTCCTGTCCTTCGCCGCCCTGGACGGGCCGGCGACGGCGCAGGCGGCGGATGCGCCGGTTCTGCTGGGCGACGTCATCCTGGCCTACGGCACCTGCCGCGCCGAGGCCGAAACGGACGGCAAGAGTCTGGCCGACCATCTCACCCATCTGGTGGTTCACGGAACCTTGCACCTTTTGGGCTACGATCACGAAACCGACGACGACGCCTCCGTCATGGAGGGGTTGGAGACGGCGATCCTGAGCGCCATGGGGATCGCCGATCCCCATGGGGGACCGATCGCCGCCCAGGGAGAGCGGACACCGGCATGACCGACCCCGGTTCTAGGCCGCCCCGCGACGGCGGGGCATCCGAAGACGGCCTGTTCCATACCATACGCGGCTGGCTCAGGGCCGGCCGGGGACGCAAGGGCGGCGAAACCGCCCGCGGGACCCTCGAAGAACTGATCGAGGACCGGGACGAGTCCGAAATTCCCATCGACGACAACGAACGTCTGTTGCTGGGCAATATCCTGCATCTGCGCGACGTCACCGCCGGCGACATGATGGTGCCGCGCGCCGACATCCTTGCGGTCGAAGCCCGGACCGACCTCAAAACCTTGCTGGATTCCTTCACCCGCTCCGGTCATTCCCGCCTTCCGGTCTATCGCAAGACCCTGGACGACGTCCTCGGGATGGTTCACATCAAGGACGTGGTGATGGCGTCGCAAAGCGACCGGCCCTTTACCCCGATCCGGCTGATCCGCCGCGTGCTGTTCGTGGCGCCCTCCATGCGGGCGTTGGACCTGCTGCTGGAGATGCGTTTGAAAAGGACCCATATGGCGCTGGTGGTGGACGAATATGGCGGCATCGACGGACTGGTCACCATCGAGGACGTGGTCGAACAGATCGTCGGCGAGATCGAGGACGAGCACGACCGCGACATCGAACCCGATCTGACCATGCGCGCCGACGGCGTGATCGAGGCCGACGCCCGCACCCCCATCGACGAATTCGAGGAGATGGTGGGGCCGGTCCTGTCCGAAGAGGAACGCGAAGACGTGGATACGCTGGGCGGGCTGGTCGTCTTCATCGCCGGCCGGGTGCCGTCCCGGGGCGAATTGATCGTCCATCCCTCGGGGCTGGAATTCGAAGTGGTGGAAGCCGATCCCCGCCGCGTGCGCCGCCTGCGGGTGCGCCGCGCCGACGCCACCCCGCCCGCGGCATGACCGACACCGCCATCGGCCGCGTCGCCGCCCGGCTGGCGGCCCTGTCGGGTTGGCGTCGCCGCCTGACCCTGTTCCTTTTGGGCGCGCTGGCGGTTCTGGCGCTGCCGCCGTTTCACGTCATCCCGGTGCTGGCGATCTCGCTGCCGGGGCTGGTGTGGATGTGGGATTCACGGCGGAACCGTTGGGGCGCCTTTACCGCCGGCTGGTGGTGGGGGCTCGGTTTCTATTCGGTGGGCTTTTACTGGATTTCCGAAGCGCTGCTGGTCGATCCCTGGCGTTTCGGCTGGCTGATCCCCTTCGCCACCCTGGGCCTGGGCGGGTTGATCGCCATGTTCGCCGGCACCGCCACCGGACTGGCCGGCTGGGTCCGCCTGAACGGCATCGGGCGCATCCTGGTGCTGGCCGCCACCTGGACCCTGGGCGAGTGGCTCCGAACCTTCGTATTGACCGGCTTTCCCTGGAACCCCCTGGGATCGGTCTGGGACCCGGTCCTGCCGATCCTGCAATTCGGCGCGCTGACCAGCATCCACGGCCTGTCGATGATGACCATGCTGGTTTTCGGTCTGCTGGCCGTGCTGGCCGATCCCGTATCCCGCCGCCACCGCATCGCCGCGGCGTTGCTGGCGGTGACGGTGCCGTCCGCCCTGTTCGTGTGGGGATCGATGCGACTGGCCGCCAATCCGACGCGGATGCAGCCGGGGATCACCCTGCGTCTGGTGCAGCCCGACGCGCCGGCCAGCGACAAATGGATCATGTCCCGGCGCCTTCACGAACTGGCGACCGACATCGCCTTGTCCAAACGACCGGGCTTTTCGCACATGACCGCCGTCATCTGGCCGGAAACGGCGGCGCCCTTCTTCCTCAATCTCGACATCCGCCATCGGATGGAGGCGGCCCGGGCCGCGCCGCCGGGCGGCGTTCTCATCACCGGCGCGCCGACCATCACGGCCCCCGGCGTAAAGCCGTTCCATCTGTGGAACAGCATGCTGGCGATCGACCCCCTGGGCCAAATCCTCGCCACCTACCACAAGGTGCATCTGGTGCCCTTCGGCGAATATGTGCCGCTCAGGGGCATTCTGCCCATTTCCAAGATCACCCACGGCTCCATCGATTTCAGCTCCGGCCGGGGTCTGAAGACCCTCCATATCAAGGGCCTGCCGACGATCGCCCCGCTGATCTGCTACGAGGCGATCTTTCCGGGTCAGGTGGTGGCCCCGGGAACGCGCCCGCGCTGGCTGCTCAACATCACCGACGACGCCTGGTTCGGCACCTCCGCCGGTCCCTACCAGCATCTCGCCGCCGCCCGCATGCGGGCCATCGAGGAAGGCCTGCCGCTGGTGCGCGACGCCGAAACCGGCGTTTCCGCGGTCTATGACGGGCTGGGACGCCGGGTGGCTTATCTCGGCCTGGGCAAGCGGGGCATCATCGACAGCCCGCTGCCCAAGCCGCTTGCCCATGAAACCCCGTATGGACGGTGGGGCAACGCCATTCCGCTGTCCCTGGCCGGCCTGCTCGGGGCCGTCGGACTGGTCCTGGGCTGGAACCGGCGCCGGTTCCGCTGACGTCCCGCCGCCCGCACTAAATATTTATTAATGGTTACAATACGCTAACGCTTTTTTCGGCCCGGTTTTCGCCTCGGCCGCCAGGTCTTTCGAACGATTGCATGTTGACTTGCATGCAACCGGGCAATAGGGTGACCGCACTGATTGATTTCCCTTGAGAAATCGGCACCTTAATCGAGAAGCGCCGCAATGCCCCAAAGTCCCTCCACCCCGAAAAAAACGCCCGGTCGGAAGGGCAATCGCGGACGGACTCCCACCGGCCAGCCCAATCCCATCGACGTGCATGTGGGCAACCGGGTGCGGCTGCGGCGCATCCTGCAGGGCATGAGCCAGGAAAAACTGGGTGAGGCCCTGGGCCTGACCTTCCAGCAGGTGCAGAAATACGAGCGCGGCGCCAACCGTATCGGCGCCAGCCGCCTGTTCGACCTGTCCCGGGTACTGGATGTTCCGGTCAGCTTTTTCTTCGACGACATGTCGGACACGGTGAAGACCCAGACGCCCAGCAGCTACGTGCATGGGGACGTGGTGGGTCTCGCCGAGAAATCGGCCGAGTATGAATCGGATTCCCTGACCAAGCGGGAAACCCTGGAACTGGTGAAGGCCTATTACGGCATCACCGACCCGTCCGTGCGTAAGCGGGTCTACGAATTGGCCAAGGCTTTGGCCGACGCCGCCGACGGCGGGGAAAAGTAGGGTTTTGGTTTCCCCTCAGCCGGGCGCTTACTCCGTTCGCTCGGGCTGTCCTCGCGCCGTTCGGGCCGCATAGTCGGCCGCTGACGCGGCCTCCGGTCTTGATTCATCCCGATCCTTCTTGACTTTCCGGCCGCCCCCCTGTCAAAAGCTGTGTCTGGGCATCGCAACACCGGTCCCCAGCACGTGGAGATTTGACCGCTTGCCGCCACGTTAAACAACGGCTAAGTGGGTGCATCACAATGGTTCCGCGTATCCATACGATGCCCCTGGTCCCCATTAATCGGAACTGGGAAGGCCTGCGCCATGTCCAAGAACAGCAGCTATCTGTTTACCTCCGAATCGGTGTCCGAGGGACATCCGGATAAGGTCGCCGACCGCATCTCCGACGCCATCGTCGACGCGTTCCTTGCCGCCGACCCCCATTCGCGGGTGGCTGTCGAGACCATGTGCACTACCAACCGCATCATTCTGGCCGGTGAAGTGCGCGGTCCGTCCTCGGTGAGCAAGGATCTGATGGAGGAAATCGCCCGTCACGCGGTGCGCGACATCGGCTACGAACAGGAAGGTTTTCACTGGAAGCATGCCGACGTTCAGAATTACGTCCACGCCCAGTCGGCCGACATCGCCCAGGGCGTGGATTCGGCCGGCGACAAGGATGAGGGCGCCGGCGACCAGGGCATCATGTTCGGCTATGCCTGCGACGAGACCCCGGTCCTGATGCCGGCCCCGCTCTATTACGCCCACAACATCCTGAAATCCCTGGCCGAAGCCCGCCATTCCGGGGCCTCGCCCCTGCTCGGCCCCGACGCCAAGAGCCAGGTGACCCTGGAATATGTGAACGGCCGGCCGATCCGGGCGACCTCGGTGGTGGTTTCGACCCAGCACGACGCCTCCCTGTCCCAGGCCGACGTGCGCGACATCGTGCGCCCCCATGTTCTCGACGTTCTGCCCGACGGCTGGATGTGCGGCGATGACGATTTCTACGTCAACCCCACCGGGCGCTTCGTCATCGGCGGTCCCGACGGCGATTGCGGCCTGACCGGGCGCAAGATCATCGTCGACACCTATGGCGGGGCCGCTCCCCACGGCGGCGGCGCCTTTTCCGGCAAGGACCCGACCAAGGTCGACCGTTCGGCCGCCTATGCCGCCCGCTATCTGGCCAAGAACGTGGTCGCCGCCGGATTGGCCAAGCGCTGCGTGATTCAGCTCAGCTATGCCATCGGCGTGTCCAAGCCGCTGTCGGTCTATGTGGATACCCAGGGCACCGGGCAGGTGGATGAAAGCCTGCTGTCGGACGCGTTGCAGAAACTGATGGATCTGAGCCCGCGGGGAATCCGGACCCATCTCGGCCTTAACCGGCCGATCTACGCGCGGACCGCCGCCTACGGCCATTTCGGCCGCTCCCCCGAAGCCGATGGCGGTTTTTCATGGGAGCGCACCGATTTGGTCGACGCTCTCAAGCGGTCGCTCTGATCGGTGTGACCTTGTCCGCGGATGGGAATGAATACGGCTCTCGGGATTCCTGGTCCCGAGAGCCGCGCTTTTTCGGGCGCCGCCACGGCAAGCGGTTGCGGCCGAATGCCGCGCGCCTGATGGAAACCCGCCTGCCCGCTCTGGCCATCGTCCTTCCGGCCGATGGATCGGAGGTGGCGTCCGCCGGCCTGTTCCCCCGTCCCGTGACCGATGTCTGGCTGGAAATCGGCTTCGGCGGCGGCGAACATGTGGCGGCCCAGGCCCGCGCCCACCCTGATGTGGGGCTGATCGCCTGCGAAGTGTTCGCCAACGGCATCGCCAGTCTGCTGGGCCATCTTGAGGGCAGCGGCATCGATACGGTGCGGATTTTCGCCGAAGATGCCCGGCGCCTGTTGCCGGTCCTGCCCGAAGGAACCGTCGGCCGGGCCTTCGTCCTGTTTCCTGATCCCTGGCCCAAGACGCGCCATGCCGAGCGGCGTTTCGTCAATCAGGCCAATCTCGACCTGCTGGCGCGGGTCATGGGCGACGGCGCCGAATTGCGGGTGGCCAGCGACGACCCCGGCTATCAGGAATGGGCGCGCCACCAGCTCGACGCCCATCCGGCCTTCGAAGCGATTCAGGTGACCACTGATCGCGCCGCCCTGCCCGCCGACTGGCCGCCGACCCGCTACGAGACCAAGTGTCTGGCCGATCACCCGCCGCTGTTCTTCCGCTACCGGCGGGTGGCGCGATCAAGCTCTGACCGCTCATAGGCCGGGAAGCGCCGGCGGCGCCGGTTTTTCGATCGCCGCCTCCCCGGGGTCCTCGCCCAATTGCACCGCCTCGATATTCTCGGCGCGGCGGGTCACCTTGGCCGAGGAAATACGGATCTGGCGAATATCCTCGGCGGCCTGATTGAAATGCTTGTCGAGATTGGTGACCCGGTCGTCGAGCCGGCCGATATCGTCGAGCAACAGCCTCACCTCGGTCTGGATCACCCCGGCCTGTTCGCGCATGCGGGCATCCTTCAGAACCGCGCGGATGGTGTTCAGCGTGGCCATCAGGGTGGTGGGCGAAACGATCCACACCCGGGCGCGATAGGATTTTTCCACCACCTCGGGGAAAGAGGCGTGCAATTCGGCATAGATCGCTTCGGAAGGCAGGAACATCAGCGCCGATTCCGCCGTTTCGCCGGGAATGATATAGCGGTCGGCGATGTCCTTGACGTGCTTGAGGATGGCGGCGGAAAAAGCGCGGCCGGCCGCCACCCGCTCGCCGTCATCGCGCGCCTGGCGAAGGGCGTGCCAGCTTTCCAAAGGGAATTTGGCGTCCACGGCGATGGGGCCGGGCGGATTGGGCAGTTTGAGCAGGCAATCGACCCGGCGCCCGCCGCTCAAGGTTTCCTGAAAGGCATAGGCCGATGGCGGCAGGGCGGCGCGGACCAGATCGGCCAACTGGACCTCGCCGAAAGCGCCGCGCGCCTGTTTGTTGGACAGCACGTCCTGCAGGGACACCACCTGGGCCGACAATTCGGTGATGGTTTTCTGGGCGGCGTCGATCACCGCCAGACGCTCGCGCAGATCGTGCAGAGTGGTGGTCTGACGTTGGGAGGATTGCTGCAACCCCTCCTCCAGCCGCTTGGCCATGTCGGCCAAACGCTCTTCCACCGTGCGGGACAAAGCGCGTTCCTGAGCCTGAAGCCGCTCCGACAGGGCCGCCTGCGAACTGGCGGCGGTTTCGGCCATCTGCGCCATCCGCCCGCCCAGCTCGGCCTGGGTGCGGCCGAGATCGCCCAGAACCCGGTCGAGTTCGGTCTGGCCGCCACGCCCCCGCGCCAGGATCACGAAAGCGGCGAGGATGGCCAGCAGGGCCAGTACCGCCACGATCATCCAAACGATACCCACCATCTTTCCCCCGATGCCATGGAACTGCCGCTTTCCTATCATAGGAAAAGGGTGATGAAAGAGCGCGCCGAGAGGAAGGCGGCGGGCGCTTTTGACGCGGAGGGGTTTTACCCATTGAAAAAGCGATACTTTTTCGCGAACGAAATCTAAACTGCAATGCTTTGGCATCCGATGCCAGGATAGGAGACAGCAGGACATGCCTCGGCGCATCGCCCTTTTTCTTATCGCCGCGCCTTTGGTCGCCGGACCGATCGCCGCCCCGGCCCACGGAGCCGTGCCCAACCGGACGACGACATCGGCGGCGCGCATGGGCCTTGCGCTCACCCTGTATCAGGATGCCACCGCGCTGGTGCATGACCGCCGCGCCGTCTATCTGGGCAAGGGATTGTCCCACCTGGTGTGGGAAGACGTGGCCCGGCAGACCCGCACCGCCACCGGCATCCTGTCGGG
Organism: Pseudomonadota bacterium; assembly: GCA_021848545.1. Classification (GTDB taxonomy): domain Bacteria; phylum Pseudomonadota; class Alphaproteobacteria; order Rhodospirillales; family Magnetospirillaceae; genus JAJZUL01. The sequence continues at coordinate 17,043 of JAJZUL010000023.1, forward strand.
TCCGGGCCTGTCGGTGCGCAACCAGTCCTTCGACATCGACGAAGCCAGCGGCCAGCGTCTGCTGGCCCACGCCGTGGGCAAGACGGTCGGCGTGGTCTGGCCGGGCGGCGACGGCGCCGTGCTCCAGGCCCGGGTGATCTCGGCCGGCCCCGACCCGGTTTTTTCCATCGACGGCAAGGTGGTGGCGGGACAACCGGCCCGCATCATCTATAATTCCCTGCCGCCCGAACTGCGCACCAGACCGGTCTATACCGCCACCGTCAACAGCACCCGGGCGGGACGGCACACGCTCGACCTGTCCTATATGACCGGCGGTCTGGGCTGGCGGGCCGATTATATCGCCGAGGTGGCGCCCCACGGCGATCACATCACGCTGTCGGGCTGGACCACCTTCACCAACAACAGCGGCATCAATTACCCCAACGCCCGCGTGTCGGTGGTCGCCGGCCGGCCCAACCGTCCCGGCGGGACGTCGCCCAGAATTGCCGCGACGGCGAATACGGGCCAGCCCCTGTTCGGCCTGTACCACATTTTCACCCTGCCCTACCGGGTCAGCCTCAGAAACGGCCAGAGCACCCAGGCCGTTTTGTTGCCCGCGACCCGGGTCAAGGTCCGGCGCGAACTGGTGCTGGCCCCCCTGCCGGTCTATGCCTGGCGCTCGCGCTTCGGCGAAACCCCGCGCGAACATCCCGTTTCCACCCTGGTGATCGACAATGTCAGCGCCGATGGGCTGGGACGGCCGCTGCCCTCGGGTCTGGTGCGGCTGTACCGCCGGACCCGCGCCGGAACCTTGGCTTTCATCGGCGAGGATCGTTTGCCCGCCACCCCCGTCGGGGATACGGCGCGTCTGGCCGTCGGTCAGTCTTTCGACGTCACCGCCCGGCGGATCCAGACCGATTTCGAACATATTTCCGCCGACGTGTCGGAAGCCGCCTACGAAGTGCGCCTGGCCAATGCCGGCCCCAAGCCGGTCGAAGTCACGGTTCGCGAATCCTTCGGCGGCGACTGGCTGGTTCTGGAAGAAAACGTCCCCCATCACCGCGACAGCGCCCTGTCGGCGTCCTGGACCGTTACCGTGCCGGCAAAGGGCCGGACGGTGCTACGCTATCGGGTACGGGTCAGGGGGTAGAGAAAGCTTCGCCCGCCGGCATGACGTCGCATAGGGGGGGGATTGGCGATGCCGGTACCGACGGGCGAAAGGCGATGGGAACAGTTGGAACGGAACGATTCCGTAACCGATAGCGATGTATCCGAAGATGGTGTCGCCAATCACGGTTTCGAAACATTCAAATGAACTATACGGTACAGTTTATATCCGAGCCGGCGCGGAGCGTCAAGAACAAGCCCCAAGCGATCGGGGGCGTGCTTCTGGCGGCCGCCGCGGTCATCCTTGGTCTTTTGGCGCCCGGTCCGGCACGGGCCGGGGAACGGTTGCTGGTGCCGCGGCTGCACGGATGGGTTCTGGCCGACAGCCATCACGGGCCGACCATTGAAGTGGACGATCTGTTTCCCCGTGGCCAGAACATCCATAAATGGACGCAACGCCTGAGCATCGACGCCTTTCGCCGCACGCCGATGACCGTCCAGCAGTTTCTGGTGGGCGTGGTGGCGCAGACGGGAGCGGCCTGCAAGAACGTCGCCGCCAGCCCCATCACCCTGTCGCTTCTGGACGGCGTTCCCGCCGGACGGCGCACCGTCGCCTGCGGCCGTTACGCCGGGGACGGCAAGGGCGAATTCACCCTTTATTACGCCATTCGCGGCAGCGCCGCCCTGTACGTCCTGGCCCGCGCCTGGCACGGAGCGGCGTTCACGCCCGGCCAGACGGCACCGATTCCGGCGGCGGAACTGGCGCGCTGGAACGCCGCCTTCGATACCGTACGCCTGTGCGGCGCCGACGGTTCGGCAAGCGACTGTCCCGCCGCCCTCCCCCCGGATACGAGATTTACGCCATGACCGACACGCCCGCCCCCATCGGCATCGTCACCGTTTCCGACCGCGCCAGCGGCGGGATCTACAAGGATGAAGGCGGCCCCGCCATCGCGGCATGGCTGGAAAAGGCGCTGACCTCCCCGTGGCGGCCGGTCTTCCGCCTGATTCCCGACGAGCGGCCGGTGATCGAGGCGACGCTCAGGGAATTGGCCGATAACGAAGGCTGCCCGCTGATCGTCACCACCGGCGGTACCGGCCCGTCCCCCCGCGACGTGACGCCCGAAGCGACCGAGGCGGTGTGCGAGCGGATGATGCCGGGGTTCGGGGAATTGATGCGCCAGGAAAGCCTGAAGGTGGTGCCCACCGCCATCCTGTCGCGACAGACGGCGGGACTGCGCGGCGGCAGCCTGATCGTCAATCTGCCGGGCAAGCCCAGCGCCATCGCCGATTGCCTGGGCGCGGTGATGCCGGCGATCCCCTATTGCATCGACCTGATCGGCGGCCCCCGCCTGGAAACCGATCCCGATCACTGCCGCTGCTTCCGCCCCAAGGGGAAATGAGGCGCGACCGTGAATGGATCGGGTTAGCGCCGGTCGACGCGCCAACGCTTGTCGGGTAGGGTTAAAGGACCATCGCGCTCTCCCCGGAGCATGCCTTTGGAAACACCGCCCGCGCCTCCTTATGCCCTGTCCGCCGCCGAAGCGCTGGCCGAACTCGGCGTGACCGCGGCCGACGGGCTGGGCGGCGGCGAGATCGCGGCGCGGCGACACCGATTCGGCGCCAACATCGTCGCCCACCGGCGCGCCATTTCCGCCACCCGCCTGATTTTTCACCAATTCATCAGCCCGGTCGTCGCCCTGCTGGCGGCGGCGGCCGTGCTCGCCCTGTCCTTCGGCGAACTGGAAGAGGGCGCCGCCATCCTGGTGGTGCTGGCGCTCAACACCCTGATCGGCTTCGTCACCGAATGGAAGGCGACCCGGTCCATCGACGCCCTGCGGGCGCTCGGCGCCCATACCACCCGCGTACGCCGCGACGGCAGGGTGGCCATGATCCCGGCCGAAGACCTGGTGCCCGGCGACATCGTGCTTCTGGATGCGGGCGACCGGGTGTCGGCCGATCTGCGACTGATCGAATCCTCGGGCCTGAGCGCCGACGAATCGACCTTGACCGGCGAATCGGTGGCGGTGGCCAAGGATCCCCGGCCGGTCGCGGCCGACACCCGGATGGCCGAGCGCACGGCGATGCTGTTCAAGGGAACGGCCATCACCCGGGGCAGCGGCACCGGATTGGTGGTGGCGACCGGGCTGGCCACCGAACTGGGCAAAATGACCCGCCTGGTCCTGGAAGCCCGCACCGGCACCTCGCCCCTGGAACGCAGGCTCGCCCGCCTGTCGGGCCAATTGGTTTGGGCGACCCTGGCGGTGGCGGCGCTGATCGCCGCCATCGGCCTGCGGGCCGGCCGCGACCCGCTGGAAATCATTCAGGCGGCCACCGCCCTGGCGGTGGCCGCCATCCCCGAGGGTCTGCCCATCGTCGCCACCCTGACCCTGGCGCGGGGAATGTGGCGCATGGCCAAACGCAATGCGCTGATCGAACGCCTGTCGGCGGTGGAAACCCTGGGGGCGACCACCGTGATCCTGACTGACAAGACCGGCACCCTGACCGAAAACCGCATGAGCGTGCGCCGGGTGTGCCTGCCGTCAGGCGATCGTGATTTCGCGACTGGGCCGGCGGATTCCGAAACGGCCCGCATCCTTCGCATCGGCCTGTTGTGCAACGACGCGACCCTGGAAAGCGACGGCGGCGCCACCGGCGACCCCATGGAAATCGCCTTGCTGCGGGCGGGACGGACGGCCGGTCTCGATCGGGCCGCCCTGCTGCGCGACCATCCGCTGCGACACCGGCACGCCTTCGACCCCATTCTCAAGATGATGGCGACGGCGCATGGGAACGGCGACGCCGGGCTGATCGCGGTCAAGGGCGCGCCGGAGGCGATCCTGGCCGCGGCGGACAGCGTGATCGGCGAGGGCGGCGTCGCCCCTCTGGACGAAGCCGGACGGGCCGCATGGCTGGCCCGCGCCGAGGCGCTGGGCCGGGACGGGCTCAGAACCCTGGCCTTCGCGACGAAGACGGACGACGGAGAAACTCCGTTCGCCCCTTTGTGTCTGGCGGGCATGGTCGGTCTGGAGGACCCGCCCCGTCCGGACGTCAAACAGGCGATCGCCGATTGTCGGCAAGCCGGCATCCGGGTGGTGATGGTGACCGGCGACCATGCGGTGACGGCGCGCCGGATCGGCCGCGACGTCGGACTGATCGAGGCGGACGATTCCGCCGCGGCGGACATCGTCGACGGGCGGACGATTTCGGCCCTCATCGCCGCCGCTCCGGCGCGTCTGCGGGCGGCGCGCATCTTCGCGCGGGTCAACCCGGCCGAAAAGCTGGATCTGGTCCGGGCGGCCCAGGCGGGCGGGGATATCGTCGCCATGACCGGCGACGGGGTCAACGACGCCCCGGCCCTGCGCCAGGCCGATATCGGGGTGGCGATGGGCCGGCGCGGCACCGACGTGGCGCGCGAGGCGGCGGCCATGATCCTGCTGGACGATTCCTTTCCGACCATCGTCATGGCCATCCGCCAGGGGCGGATCATTTTCGCCAATATCCGCCGCTTCGTCGCCTATCTCCTATCCTGCAACCTCAGCGAGGTGATGGTGGTCGGACTGGCGGTGGCGACCTCCCTGCCCCTGCCGCTGCTCCCTCTGCAGATCCTTTATCTGAACCTCGCCACCGACGTGTTTCCGGCTTTCGCCCTGGCCCTGGGCGAAGGCGAGGCCGACATCCTGCGCCATCCGCCGCGCGATCCCCGGGAACCGATCCTGGGACGCGGCCACTGGCTGGCGATCATCGCCCAGGGCGCCGCCCTGACCGCCGGCACCTTCGCCGCCTTGTTCGCCGCCGGCCGCCTGGGACTGGACGGCGTGCAAACGGTGACGGTCACCTTCACGACCCTGGCTCTGGGACAGATCTGGCATTCCTTCAACATGCGCGATATCGACGCGCCCCTTCTGGTCAACGGCGTGACCCGCAATCGATGGCTGTGGGGCGCGGCGCTGCTGTGCGTCGGGCTGATCGCCGCGCCGCCCTATCTGCGGCCCATGGCGAATCTGCTGCATCTGACCCCGCCCACCCCGGCGATGTGGGCGGTGATCGTGGCCTGCAGCCTGGGGCCGTCGGTGGCGATCCAAACCGTCATGGCAATCCTGAGCCGGGCGCGGAGGCGGCGATGACCGCCCCCTTCGTGCCCTGGCTGAGCTTCCTGGCGGCGGGCCTGGTGATCGCCGTCGCCGGCCCGGCGCTGACCCGCTACGGCGACATCATCGCCCGGCTGACCGGCCTGTCGCGGTCCTGGATCGGCCTGGTATTGGTGGCGGCGGCGACGTCCCTGCCGGAATTGTTCACCGGCATCAGCGCGGTGGCGGCGGCGGACGCCCCCAATATCGCCGTGGGCGACGCGCTGGGCAGTTGCGTGTTCAATCTGGTGATGCTGGTGCTGCTGGACGAGTTGAGCCGGTCCGAGCCGATGTATCGCCGCATCGACCAGGGCCATATCCTGACCGCCGGTTTCGGCGTGATCCTGATCGGCAGCGCCGGCGCCTTTCTGCTGCTCAGCCACAGCGCGCTCGACGTCCAGTTGTTCCATGTCAGCGGCTATACGCCTTTTATCATCGTCCTGTATTTCGTCGCCATGCGCGCCGCCTTCGTCTATGAGCGCCGCATGCGCCCGCCGCCCGAGATCGTCCGGCTGCAAAGCGGGGTGTCGATGGGCCGGGCGGTTCTGGGCTATGGAATCGCCGCCGCCATCGTCGCCGCCGCCGGCACCGGACTGCCCTTCATCGGCCAGAACATCGCCACGACCATGGGGTGGAAGACCACCTTCGTCGGCACCCTGCTGATCGCCGCCGCCACCTCGGTCCCGGAACTGGTGGTGACCATCAGCGCCCTGCGGCTGGGCGCGGTCGACATGGCCATCGGCAGCCTGTTGGGCAGCAATCTGTTCGACATCCTGATCCTGGCCTTCGACGACATCGCCTATCGCAAAGGCCCGCTGCTGGGCGCGGTGGCCCCGACCAACGCCATCACCGCCTTCGCCGCCGCCATCATGTCGGGCATCTTCATCGTCGCCATGCTGTACAAGCCGGAAACCCGCCTGCGCGGCACCGTCAGCTGGGTCAGCCTGTCTCTGTTGGTGATCTATCTGTTCAGCGCCTACGCCGCCTATCTGCTGGGGCATTAGAGTGTGTCCGGCCCGCCGTTGAAATCTCTGCCGCAAAAGCCAATTGTTCGTCGCATGACGATGATTGCCGGAAGAGCGGATTTGCGGGCCGAGCCCTGTTCGACGCTGACCCTTCGCGACGGGCGAACGCTCAGCTATCTCGAGGTCGGGGCGCCGGACGGGAAACCGCTGTTTCATTTCCACGGCCACGGCTCTTCGCGCCTGGAAGCGCTCGTGCTTGCCGGCGCCGCCCGGCGGGCCGGCATTCGCGTCTTCGCCTTTGACCGGCCGGGGATCGGGCGCTCGGACCCGGCGTCCGGCGACCGGCTCCTCGACTGGCCGGAAGACGTTTTCGACGCCGCCGCCCGTCTGGGGATCGACCGTTTCGCGGTCCAGGGCATGTCGGCCGGGGGACCGTATGCGCTGGCCTGCGCCCATGTTTTTCCGGAGCGGATCACCGCCTGCTCGCTGGTCAGCGGCATGCCGCCGCCCGAAATCGCGCGCCATTCCGGGCCGGTGGCCCGGCGTCTGGCATGGTGGATCGCCACTCTTTTTCCCAATTATCTGCGGCGCCGGCTGAAGCGGTTCCAACCCGACGGCGTTCCGACCATGGAGTTGGTCAGCGCCCATATCGCGCTGGTGAGGCGATGGCTGGGCGGGGACGATCTGCCGCTGATGCGCGACCCGGCGATGTTCGATCTTTTCGTGCGGACGGTGACGGAAGCCGCCGCGCAGGGCGGCGCCGCCAACCGCAGCGAAATCGAGCGCCTGGCACGCCCGTGGGGGTTCAGCATCGGGGACGTGTCGGTCCCGGTCCTGCTGTGGCACGGCGGGCAGGACCGCATCCTGCCGATCGGCTATGCCCGTCTGATGGCGCGCGCGTTGAAGGCGTGCGCCGCGACGTTTTACGACGAAGACGGCCACTTCTCCGTTCTGGTCAATCACGCCGACGCTCTGATGGCGGCGTTGGGCACGCGGATCGGATAAGCCATGCCGAAAGGATGGAAATCCAGCCTTATGCCATCCGCCGATGGCCACAAAACTGGAATTGCCCCAAGGGATGCACTATATGACCAATGAGATGGTCAGGAGCGCGCCATGGGCGAGATCAGTCTGGCGGAAGCCAAAACCCATTTGAGCGAACTTATCGATCGGGTGGAGGCGGGCGATCAGGTCGACATCACCCGGCGCGGCAAGCGCGTCGCGCGACTGACTGCCGCGACCGGGACACGCAAACGGATCGATGTCGCCCAGCTCCGATCCCTGACGGCGGCCATGGCGCCGCAGGACCGATCCGCAGCCGATCTGGTGCGGTCGATGCGGGATGACGATCGCTACTGATGTTCTATATCGACACGTCGTTGATCGTCGCGGCGCTCTCCAACGAGGCGATGACGCCGCGCGCGCAGGATTGGCTGGCGGAACAGGACCCGACACGGCTTCTGATCAGCGACTGGACCATCACCGAATTATCCTCGGCCCTGGCCATCAAGCTGCGAACCGGTCAGATCAATGCGGACCAGCGCGCGGCCGCGCTCGCCATGTTCAACACACTGGTGTCTGAAAGCCTCACCGTACTGCCGGTGACGGGCGCGCATTTCCGGACGGCGGCGCGGTTCGTCGATCACCACACCCTGGGCCTTCGCGCCGGCGATGCCGTGCACCTTGCGGTCGCCTTGACCCATGGCGCCACGGTTCACACGCTCGACCAGCGGCTGGCCGAAGCCGGCCCGGCGCTTGGCGTGCCGACGCGCTTGCTGGCGTAACCCGGCCTTGAAAGCGGTGGAGGCGCAGCCATCATGAGAAAGAGCAATTTCGCCCTCAGGCTTCAGCCCTCGCTTTTGGACGAGGCCCGCAAGGTCGCGGAGGCCGAGGGCGTGGCGCTCAATCAGCTCATCAATGTCGCCGTCGCCGAAAAATTATCGGCGCTTCGCACCGAAAGCTATTTCCAGGAGCGCGCCGGTCGCGGTGACATCGCCAAGGCGCTGGATATCCTGGCGCGCGCCGGAAAGGGCAAGCCGCCGATGCCGGGAGATGAGCTGTAGGGGAGACAGGGGGGCCCAAGGGCCACGCGCCGTCTGGTCACGAAACTGGTGTCCCAAGGATGGACTATATGACCAACTATATGGTCAGGAGCGCACCATGAGCGAGGTCAGCGAGAATGTAGGCCGCTGATAAAATACACTTGTTCAAATCGCCCCCGCCGCTAAACGCCGTAACCCATCGCGCAACTTGCCAAAGCTGGGTGACGTGTTGCGATCCGGTTCCAGCAATGGGCCAATTCTCTCCGCCCATTCGCATTTTATCTTACCTGGCGAGGGCCAACCCGCTTTCTTGATTGCAGCGGAACCTCCAGCATGCACCGCGTCAGCTAGCAATTCCCAAGTATCGCAAACGCTATCCGGCACGTAACGGTCCAGTACATCGGCTTTAGCGCGCGGGTAAGCGGCTTGTAATGCTTGTCGGTCGCCCAGATACCACGCTTCCACTTCCTCAATGGCCAGCCGAAACATCGTTTTCGGTGCAGGGGCGCACATAGCAAGCAACGCATTGAGTTCGGCTAGAAAATCCTTGCAGTTACGCCGGTCGGAGTCCAACACTACGACCACGGCGTCGACGCCCGGCGTCTTCCCATAGCCACGCAGCAACCTCGGTAACTGCTCAAGCAGAATGCGTTTTGCCGGATCGCCGCCAGCGTGCAAGTTCGTTGGAATATGGCCTATCCCCTTGTACGGATGCACCCGCCAACTATGGGAGACACCCATTTCGCCAAGCAGCCTGGGTAGCACTGCTTCAAGCAACTTCGCACCGGAAGCGTCTTCAACCACTATCTCAATGTGCATACTCACCTCGCATCAAGATAGTCGCTGTACCAAAGTCCACCTAACGGCAGGCCTTCAGTCACCATATTTTTGACGAGATCAAGGCTTGAAACGCGGCGAATCGTGGAATAGCCATCACTACCCTTCTCAAGAACCCACACCTCTTCGGGAGATAGTGCGTCAACGAAATAGGGCTGATGAGTCGTTACGAAAATTTGCGGCGCATTTTTCCTACCGGTGGCGTGGGCGCGGAACTCCTCCGCCAGCGATTCCAAGAGCTTATGGTACAACCCATTCTCCGGCTCCTCAATGCAAATGAACGGTGGCGGATCAGGGTCCTCCAAAAGTAAAAGGTAAGCGAATATTTTAAGCGTGCCATCAGACATCTGCTGCGCGAAAAACGGATCGTCAAACGCGCCATCGTTAAAACGCAACAAAACACGCTTGTCGGCCGTTACTACCGTGTCGATCCTGGCGATGCCTGGAATCTTACGAGCGATACGCTCAAGGACAGCTTTGAAGCGCTCATTGTTTTCCCGCTCCATGAACTGCACCACATTACCGATGTTGTCGCCATGGATATTCAAGTGCCGTTGCGGCCCGGCGCTGGGCAAACTGCGTGCAGCATCAGGATAGAAATACGAGAGGTACCAGCCCTTCAGAAAGTCGCGAAACCGTTTGATGCGTGGGTGTTCCTTCAATGTGCCCAGCGTGGCGATACCCAACTGGCGCGGATCGGTTAGTTCAACGACGGCCTGCGTGCGGTCTTCTTCACCTTCGACTTGCACAGCCTCTTCGCCCGCCCAAACATGCCCCCTGCCATGATCAAGGCGCAGAAATGGATAAGGCCGCCCGTGCTTCTGCCCTTTGCGGCGCTGTTTGAGCAGTTCAGACTCCACATAAGGCCTGCCGGAATCATCCAAGTTAATAGACAAATCATAAGTAATTGGCCGTTCATTAGGTGCTTCACGATAGTAAATTTCGAAACGGATCGGCTCATTGGTTCCCTTCGACCGCAAACGCTCGAATCCGCCGCGCTGTTTTTGATCGCAGGCCGTTTCCACATCGGTCGCCAAGCAGTCGGCCACGAAACCAAAGGCATCAAACAGCGAGCTTTTGCCCACACCATTTTTGCCAATGACGACGGTGAAGGGCGTCAATGGCTCGCCGCTTTGCTGCGCAGAAAGCTTGCCCAGCGTCACATCGCGCAGCGCGCGAAAGTTCTGAACTCGGAATCCTTCGATGATGGCCATCTATTGTTCCTCGCTGCGCGCCTGCACCATGTCATCGGAGACGACGAAGGTCAAAACAGGCTTTCTGATTTCGTCCAGGCGATCAAGGTCGTGCGGCTGGACGACTAGATCGATCTGCTTGTACTGAATGAAATCGCGGTCTTTCATGGTCTTGACACACTGCCCAATTGCCTTCCCTTTGTCGCCAAGCCACGTCGGCATACTTTCCCTAATTCTACTGCGTCACAAATAAAGATGATATGGCCGCTATGGAGATTCGGTCTGCTCGATAGGGGAACAAGCATAGCTCCCCATGAAATGGCTAGCGATAGTGAACGCGGTTCGGCACGCCGATCGAACGGCAACGGCTTTCACGAGAGTGAGGTGCCCCGGGCGTGGCTGACCAAAAAGAACGCAAAGATTGTGCTGCGCTGGAGCAAAACGCCCAACACCATCATGTTGACGGCCACGATTGACGACGCCATCGCTGGCACCGCGTCGTCGCTTCCGCAGCGTCAGCTAATTCCTCTTACAGCATGCGATCGCCATTTGTTTTGACAGGACAAGCGGGAATTCCGCCCCTCACTCCCACTCGATCGTGCCCGGCGGCTTGCTGGTCACATCGAAGGTCACCCGGTTGATGCCCTTGACCTCGTTGATGATGCGGTTGGCGACCCGGCCGAGGAAGGCCATGTCGAAGGGATAGAAATCGGCGGTCATGCCGTCGGTCGAGGTCACCGCGCGCAGGGCGCAGGCGTAATCGTAGGAGCGCGAATCGCCCATCACGCCCACCGTGCGCACCGGCAGCAGCACGGCGAAGGCCTGCCAGATGGCATCGTACAGGCCGGCGTTGCGGATTTCCTCCAGATAGATCGAGTCCGCCTTGCGCAGGATTTCCAGCTTGTCGCGGGTCAGTTCCTGGCCGGGGATGCGGATGGCCAGACCCGGTCCGGGGAAGGGATGGCGGCCGACCATGTCATGGGGCAGGCCCAGTTCGCGGCCAAGCGCGCGGACCTCGTCCTTGAACAATTCGCGCAGGGGTTCCACCAGCTTCATCTTCATCCGCTCGGGCAGGCCGCCGACATTGTGGTGGCTTTTGATGGTCACCGAAGGGCCGCCGATGAACGACACCGATTCGATCACGTCGGGATAAAGCGTGCCCTGGGCCAGGAAATCGGCGCCGCCGGCCTGTTTCGCCTCCTCCTCGAACACGTCGATGAAGGTCGCGCCGATGATCTTGCGCTTGCGTTCGGGGTCGGTGACGCCCTCCAGCTTCTTCAGGAACAGGTCGGAGGCGTCGCGATGGACCAGCCGGATATTGAAACGGTCGCGGAACAGGCTGACCACCTCGTCGGCCTCGCCGGCGCGCATCATGCCGGTATCGACGAACACGCAGGTCAATTGGTCGCCGATCGCCTCGTGCAGCAGCATCGCCACCACCGAGGAATCGACCCCGCCCGACAGGCCGCAGATCACCCGTCCGTCCTTCACCTGCGCGCGGATCTTGGCGATTTCCTGGGCGCGGAACGCGGCCATGGTCCAATCGCCGGAACAGCCGGCGATCTTGTGGGTGAAATTTTTCAGCAATTGCGCGCCGTGGGGGGTATGGACCACTTCGGGGTGGAACTGCACCCCGTAGAAACGCCGGGATTCGTCGGCGATGGCGGCGAACGGCGCCCCGTCCGACGTCGCCACCACCCGGAAGCCCTGGGGCAGCGCCGTCACCCGGTCGCCATGGCTCATCCACACCTGTTCGCGCGCGCCCTTCGCCCACACCCCGTCGAACAGGGCGCAGGAATCGGCGACATCGACGAAGGCGCGACCGAATTCCCGGTGATCGGCGGCTTCGACCCGCCCGCCCAATTGGGCGCACATGGTCTGTTCGCCATAACAGATGCCCAGCACCGGCACCCCCAGGGTGAACAGGCCGTCGGGGGCGCGCGGCGTGCCGGTGTCGATCACCGAAGCCGGACCGCCCGACAGGATCACCGCCTTGGGATCGTAAGCCTTGAGGCTGGAATCATCGACCCGGTTGAAGGGATGGATTTCGCAATAAACCCCGCTTTCGCGCACCCGCCGGGCGATAAGCTGGGTCACCTGGGACCCGAAATCGATGATGAGCACGCGGTCGGTCATGGCTGGTCCCGAAGCTGGAGGGAAGACAGGGCGGACTGTACCGGCGTGTCCGCCGGCGGACAAGGCTGGGCCGGGGGCGCCGTCTTCAAATGCAGGTCGCGCTGGGGGAACGGCACCTGGATGCCATGGGCCCGGAAACGGTCCCACATGCCCAGCATGACTTCGCTTTTGGCGTTGTTGACCCCGTTGTGGGGGTCTTCGATCCAGCAGCGCAATTCGAGATTGAGGGATGAATCGCCGAAGGCGACGAACAGGCAGGTCGGCGGCGGATCGGCCAGAATCCGGGGCACGGCCAGGGCCGCCTCGACGCACAGCGCCATGGCCAGGCGCAGATCGGTGTCGTAGCCCACGCCCACGGGGATGCGCAGCCGAACCCTTTTGTTGCTGTAGGACCAGTTCTGCACCCGCTGGGTGATCAGTTCCTCGTTGGGGATCAGATGCTCGATGCCGTCGCGGGTGACCACCGACACATAGCGGGCGCCCAGCGACGAAATCCAGCCATAGGTATCGGCCAGGGAAATGACGTCGCCCGGCTTGATCGATTTGTCGAGCAGCAGGATCAGGCCGCTGACCAGATTCGACACCACCTTTTGCAGACCGAAGCCGACGCCAAGGCCGATGGCGCCGGAAAACAGGGCGAAGGCCGACAGGTCGATGCCCACCGCATGCAAGGTGATGACGACGCCCAAGGTGACCAGCCCGACCTTGGTGACCTTGGCGAACAGCACCTGGGCCGAGGGCGTCAGGTTGGGCAGGGTCAGGATGCGCTTTTCCAGCTGGCGCGACACCTGGCTGGCCATCCACAGCAGCAGGGACAACAGCAGGACGGTCTTGATCACCAGCAGCAGGGTCAGATGGGTGCCGCCCAGCGTCATGCCGACCGAATTGAGGATGCGGACGGTCTGGTCCATCAGCCCCAGGATGTTGAGGGCGGCGATGGTCCAGACGATGCCGGCGATCAGCCGCGACCACACCCGATCGGCGAGAAAGGTGGTGGTGACCCGGATCACCAGCCATGCGGTCAGCAGCGCCGTCAGGGTGCGGCCGATCTGGTGGGGTTCGTGCGCCGCCGTCAGGCCGGCGGTGACGATCGACTGGCCGATCAGCCACAGCCCAGGAAAGGTCACCACCCGCAAGGCCGGCCATAAATTGTGCAGACGATGGGAGGTGACCATCGGCCAATGCACGGCGATGCTGGCCAATCCCCGGCGCAAATACGGCGTCAGCAGACGGGCCACCGCCATCACCGTCAGGGTCAGGGCGACCTCGCGCGCCACCGCCCAGGTGAAAAAAGTGGCGATCACCCACTGGAGGAGCTGCTGGCCCACCCCCTGAATCCAACCCAGCGTTATGCGATCGAAACCGCCCATCGACACCCCCGTCACGGCCGCTGGAACTATGGCGTTCCTTTCGCGCCTGCGGAAGTCCGATTTCGAGAGCTTATATCAGCCCTCTGCCTAAGCGCGGCCGTCCGGCCGCTTGGCCGCTCGCTCAACGCTCGCCTGAATATCAGCCCTCGCCGGGCGCGGCCGTCCGGCCGCTTGGCCGCTCGCTCAACGCTCGCCTGATATCAGCCCTCGCCGGACGGCCATAGCCGCCGCCGCCCGGCGTTTCGATCACCAGCGCGTCGCCGGCTCCCATCTCCACCTGGGCGGTGGCCGGCAATGCCTCCACCGTGCCGTCGGCGCGTTCGACGGCGTTGCGGCCGGGCCGGCCGTCGCCGCCGCCCATCAAACCGAAGGGGATCGTCGTGCGCCGGTTCGACAGGATCGAGGCGGTCATCGGCGCCAGGAACCGCAGCCGGCGGATCACCCCGTCGCCGCCCCGGTGCCAGCCGGACCCGCCCGAACCGGCGCGGATGGAGAAACCGTCCACCAGCACCGGATAGCGCCATTCCAGCACTTCCGGATCGGTCAGACGCGAATTGGTCATGTGGGTGTGCACGGCGCTGGCCCCGTCGAAATCCGGCCCGGCCCCGGCCCCGCCGCAAATGGTTTCGTAATATTGAAGCCGCCCGTCGCCGAAGGTCAGATTGTTCATGGTGCCCTGGGACGCCGCCATCGCCCCCAGGGCCGCCATCAGGCCGTCGACGAGGACCTGGCTGGTTTCGACATTGCCGGCCACCACCGCCGCCGGTGCCACCGGCGCCAGCATCGATCCGGCGGGGATGACGATATCGAGGGGCCGCAGACAGCCCTCGTTCAACGGAATCGGCTCGTCGACGATGGTACGGAACACATACAGCACCGCCGCCCGGGCGATGGCCGACGGCGCGTTGACGTTGCCCGGCCGCTGGGCGCTGGTGCCGGTGAAATCGATCCGGGCGCGCCGCGCCGCCCGGTCCACATTCACCGCGACGCGGATCACCGCGCCCTCATCCATGGGCACCGTAAAGGCGCCGTCGGACAGGCGATCCAGAGCCCGGCGCACCGCTTCGGCGGCATTGTCCTGGACATGGCCCATATAGGCGCGAACCGTCGCGACGCCGTAGCGGTCGATCAGGGCGGCGAGATCGGCCACCCCCTTGGCGTTGGCCGCCAGTTGCGCCTGAAGGTCGGCGATGTTTTGGTCGGGGTCGCGGGCCGGATGGGCGCCCGAAGCCAGCAGGGCGCGCACCGCCTGTTCCCGGAACCGGCCGTCCTCGACCACCAGGAGATCCTCGATCAGCACGCCCTCTTCGCCGATGGTGGTGGATTGGGCGGGCATCGAGCCCGGACTGATGCCGCCGATATCGGCATGGTGCCCGCGCGAGGCGACCAGGAACAGCAGCGTCGTCCCGGCCGCGTCGAAGACCGGGGTGACGATGGTGACGTCGGGCAGATGGGTGCCGCCATGGTAGGGCGAATTCAGGGCCACCGACTGGCCGGGGCGCAGGGTTTCGCGCCGGGCCGCCAGCACCGCCCGCACGCTGTCGCTCATCGAGCCCAGATGAACGGGGATATGGGGCGCGTTGGCCACCAGATCGCCGCTCGCGTCGAAAATGGCGCAGGAAAAATCCAGCCGCTCCTTGATATTGACCGAATGGGCGGTGTTGGCCAGCACCGCCCCCATCTGTTCGGCCACCGACATGAACAGATTGTTGAACACCTCCAGCATCACCGGATCGGCCTCGGTCCCCACCGCCACCCGCTTGGGGCGCGGGCGGGCGCGGCGCAGCAGCAGATGGCCGCGCCCGGTCATCTCGCCTTGCCAGTCCGGTTCGATCACCGTGGTCGCGGTGGCCTCGGCGATGATCGCCGGCCCCAAGACCACCATCCCCGGCGCCAGATCCTCGCGGCGGTAAAGCCCGGCCTCGGTCCAGGCGCCCTGGACGAACAGCCGCACCCGGTCCGCCGGCGGCCCGGCCGGCGCGGGAACGATCGCAACCTCGGGCTCGTCGATGGCCTCGCCACCGCCCGCCGCCTCGACCGCCACCGAATCCACCAGCAGGGGACGATCCATGACGAAGCCGAAGCGGGCGCGGTGCCGGGCGGCGAACGCCGCCGCCATTTCCGCCGGATCGCCGGCGGCGACCTCAAGCGCGGTGTCCGACCCCCGATATCTGATCCGCACCCGCCGCGATACCTTGATGTCGCCGGCCTCCACGCCCTGGGTTTCCAGGCGGGCGCGGCCATCCCGTTCCAGCGCGTCCAAAGCGTCCGAGACCGCCGCCATCGCCGCCGGGTCCAGGGATTGCTCGACGGGGGCCTCGCCCAAAACCCGCAGGTCGGCCAGCCCCATGCCATAGGCCGACAGCACCCCCGCCAGGGGATGGAGCAGCACCGTATCCATACCCAGGGAATCGGCCACCAGACAGGCATGCTGGCCGCCGGCGCCGCCGAAACAGACCAGGGTGTGGCGGGCGACGTCATGACCGCGGGCGATGCTGATTTCCTTGATGGCGCTGGCCATGGTCGCCACCGCCACCGCCAGGAATCCCTCCGCCACCGCTTCGGGGCCGCGCCCGTCGCCGATCTCGGCCGCCAGTTCGGCGAATTTCGCCCGCACCACCCCCGCATCCAGGGACTGGTCGGCATCGGGGCCGAACACCGACGGGAACCAGCCGGGCTGGAGCTTGCCCACCATCACATTGGCGTCGGTGACGGTCAGCGGCCCGCCGCGGCGATAGGCGGCGGGACCGGGATCGGCGCCGGCCGAGCGGGGACCGACCCGGAAGCGGGCGCCGTCGAAGCCGAGCACCGAGCCGCCGCCGGCCGCCACCGTATGGATATGCATCATCGGCGCGCGCAGGCGCACCCCGGCCACCACCTGTTCGTGGCTGCGCTCATAGGCGCCTTCGTAATGGCAGACATCGGTGGAGGTCCCGCCCATGTCGAAGCCGATCAGCCGGTCGAACCCGGCCATGGCCGCCGTCCGCACCGCGCCGACCACCCCGCCGGCGGGACCGGACAGGATGGCGTCCTTGCCCTGAAAGGCGTGGGCCTCGGCCAGCCCGCCCGAGGATTGCATGAACAACAGCCGGGTCTCGCCGAGATCGGCCGCCACCCGGTCCACATAGCGCCGCAATCCCGGCGACAGATAGGCGTCGGCCACCGCCGTGTCGCCGCGCCCCACCACCTTCATCAACGGGCTGGCCCGGTGCGACAGGGAAATCTGAGTGAAACCGATTCGCGCCGCCAATTCCCCCACCGCCAGTTCGTGATCGGGCGCGCGATAGGAATGCAGGAACACCACCGCCAGCGCCCGGAATCCGGCATCGAACGCCGCTTTCAACCCGGCCTCGGCGGCGGCGAGATCGAGCGGGACCCGCACCGACCCGTCGGCGCCGATCCGTTCCGGGATTTCCACCACCCGCCCGTACAGCATTTCGGGCAGATGGATCACCCGGGCGAAGGGATCGGGCCGGGCCTGGGTGCCGATGCGCAGCAGATCGGCGAACCCCGCCGTGACCGCCAGCACGGTGGGATCGCCCCGGCGCTCCAGCAGGGCGTTGGTCGCCACCGTCGTGCCCATCTTGACCGCGTCGATCGTCCCCGGCGGGATGGTCGCGTCAGGCGCCAGTCCCAGCAGACGGCGCATGCCGGCCAAAGCGGCGTCGGCGTACTGGCCGGAATTTTCCGACAGCAATTTGCAGGTGATCAGCCCGCCATCGGGACGGCGGCCGACGATGTCGGTGAAGGTGCCGCCGCGATCGATCCAGAACTGCCAGCCGGTCATGCGCCCACCCCATGGTGAAAAAGCGGGGTTTCATCCCCGCCCCGCCCGGAGGCCGAGCCCCCGGACCTTCGTTCTAATGGAATATGGACAGGACGGGTAGAAGGGGACCGCCCGAAAGCGACGGCGATTGCCGGGCGCGCGCCACAAGCCTATAACCGGGAACGCCACAGGACAGGGAGAAAGCGGGCAATGATCGTGGTTACCGGCGGCGCCGGCTTCATCGGCTCCAACATTCTGGCCGCCCTGGAGGCGCGAGGCGCGCCCAAGCTGGTGCTGTGCGACCGGCTGCGCTCCAACGACAAATGGCGCAACGTCGCCAAGCGCGAACTGGCCGATATCGTCCACCCGGACCATTTGCCCGCCTTTCTCGACCGGCACGCCAGCGAAATCGAGGCGATCTTTCATATGGGCGCCATTTCGGCCACAACCGAAACCGACGCCGACCGCATCGTCGAAAACAATTTCGCCCTGACCCTGATGCTGTGGGACTGGTGCGCCGCCCACGGCGCGCGCTTCATCTACGCGTCGAGCGCCGCCACCTATGGCGACGGCGACCAGGGATTCGACGATGACGCGTCCATCGCCCATCTCGCCCGCCTGCGGCCGATGAACCCCTACGGCTGGTCCAAGCATTTGTTCGACCGGCTGGTGGCGCGGCGTCTCGCCGATGGCGGCCCCACCCCGCCGCAATGGGCCGGGCTGAAATTCTTCAACGTCTACGGCCCCAACGAATACCATAAGGGCGGCCAGCAAAGCGTCGTCGCCCAGGTCTATCCCAAGGCGGCGGCGGGCGAGGAATTCTCGCTGTTCCGGTCGCACCATCCCGATTATCGCGACGGCGAGCAGCGGCGCGACTTCATCTGGATCGACGATTGCATCGACGTGATGATGTGGCTGCTGGACAATCCCAAGGTCAGCGGCCTGTTCAATGTCGGCACCGGCCAGTGCCGCACCTTTCTCGACCTGGCCCGCGCCGTCTATGTCGCTTTGGGCAAGGAACCCCTGATCACCTTCCGCGACACGCCGCTGGCCATTCGCGACAAGTACCAATATTTCACCGAAGCGAAGATGAACCGGCTCCGCGAAGCCGGCTATAACAAGCCGTTCACCACGCTGGAGGACGGCGTCGCCCGCTACGTCAACGATTACTTGGCGAAACCCGACCCCTTCAAATAACAAGGGTGAATCCGTGCTGGCCCTGATCTTCCCCGATTTCGACCCCATCGCCTTTTCCATCGGCCCGCTTCACGTCCATTGGTACGCGCTGGCCTATATCGCCGGCCTGGTGCTGGGGCTGTATTACATCAAGTGGATGATACGGCGACCGCCCCATGCCATGACCTCGGAACAGGTGGATGATTTCCTGGTCTGGGCGACCCTGGGCGTGGTGCTGGGCGGCCGGCTCGGCTATGTCCTGTTCTACCAGCCGATCTTCTATTTCGCCCACCCGTCGCAAATCGTCGCGGTGTGGAACGGCGGCATGAGCTTCCACGGCGGGCTGCTGGGCGTGCTGACCGCCATCGCCCTGTTCTCGCGCCGCCACAAGCTCAACATGTTCGCGGTGGCCGACGCGGTCTGCACCGCCGTGCCCATCGGCCTGTTCTTCGGCCGCATCGCCAATTTCATCAACGGCGAACTGTTCGGCCGGGTGGCGCCGCCCGGCCTGCCCTGGGCGATGATCTTTCCCGGCGGCGGGCCGTTGCCCCGTTATCCCAGCGAATTGATCGAAGCCAGCCTGGAAGGCCTGACCCTGGGGCTGGTCATGCTGTACCTGTGGCGCAAGCCGTCGATTCGCCTGCGTCCCGGCACCCTGTCGGGCGCCTTTCTGATCGGCTACGGCCTCGCCCGCATCACCGGCGAATTCTTCCGTCAGCCCGATCCCTTCTTGGGCTATCTGTGGTTCGGCGCCACCATGGGCCAATTGCTGTCGATCCCGCTGGTGATCGCCGGCGCGGTCCTGGTGTGGTGGGCGGCACGCCGCCAGCCGGTCGGATGACATTGGGGCCGCTGGCCCGGCGCCTGGCCGATGCCATCCGCCGGGATGGGCCGGTGCCGGTGTCGCGCTATATGGAAGCGGCCCTAAGCGACCCCGATCACGGTTATTACACCACCCGCGATCCTCTGGGCGCGGCCGGCGATTTCACCACCGCGCCGGAAATCAGCCAGATGTTCGGCGAACTGATCGGATTGTGGGCGGCGGTGGTCTGGCAGGCCATGGGCGCGCCCGAGCGGGTGGTCCTGGTGGAACTGGGTCCCGGACGCGGCACGCTGATGGCCGATCTGCTGCGCGCCGCCGCCACCATGCCCGCCTTTCTCGCCGCCATCGACCCCTGGCTGGTGGAAACCAGCCCGGTGCTGCGGGACCGCCAGCGCGAAACTCTGGCGGCCCAAGCCGCCCATTGGGCCGATCGCATCGAGGACGTCCCCGACGGACCGGCCCTGATCGTCGCCAACGAATTCTTCGACGCCCTGCCCATCGACCAATATATCCGCGTGGACGGGCTCTGGCGCGAAAGACGGGTGGGTCTGGGGGCCGACGGCGGCTTCGTCTTCGTCGCCGGACCGGAGGTGCCCGCGCCCGCCACCGGCCTGCCGGACGGCGCCATCGTCGAGACCTGTCCCGAAGGACGACGCTTGGCGGCGCTGATGGGCCGCCGCCTGGCCCGATCGGGCGGTGCCGCCCTGATCGTCGATTACGGATCGGCCGCCGGCGGTTCGGGCGATACCTTGCAGGCGGTGCGCCGGCACCGCTTCCATCCCGCGTTGGACGATCCCGGCGAGGCCGATCTGACCGCCCATGTGGATTTCGCCGCCCTGGCCACCGCGGCCGCCCCCGCCAAGGCGTGGGGGCCGGTGGGCCAGGGCGATTTTCTGCGGGCGCTGGGGATCGAGACCCGGGCCGCGCTTTTGGCCAAAGGCCAGCCCCCCGCCCGCGCCGCCGACATCAAAAGCGGGATGCGCCGCTTGATCGACGCCGCCGAAATGGGCACCTTATTCAAAGTTATGGGAATGGCCCATCCCGCACTCGCCGAGCCGCCCGGCTTCTCCTTCCTGCCGTAGACCCGCCCATCCGATGATCACGCTGTCCGCTCTCAATGAAATCAACCGTATCCGCCATGCCTTTCTGACCAGGGAAGGCGGCGTGTCGGAAGGCCTGTACGCTTCGCTCAATTGCGGCGCCTCGTCCGGCGACGATCCCGAGCGGGTGATGGAAAACCGGAACCGCGGACTGGCCATGCTGGATTTGCCGCCCGCCGCCCTGGTCACCGTGCGGCAGGAACACACCGCCGAGGTCGCGGTGGTCGAAGCGCCGTTCGCCCCCGGCGAGACGCCCAGGGCCGACGCGCTGGTCACCACCAGCCCCGGTCTGGCGCTGGGAATCGTCACCGCCGATTGCGCCCCGGTGCTGTTGGCCGACCGCAACCGGGGCGTGATCGGCGCCGCCCATGCCGGCTGGCGCGGCGCCGTGGGCGGAATCCTCGACAACACCCTGACCGCCATGGAAAAGCTGGGCGCCACCCGCAAAACCGTGGTCGCCGCCATCGGTCCCTGCATCGGCCAGCGTTCCTATGAGGTGGGGTCGGAGTTTCCGGCGCCGTTCCTGGCCGAAGACCCGGCCAATGCCGATTTCTTCGCCGCCGCCTCCCGTCCCGGCCACCATCTGTTCGATCTGCCCGGCTATCTGGCCCGGCGTCTGGCCCGATTGGGGGTGGTGTCGGTCACCCGCCTGCCCGCCGACACCTGCCGCGACGAAAGCCGCTTTTTCAGCTATCGGCGCGCCACCCTGCGCGGCGAAAGCGCCTATGGGCGGCAATTGTCGGTCATCGTTCTCGATCGGTGACCCGCCTGGGCCGAACTTTGGCGATCCTGGCGGTGGCGGTCCTGCCCGCCGGGTGCGGCGAACTTCCCCATCCCTTCCGCCATAGCGGGCTCGGCCCGGCTTTGGCGCGACCGCGCGACGCCCGCGCCGTCGCCGTCATACCGCCGTACGGCGCGGGCGGGAACGGTCTGGGGCCGGCGCTGGTCACGGCCCTGGCCCACCGCCAGATTCCGGCGGAACTGGGGCCCGGCCTGCCCGGCGGCGACCGGCTGGTGACCCGCATTTCGGCCTCGGGCGCAACCGTGACCATCGATTGGATGCTGAGCGGCCCCCAGGGACGGACGCGGCGCGGCGACCGCGTTGCGATACCCGCCGCCGTTTGGCGCACGGCGCGGCCGGACCAGCTTGCCGCCCTCGCCGAACGGGCCGTGGCGAGCCTGTTTCCCCGAAACCCGCCGACGGCACAGCCTTCGCCGACGCCGGCGCCGCCATCCCGGCGCCGGCCCACGGCGCGCATCCTGCCGCTCGCCCGCTTGCCGGGCGACGGAGCCACCGCCCTGGCCCGCGCCTTGGGCCGCGACCTCGCGGCGGACGGCATCACAATGGTGACCAGCGGCGGCGACTATCTCGTCCAGGGTCGCGCGTCCGTCGTCTACGACCGGTCCGGCAACGAAATCCTGGCCCTGGCCTGGGTGGTGGCGGATGCCAAGGGCCATGCCCTGGGCACCGTTCGCCAGGGCGGTCCGTTGCCCGCCGGCGGCCTGCCCCATCGCTGGGGAAAACTGGCCGACGCCATCGCCGCCGGGGGGGCGGAAGGAATCCTTCGGGTCATCACAGCCACCCGCGACACCCCACCCGCACCTTTACAGGGGCGATAACGCCTGATATACGAGGCGCTTACTCATGGACGAAGCGAATGGTGTGGGCAAGGCGGTAATCGGGATACCGCCACGCTGTCGGCCCGCATTCGGGATTTTTGGGGCGCCGCAGCCGCGCCTCTCGTCAGACCGCTCCATGGGTTGCGCACATGAAAATTCTGACCTGCAATTCCAACCGGCCGCTCGCCGAGGCGATCGCTGAATACCTGACCATGTCCCTGACCAAAGCCAGCGTGCGGCGGTTCTCGGATATGGAGGTGTTCGTCGAAATCCGGGAGAACGTGCGGGGCGAGGATGTCTTCGTCATCCAATCGACCTGCTTTCCGACCAACGACAATCTGATGGAATTGCTGGTGGCGCTGGATGCGCTGCGGCGCGGCTCGGCCCGGCGCATCACCGCCGTCATCCCCTATTTCGGCTATGCCCGCCAGGATCGCAAATCGGGTCCGCGCACACCCATTTCCGCCAAGCTGGTGGCCAACCTGATCACCACCGCCGGCGCCGACCGGGTGGTGACGCTGGACCTCCATTCCGGCCAGATCCAGGGATTCTTCGACATCCCGCTGGACAATCTTTATGCGGCGCCGGTCTTCACCAACGACATCCGCGCCCATTCGGTCCATGACGCCCAGATGGTGGTGTCGCCCGATGTCGGTGGCGTCGTGCGGGCGCGGGCCATCGCCAGCCGTCTGGACGCCGATCTGGCCATCATCGACAAACGGCGCGAACGCGCCGGCGTGTCGGAAGTGATGAACATCATCGGCGACGTGCGCGACCGCGAATGCATCCTGGTGGACGATATCGTCGATTCCGCCGGCACGCTGTGCAACGCGGCGGAAGCGCTGATGGCGGCCGGCGCGCTCAGCGTATCGGCCTATGTCACCCATGGCGTGCTGTCGGGCAAGGCGGTGGAGCGGGTCACCGCCTCGCCGCTCAAGGAACTGGTCATCACCGATTCCATCCCGGCGACCGAGGCGGTGGCGAAGGCCCACAACATCCGCCAGATCACCATCGCGCCCCTGATGGCCGAATCGATTCAGCGCATTTCCGAGGAACGCTCGGTCTCCAGCCTGTTCGACTGAGCCTACCGAACCCGGCGGAACAGGAAACGGACGTCCTGACCGTCGGGCTCGGCGGCATAGCCGTACAGATCGCCGGTTCCGGTCAACAATCCGTGAAAGACGAAGCCGTCACCGGAAGCGGTGCCGAAACGCACCGAACAGCGCGACACCGACGCCACCGCGCCGCCGCCCCGGGCGGCCCCCTTGCCGAAGGTGTTCGTGGGCCAGCCCATGCGCCAATCGATCACCGCCCCCCGGCGCTTGAACGACAGCCGGCTGCCCGGCGCCGCCCAGCGCCCGATCAGCCATTGGCCATCGCTGGACAGGCCGGTATCGCAGGGCGGCGCCGGCAAGGGATCGGTCGGCGGAGCGGCCTTGGGGAAACGGGGCAGATGATCCTCGGGCGCCGGAGCCGGAGTAAACGCCGCGGCCGGCAGGACCGACACGCATGTCCCCGCCAGCGCCATTGCCGCCATCATCACCGCGATCCGTTTCATCCCTACTCCGTCCGATTGACCGGCACATAGCCCAGATCGGCCATGCAGGCCGCCACCTGGGCATCGATCGCGCGCTTGTCGCGGTCGCGATCATACAATTGGAACGGCCCCGGCGGCGGCCCCTGATTGCCGTATCCCAGCACCGAATCATTGGCGGCGCGCCGGCACTGGTCCCAATCGCGGGACCACTGGCTTTCCGGCACATGGGGGTTGCGCCAGGGCACCCGCGCCGCGCAGGCGGCGAGCGGCAACAGGGCGAGGGCGCCCAGAAAACGGAAACGACGGAACGACAAGATGGCCTGTCTTTGGCAAAAGGCGGACTTTCCGCCATTCGGCCACAGCGGCGGCGCTTTGGCAACCGCCCGTCGGCCGGCGTCGGCATTTGCCGTCACCGCGACGCCGGATTACACTTAGGGCCCGACCCGAAAGTCGACAGGAGAGTCCCGTGGACGAGGCCAGCATCGGCGGATACGCGTTCGAAGACCTTGCCATCGGCCAGGCCGCCACCTTCGCCAAGACGGTGACCGAGGCCGACATCGTCGCCTTTGCCGGCGTTTCCGGGGATTTCAACCCGGTCCATGTCAACGAGGACTACGCCAAGACCACCCCGTTCAAGGGCCGCATCGCCCACGGCATCCTGGCGGCCGCCTTCATTTCGGCGGCGTTCGGCACCCGCCTGCCCGGCCCCGGGGCCATTTATGTCGCCCAATCCCTGAAATTCAAGGCGCCGGTCCGCATCGGCGATACCGTCACCGCCCGGGTCGAGGTCACCGGCCTGGTGCCCGAGAAGCATTTCGCCACCTTTCGCACCACCTGCTCGGTCGGCGACAAGATCGTGGTGGATGGCGAGGCGACCCTGAAAATTCCGCCAAGGGTATAATATCTCTCAAATATAAGCGTATTGTAATGTTATAATTACTTAATAAATTTGAAGAAGGTTGCCGTGCTTCCTATATTTAGATGACCTCGTCTTCTCAGGAGGCTTCCGTGACCGACATCAACCAAGCCATCACCCATGGAATCGATCCTTTCGGCCATGTCGAGGGTATGACGCCCGATTGGACCGAGGATAAGGCGAAGGACATCGCCGCCGCCGAAGGTCTGACTCTCAGCCCCGCCCATTGGGCGGTGATCGGGTTTCTGCGCGACCAGTACCGGGAACAGGGAATGCCGGCCAGCGCCGGGTGGCTGATCCGCAAACTGGAAACCCGCTTCGCCCCCCAGGGCGGGAAGAAGCATCTTTACGCCTTGTTTCCCGCCGGCCCGGTCGGCCAGGGGTGCCGCATCGCCGGTCTGCCCCTGCCCCCGCATACCCGCGACGAATCCTTCGGAATCTCGCACTGACCGTGAAAGCGGGCGATCGCGCTTCCGCCGAATCGCCCGCTTTTCATGCGGCGTCCTTGGTTTTTTCAGGCGGGCGGAACGAACCGTTACGCGGGTTCGTCGATGCCGGTGGGCAAACCGTCGAAACTGACCCGGTTCTTTTCCCGCCAATAATCGCGGATTCCGTCCTCGCCGCGACGGTTCGCCCAATCGGACAAGGTCTGACGCTGGCCGGTCAATTCCATCAGCGGCACGGCGAAACCGCAGGACGTGATGATGTCCTCGACATCCACGGTCACGATCTGGCGCTTGCCGGGATGATCGGTGAACAGGCCCACCAGATCGGCCCATTCGGGATCATGGGGATGGATCGCCCGGCCGCTGCCGTACAGCCGCAGGATCATCGGCTTGGCGTCGAAGGAACAGAACATCACCGTGATCCGGGGGCTTACCCGCAAATGGGCCGCCGTCTCGTTGCCGCTTCCCGTCAGATTGAGGAACGCCGCCCGCCTGGGGCCCTGGATGCGGAAACATCCGTCCATTCCCTTGGGGCTGAGATTGACCTTGCCCTCGGGCGCGGCGGTGGCGACGAAGAACATCGGCTGGGCGGCGATGAAGGCCGCCAGTTCTTCGGTGATGTGGTCATGGTGCTTGGCCATGACCACATCTGTATCAGAGCCCGACCCGAAAGTCACCATGGCGGCCTGCAAATGGCGGTTTTCTGCGCTTCCGCTGCTCACGTACACGAAGTACGCTCCGCTGCGGTTCTCGAAAACCGCCATTTTCGGCTCACCCTGCCGACTTTCGGGTCGGGCTCTCAGACGTTGAACAGGAAGTGGAAGATATCGCCGTCCTGAACCACGTATTCCTTACCCTCCAGCCGCATGCGTCCGGCCTCCCGCGCCCCGGCCTCGCCGTTGCAGGCGATGAAATCGGCGGTCGAGATGGTCTCGGCGCGGATGAATCCGCGTTCGAAATCGGTATGAATGACGCCGGCCGCCTGGGGCGCCTTGGCGCCGGCCTGCACGGTCCAGGCCCGCGCCTCCTTCGGCCCGATGGTGAAGAAGGTGAGCAGGTTCAGCAACTGGTAGCCGGCACGGATCACGCGGGTCAGCCCGGTTTCCGCCAGACCCAGGGTTTCCAGGAAATCGCCGCGTTCCTCGTCGCTGGCCAATTGCGCCACTTCGGCCTCGATGGCCGCCGAAATGACCACGCTGCTGGCCCCCTGGGCCGCCGCCATCTCCTCCACCGCTTTCGAGAATTCGTTGCCGTTGGCCGCGCTTTCCTCGTCGACATTGCAGGCGTACAGAACCGGCTTCGCCGTCAACAGACCCAATTGCCGCACCAGACGGAGATGCTCGTCGTCGGATACGGGCACCGATCGGGCGGGCCGGCCCTCGCGCAGGGCCGCCAGGATCGGGCCCATCACATCGACCTGAAGCTTGGCGTCCTTGTCGCCGCCCTTGGCCTTTTTCTCCAGGGGCACGATGCGCCGTTCCAGGGAGTCGAGGTCGGACAGCATCAGTTCGGTTTCGATGGTGGCGGCGTCGCGCACCGGATCGACCGAGCCCTCGACATGGGTCACGTCCCCATCCTCGAAACAGCGCAGCACATGAACGATGGCGTCGACCTCGCGGATATTGGCCAGGAACTGGTTGCCCAACCCCTCGCCCTTCGACGCGCCCCGCACC
The DNA here is from genome assembly GCA_021848545.1 of Pseudomonadota bacterium. Taxonomy (GTDB): domain Bacteria; phylum Pseudomonadota; class Alphaproteobacteria; order Rhodospirillales; family Magnetospirillaceae; genus JAJZUL01. The sequence goes on from JAJZUL010000023.1 coordinate 43,859, forward strand.
AGACCGGCGATATCGACGAATTCAAGCTGGGTCGGAATGATCTTGGCCGATTTGGCGATGGCGGCCAGCTGGTCCAGCCGCGCGTCGGGCACCGCCACCCGTCCGACATTGGGCTCGATGGTGCAGAAGGGATAATTGGCCGCCTGGGCCGCCGCCGTCTGGGTCAGGGCGTTGAACAGAGTGCTTTTGCCCACATTGGGCAGGCCGACGATGCCGCAATTGAAACCCATCTTTAATCCTTTCCCGAACCCGGCGCCGAGGGGCGCCGGGGCGGCGCCGTCAGCATGGCGACGCGGCTCATGAAAGCGGGCTCGTCACCCGCCACCAGCAACGGAAACGCGTCGGCCACCGCGTCCAGCATCGCCTCCAGCCAGATCCGGTCGGCCTTGGCGAAATCGTGAAGTACATAGTCGGAGACCACGTTGCGGTCGCCGGGATGGCCGATCCCCAGCCGCACCCGCCGATAGTCGCGCCCCAGATGGGCATCGATGCTCTTCAGGCCGTTATGGCCGCCGCTGCCGCCGCTGCCGCCGCCACGCTTCACCCGCAGGCGGCCGGGCGCAAGGTCGAGATCATCGTGGATCACCACGATGTCGGCCACCGGAATCTTGAGAAATTTGGCCACGGCCGCCACCGATTGGCCGGACAGGTTCATATAGGTGTTGGGCTTGAGCACCACCACCTTGTCGCCGCCGATCGATCCTTCGGCCAAGTCGCCCTGGAACTTGGAGCGCCAGGACGAAAAGCCATGGCGGCGGACGAGAACGTCCGCCGCCATGAACCCGATATTGTGGCGGGTGCCGGCATAGTCCGAACCCGGATTGCCCAACCCCACCACCAACAACATCGGCTCAGCCCTCGGCCGAAGCCTCGGCCTCGCCGCGCGACACCGTCGGCGGCGCGATGGTGGCCACCGTGGCGTCGCCGGTCAGGTGATAGGGCTTCACCCCCTCGGGCAGAGCCAGGGCCGAGACATGCACGCTGGCGCCGATATCGAGCCCGGTCAGGTCGATGACGAATTCCGGCGGAATGGCATCGGCCAGACAGGTCACCTCGATCTCGTGATGCTCGATATTGAGCACGCCGCCGCGCTTGATGCCCGGCGCCTTGTCGGCATTGATGCAATGGACCGGCACCTTGACGTGCAGCACGGTATCGGCGGCCACCCGCATGAAATCCACATGCAGCGGCTGGTCGCTCACCGGGTGGAATTGGACATCCCGCGCCAGACAGCGCTCGGTCCCGCCCGAACCAAGATTGATGTCGAACAGCCGGGTGCTGAAACCGGGCCGGTTCAATTCCGCCCACAGCACGCGGGGGTCGAGGGCGATGCAAATCGGGGCTTGTTTGGCGCCATAAACGACGCCCGGAACCTTGCCGGAGCGACGCGTGGCCCGGGCAGCCCCCTTTCCGGCCCGGTCGCGGATTTCCGCGGCAATCGTAGTAACCGCACTCATGTCCAACTCCTGTCACAAACAACGCTAAAAGGCGCGACCTCCAGGGGTGCCGCGCCGAGGGTGTCCCCTCTACACCGAATCGCCGATGGCTTCAATCGGATTATATATATTGCGGTCAGGTCCGGGGGACGTGGCCGATTCTTTCGCGACAAACGCCGGGCGCGGTGTTAAACGGTTAGGAGCGCGCGAAGAACACAACACTCAATAGACGCGCCGCATTCGCACAGGAATCCGCCAGGATTTCCGGGCTTGCCGCACTCATGGGGAGGCGGTGGCAGGCAACCGTTCGCGCCAATGGAATGATCTCACGCCGTTGAGATCGGCGCGGGCGGACCCGGAGGGCGCGATCGCCGAACGAATGACCGAACTGGAATGAAGAGGGAATAAAGAGGGTGCTATGATTGAAGACGATTCTTTGATCCATCGCATTCGCGAGGCCATGCGCCGGCGCGAGGAATCCATCGGGACCTACGAAAAGCCCCTGCGCCTGACCGCCGAGGAACATAAAACCCGCGCCCGCGAGGAACTCACACACGAGTTCCGCCAGCGCACCGCCACCGTCGGCGCCTATCCGCGCCGCTGGAACCCGCCTTTGACCATCGAGGAAGCCCTGACCCCCGGCAAAAGCCGCGAACCCGGCGGCCACAAATGGGCCAACGGCCAGGCGCACGGCAAGATGTGACGCCGGACGCGGTCGGATCGGACCGCGTCCGGCCGACAAGGATCGAGGGCCGCCGCCGGTGCCGCTGTTCGTCTACGGCACGCTGATGGACCCGGACATGCTGGGCGCCGTTCTCGGCCGGGACCCGGCCGCCGGATGGGCCGGCGCCGCCCATCTTCCCGGCCATGACATCGTCGCCGTGGCCGGGCGACCCTATCCGATGCTGATCCGCCGCACCGGCGCCCGGGCCGCCGGGCACCTGATCGCCGGGCTCGACGCCCGCGATATGGCCCATCTTCGCCGCTACGAAGGCCGTTCCTACCATCTGCGCCGGGTCCGGGTGCGCCGGCCCGGCGGCGCCCTGGTCGCCGCCCGCCTGTTCGTCTGCCGGGAAAAGGCGGGGCGGCATGGCTGGCATTTGAAGCATTGGCAAAAGCGGCACAAATCCGCGGCTTTGCGCCAATTGCCCCGCCCCGCCCGCGCTGTCGGCGATTGACTTTCCGCCCCCGGCCTCTATCCTTTTGGGCAGGGTGAATTCCGCGCCGTCACCGGCGGGGGGATGGCGAAGATGGGGCAGAATGCCGGTCTTGCGTCCGCTTTTCGGGCGATCTCCCACCCGGCCAGGGTCGTGGTGGCCGTTTTCGCGCGCGCCCGACGCGGCGTTCCCATGACCGCCCCCGTCTCGTTCCGACCCCTCCCTTCATACCTGGCGCTGGCGATCCTGATCCTGGCGGCGGCGGGATTGGCGACGCCCGCCCGGGCCGATTGGGTGCACGGCCAGGCTCAGCGGGTCTTCGGCCCCGACACCGCCCAGACCGACGCCTGCCGCGACGCCACCAACCGGGCCAGGGCCGCCGCGCTGCGGGCGCGGCTGGGGGAACGGCTCAGTTCCGAAGATCTGATGGTCTGCACCGACAAGGCCCACAAGGGGGCCTGTTCGCTGAACCGCGCCATCTGGAGCACGGTGGACGGCGCCATCCGCGCCGTGCGCGACAAGCGGGTCGTCGTCCGACCGGGACCGGTGGCCGGCTTCCAGACCTGCATCGTGTCGCTGGAGGCCGATGTCGGGGTGGCCATCGGCCATTACGATCCCAGCTTCGATCTGGGCGTGACCATGAACGAGCATGTGTTCCGACCCGGCGACACCCTGACGCTGACGATCACGCCGACCCAGCCGATGCATATCGCCGTGTTCCAATGGCTGCCCTATCGCCATACGGGAATGACGGTCACCCGAATCTTTCCCAACCGCTACGATACCGACGATCTGTTCACCCGGCCGGGGACCATCCCCACCGCCGCGGGCGCGACCCGTTACGCCATGCGCCTGAAATTTCCCGGCGGCATGCCGCCCTCGCGCCAGATGGTGGACGAGTATCTGATGATCGTCGCCACCAAAAAGAAGGTGGATTTCCGGGAAAGCTATACCCTGGACGAATTTCGCGGACGGCTTCTGGAGATTCCCCGCAACGTTTCGCGGCTGATCCGCCGCGCCTATAGCGTGGTGCGCGGCCCCGGCCCCACCGACGCGGGCCTGGAATCGCCATGACCGGCGGCCGGGGGATCGCGACGATCGCCCTGGCCCTGGGCCTGGGCGCGACCCTGTCGGCCTGCGCCAACACCGTCTATCAGGACAGCACCAGGGAATCGACGGTGGTGCTGCCCTGGCAGAACCGGGTGGTGTTCCATGTCGCCAAGGCCTATCTGCGCCACCCTCCCGATTGCATCGCCATCATGCCGCTGGCGGCGAAAACGCCGGCCATGTCCACGATCACCAAGGCCGACGCCGCCCGGCTGCGGCTGGCCCTGTTCGGCCATCTGGCGCCCCAGGCCAAGCGGATCGTCAAGCCGTCGCGGGTCGATCACGTACTGGCCGAATTGCCGCCGGCCGCGCCCGACCGGCCGGCGGCCTTGGGGCGCCGGCTCGAATGCGATTCGGTGATGACCGGCACGGTCACCGCCTATGGCAAGGAATTCTTCGGCATTTATTCCCGGGTGGTGGTGGGGGTGCGCCTGACGTTGAGGCGGACCGGCGACGGCGCCCTGTTGTGGAAGGGCCATACCACCGCCGTCAGCAACGGCGGCGACATTCCCATATCGCCCATCGGCGTGGCCATGGGCATCGTCGATGCCGTGGACAATATGCGCCAGGAGGAATTGCTGCGGCTGGGTGACGACGTCGCCCGGCGTCTGGTCGCGACCATTCCCGACAATCGGGTGGCGGCCATCACCGATCCCGCCGCCGCCCCGGTCCGGCTGCCCCGGAAAAAACCGCCGCCGGTCGACGACGTGGCCAAGGGACGGCGCCTGATCGCCAAGGGCGATTACGGCGGCGCCCTGGCCGCCGCCGACCGCGCCATCGCCGCCCATCCCGGCCGGGCGCCGGGCTATTTCCTGAAAGGGCGGGTGCTGATCCTGGAGGGCGACTACGCCAAGGCCGAGCGGCCGATCCTGGACGCGGTGGCGCGGGACCGGAACAACGCCCTGTACCTGAACGCGCTGGGCGCCGTCAGCGCCCAAATCGGCGCCCCCGACCGGGCGCTGGCCGCCTACCACATGGCCATCGCCACCGATCCCGCCGACGGTTTCGCCTATTACAATACCGGCGTCATCCGCTATGCGTCCGGCGACCTTGCCGGCGCCGCCTATAATTTCTACGGCGCCGGTCTCGCCTACCTCAAGACCGGCGATTACGGCCGGGCCGAAAAGGCGCTGGCCGACCTCAAGCTTCTGTCAGGTCGGGGATTGCATCTCGACCGGCAAATCTCCACCATCGACAACGCGCTGAAGGCGCTGACCCGGAGGAAGACATGAAACGTCTGGCTTTACTGAGTTTGGCCGCCGCCTGCGGTCTGGCCGCCTGTTCCTCGCCGGAACCGGGCACCCCCGCCTTTACCGCCGAAATGCTGAAACATCAGCACGACGCCCGCACCGACATGGTGCAGAACGTGACCGCGGACATCCCGTCCTGGTTCCTGAAGATGCCGGCCGACGCCAACGCCATCTACGCGTCGGGCACCGCCACCTCGGGCGATCTGCAACTGGCCATCGACAAGGCGGTGCTGGGCGCCAAACGCAGTCTGGCCGACCGGGTCAACAGCAAGCTGTCGAGCAAGATGAAGGAATTCATGTCGGAAACCGGCGCCGCCGAGGATTCGCCGGTTATGGAGGAAAGCCGGCAGGCCACCGAAAATCTGGTCACCTCGGTCAACGTCTCGGGCTATTCGGTGGCCAAGGAAAAGATCGTTCCCGCCGACACCCAGTACCGCGCCTTCGTTTTGTTGCGCTACCCCTTGGGCAAGGCCAACCGGCTGCTGCTGGAACAGGTGAACCGCAACACCATGCTCCATACCCGCCTGGAAGCGTCGAAAGCCTTCCGCGAACTGGAGCGGGACATCAAGAACGCCGCTCCCCAGCAGACGCCGGCCCCGGCGCCGGACGCGACCCCGCCCACCGCCCAGGCCCAGCCGGCGCCGAAACCCGCGCCCGCTTCGCCGGCGACCGCCGCCTCCGGCACCTGACTTGATTATTTCTCCGACCCGCGGCGCCTGAGCTTGTCCCAATAGTCCAGGCGCTTGCGGACGTCGCGCTCGAAGCCGCGATCGACGGGGTCGTAGAAACGGCGCCGCTCCATGCCGTCGGGGAAATAGTTCTGGCCGGAAAAGCCCTCGGCGGTGTCATGGTCGTAAACGTAGCCCTGGCCGTAGCCGATATCCTTCATCAGCCGGGTCGGCGCGTTGAGGATATGCATGGGCGGCATCAGGCTGCCGGTTTCCCGCGCGGCGCGGCGGGCCTTGCCATGGGCGACATAGGCGGCGTTCGATTTGGGCGCGGTGCCGAGATAGATCACCAACTGGGTCAGGGCCAACTCGCCCTCGGGCGAGCCCAGCCGCTCATAGACGTCCCAGGCGGCCAGGGCCTGGACTACCGCCTGGGGATCGGCCAGCCCCACATCCTCGACGGCGAACCGGGTCAGGCGCCGGGCGATGTAAAGCGGGTCCTCGCCGCCGTCGAGCATGCGCGCCATCCAGTACAGGGCGGCATCGGTGTCGGACCCGCGCAGGGATTTGTGCAGGGCGCTGATCAGATTGTAATGGCCCTCGCGGTCCTTGTCGTAGGCCGGCGCCCGGCGCTGCACCACCCGCGCCAGCCCGGCCGGGTCCAGGGGCGGATCGGCCGGCAGGGCGCTCAAGGCCTCCGCCATGTTGAGCAGGGTGCGGCCGTCGCCGTCGGCCATGGCCTTCAGGGCGGCGCGGGCATCCGCGTCCAGGGGCAGCTTGTGACCCAGCAAGTCCTCGGCCCGGTCGAGCAGGGCCTCCAACGCCGCCTCGTCCAACCGGCGCAGCACCAGCACCTGACACCGCGACAACAGGGCGCCGTTCAGTTCGAAGGAGGGATTCTCGGTGGTGGCCCCCACCAGCACGACCGTCCCGTCCTCGACATAAGGCAGAAACCCGTCCTGCTGGGCGCGGAGATC
>JAJZUL010000024.1 GCA_021848545.1 Pseudomonadota bacterium
CTCGCTTGCGCGATCTCTGGGTTATCTTCGCTTGCGCTCCGGGGCCCCGATGGAGCCTCTCCGCACGCTGCGGCGGCCTCAACGGCCTAGTCGCTCCGCTCCAACGCGCCTTCACCCGATTACCCTGCGGCTACCCTCCATCCCCCTTTCCTCCCCACCCGTTTCGGGCTAAGTCAATCCGACACGAACCCCACTCCCATCCAAGGACCAGAGCATGAGTCGCAAGCTGTTCGGCACCGACGGCATCCGGGGCAAGGCCAACAGCGAACCGATGACCGCCGAGACCGCTTTGACCCTGGGCATGGCGGCGGGGCGGCATTTCACCCGCGGCGATCACCACCATACGGTGGTGATCGGCAAGGACACCCGCCTGTCCGGTTATCTGCTGGAACCGGCGCTGACCGCGGGTTTCATCGCCGTGGGCATGGATGTGGTGCTGCTGGGGCCGCTGCCGACGCCGGCGGTGGCGATGCTGACCCGCTCGTTGCGCGCGGACCTGGGGGTGATGATCTCGGCCTCGCACAATCCCCATGACGATAACGGCATCAAGCTGTTCGGGCCGGATGGATACAAACTGTCCGACGGCGACGAGGCCACCATCGAGGCGATGATGGAGAACGGCACCGCCGCCTATCGGGTGCCGGCCGATCACCTGGGCCGGGCCAGACGGCTGGACGATGCCGCCGGACGCTATATCGAATACGTCAAGAACACCTTCCCCCGCGGTTTGCGCCTGGACGGGCTGAAGATCGTCGTCGATTGCGCCAATGGCGCCGCCTACAAGGTGGCGCCCTCCGTCCTGTGGGAACTGGGCGCCGAGGTCATCGCCCTGGGCGTGGCCCCGGACGGCGTCAACATCAATCATGAATGCGGGTCGCTGTACCCCGACGCCCTGAGCGCCCAGGTCACCGCCCACGGCGCCCATCTCGGCATCGCGCTCGACGGCGACGCCGACCGGGTGGTGTTGTGCGACGATAAGGGACGGGTGGTGGACGGCGATCAGGTGATGGCGCTGATCGGATCGGCCTTCGCCGCATCGGGGCGGCTCGCCGGCGGCGGCGTGGTGGCCACGGTGATGTCCAATCTGGGGCTGGAACGCTTCCTGGCCGAACGTCAAATCCGCTTGCTGCGAACCGATGTCGGCGACCGTTACGTACTGGAACGCATGCGCCAGGGCGGGTTCAATGTCGGCGGCGAGCAATCGGGCCATATCATCCTGACCGACCACTCCACCACCGGCGACGGGCTGGTGGCGGCGCTGAACGTGCTGGCCGCCCTGGTCCAGGCCGGCCGCCCGGCCAGCGAAATTCTCAGCCTGTTCACCCCCCTGCCCCAGCGTCTGCGCAATGTGCGGGTGGCGGCCGCCACCGCCGCCACGGTGCTGGAAGCCGCACCGGTGCGCGCGGCCATCGCCGACGGTCAGGCCCGGCTGGGCAACGCCGGACGGGTGCTGATCCGCAAATCGGGCACCGAGCCGGTGATTCGGGTGATGGCCGAAGGCGAGGACGAAACCCTGGTCCGCACGGTGGTGGACGATATCGCCGATTCCATCGCCGCCGCCGGCGGCGGCTGAAAAGCGGGGCGACGATGACCGGCCGCGTCCTGATCGTCGCCGGATCGGATTCGGGGGCCGGCGCCGGCATCCAGGCCGACGTCAAGACGGTGGCCGCCTTGGGCGGCTACGCCACCACCGCCATCACCGCGCTCACCGCCCAGAACACCCTGGGCATCGCCGGCATCCTGCCGGTTCCCGCCGCCTTCGTGCGGCTTCAGATCGAAACGGTGCTGAGCGATATCGGCGCCGACTGCGTCAAGACCGGCATGTTGGGCGGCGCCGAAATAGTGGAGGCCCTGGCCGACGCCCTGGACGCGCTTGCCCCCGCCGTGCCGCTGGTGGTCGATCCGGTGATGGCGGCCGGCACCGGCGGCACCCTGCTGGACCCCTCCGCCCGCGCCCTGCTGGCGCGCCGCCTGCTGCCGCGGGCCACGATCATCACCCCCAATCTGCCCGAGGCGGAAATCCTGCTCGGCCGCCCCATCGGCGATATGGCGGCCATGAAAACGGCCGCCGCCGATCTGCTGGGTTTCGGCTGCGGAGCGGTGTTGCTGAAGGGCGGACATCTTCCCGGCAACACCGTCACCGATATTCTGGCCACCACCGGCGCCATCGAGATGTTCACCGAACCGCGCCTGGGATCCCGTTCGCCCCACGGCACCGGCTGCACCCTGGCGTCGGCCATCGCCGCCGGCATCGCCAACGGCCGCGATTCGAGGCGATCGGTCGTCGAGGCCCGCGCCTATGTCCGGCGCGCCATCGCCACCGCTCCGGCGATCGGCGCCGGCAACGGGCCGCTCGACCATGCCGGCGCCGCCCAGCGGACGGAAACATAGAGCGGCGTTGATTCGGGCCGGCGGACGGGGCACTCTCGATCCGGTCCTCCCCGCAAAGGTTCGCGCCGTGTCCACCGATACAGTTTCCGCCCCCTTCGATCCGCGCGGAAAGCGGGTATTCGTCGCCGGCCACCGTGGTCTGGTCGGCGGCGCCATCCTGCGTCGTTTGGAGCGGGAAGGCTGCATGGTGCTGACGGCGCCCCACGACCGGCTCGATCTGATGAACCAGGCGGCCACCATGGCCTGGATGGAAGCCAACCGCCCCCAGGTGGTGATCATCGCCGCCGCCAAGGTGGGCGGCATCAACGCCAACAACACTCTGCCGGCCGAGTTCCTCTACAACAACCTGATGATCGAGACCAACCTGATCCACGCCGCGCACCGGACCGGCGTGGAAAAGCTGCTGTTCCTGGCCTCGTCGTGCATCTATCCGCGCCAGGCGCCGCAGCCGATCCCCGAAGACGCGCTGCTGACCGGGCCGCTGGAACCCACCAACGAGTGGTACGCCATCGCCAAGATCGCCGGCATCAAATTGTGCCAGGCCTATCGCCGCCAATATGGCGACGATTTCATCGCCGCGATCCCCACCAACCTGTACGGGCCGGGCGACAATTTCCATCCCGAGCACAGTCATGTGCCGGCGGCCCTGATGCGCCGCTTTCACGAGGCCAAGCTGAGCGGCGCCCCCGAAATCGTCGTCTGGGGCACGGGGACGCCGCTCAGGGAATTCATGTATGTGGACGATATGGCCGACGCCTGCGTGTTCCTGCTGAAATCCTATTCGGAGGAAAGCCCCATCAATATCGGCAGCGGCGAGGAGATCTCCATCGCCGATTTCGCCCGGGCGGTCCAGGCGACGGTGGGCTACGAAGGCGCGCTGGTGTTCGATCGCTCGAAACCCGACGGCATGCCGCGCAAACTGGCGGATTCCAGCCGCCTGAAAGCGCTGGGCTGGCACAAGGTCACCCCCCTGGCCGACGGTCTGGCGCGAACCTACGCCTGGTTCACCAGCCATCCGGCCGATATCAGGGCCTGACCGCCCTCATTTTTCCCAAAAACACGTCCATCGGCACCCGGTTTCGCCCGAATACGGCAAAATCGGCGATTTGTCGGCGATTTCTCTGACGGACCCGGCTTTTTTCCCGCCGGACTCCCCGCATATGCCGTCATCCAAACCAATCGCCGAAAACATATCGGACATACACTCGTGAAACTTGCAGTTCGTTCAGCCGGACGGCAACCAAGCGGACCGAAAACCCGCCTCTGGTCGGCGTTACGGCTCCGGATCAAGAGGATGAACAATGGCTTTTCCAACCGCTGTCAACAACCAGATCACCGATTCCGTCACCCAGGCCAATACCAAGGTCGTGGGCGACGCTCCGGCGGTGGCCATGGGCAACCTGTACCAGGCGACCGCTCAGGCCCTGGCCAACGCCGCCCATAACGCCACCAACGCCCAGCAGCAATCCTATGTCACGAGCCAGGCCGCCAACACCATGGGGGTCGCCACGCTCTATTCCCTCGATACCGCCTCCGACGCGATGGCAACGGCGGACATCCTGTCCCCGTCCCGCCCGTTGGGGCTGGGCCGCCAGCCCAGGGGGCTCAATACCCAGGGGGTCCAAGGCCTAAAGCCGCCGACCAACTGACGCCGTCCGACCATTCCGGCGGACGGCACCGTTAAGTGCCACTTTTTTTAACGAAAGGAACTTCACATGGCTTTCCCGACTGCTGTCAACGACCAGATCACCGATTCCGTCACCCAGGCCAACACCAAGGTGCTGGGCGACGCCCCCGCCGTCGCCATGGGCAACCTGTACCAGGCCACCGCCCAGGCCCTGGCCAATGCGGCGCACAACGCCACCAACGCCCAGCAGCAATCCTATGTGACGAGCCAGGCCGCCACCACCATGGGCGTGGCGACCCTGTACTCGCTCGACACGGCGTCGGCCGGCGTCGCCACCAAGGACGTGCTGTCGGCGTAACGGGTCCGGCCGGCGGCCTCGGCCTGATCGCCGGCGGCCGCCGGCCCCTCCCTCCGTTTGCACAAGGAAGACCCGCCGATGGCATTCCCCACCGCTGTCAACGATCAGGTCACCGATTCCGTGACCCAAAGCAACGTGCAGGTCCTGGGCATCGCTCCGGCGGTCGCCATGGCCAATCTGTATCAGGCCACCGCCCAGGCCCTGGCCAACGCGGCGCACAACGCCACCATGGCCCAGCAACAGATGAATGTGACGGCCCAGGCGGCGACCACCGCGGGCGTCGCCCTGCTGTATTCGCTCGATACCGCGTCTTCCGGCGCCGCCGCCAAGACGATCCTCAAGAGCGGCTGACGCTCTCGCCCCAACCCGCTCCGTTCGGGAGCATGTTTCGCGCAAGGAGATGAACGATGGCTTTTCCCACCGCTGTCAACGATCAGGTCACCGATTCCGTCACCCAGGCCAACACCAAGGTGGTGGGCGACGCCCCCGCCGTCGCCATGGGCAATCTGTTCGTCGCCACCGGCCAGGCCCTGTCCAACGCCGCCCATAACGCGACCAACACCCAGCAGCAATCCTATGTCACGAGCCAGGCCTCGACCACCCAGGCGGTATCCACCCTGCTGTGCGTGGATACGGCGTCGAGCAGTGTCGCCACGGCGAAAATCCTGCGGCCGAAGAAGTAGCGTCAAGCGGGGCGCCCCTTGTCGGCGCCCCTTTTTCGCTTTTACCGGCGGCTTGACCGACCCTTGCCGGCACGGGAGCGCACGCCATGGGCGGGTTCGTTTCGGCGGCCGATAGCGATGCCCTGGACGTCGGATTGGCGCCGTCGATGGCGATGGGCATGACCTATGTCGCCATGGCCGACAGCATCGGTCTGGCCATGGCGAATGCCGTCACCAACCAGCAGCGCGGTCAGGTCCTGGCCACGGCTTCTGTTACCCAGGTTCTTGCTTTGATCATCTCCAAAGGGAGCGGCGGATCATGAATGACGACGGAACGGTAAATGGCCGGATAATCGATTCGACGGCGGCCGTGGCCACTTTGATGACCGGCCAGGCGCCGTCGCAATCCTTCGGCATGCTGGACACGGTGATGGTGGAGACCATGGCGATGGCCATGTACAACGCCGTCACCCGCCAACAGAACGCCGGCATGGTCAGTTCGGCGGCGGTGACAGCCACCTGCGCCAAGATGCTGGCGGTACAACCGCCGCCGCCGCCGCCGTCACCGCTGCCGCCGCCGGCGCCATTGCCGGTTCTGGCCCCACTGCCGGGTCCGGCGGCGAATGCGCCGCCCGCCGACCGGGTCGCCGCCGCCTTCGCCAATGCCGAAACGGCCATCAACAAGTTGAAAAGCGAAGCGTCCCAGGCCGAGACCGTGGCCAGCACCGTTCGCGACGATCTAAGCGCGCTGATCGACGAGGCGCAGGCCAGGAAGGCGGAGGGGTCCACTCCGACTCCCCCCTCGGCTCCCTCGGCTCCCCCCTCGGCTCCCTCGGCTCCCCCCTCGCCCCCCTCATCGGGCGACGGCAAGACGATTCCCGCCGCGGCGCCCGAAGGCGACGCGCCCACCCCCGCCGCCGATCCGAAGACGCAGACGGCCCCCGCCGTCGGCGACGGGACGACGACGCCGCAATCATAACCCCGACGGAGACCCACCATGCCGGATTCGAACGCGGTCAACAGCCAGATCGTCGATGTCCTGAACACGGTCCAATCGGCCACCATGAGCCCGCAGGTCGTCCTGACCAGCGGCGCCGGCAAGGCCTATCAGTCCGTGGCCCAATCGGCGGCCATCGCCGTCCAGGACGCGGCCGATTCGCTACGCAACATCTCCACCATCGCCACCACCGCCGCCGGCGTGGCGATCGCCCAGTTGCTGGCGACGGGAGAACCCAAATACGCGACGGCGCTGAGCGAGGTGCAGAAGATGATGACGTCCGCGACGGAGGATTTCAGCAAGATCGGCGAAGCCGCCACGTCGGTCCTCAAGAACTTCCCCGCCGGCTGAGAACGGCGGATACCAGCCATGACCGTCACCGTCGCGCGCAAACTGATCCAGGGGCCGAAAGGCCTGACGGAAACGGCCGCCCTGGCGCTCGCCTTCATCGATGGCGGTCTCCAGTGGCTGTCCTGGGCCATCGGCGAATCGGCGTCCAGCTACGCCTTCGTCGATGAAACCGAAATGCTGGTCCGGGTTCAGTTGGGATTGCATCAATCGCCGATGACCCTGTTGCCCCATGTGGGGCTGCCCGTCAGCCCGATGAAGCTGATGACCATGAGCCCCGCCGATCTGCGGGTCCTGGCCAAGGCGGAAAACGGGTCCACCGACCCGGTGGTCGCCCGGCAATTGCGCTCGGCGCTGTCCGCGCACGATCTCGACACCCTGGAGGATCTGCGGGCGACCGATTCGTTCCTCGCCGCCCTGGGCGTGGCCGACGCGCCCGCGTTGCAGAACATGGGACTGGACGATCGCAAGGCCATTCACGCGCTGATGACCCTGCCCCGGATGACCGCGGATGACGGCCCCCGGCAAGAGGGAACCGGCGCCGCCGCCTTTGCCGCGGACCTGGCGCGCACGCCCATGGAATTCGCCGATTACTTCCGCGCCTATCTGGCCCAGACCGACAAGCTGAAGGTTGCCGGCAAGCCGGCCGACGAACAGCGCCAGGTCGCCGATACCGCGGTACAGACCCTGCTGCCGCTGATGTTCGCCGCGCTGGACTGCCCCCAGGTGAGCGGCATCGTCGCGCCGGCCGTGGTCGCCGGAGCGGTGACCGACTGGCTGCGCCAGGGCCGGCGCATCGGCTTTTCCCGCGTATCGGAAGGCGTCTGCCAGATCATCGACAGCACCACCTTCACCACCGAGACCGGCGCGGCGGCGCAGCAGGTGGTCAATCTGTATCTGGCCAATTCCATGTCGTTTCTGGCCGGCAACGCGCCCCTCCAGGGCCGGATGAGCCAAAACGGCGCAAGCTGCCTGTTTCCGATCCGCTCCGGCAGCCTGTTCGCCGAGCTTCGGCTGGAAGCGACGGGCGGCATCACGCTTCGCCAGTTCCGGCGCCTGCCGACGACGGAGCGGAGCGCATGACGGATCAGCCCCGATCGCATCCGTTTTCCAGACGACAAGGATGACATGCCATGGCTCGCAAACCTTCCGGGTCCGCACCCGACACGCAAACCGTCGAACCGCCGCCGGCTCCGCCGCTTTCCCTGACCGCCGCGTCCACCCTCGAATCCCAAATCTTCACCCATATGGCCACGGTCAACGACGCCCTGGTGGCGGCCCAACATGCGGTCAGCATGGCCGTCAACCGGACGGCGGCCTCGATCCAGCAGCGGATGGAAGCGACCCAGAACGCGTTGCTGGCCGGGGCCCGCCCCCCCATGGCGATGCCCCCCTCCGCGCCGCCCCCGCCACCGGCCTATAGCCTCGGCGCGGGCGTGTTCCCGTCCCCGTCCGACATCCTGCCGCCGCAGGTTCCGTCCCAACCGGCGATGGAAGCGGCCGACAACGCCATCGCCGACGCCCATCAGGCCGTCACCTCGGCCGTGGCCACCGCGCAAAAAACCGTCAGCGACAGCATGGCGGCCGCCGACCAGGCCGTCACCCGGGCGGTGAGTCCGCCCCCGTCGGACGCGACACCCCGAACCCAAGACGCGCCGGCGGCACGGACCAAATCGACGGCGGATCAGGCCAAGGCCACCCATGCCGGACGCGCCGCCTCCGCCCCGCCCCCATCGGAAAGCTGAGTTTCAGAGCCCGACCCGAAAGTCGGCAGGGTGAGCCGAAAATGGCGGTTTTCGAGAACCGCAGCGGAACGTACTTCGTGTACGTGAGCAGCGGAAGCGCAGAAAACCCCCATTTGCAGGCCGCCATGGCGACTTTCGGGTCGGGCTCTCAGGCCGCCGCCATTCGCCGGAACTGACGCGGGCTGAGCCCCACTTCGCGCCGGAACCTTTTTTCGAAATGGCTGAGGTCGGCGAACCCCACGCGCAGGGCGATTTCGGTGACCGGCTGGTGGCGTTCCTCGGCCAGCAATTCCTTGGCCCTCTCGATGCGGATGCCGGCCAGCAGGGATTTGCACGACATGTTGAGGCCGCTGCGGAACAGAAAGCTCAAATGGGACTGGCTGACATGGGCCTGACGGGCCAGGGCGTCGAGGCGGATCGGCTCGGCGTAATGATCGGCCAGATAAAGCACCGCCTTGCGCAGATTGGGATGCAGACCGGCCAGCGCCCGGGCGTCCTTGCGCATGGCCGAACGCACCCAATCGTCGCCGGCGGGCTCGATCGCCGGGCCCTCGGCCAGGGCCGGCACCAGCCATGGCGCGTGACGGCGGAAATCCTCGGGACCGATGGGACCGGAACCGGTCATCACCGCCAGCCGGGCGATCACCCGTTCCAGCTCATAGGCGTTTTCCGGCCAGGAATAGGCGCGGCACAAGGCCAAAGCCTCGGGTCCGATCTTTTCCCCGGCCTGGTAATCGTGCCGTTCCAGGGCGGCGATCACCAGCGGCTCGATATCGGCGGGCCGCGCCCGCAAGGGGGGCACCGTCACCGGCAGGAAATCCAGTTCGGCCAGCAGCGGCCGGGAAAAGCGGCCCTCCTCCACCAGCCCCCTCAGATCGGCCGCGCTTGAGGCCACCACCCGCACCCGGCCCGCCCGCGACACGTCCAGCCAATGACCAAGGCGCGATTGCATGTGCCGGGGCAAGGCGGTCTGCAAGGCGGGCGCCAGGGCGTCGATATCGCTCAGAAACAGGGTGCCGTCCTCGGCCTGGGTGAACCAGGATTCGGGACTGCCCGCCGGATGGGCGCAATCGACCTGGACGAAGGGCCGGTCGCGACGGGGACCGCAGCAATGGATGGCGGCGGCCAGGTAGGGGATTTCGGTTCCGAACTCCCCCCGCAGCAGGACGGGAAGATCGCTGTGTGCCGCCTTTTCGACGAAGATTTCGATATCCTGGATCGGCTGACTGACCCCGACCAGCCGCAGACTTCGCCCCAGCCGGTCCCTGGCCCAGCGGCACACGTCGTAACGTTTGACCAGAAAAGCGATCTGACGGGCGCAATCGGCCAGGGCGGCGCGATCGCGCCGCCCGCCATCGCCCCAGGTCAGGCCGAGAGCGCCGATGGCGGCGTCGCCATAAATCACCGGCAGATCGATGGCGGCCGTCCCGGCCCGGCGCCCGCCGGCGGGTCTCGGCCGGCGCCAATCCAGCCGCATTTGGCCGTCGGCCCGCTCCACCGACAGAATCCCGACATCGTCCAGGCGCACCCACCCGCCGCCGGCCCCCGCGGCTTCGACCAGACGCGCCATGTAGCGTTCCAGGAAATCGCAAACATCCCGGTGCGGCCGCACCATTTCCGCCAGACTGGCCGGCGGCGGCGCCAGCGCGGACCGCTCCAGCGACCAGGTCAACGCCATGGTTTATCGACAACGCGTACGGGCATCCTCGCTCCAAGACACCATGCCAGGACCGAGTTGATATACCATAGGTTGTCTAATTATGGAAGATATCTACCTTTGCTTTTCGGCCATCACCGCCCCTGCTTCATTTCGCTTTCCAGATAAGGCAGCAGCGCATGGGCCAGAACCGGCGTGGTCATGCTTTGCAGCCAGATCCGGCCGGGACCGGTCAGGCGGGCGATGAACAGGCCGTCCCCGCCGAACAGGGCGTTCCTGATCCCGCGCATCATGACGATGTCGAACGCCACGCCCTCCTCGAACAGACCGATATGGCCGGGATGGACCTGCACCACCTGTCCGGGCTGCAAATCGTAGGTGACGCCCTCGCCGCCCAGACAGATCCAGGCGGTGCCCGAGCCGGTCAATTTTTGCAGGACCATCCCTTCCCCGCCCAGAATGCCGGCGCCCAACGAGCGCTGAAACCCGACCGACACCTCCACCCCCTGGGTGGCGCAGACGAAGCCGTGGCGATGAACCATGAAGCTTTTGCCCGGCGTGATGGCGATCTCCACGATCTGGCCGGGGATACTGGGAGCGAAGGTCACGGTGCCGCCGGCGCCCGTGGCCTGGAACTCGGTCATGAACAGGCCGCCGCCGCCGAGCGAGCGCTTCAGCGCGCCAAACAGGCCCGAGGCGCCGCCGCCCCCCATTCCCGTCCGCATCTGGATCGTATCGCTCATCCAGGCGAATTCGCCGGCCGCCGAAACCGCCGTCTCGCCGGGATCAAGGTGAAGTTGCAGGACCGGCATCGTCGTGCCGATGATTTCAGACCGCATGGTTCCCCCCCTGGATTACGGAAATCGACATGACCTTAGGACAAATCGCCAGCTCCACAAAGAGAAGGGATATTGGAACGGTTCCAATCCACACTTGACCCGCTTAGGGCCGAATGGGCACCATGGACATCCCCCCATGAACGGAATGAAGAGGGATCATGACTACCCGAACCGCCGCCGGACTGGTTTGGACCCCCGACCGGAACGGGGCTTGGCGCGCCGAGGATTTCGACGGGATCTACAAGCTGGTGGAATGGGCGCCGGGTCAGTGGATGGATTTCTTCTGGCAGCATGTGGAAGGCTGCGCCGACGCCCAGCCGGCCAAGGGCGGCCGCGACTGGCCCGATTTCGACACCGCCGCCGATGAAATCGTCCGGCTGGCCAAGGCCGAACGGCGTGGGCGAACCTACTGAGGGACGATCGCCGTCCCCAGGAACCGCCGTTCGAATTCCTCCGCCGGCACCGGCTTCGAGAACAGATAGCCCTGCCCGTAATCGCAATTGGCCCGCAGCAGCATGTCGCGCTGGGCTTCCGTCTCGATTCCTTCGGCGACCACCTTCATCCCCAATTTATGGGCCATGACGATGATCGCCTCGCACAGGGCCATATCGCTGGAGTTCGGCGCGATTCCCTGCACGAACGCCTTGTCGATCTTCACGAAACTGATGCGGAAATTCTTCAGATAGGACAGGGATGAATAGCCGGTCCCGAAATCGTCCAGGGATATCTGAAACCCGTATTTTTGCAGCTTATTCAAATCAGCGTAAACATCAACGCCCGTATCCAGAAACAAACCCTCGGTTATTTCGATAATCATATTCCCGCCATCAAGCCCAATGCCTTTCAAATAAGCATTCCATTCGTCGGACACGCTGTTCTTCTGATGGAATTGCACCGGCGATTTGTTGACACTGACTTGAACCAGCGTTCCGAAATTCCGCAACCATGCGGCGACCTGGTTGGCGGCCTCCTTGAACGCCCAATCCCCGATGGGATTGATCAGGCCGTTCTTTTCGGCGATGGGGATGAAGGCGCCGGGACCGATCATCCCCTTGGCGGGATGGACCCAGCGGATCAAGGCCTCGGCCTTGCCGACGGCGCCGGTGCGGAGATCGACGATGGGCTGATAAAACATCCGAAACTGCGATCCGGCCAGCGCGGCGCGAAGATCCAGGGCCAGATCGGCGCGCCGGACCGCTTCTTCCTGCATCTCGGGCTGGAAATAATGGAAGCGGTTGCGTCCCAGGCGCTTGGCTTCGTACATGGCCTGATCGGCATTCTTCAACAGCCCGTCCACGCTGTCGGAATCGCCGGGAAACAGGGTGATGCCGATGCTGGCCGAAACGAAAGACGTCTCGCCATTCAGCCGGTAGGGTTCCGACAGAGCGACCAGAATGGTGCCGGCGATGTCGTCGATACCGGCCAGATCGGTGGGATCGGACAGAAGGACCGTGAATTCATCCCCCCCTAAGCGACTGACCAGATCCGTCTTGCGCAGACAGGCGGTCAGCCGCCTGGAGACTTCGCACAGCAGCAGGTCGCCGATTCCGTGGCCGCGCGCGTCGTTGACCTCCTTGAAATTGTCCAGATCGATGAACATCACCACCAGCGAACGGCCGCTCCGCGTCGCTTTTCCGATCTCCGTGGCGAGATGTTCGGTGAACATCCGCCGGTTGGGAAGGCCCGTCAGGGGATCGAAATTGGCCTGTTGCCAGATGGTTTCCAGGAATTCCTTTTCCTTGGTGATGTCGGAAAACAGACCGACCCTTTTCAAAGGGGTCCCATCTTCGGCGAAAATCGTATTGACCGACAGCAGCTCGGGAAAGATTTCACCGTTCTTGCGGCGATTCCATATCTCGCCCCTCCAGGTCCCCTTCTTGACCAGATCGCTCCAGAACGCCCTGTAAAAGGCGGAATCATGCCGGTCCGAGCGCAGAATACTCATGGATTTGCCGACGACGTCGGCTTTCGAGTAGCCCGTAACGTCGGTGAAGGCGCTGTTTATGGTCAGAATGGTGCCGGCCTGATCGGTCACCACCATCGCCTCGTCGCTTTTTTCATAGACGAGGGCCGCCAGCTTCAAATCCTCTTCCGCCTGTTTTTTTTGGGTGATGTCCTCGACCAGGGTGATCAGATGAAGCCGGCGGCCATCCGCGTCGTGCTGCACCGATGTGGTGAGGTGGACCCAGACCAGCGTCCCGTCCTTGCGCCGGTAGCGTTTCTCCAGGGTGGCCACCTTGACGGTTCCGTCGCGCAGACTGGCGACGCTCCCCAGGCTTTCCCCGATCTCCTCCTCCAGGCTGATGTCCTGGAAGGTCATGGTCAGCAATTCCTCGACCGAATAGCCGACGATCTTTGCGAAACGCTCGTTGCAGCGCAGGAAACGCCCGTCGAAATCGGTATGGATGATGCCCATGGCGGCCTGCTCGAACGAGGATCGAAAGCGCTCCTCGCTGATGCGCATGCGCTCCTCGGACAATTTGCGCTCGGCCAGTTCCTCGATCAGACGCCGCTGTTCGGTCACATCCTGAATGGTGCCGTGAAGACTCTTCGCGCCGTCCCGGGCGTTGGCCGTGAATTCGCACCGCAATTCGACCTGAAGCGGCGGCTTTTCTTGGTCGGCGCGCGCCGGGAAGCGCAGCAGCGACGTAAACCCCACGCCGGTCTCGATCGCGCGCCGGAACCCGTCTTGCACCTGATCGGCCTGATCGGCCGAAAGCCCCCGCACCAGCAGGCTCAGGGAGGGGCGCTCCGATCGGGCGATTTTCAATATGGAGAAGATTTCCGCCGACCAGACCCAGCGATCGGCGGGGAAATGCCATTCCCAGGCCCCCAGCCGGGCGATGCCCTGGGCTTCGGACAAAAGCCGTTCGCTCCGCTTGAGATTCTTGAACAGCAACTCGGTCGGATCGCGCAACGCGGTGACGACGATCGCCTTATAAATCAGGTAGAAATAGCATATTTTTAATATGTGCCCCAGCTCATTCGTAAAATCATTCATAAAAACACGATGATAATCTGTAAAACAGAGCTCTGAAAAAATCATGACGACCAAAGCGGCCGACAATTGATTTATTATTTTTTTTGAAAATTTTGTGTTTTTCGTCCTGAGAATGATCAAGGCCAGGACATCGATCCCGCAAATCACATATTCGCTGTAAATCTTGAAATCGGTCAGCCCCTTGCCCGGAACGAAACATACCGGGAAGGTCTTGAACACCAGGATCGACAGAATGATCGCGGCGGTCACGGCGGCATAGGCCGGGACCAGATAGCGCATTCTCAATAGGAAATTCGATTCCATCGCCAGAAACCCGGCCAGCATGGTGATCGATTCCATAAGACGCGCCGCCACCCAAAACTGAGGCGCGTAATACCCATAATCCGTAAATATAGGCATTCCCGCATAGGAAAGCGTATGCAACAAATCCAGCGTACTGACAAACACACAACTTATACCAACGAAACGCATATATTTATTGTCGATGATCTCCCAATTGTTAATGGTTACCAAAAAAATTGTCATGGACACGATTATGCTGAACATTTCAGCAAGCGTGTGAAACAGTAGATAATTATATATTTTTGTTGTTGCGGTTATGGCAACAAGCATGGCGAGGAACACAAGTCCCTCGGTCAGGCCTATTCCCAGGAATGACGGCCTGTTTTTTTCCACATAGGGATTTTGATCGAACGTCGTCATATCCGGCATCATCGCTTAGAGCCCGACCCGAAACTCGCCATGGCGGCCCCGGAACGATCACGCAAGCGGTGATCCGTCCGTCATCGCTTTGCCGCCCCGTCACGATGCCTCCCTCACCCCAGCCTAAAACCGGATGCGATCGGGTTGAAGCGCGAAAAGGCGGAAGAGCGCCACGGTCGCCCCCCGTGCGCGGGTCGGATCAGAACGTCTTGCCGTTCCACCCCCAAAGCCGGCCTTCGGGCGCGCTCATCTCGATATAGACGCGGTCCGCCCCGACGCCCAACCGCTCGCCCAGAAAAGCGGTCAAAATCTTCGATATCTCGGCCGCGTCGGAGGTGGTCAGGCCGATGCTTTTGGCCTCGACATAGGCCGTGGGACCGTCGCCGCCGCCGAACACCATGGCCCGGCCGTCATCGAGCGCCGCCATGACGTAGGTTTCCGGTTTGTGGAACAGGCTCGCCCCCAGGCGCGACAGGTCGGCCAGAAACGCCGGCTTCGCCGACGGATCGACGGTGACGTTGGTCTCGATACGGATCACGGGCATGGCACCTCACCGCCTTTCAATCATCAATCGGAACGCGTTTGAGTTTAGCCCGGATTTCTCACGCTTACACCGATTTGGCAAAGCCGAATCCGGCGGCGGGAGCCGGGCGGCGCGGTCAGTTCACCACATGGTGGGACAATGCGAATCCCAATTCGGCCGCGACGTCGGGCGTCGCATACTGGGCGACGGTCTGGCCGACCACGTCGATGTCCCTGCGCCGCGCGGCCTCGTCGATGTCGCCGGCGCCGATGAGCCCGCCGAGAACGCGGGTCAGCGCATGCTTGGCCTGACCGGGCGTCGCGCCAGAGGCGCGGACGGTCTCGGCCAGGAGAAGGGCCAATGCCTCGACGACGGGCGTTGGAGAATCGGTCATGACAGTCTCCCCGCGAAACCAGCTATGGGTGAAAGGTAGGACAGCGGGACCGATTCCCGCAATGCCCGCGACGACGCGATCGGGGTGTTGGTCACCACCGCCAGGGCCGCGCCGGCCGCCTTCAAATCCGCCAGCACCATCCGGGCGCCGGGATACAGGCTGCTGCGGACGTGGTCATGCTCCTGATAGCCCCTCAGGAACCGCTTGGCATGAAAATCGATTTCCGGATCAGGCAAAACGCCCCCCTGTTCCGCCAGGGACAGGGCGATCAGATCATGGGCGCCGGCCCCCATGATCCGTTGAACCAATTCCACCCCGGCCGTGCCGTAACCGGCCCCCGCCAGATAGGCGTCAAGGGCGGCGGCGAGGTCGCCGACCGAATCCACCAGGGTTCCATCGAGATCAAAGGCGATCAGCATCATGGACTCTCGCTGTCCGGGCCGCCCGATGACGGAATGACCAAAACAAAAACCGCCCGAAGGCGGTTGGTGGCCGGTTATCGTTATCCATTGATTGGCTTGGCGTCCCCAGGGGAATCGGGTGAACCCGCTTCCCCTGCATTATGTCTATTTCCCTCAATCGCCGGGCGGGCGCGTCCGCGCCCTTGGCTATCCTCGCTTGCGCGATCTCTGGGTTATCTTCGCTTGCGCTCCGGGGCCCCGATGGGGCCTCTCCGCACGCTGCGGCGGCCTCAACGGCCTGGTCGCTCCGCTCCAACGCGCCTTCACCCGATTACCCTGCTGGCGTCCCCAAGGGGATTCGCCCCCCTGTTACCGCCGTGAAAGGATGAAACAGATGATACGCCCACCTAGGATGAAATGCGACAGCATACTGTTTTAAAAAGATATTTCATTGATTCCACCTGGGCCTGCCAGATCGGAATTCACCCCGTTTTAGACCGCTATTGGACCAAAATCACGCGGATAAAATCAGCTCAAATCCGGGATTTCATCTCGGTGGGCGTGAGGATGGAGACCGGGAACGACTCCGCCAAGGCCAGCAAATCGCCATCGCCGGTAACCAGAACATCAGCCCGGCCCGCCACAGCCAGAAACAGGAACGGACGGTCGAATGGATCCCGGCACTCGGGCACCGGTGGCGGAGGGTGCGGGATCGTCACCGTTTCACACCATGGCAGGTAATCCGCCAACAGATCCTCCCGGTCGGATACGTCCAAACCGAATTTCGGATAAGCCAGCACCCGCACCAATTCAGAGACCGTGTCCCGGCTGGCCAGAGGGAGAATCCTCTCGGACTGCCAAGACGTTCTCAGCCACGTCATGGACGCGCTGCGAAACAGCAATGCGGACAGAAGGACATTGGTATCCAACACCACGCGAGGGGGTGTCATCAGGGTCGACGCGCCCAGGTAACGGCACCGTCGATATCAGATTCGGACAGGTTCAACGCCTCCAGTTTGGCGCGAACGGCGTCGGCGCGATGAATGCGTACCGGCGTCAGCACGATGCGGCCATTTTCTTCCGCAACGTCGAAATATTCCGCGCCCTTGACGGCGGCAACCACCGCCTTCGGCAAGGTAAGCTGGTTCTTTGAGGTCAATTTTGCGAGCATGGCGCATTCCACGGTAAGGGACCACGAAAATATGGTCTCCTTACCCCCTTACTTCAAGGGGAGTCATGCGACCAAACCCCAGAACGAGGGTTTCTTTCCGTGTTCCCGCCTCAGTTTGGCGACGCAGACGTTGTGATCATCGAATCCACCGAAATCCGTGATGCCCGAGGACAGGCTGGCGCATTCCATAAGGCGGCGCGCCGCATGCCGTCCCGCCATCACGGCTACCTCTTGGAGGACGTTTTCTGAAGGCCCTTTGAAACTCGTGCCGGGAGTACGAAAAGGAACTCGGCCAGGGCTTCCGCAAATTCAACACACTGTTCAGCGTCCGTCTTGGTTGGTAACCCGGCCCCCTCGTCCGCATGCCGTTGGCCATTGGCTTCAAGTCGAACGTGGTACGCCCAATCCGCCATGCCTTGGGTAATTATGTGTTGCTCGGCAGCTTGTTTGATTCGGGTATAGACGCTGCCGTCCCCCAGGCCTTTTTCCTTCAGCATGGCATCGATGGCAGACGCGCAAACCATGATGGATGCCGATGGTGTTGAGATGCTGCGAAGAGCTTCCGAGAGGTATTGCCGCGGTCGTTCCGGAACTTCGCTCGCAACCGTCCTGGCTTCGGGGGTGATTGATGTTATTTCCATTTCGTTGATGAACGGATCCCACGGCGCACTCGCAAGCATCACCCCGCCGCAGGTGGCGCAGATGTAAGCGCCCCATTCCCGATCATCAGCGCCGTCATGGCCGGAAGTGACAAACTTGACCGGGAAAACATATCCGCCCCCCCTACGCGCGCTATTTCGATCCGCGGATGTGACGTGCCGCAATAGGGGCAGTTCGACAGCGGGAGAACTTGGCCGTGCCGCATGGGAATCGCTCATCAGGTTGGGGGCGGTCAATCTTGGCCGCGACGGCCGTCTTTGTCCAATCCCGTTCATCCCCGTACAGGGGCGTATATTGGACAAAAGTTGGGCAAAAATGACAAAACCGCCCGGAGGCGGCTCGTTAACCCATTGATTTGCTTGGCGTAGGAAAGGGAACCGCCGTCCAACCCTCTACGTGGGAATATCAAAAATTTCCAGGTGTCATTCCTGTACCGCAATATTCGCCTGCACAAGCGGACGGACGAATGTTGCACAACACCCTGATATAAAACGATATTTTTTGATTCATTATCTTTACCGAATGCCAAGAAAGCCACACCCACGTCGACCGACGATTCGTTGGTCGTCACTGCGTCCATCGCAAGCCACGGATGCGACTCGCGTGAGGTTCAGAGACCGCGTGGCCCCAGGATGATGACCGCCGTGCCAAGCAGGCAGATGCCGACGCCGATTATATCCCAGCGGTCGGGACGGGTGCCTTCGACGACCCACAGCCAAACCAGCGACGCCAGGATATAGATGCCGCCATAGGCGGCGTAGGCGCGGCCGGCGAAGTCGGCGTCGATGCGGGTGAGAGCCCAGGCGAAGAGGGCGAGGCTGGCCATTCCCGGCACGAGCCAGAGCGGCGTCCTGCCCAGCCGCAGCCAAGCCCAGAAGGAAAAGCAGCCGCCGATCTCCGCGAAGGCGGCCAGCATGTAGGTAGGGACGGTCAGCATGGCTCGCATCAAACGCTGTGGACACGCGCGAGACGGCAAGCCGCCTCGCCATCGCCCCTTTCAAGCTGGATGGTGGCGTGGTCGATGCCAAATTTCTCGTGCAGGGAAGTGGCGACGGTGTGAAGGAGGCAGTCGTCCACCTCCGCGTCCGGCTTCACCAGATGCGCGGTGAGCGCCACCGAGGTGGTGCTAAGCGGCCAGATGTGCAGGTCGTGGATGGCTGCCACGCCGGGCACCGCCGCCAAGTAGCCCTCCACCGCCTCCCGGTCGATGCGGGCGGGAACGGCATCGAGCGCCAGATCAAGTGATTCCCGGAGCAGCCCCCAGGTGCCGGCGGCGACCGCCACGACGATGGCGAGGCTGATCGCGGGATCGAGCCACAGCCAGCCGGTCCGCTCCATTACGAACGCGACCACCACCACGCCGAGCGACACGGCGGCATCCGCCGCCATGTGCAGAAAGGCCCCCCGGATATTGAGGTCGCCCTTGCGTCCCGCCATGAACATGGCGGCGGTGCCGGCACTGACCGCGATGCCCACGGCGGCCACCGCCATGACGGTTCCTCCGGCCACCGATTCGGGATGGCCGAGGCGCAGGATGGCCTCCCAGGCGATGCCGCCGACGCCGATCAGAAGGGCAACGGCATTGACGAGCGAGGCCATAATGGTGGTCCGCCCGAACCCGTAGGTGCGCCGCTTCGACGGGCGCTTCCCGCTCAGCCACACGGCGGCCCAGGCGAGCAGCAGGCCGACCACGTCGCTGAAATTGTGACCGGCATCCGCCAGGAGGGCGAGTGAATTGACGGCAAGGCCGTAGAAGACCTCCGCCCCGACGAAGCCGAGATTGAGCACGACGCCGATGGCGAAGGCCCGGTCGTAGCTGGCCGGGCCGTGGTGGTGTCCATGATCGTTGTCGTGTGAATGGTCCTCGTGCCCCGCATGGCCGCAACGGCCGTGATCGTCGGAATGGTCATGCGCGTTCATGGGAACCGCCTCTTCGGGATGTCGTGCTGGTTGTTCGCGCGCCCCGGCGCGAACGTGGTGCCACGGTGCGGCCCGTAGCCGCTACAGGGTCAAGCCCTTATTCGTATTCGGTGGCACCCAGCGCGTCGATGATCCGGCACTGCGCCACGCTGTCGGCGCAGCATCTGGTCATCTTCCCCAATTCTTCGCTCAGCCTGGTCAATTCCTCGATCTTGCGCTCGACGTCCGCGAGGTGCTCCGCAGCCAGCCGGTCCGCGTCGGCGCAGGGCTGGTCGGGATGCTCGGCCAGGCGCAGCAGCGTCCGGATCGCCTCGATCGAAAAACCGAGATCCCGCCCGCGCCGGATGAAGCGCAGGCGCCGCAGGTGGTCCTCGGCATACAGCCGGTATCCCGCCAGGCTGCGGGCCGGCTCCGGCAGCAGGCCGATCCTCTCGTAGTAGCGGATCGTCTCGATATTGACGCCGGCGCGTTCACCCAGCCGGCCGATGCTCAATGCGCTCATCGCTCTTGATCCCGTAGTCGCTACGGTGTTCATCCTGCCCGAAAATCGCGGTGCGGGAGAAATGAAATGGAGGCTGAAGTAGCTAAGGGTCCATCTGGGGCTCTATCATGGCTACGATGTACACCCGCAAGAGTAGATTGACGGCGCGCCAGCAGGGCCGGCTGATCGAGCATTTTGTTGCAGGCAGCACGGCTCGTACTGCAGCCGAGATCGTTGGCGTTCAACCGAACACGGCCATCCGCTTTTTCATGCGCCTGCGCCAGCTCATTGCCAGCAAGCTACCAAGTTACCGGCTGTCGGGCGAGGTGGAGGTCGACGAGAGCTATTTCGGCGGCATCCGCAAGTGCCGGCGCGGCCGTGGCGCCGCCGGGAAGGTGGCGGTTTTCGGCCTTCTGAAGCAGGGTGGGAAGGTCTACACGGCGATCATCCCGAACGCCAAGACCGAGAATTTGCCGCAGATCATCCAGGAGAAGGCAGACCCCGACAGCATCGTCTACACCGACGCCTTCGGGGTTTACAACGCGTTGGACGTGTCCGCTTGTCGATGCATTCCATCCCGAATGCGTGCAGGGAATAAACCTTGGAGAAGGGATCGCGCCGGGTCGCCTCCGCTCGGCCAACCACCGCGGCCGGCGGAAAATGTCGGTCAGGGCTTGGCCAGAAACCACTACGGCGCTTCGCAAGACGTTGACACTCATTATTCAATATATTAATTGTTTAATTGATAAAAATTCGGGCCGACCTCGATCCGCCCCGCCCTTAGAGGAGAACTCCATGTTTTTCAAGCAATTGGCCAGCAAGGAATCGTCGCTATCCTACTTCTTCGGCTGCGGCGGCAAGGGCAAGGCCGTGGCGGTGGACGTGGTGGCGGGCGACGAGGAATGGTTCATCGCCGAGGCTAAGGCGGCCAACGTGACCATCAATTACGTCATCGATACCCACGTTCATGCCGACCACTATTCGGGCGGTCGGAAATTGGCCGAAATGGTCGGTGCGCCCTATTGCTTGCACGAAGCCAATCGGAGCCGCGTCACGTTTCCCTTCGAGCCACTCACGGACGGCCGGATTCTCGACATCGGCAACGTCAAGGTCGAGGTGCTGCACACCCCCGGCCACACCCCCGACAGTGTCTGCCTGCTGGTGACCGACATCCGCCGGGGCGAGGCGCCGTGGTTCGTCGTCACCGGCGACACGCTGTTCGTCGGTGCCGCCGGCCGGCCTGACCTCGCGGGCAGGGAGGTCGAGATGGCAGGCGTGCTCCATGACAGCATCCATTCCCGCCTGCTGTCGTTGCCCGACGCCGTGGAGATCTTCCCCGGCCATCAGGCGGGCAGCGTCTGCGGCGCGGGGCTTTCGGGCAAGCCCTCATCCACCATCGGCTTCGAGAAACGCTGGAATCCGATGCTATCGATGGACAAGGCCGTCTTCATCGCCGCCCTAACCGCCGAAATCCCGCCGAAGCCGGCCGAGATGGAACGGATCGTCGCCACCAATCTGGGCAAGTGAGCATCCCATGAGCAAGCACCCGGTCGCGGACGCCGAGGCCGCCTATGTGCGCGGCATCCGCGCCAATCTCGGCCAGTTCATCCAGCAGATGATCCAGGTCTTCTTCGTCGGCCTGATCATCGGCATGGAGCGCAACGTCCTGCCGGTGGTCGCCAGCCAGGATTTCGGCGTGCCCAAGGGCTCGTTCCTGTACCTGATGTCGTTCGTGATCTCGTTCGGCTTCGTCAAGGGCATCCTCAATTTCATGGCCGGGCGGCTGTCGGAACGGATCGGGCGTAAGAAAGTGCTGCTGCTGGGCTGGGCGGCGGCGATTCCCATTCCCGTCCTCATCTATGCCGCGCCCAGTTGGGAATGGGTGGTGGTGGCGAACGTGTTCCTCGGCATCAACCAGGGTTTCGCCTGGACCATGACCGTGACCAGCAAGGTGGACATCACCCGTGCCGAGCAGCGCGGCTTCGCCACCGGAGTCAATGAATTCGCCGGCTATGCGGCGGTGGCGGTGGCGGGAATCGCCACAGGCTATCTCAGCCCCCTTTACGGCCCACGCGCTACGCTGCTGTGGTTCGCCCTGGGCGTGATCGCGGTCGCGGCAGCCATCGCGGTCCTGTTCGTCAAGGAGACCCTGCCCTGGGCCAAAGCGGAAAGCGGCCAGCACGCCAGCGGAACCTATCAGGGCCACCGGCCCCGCTTCCCCGAGGGCGTGCCGGCCAATCCGAGCGCGCGCCAGATCTTCGCCCTGGTCTCGTTCCGCCATCCCACCTTCGCCGCCCTGTGCCAAGCGGGCACGGCCAACAAGGTGGCCGACGCCCTGCTATGGGTGCTGTTCCCCCTGTTCCTGCACCAACGCGGCCTGTCGGTGATCCAGACCGGCTGGGTGACCGGCGTCTACGGCTTCGTCTGGGGCGCCTCGCAATTGTGGACCGGCCCGCTATCCGACGCCATCGGCCGGAAAAAGCCGATCGTCGCCGGGCTGTGGCTGCTTTCCACCGGCATCGCGGCAGTGCCGCTGGTCGAGGGGATGGGAGCCTGGATGGCGGCGGCGGCGGTGATGGGAGTGGGCATGGCGCTGCTTTACCCCAATCTGATCGCGGCGGTGGCCGACATCTCGCACCCCGATTGGCGCAGCTCGGCGCTGGGCGCCTACCGCTACTGGCGCGACACCGGCTACGCCATCGGCGCTCTGGCGCTGGGTCTGGTGGCGCAGGCGAGCAGCGGCATCGTTCCCGCCTTCTGGTTCGCGGCCCTGGTACTGGTCGGATCGGGAGCTTGGGTCGCTCTGCGGGCCGAGGAGACCCATCCGCGAATCAATCCGGCATGACGGTCACTGCAGGCTGGATCGCCAGTCGACGCCATCTTTCTCAACGCCGAGGACGTCAAAAAATCGATCCTGTGGATAGATTTCAGCCCGAGGGGGCCATCACCCGACTGGCCAACGCCATCCCTGACGAATGGGCCGTACAGCATCTCGCCACATCACCCTGGAATCCGTCGCGCCGGTGCGCAACAATCTCTCGTTTCCCTGTCCGTCGCGGCATGACCATCCCGGCCAAACCCGCCGGTGATCACGACGGCCAACGCGCTGTTACACCGTCCCTCGAGACACGATCTCAACAAGGGCGTCTACGACACGGGCAACCACCTAGGAGGCGTAGTCATGTGGCCATATGGACCGTGGGGATGGTTCCCATTGATGTGGATATTTCCGCTGATCTTTCTTGTCGTGATGCTGCTTCTCCTTTTTCGCAGCGGCGGACCGTTGTTTGGTTGGCGTGGGCCGCGCGACAGGAAGGAAAGCGCCCAAGAAATTCTCGACCGGCGTTACGCCCGGGGTGAGATCAGCCAAGAGGAGTACCAGCGAATGAAAAAGGAGCTTGGATAATGATTCGTGAACGATTGTTTCCGGCCACCGTGATGCCGGATCGAAACTGGTGGCATGCCTTGTGGCCCGACCCCGATGGTGTGAGCCAAGCCCTGGGTATCGAACCGGGAATGACGGTCGTCGATCTGGGCTGCGGCTACGGCTACTTCACCGCCGCCATCGCCCGGCGGGTCGGATTGGGACGGGTCATCGGCTTCGACCTTGACCCGGAGATGCTGGAGCAAGCGCAAGTCGCATGTGCGGGGCAACCGAATTGCGATTGGCTGCTCGGCGACGCCATGGAGTTGAGCCGCCTGCTGGACGAGCCGGCCGACTATGTCCTGATCGCCAACACCTTCCACGGCGCACCGGACAAGACGGCCCTGTCCCGTGAGGTCGCTGCGGCCCTGAAGCCCAATGGCCGTTTCGCCATCGTCAATTGGCACGCCCGGCCGCGCGAAGAGACCACCGTTCTGGATCAGCCGCGTGGGCCGAGCACCGATCTGCGCATGTCGCCGGAGCAAACCCGCGCGGTCGTCGAGCCGGGCGGCTTCACGTTGGAAAAGGTGGTCGAGTTGCGTCCCTATCACTACGGGGCCATCTTCGTCCGCGCAAGCTGATTCGGAAAGGGGCGAACCATGGCCCATTGGCCGCGAATCCATGCTTCAGCGCATGATGGATGAGTCGAATGGGCAACGCGATGCCGCCGATACCACCGAGACAATTAGACAGCTATTCCCTCATAGCGGAATTCGGTCATCATGCCGGTCGCCATGTGGTAGAGGTTGTGGCAGTGGAATGCCCATCGGCCCGGGTTATTGGCATCGAAAGCAATTCGCACGCTTCCCGGCATTGGCTCGACCAGCACTGTATCGCGGACCGCGCCATGGATCGGCAGGCCATTGACGGCAACGACCTGGAAACTGTGGCCGTGCAGGTGCATCGGATGCGCCATCGGCGAATGATTGATCAGCTCGATCTCGATCCTCTGGCCCTTGGTCAGCATGAGCGGTGTAATCTTCGGCCAGAACTCGCCGTTGAGCGACCATGCATAAGGCTGCATGCCGCCAGCAAGCACGATCTGCGTGACAACATCGGGCTTCCGGGACACAAGTGGCGTGGTAGTGCGCAGCCGGGCTTCAAGCGAGTTGTCGACCGGTTGCGCCCTGTTCGGCGCCATCACGGGCAGCCTGATGATGGATGCGCCGGATGGTGCCAGGATGATCCCTGCGCGGCGACGCTTACCCTCAAGCTCCGCCGTCACCGGGAATGCGCGGGCGTCCGGCGGCAGGTCGAGCAGGACATCGAGGCGCTGCGCGATGGCAATCGGAAAACGCCGGCCGCTCACCGGGATCACCCCATGGCCGTCCACCGCAACGACCCACCCCGTCAGCGCGCCGAGATCAAGCCAGAATTGGCTCGCCGATGCGCCGTTGATGACCCGCAGCCGCACCCGACCTGCACGTTCGACACGCACGATCTCGGGGTCGGCCAGAGTGCGATCATTTGCGAGGAAAGCGTCGTAATCGATGTCGTTGAGATCCATGTGCATACCGCTCATGCCGGGCATCGAGGTCGACTCCGACATCATCGACGATCCCATCCCGGACATGGAAGAGGACATGCCTATCGCCGAATGCGGCATGGCCGCGCCAGGAACAGGTACCGGCACATTCTCCATCATCCCGGTCATGGCCCCCGCCGCGGCAACACTCGTTCCGGTAAGACCTGCAAGCAGTTCCTCCGGCGCGCGGAAACTGAAGTCGTGCAGCATCAGTACGATTTCCTGCCGGTCTTCTTGTATTTCAGCGACACCGCGGACGACAAGCGGCGCCGCCATCAGGCTCTGCTCCTGCAACCCGTGATGCGAATGCATCCAGTACGTCCCGGGGACCGCGGCGAAGTCATAGGCGTGAGTCGCACCGGGTGCGAGCGGGGGTGTCTGCGGCCAGGGAAAGCCATCCTGCGTCCACGGCGGAAGTTGGCCGTGCCAGTGAATGATCGTCGACACGCCAGTCTCGTTGACCAGCCGTGTCTGGAACCGCTCTCCAGGGGCGAGGCGTAAACCAGGCTTGCCGTCCGGACCGGTCAGATGAAAGACCCGCGCCGGTTTGCCGTTCACTTCGATGACACGGATTCCGGCCGTCAGGCGCTTTGCGCCGGTTGCGGCATGGGCTCTGGGTAGGCATGGCAACATCGTCGCCGCCACACCGGAAGCCAGCACCTGCCGGCGGGAGAAGAGTATGCTCATGATTAAATTCCCTCGCTTCCCGGGTCGCGTCTGATGGTTGGCGGAAATTGCCGAAGGCGATCATCTCCGAGGCACAGGTTGGCGGTTTTCGTACGGCCGGTTGAAGCCGGAGGGATGTCCCGGCCGCAGTAGAAAATATGAGGTAGGCGTTGCTCGCCTTGAGCCGATACCTTATTTGACCATGCGCTCTCAGGGTAGGTGATAACATCAGGCTGTCGCGCGAACGCGCCAGCCTGATGCCTGGCTCCGGAAAATCCCGATCGTCAGCCGGATATCGTTCCCAATCGCGGGGTACCGTCATTGACGTCACCGTAAGACTTCGTGAGCCCAGCGCTTTCACCACTCTCTGAAAATTCTCACGGATTGCATGTCGGACAATATTGGGCCGGCGAACGCACCAAGCCATCGGCCCGCGGCCGGTCCTCGGTGAAATCGCAAGCGGGGCAACCGAAGATTTCCGCGGCCACCAGGTCCGTGGGATCGCCGCAGGCTTCGCACGGCAAGCCGGGGTGATCCCCGGTCCGGCCGAATCCCGGCATCCCGCACGCCGGGCATCGGCGGGCCAACCGCCGGCCGAGCCTTTCGGCGAGAACGGCAAGGCTGTTCATCCGCGTCGGATTGAAATGGGCTCGCATATCCGTTTCGAGGCGGGCTTGGCCATCGCGTGAGACCGCCGCCGCCGCCATGATCGCCCGAGTGAGGCCATCATGATCGATAACGCCCTTCGCCAGGCCCTCCGTCTCCTCACCGTCATTCGGACGCACGATCAGGCCATGGTCGGGAAACCCGATCCGCTGCAGGAATTCGGTCGGCATTTCGTCGGATCGCACCACCATGTGGGCGAAATTGGTCGTTTCGGCGATGAGGCTTTCCGTGACGACGATCCCTCGCTCGTCATCGACGAAAACCATCAGTTCCATCCCCGCCGGCAGGAACGGAATCATCGGATGCGGGCCGAAAGACCCTTCGGTCGCAAGCCCCAGAGCGGCGCCGCCGGCATTCATTCCCAGGCGGGCCTTGCGAACCGCGACCTCGAGCATCGTCCCGTTGCGGGCGATTTCGCCGGAAAACGTCCCGAACCGGTCCGTATCCAGGCCCGGCACCGGTTCGACGATCAGACCGGGCGTTGCCCTCAACGCCGGAGCGATCACCGACTCTTTCCGGTGCATCGTGGCGAGAACCGCCGTGCGCCCCGCGTAAGGATGGCCGGGGTCAGACACGATCGTCCGCTTCCGCGCTTCGCCCGCAAAACGTCCAGGCCAGTTCCGCCCCCGCCTGGAACGGAACAAGGGGAAGGCCGGCCGCGACGATCTGCGACGGGACGGGCCGCGGCTTCCGTTCAAGGATGACGGAGCCCGCATTCAGGGGAAGACCATAAAAGCGCGGGCCGAACTCGGCGGCGAATCCCTCCAGTCTTTCGAGCGCGCCCTCCTCCTCGAAAACCGACGCATAGACCTCCAGCGCGACCGGTGCGTTGTAGATGCCGGCGCAGCCGCACCCGGCCTCCTTGTTTCCCACCGCATGCGGCGCCGAATCCGTGCCCAGAAAGAATTTCGGATTGCCCGATGTCGCCGCCCGGCGCAGCGCCAGCCGATGCTTTTCGCGCTTGGCCACCGGCAGGCAATAAAGATGGGGCCGAATGCCCCCCTCGAACATGGCGTTGCGGTTGATGACCAGATGATGGGGGGTAATGGTGGCGCCGAGGCGCGGCCCGGCGGCGTCCACGAATGCGACCGCATCCTCCGTCGTGATGTGTTCCAGAACGATCTTGAGCTCTGGAAATTGCGCGATGAGCCCGACAAGCACCCGCTCGATGAAAGCGGCCTCACGGTCGAAGATATCGACATTTTTGTCGCTCACCTCGCCATGCAGAAGCAGCGGCATGCCGATCGCCTGCATCACCGCCAGAACCGGATTGATCCGCGCGATATCCGTCACGCCGCGCGCGGAATTCGTCGTGGCATGAGCCGGATAGAGCTTGGCCGCCGTAAAGACACCCGATGAAAATCCTTTTCGAACCTCTTCCGGATCGGTCGAGTCCGTGAGGTAAAGGGTCATCAACGGGGTGAAATCATGGGCCGGCGAGAGGGCGGCCCGGATGCGCGCCCGATAGGCTTCGGCGGCCGCGACATTCGTCACGGGCGGAACCAGGTTCGGCATCACGATCGCCCTGGCGAACTGCCGGGCCGTTTCATTGACAACCCCGGAAAGCATCGCATCGTCGCGGAGATGCACATGCCAATCGTCCGGCTGTCGGATGATCAATCTGGACCCGGAGGCCGGCGATTCGTCACTTCCTTTCGTCGCACCTTCAACACTCGATGTCATGGCAGATACTCGTCTCATGCAAGCGCCGTCCTCGAACAATGCCTCCCGCTGGCAGGATGATCGCAGGATTGCCCACCCCGAGGCCACGACCCGGACATGGCCCCAAACCGGATCGCTCAATGGCACGGTCCGAGACGTCGGCCCCCAATCATGGAAGAGAACGACTTCCAGCGTCTCTGCCCATTCCACGGCCGTGGACTTCACGGTAGACCGGGATGCGGATTCGATCAAGGATCAGGCTGGACTTGCAGGGTGAAGCCGATTGCCCTTCGCAATCTGCCGTCCCCCGCCAGGAGCCACCTCCGGTGGCTTGGCTACGCCCCTGCGCAAGCTGGCGGCCCCGGCGCCCGCTTGCCCTGACCTTTTCTGAATTTCCCAGGTACGACCACGTCGTCGCGGACGGTTTTCAGGGTTTTGTATGGGTCGTCGCCTTGATCCCGTCCACGAAGCGGCCGACTCGCTGCTCCAGATCCACCGCGTTGGCGGCAAGGTTGCCCGCCGCGGTGGAAACGTCACGGGCGGCCTGGCCGGTACGCGCGGCTCCTTCCGAGACGGCACCTATGGTCACCGTCACCTCGCGGATGCCCTCGGCCGATTGTTGGACGTTGCGGGCGATCTCGGCGGTTGCAGAGCCTTGTTCCTCGACCGCCGCCGCGATGGACCCCACCACCTCGTCGATCCGGCCGATGGTGGCGGCGATCGAGGCGACCATGCCGACGGCGTCCCTGGTGGCGTCCTGCATGGATGTGATCTGGGCGGCGATTTCGTCGGTGGCGCGGGCGGTCTGGTTGGCGAGGCTCTTGACCTCACCCGCCACCACGGCGAAACCGCGCCCGGACTCGCCGGCCCTGGCGGCCTCGATGGTGGCGTTGAGCGCCAGCAGATTGGTCTGCGAGGCGATGTCACTGATCAGATTGACCACCCGGCCGATGCGATCGGCGGCTTCCGCCAAACCACGGATACCGGCGTTGGTCCGGTCGGCCTCCTCCCTGCCGTTGGAGGCGATCATCGCCGAATCGGCAATCTGGCGGTTGATTTCGGCGATCGATGCGGCCAGTTCCTCGGTGGCGGCGGCGACGGTCTGGATGTTGGTCGCGGCCTCTTCTGCGGCCGCGGCGACCGCGGCGGCCTGGCGCCGGCCCTCCTCGGCCGCATCCGACATGGTCCGCGCCGTGCCCTCCATCGCCGATGCCGCCCCCGCCACCTCGTCGACCACGTCCTTGACATCGCGTTCGAATGCGCGCGAAAGGGCATCGATGCGGTCGGCCTGTGCGTCGTCCATGGCCTTCAGATAGGACGCGATGGCGAGGTCGATATCCAGCATCACCGCCCGGATCACCGCCCCGGACATGCGCAAGCGATCCCGCCGGCGCAGTCCGCCGGCTTCTGAAATGATCCGCAGCAGGCGGTCGAGAATGAAGGCATAGCCGCCGAGGTACCAGCGCGGCTCCAGCCCGATGCGCTGATGCGCCATGCCGACCGCGTAAACCCGCCGCATATAGGCATCGTCGAAGTGACCGCTGAACAGGGCCTGCCAATGCGCGATCTGCGCCGCCTTCAGCCGGTCGATGGTGGATTGGCCGCCGTCATTCAACATCCGGGCGAGGGGGGGGCGTTCACCTTTTGGTAGAATTCATCCAGGACGGTCGGCAGAATGGGTTCGGCGACCGGCCAAACCGCGGCCAACGCGCCGCGCGCGTCAGCGTCGAGGTCGAGAAAGGCCAGCATGGCCGGACCATCGAAAAATTCGGCATCGGCCGCCGCGCCGGCCCCGGACCGGTTGCCCTCCGTGGCAACCAATTTTGCCTCGATCCGCCTTTGCATCGTTCGATCTCCCGTGAAGGTGACGCGCGCGAAACCACCGAGCGCAACCGAGAGCGACTATCCCCGCTATCGATCTAACACCCGGAACGGAAGCCGTCCCGAGAAGATATCGTTACCGCCTGTCGCGGCACTGAACGGCTTGAGACGCTATATGATTCTATTCCCAAGCCGGGCGCCCATTCGCGGATCGGATCCCGGTTTTCCGGCTTGACCGCGATGTCGATACCGGTGAACCCGGCGGCTTTCAGCCAGCCGGTCAGGTCGATGATGGCGAGTCGGATCATGCGCCGACCGTCCTGTCATGCCACTTCGCCTCGTCCCCATACCGTGACCGCCGCCACCGCCAGAGCCAGCGCGGCGGTGGCGCCGTCGGCCTCGCCCTTCTCGAAGTCGCCCTCCGCCTGGGCCATTGTGTTGGTGAGGTGGGCGAAACAAACCACCGGACCCTTCCTGGCCCGGGAAAAGGCGTAAAGGGCGGCGGCCTCCATTTCGACGGCGAGAAGGCCGGCGGCCCGGTGGGCGGCGACCGCGGCCGCCGTCTCGCGATAGGGGGCATCGGTGGTCCAGGTCGTTCCCCGCCGGACGTCCAGCGATGCCAGACGGGCCAGTAAATCGGGATCGGCCGCGGCGAAACGGGACGGCGGCAGATAGTGATGGCTGGTGCCTTCGTCGCGGAGCGCCCGGTCGATCAGAATGAAGGCGGGCGCTTCCTCCGCGATCCGTCCCGCCGAGGTGATGCTGACCAGAAAGCGGCAACCGCTGGCGAACATCTGTTCGGCCACCAGCACCGCGAACGGAGCGCCGACCGCGCAGCCGACCACCCCGAATTCCACCCCGTCCTGTTCGAACCGCCACATCTCGGTGTGGTAGCAGGCCCACTGTTCCACCGGCTGCGCCCGCCCGGTCCGTTTCAGGAAGCGGACGATATCGCCGTCGGGATCGAGCAGACAGAAGGACGGTACCGCGGCAAGGTCGAGGCCGCGCTGTCGCCGCGCCTCCCGCAGCAGGTTCGCCGGTTGAAACAGCGAAGGCGCGTCGGGGTCTTTGAGATCGAGGAGCGGCGGCCGGTCAGCGGGCATCGGGTCATCCGGGCTTGCGGGCGGCGACGGCGATGAACGCGGCCCCGAAGGTGGTCAGGCGGGCAAGGTGACGGTCCAGCGGCGCCAGCAGCGACGCCGCCCAGCCGTTGGGCGGATAATAGACGGCGGTGCCAACCCGTTCGACCGTGAGACCGGCCGTCTTCGCCAGACCGGCCAATTCGGCGGCGGTGAAGAACCGGGCCGTCCGCCAGAAGTCGTCGCCCTGCCACCCCTTGAGCCGGCGGGCGAAGGCCCACACGCTGCGGCGGCCGAGTTCGCCGACGAGCAGACGCCCGCCGGGCCTCAAGACCCGGCCTGCCTCGGCCACCGCCCGCTCCCGATTTTGGACATGGCAGAGCAGAGTGACCATGACCACCAGATCGAACCGGCCGTCGTCGAACGGCAGCGCCAAGGCATCGGCGCAAAGAAAGCTTCCGGACGGCAACCGCCGAGTGGCGGCGCTCACCATCTCAGGGTCGGCGTCGATCCCGGTCACCTCCGCGCCGCCGCAAGCCAGCGCCTCCGACAGGTCGCCGTCGCCGCAGCCGATGTCGAGCACGTCCAAGCCGCCGACCGGCCCCGCCAGTTCCAGCAGCGGCGCGCGCTCCGCCCGGTCGGTGATCCGCCCGGTCGGTGATCCGCCCCAAACGGCTGGAACGCCACTTTTGATAGCGGTTCAAGCCTCGCATCCCTTCATGAACTCCGCTTCTGCCGTTTCCAAAATTTCGAGCAGTTCGACATGGTCGGCGATCGCCGCCCCCATCCGGGTCAGACCGAGACCCACGTCCCCGGGGGTAAGGATCAGGCCGTCGGCGGGGAAAATCAACCTTCCGTCCACCATCAGGACCGGCGGCTGCAACTCGGCGTCCGGCCCGGCATAAACGATTTCCACCTCTGCCGCATGGAATTCGGCCAGGGCGCGGGCGTAGCCGAGATAGAGCGAACAGCGGCCGCCCGGCGGTGCCTTGGACACCACGGTAATTTTCATCCCTCAGACTCCAAAGGCGTGACGAGCGATTTGACGGGCGACGATGTAGGTCGCCACCACCACCAGGAAGACCGAGAATCCTCGTTTAAGGGCCATCGCCGACAGCCGCCTGGACACCGCCGTGCCGACGAGGCTGCCGGCGATGGCGACGACGACGAAGATCGCCAACAGACGATAGTCGATGGCGACCTTACCGAGGTAACCGGCGAAGCCGACGGCGGTGTTGGCCGTGACGATGGCGAGTGACGTTCCGATCGCCTCCTTCATCGGCAGACCGGCCAGAAGAACCAGAGCGGGAACGATCAGGAAACCGCCGCCGACCCCGACCACCCCGGCCAGCACCCCCACTCC
Source organism: Pseudomonadota bacterium (assembly GCA_021848545.1). GTDB lineage: Bacteria > Pseudomonadota > Alphaproteobacteria > Rhodospirillales > Magnetospirillaceae > JAJZUL01. The sequence continues at coordinate 32,084 of JAJZUL010000024.1, forward strand.
GATGCCGAGCGCGGCGATGCCGCCGGCCCGGCGGGCGTCGATGACCACCAGGGTGGCGCCGTTCTCCGCGGCATCGAGACGAAGCAGCGCCCCATCCCCCGCCGGCGCCAAGGTGGCGGGGCGGAACATCCGCCAGGCGGCGGCGTACATCACCGCCGCGAACAGAGTGATCTGGACCGCCTCCGGCGTAATCAGCCCAAGCCGTGTCCCGGCGAAGGTTCCCGCCGCCCCGAAGGTGCCGAAGATTGCTGCCACCGGAATGTTGACGTTGCCGCGCCGCCAGTGGGCGGCGGCGGCGATCGCCGCCGTCAGGCCGACCGTGCCCAGCGTCATGGCGATCGCCGACTTGATGGGTACCCCGAGCAGATAGACGAGAGCGGGAAGAATGACGATCGACCCCCCGCTTCCCAGCAGTCCCAGGACCAGGCCGGTGGCGAGACCGGCCAGAATGGCCAATGGCAGCATGGCGTGACTCCATTATTCAATTTATTAATTGAATAATGGATTTTCTTCCCCGGGGTGTCAAGAGGACGGTTTCGCTCCTGTCGCCGGACCTGCGCGCCTCAGGTTGACCCGGCCGGCACGATTTCCTATTTTAGAAGAAAATTGAATTCTGGAGTAACGGACGGTGACGGAGCCGCTCAGTCCCAAATTGTCGATGTTCGAACAGTTCGCGGCGCTGGCCAAGGCGCTGGCCAGTGCCCCGCGCCTCGACCTCTTGGAATTGCTGGCGCAAGGCGAACGCGGCGTCGATGCCTTGGCCGCCGCCGCCGCCCTGTCAGTCGCCAACACCTCCCAGCATCTCCAGGTGCTGCGCCGGGTCGGTCTGGTGGTCTCGCGCAAAAACGGTCTCCAGGTCCTCTATTCCCTCGCCGACGACGACGTGCTGGCCTTGATCGCCGCGTTGCGACGCACCGCCGAACGCCATGTCGCCGAGGTGGACCGGCTGGTGCGCGGCTATTTCCACCAGAAGGATTCCCTGGAACCGGTGTCGCGGGACGATCTGGTCCGGCGGATGCGGGACGGCCTGGTCACCGTGCTCGACGTCCGCCCGCCCGAGGAGTACGGCGCCGGCCATCTTCCCGGCAGCCTCAATATTCCGCTCAAGGATCTGCACCGCCGCCTTGGCGATTTGCCGGAAGAGACCGAGGTGGTCGCCTATTGCCGGGGTCCCTATTGCGTTCTGGCGTTCGAAGCGGTGGCCGCCCTGCGCGAGCGCGGTCGCAGGGCCCGGCGGCTGGAGGACGGTTTCCCCGAGTGGCGCGCCGCCGGTCTGCCGGTCGAGACGGAAGGGCGGTCCGGCTGATTTTGGAGAACTATCCGGGTAGAGTTTTTCGCATTGAGACTGAATTGGGAAATCGAAAAACTCTTAAGCCCGAGCGGCGTTTGAGCCTTGAAAAAGCGGAGCTTTTTCGTATCAACAAAATCCTAGAGTGCTTCAGCTAAAAGCTGATGCACTCTAATACGCCACGGCGCCAAATGCGGAATTCTTTTTCCACAATCACAATACGGCCCGCGCCGCGATAGGCCATACGCCATAAAATTCATTTGTAATTCTTGTCTCCATAGAGTGACATGATCAGCGGGCAGGCCACTTTTTCTTTTCCTTGACCGCATTGTTCGACCAAGATTTCCAGCGTTGTCTCGATACGACGCAAATCCTGGAGCCGCATCCGCACGCCGTCTAAGTGTTGGGCCGCCAATTTCGCTGCCGCATCGCATTGCATGCCCTCATCGAGTCGCAGCAGATGGCGGATTTCGTCCAGACTGAACCCGAGCCGCTGTGCGGACTTGATGAACCTCACCCGCGCGCCATCCTCCGGCGTGTAATGGCGAATACCGCCCGGCGGGCGGGGCGGTTCGCGCACCAAGCCCCGGCGCTGATAAAAGCGAATGGTCTCGACAGTGACGCCGACCGTCTTGGCCAAGCGGCCGATGGTCCACGCGCCTTCCCGATGCCTCATGAGCGGTTGACTCCGTACTTAAGTACGGCAGTAAGCTTAGCCCGATCAGAGTTCGCCAGGAACCCGTGAACGTCACCCAGGAGGCTCATCCATGTCCGCCATCACCCGCATCATCGACAAAACCGGCGTTGTCGGCGCCATCGTCGGCAGCTTCAGTTGCGCCCTGTGCTTTCCCGCGGCCGCCAGCCTCGGCGCCGCGATCGGATTGGGCTTTCTCAGTCAGTGGGAAGGCCTGTTCGTGCAATGGCTGATTCCGATCTTCGCCGCCATCGCGCTTCTGGCGACCCTGGCGGGCTGGTTCTCCCATCATCAGTGGCGGCGTACCCTGCTGGGGTCGATCGGTCCGGTCCTGGCGCTCATCGGCGTATTCGGGCTGACCCATGGCTTTCTGGCCAAGGATTTGGCGCGCGGGATTTTCTATACCGGGCTGGTGGTGATGTTCCTCGCCTCCATCTGGGACATGGTCAATCCGGCCAACCGTCGTTGCGCGACCGACGGCTGCGAAACGTCGATCTCGCGCGATTGAGCGCGCGCGCCCATTGGAGGTACCGATGACCGAAACAATAACGGCTGAACTGTCCATCACGGGCATGACCTGCGACAGTTGTGCCACGCATGTGCGCGAAACGCTCGAAGGCATCCCCGGCGTGCGGGACGCGCTGGTATCCTATCCGGACGCCTCGGCGCGGATCGTGCTGGAACGCGACGTGCCCGTATCACGGCTTATCGAAGCGGTGGTCGCGCGCGGCTATGGCGCGCATCCTCGGAACGCCGCCGCCGCATCCGCCGGTGACGGAGGGAAACCGCATATCGCCGTGATCGGCAGCGGCGGCGCGGCCATGGCCGGCGCGCTCAAGGCCGTCGAGCGCGGGGCGCGGGTCACGCTGATCGAGCGTGGCACGATCGGCGGAACCTGCGTCAACGTCGGCTGCGTGCCGTCCAAGATCATGATCCGCGCGGCGCACATCGCGCACCTGCGGCGCGAAAGTCCGTTCGATGCCGGTCTGCCGCCCGCGCCATCCGCAGTACTGCGCGGCGCCTTGCTGGCCCAGCAGCAGGGTCGTGTCGAGGAACTGCGTCACGCCAAGTACGAAGGCATTCTGGAAAGCACGCCTGCCATCGAGGTGGTGCGCGGCCGCGCGCGTTTTCGCAATGCGTCCACCTTGACGGTGACGCTCAACGACGGTGGCGAGCGCGAGGTGGTCTTCGACCGCTGTCTGATCGCCACGGGCGCCCGTCCCGCCATCCCACCCATCGCGGGTCTCGCGGACACACCCTACTGGACCTCGACCGAGGCGCTGGAAAGCGACGCGATTCCGGAACGTCTGGCCGTCATCGGCGCGTCGGTGGTGGCGGTGGAACTGGCCCAGGCCTTCGCCCGGCTGGGGAGCCAGGTCACGATTTTCGCCCGCCATACGCTGCTGTACCGGGACGACCCCGCGATCGGCGAAGCCCTCGCCGCCGCTTTCCGCGATGAAGGCATCGCGGTGCTGGAACACACGCAGGCAAGCCGGGTCGCATATACCGGGGGCGAGTTCGCGCTGAGCCTGCCCTCGGGCGAGTTGCGCGCCGACAAGCTGCTCGTCGCCACCGGCCGCAGCCCGAACACGCGGGAACTGGAACTGGGAGCCGCGGGTGTCGACGTCGACAGACACGGCGCCATCGCCGTGGACGACAGCCTGCGTACGAGCGCCGAACATATCTATGCCGCCGGCGATTGCACCGACCGGCCGCAGTTCGTTTACGTGGCCGCGGCCGGCGGGACGCGCGCGGCGATCAACATGACCGGCGGTGAGGCCGCACTCGACCTTTCCGCGATGCCCGCCGTGGTATTCACCGATCCGCAGATCGCCACCGTCGGGCTGAGCGAGCGGTCGGCCCATGACCAAGGCATCGAGACCCTTATCCGCACGCTGACCCTCGACAACGTCCCGCGGGCGCTGGCGAACTTCGACACGCACGGGTTCATCAAGCTGGTGGCGGACGCCAAAACGGGACGATTGCTCGGCGTACAGGCGGTGGCCGCGGAAGCGGGTGAACTGATCCAGTCGGCGGCGCTGGCCATCCGTAACCGCATGACGGTGCGGGACTTGGCCGACCAATTGTTCCCCTACCTGACCATGGTCGAGGGGCTGAAGCTCGCCGCGCAGACCTTTACAAAGGACGTCACCCAGCTGTCGTGCTGCGCTGGTTGACCCTCCCGAGTAACTTTCCCGGCGGGCGCCGCGAATAGACCCGTGTGAGCGCGATTTACCGGAGCCCCGATACCATGTTCAAGAGATCGATGATTGCCGTTGCCGCCGCATTCTGCGCGATTGCGCCCGCCGCCCATGCGGGAACCGGCCCGCTGGTTCTGGGAACGGCGGCGAACCCGCCGATGGGACCGGGACCGGGCCGGCTGTTCCTGGTCAACCCCACCGCCATCCGGACCCTCTCTTTCGCCAAGGCGGGAACATTGGCGGGCAACAGCTTTTTTGCCGGGTACGATCCGACGACCCACACGATATATGTTCCCTCGCCCGTTGGACGCGTCACCATGGTGAACGCCGAAACCGGCCGCCGGATCGGCACGTTTCCGGCCATGGCGGGCGCGCGGGTGGCGCGGGTTCTGCTCCACCGGAACCTTGTGGTCGTCCTGTCGGCCAAGAAGCTGGCAGCCTACGCGCTTCGCGCCCCCCACGCGCCGGTTTTCACCCTGGGGTTCGGCGGCAATGCCCTCGCCGTCAATCGAGCCGAATCGAAGCTGTATGTCGGCGGCAACATGAACCGGAGGATCCGGATCGTGGCAATTCCGTCCGGCCATGTCGCCGGGACCTATCCGGTGGCAGGGTCGGGCGATCTCCTGTCGGCCGGCGGCAAGCTGTTCTCCGCCGACATGAAGACCGGCATCATGAGCGTCATCGATCTGACGACCGGAACCGTCACCCGGATCAGAACACCGGAAGTCGATCCCCATTTCTCGTATCACGCGATCCCCCGGGCGAACGCCGGCTTCATGCAATTGGCGAAATCCCCCGACGGGCACAAGGTCTACGCCGCCGGGTTTTCGGGACATATCGTCGAATTCTCGTCCCGGCACCCGAAATTTCTGGGTGAGATCGCGGTTCGGCCCGCCAAGGGCCCGAACAAACTGAGTGGCGTGGCGATCGTCGATCACGGGCTGGAGGCGTTGGTGACGATCGAGAACCGCCACGAAACCGTCCTGGTCTCGCTGCGCAACGCCAGGATTGTTCACACTTTCAAGGGCGTCGCCAGCAATCGCTGGATCGCCGTTCACGGCGGCTGATGACGACGGGTTCGGTCAGTCGCGTCGGTGATGCATGAGGGCGCGGGCGCCGCCGCGCCTTCGCCGTTTCAACCCGCCAACCTTCCGCTGGAAGAGAGGGGCAATGGCCGAAACACCACAGCAGCTGGCGCTGATCGAGCGGGAGCTTGGCCAGGCCATCGCCGCCGGGAAATGTTGGCGTTGCGGCTGTTTTCACACTACGGTCGATGCGCTGGGGGAATCGTCGGCAATCCGCGATCCCCTTGAATCGACGTTGGCCGACGCACGACGCCGGTTCGAACCGAAACGTTATGATTGCCTGGGCTGCGAGGTCTGCTGGCCCGCAATGGCGCGGAACCTGGCTGCCGAGTTGGACCCGGCCGCGGCCGAAGGCCGCCATTGCGCCACGGAAGAACCAGCCCCACGGGAAGGCTGGCCTCCCTTGCCGGGAGATTATTCGGTCGTTCGCTACGGCGCGCCGGTCGCCGTCTGCACCCTCAACAGCGGGGACTTGAGCCGGACATTGGCCGATCGCCGCCCGGACGGCCTCGCCATCGTTGGCACGATGCATACCGAAAACCTTGGTATCGAACGGATCATCAAGAACACGCTGGGCAACCCGAACATCCGGTTCCTTGTCCTGTGCGGCGAGGACACCCGGCAGGCGGTGGGACATCTGCCCGGCCAGAGTTTCGAGAGCCTGTTCCATCATGGCCTGGACGAACGCGGGCACATCGTCGGCGCGAGAGGCAAGCGGCCGGTGCTGAGGAATGTCGACACCGAGGAAGTGCGGGCCTTCGTCGAACAGGTCGAACTCATCTCCATGATCGGAGAATCGGACATGGATGCCGTCGCGTCGATGATTGGCGCCTGCGTCCAACGAAACCCGGGTCCTAACCCCGATCCCTACCGGGGTCGGGTCGTCGAACGCATTCTGGTGTCGGGAACGCCACGCCTCACCCTCGACGCGGCCGGCTATTTCGTCATCTACCTCGACGCCGGGACAAGGCGCCTGGTGGTCGAGCACTACACCAGCCAGGGGGTGCTTGATTGCGTGCTGGAAGGAAACTCGACGGGCGCCTTGTACGCCGGGGCGATCGAACGCCAATTGGTCACACGTTTGGATCATGCCGCCTATCTCGGGCGCGAACTCGCCCGGGCGGAAAGAAGCCTCTTGGACGGCACGCCGTTCGTGCAGGATGCCGCTCCGGGAGAAGTATCCGACCTTGCGGCCGGGGCCGCATGCCCGGGCGGTGCATGCGGTTGACGTCGTCGGCCGGTTTTCGGCGCGCCCGGTCCGCGGCGACACCGCGCGCGCGGCCGCGACAGCGTCCTCATCCGTCATTTTCAGAAGACAGCCGCACGATGATCGGAAGCCGCATGCACCGCGGCAGGTATCCATGGCGAACCTCCGTCAAATTCTCTTGACTCTGGAGTGCCCTCCAAGGGTCAGCCTAAAAATTCAGAGGCCGCGCACGGTAAAGGTCATGGAGGGCCATCATGAATACCGCACTGACTATCGAATCCGCCTCAATGCCGTGGAGCGACGAACCCACCGGCCGGCCGGACCGGCGCCGCGTGCGCGCCCATATCGGCGGGCTGCACTGTTCGCTGTGTACCGGAACGATCGAAAGGGCGTTATCCCGCAAGCCCGGCGTGTACCGGGTCGCCGTGAGCCTGACCCACGAGCAGGCGCTGGTCGAGTTTGATCCGGGTCTGACCGAGGCGGGAGCACTGATGCGCACGCTCACCGACATCGGCTATACGCTGTCCGATCCGCGCAAGGTGGAACCGTTCGAGGCCCAGGAACGCGCCTTGGCGCACGAGCGCAACCGCTTTCTGGGGGCGCTTGGCCTGAGCCTGGCGGCCATCGGCCTGATTGCCCCCCTGGCCGGCGGCTGGGCCCTAGGGTTGTCCGTCTTCGTGGTGGCCAGCCTGATGACCTTTGGTTTCACCGTGTTGCGGAATTTCGGGACGTGGCGCGCCATGGTGGGCGGTGCCGGGCTGGGTGCGGCGGGAATCGCGGTCTATATTTTGCGCGGCCAGGGCGCGCTCGGTGCTGCCATTCCCTGGCTTGCCGCCGCGCTTGCCGCCATCATGGTCTTCGGACTGGGGGCGCACATTCTGCGCATGGCGGCACAAGCGCTCAAGCGCGGCATTCTCAACCAGCATGTGCTGGTTGAGATCGGCGCCTGGGCCGGCATCACGGGCGGCGTGATCGGCCTCAGGCTGCATCGACCGGATTACCCCACCGCGCCGTTCTTCGCGGTCACGGTCATGGTCTTGACCTATCACGTCTTCTCCGAATGGCTGTCCTTGATCGTGAAGACGCGCAGTTCTCAGGCGGTCAAGAAGCTGCTCGATTTGCAGCCGGATACCGCGTGTGTGCTGCGGGAGGACCGTGAGCAAGATCTTCCGATCGAGGCGGTCGCGATCGGTGATCGGGTGCGCATCCGACCTGGTGAACGCATCCCGGTGGATGGCGCGGTGATCGAGGGCCACTCGGCGGTGAGCGAAGCCTTGATCACCGGCGAGCCTCTGCCCGTGGGCAAGCGCGCGGGGGACAGCGTGGCGGGTGGTTCCATCAACGGCACCGGGTCGCTGCTGGTGCGGGTCACGGCCATTGGCGAGGACAGTTTTCTGCGGCGAGTGATCAAAAGCGTCGAGGAGGCGCGTGCGCTCAAGCCAGGATTGCTGCATGTCGTCGATCGCGTTCTACGGGTCTACACGCCGGTGGTGCTCGGCATCTCGGCGCTGGCCTTTCTCGGCTGGTCGATCGGTCCAATGTTGGCTGGCCATCCGATCGGCCTGGAGCGCGCCGTCTTCGCCGCCTTGTCGGTCCTGGTCATGGGCTATCCCTGCGCGGTCGGAATTTCGGCACCGCTGTCCATCGTGCGCGGCGCCGGAGAGGCCGCGGAACGCGGGGTGTTGATGCGGACCGGCGAAGCCTTCCAGGCGCTGCGCAAGGTCACGACCGTCATCTTCGACAAGACCGGCACGCTGACCGAGGGCAAGCCCACCTTGCACGAAATCGTGCCGCACGGCGTCACGGAAGAGACGCTCATCGCCCTGGCCGCGGCCATCGAGTCCGCCTCGGAGCACCCATTGGCGCAGGCGGTGGTGCAGTCCGCCTTCGAGCGCGGCCTCGATCTGCCGGATATCGAGGGTTTCGAGGCGGTGGCCGGCAAAGGGGTGGTCGCGCGGCTGGCCGGTTCGCTGGCCGCCAAAGCGGTGCTGGCCGGCAGCCCCGCTTTCCTGGAAGAACGGGGCATCGACATCGCCCCCTTGCGGGCCCGGATCGAAGCGTTGCAAGCGGCCGGCCGTACGGTGATCGGCATTGCGCGGGAGGAAACGTTACTCGGCCTTCTGGCACTGGGCGACGCCCTGCGCCCGGACGCGCGGGAGACGGTCACCTCCCTCAAAGCCGCCGGCGTACGGGTCGCCCTGCTCACCGGCGACAATGCGGGGGCCGCCCGGCGCGTGGCGACAGAGGCCGGAATCGAGGAGGTGTATGCCGAGGTGCTGCCAGCAAACAAGGCCGAAACCGTGCGCCGCATCCAGCAGCAGGCGCGGGTGGCCATGGTCGGCGACGGCATCAACGATGCGCCGGCGCTCATGCAGGCCGATGTCGGCATCGCCATGGGAAACGGGACCGACATCGCCATCGATGCCGCCGACGTGATCCTGCTGAATTCCCGCCTTGGCGGGGTGCTGGTCGCCTATGACGTCAGCCGCCTGGGCTATCGCAAAATGGTTCAGAACATCAGCCTGGCATTCCTGTTCAACGGCATCGGTATCCCGCTGGCCGCCACCGGCCTGATTTATCCCGTGTGGGCGATGGTGGCGATGGCCACCAGCGTCACCACCATCTTCATCAACTCGTTGACGGGTCATGCCGGGCTGTTCTTCGGGGCGGTCAGTGGTATTGGTCGGGCCAGGTCGGACGGTCACACGGCGTCCGCTTGATGTGGCGCATGAGGCATACGAGATCGACGATGGCTCGTTATCGCCACGCCATCCCGACCGGGAAAGCTGGAATGGGGGTGATATAACCGAAGGAGAAGATCACGTCATGTTGAAGACCGCTTCATTCCGGGTGATCGGCGACCCGCGGATGCATTGCCAAAGCTGCGAGCAGCGTGTGATCCGTGTCCTCAAGAGTCTGATGGGTATTCAGCATGTCAGCGCCAACGCCGCGTCACAGCGTATCGAGGTGCTGTTCGATCCGGCCAAGCTTGAGGAATCGGCCATCGTCGCCCGGCTGGACTTGTTGGGCTACACGACCGAAACGATGCGATCCGCAGCGCGGTCAAAAGAGTAATTGAAACCCGAGGAGAAGTTCTGACAATGTCGCACCCTCCCGTATCGAATGCCGGCCGCAACGCGTGGATCGGGCCGGTGAGTGCCGGTATCGTCCTCTTGGCTATGGGTGTCGCCGGTTACAAGCTCTATCTGTACTCGGGTACCCTTCTCCAGCAGGGTACCACGTTGCCGCCGATGTTGCTCCTCGGCCTGGCCGTGCTCGGCGGAGCGGCGTCGTTCTTTTCGCCGTGCAGCGTCGCCATCACGCCGGCATTCCTGGCATACCTTACCGCCGGCTCTGGGCCCCCAAAGGACACCAGCCGCCTCTCGCTTTCTCTGGTTTTCGCGGCCGGACTGGTCGCGCTGGGCATCGTTGGATTCTATGCCATCGCCGGCGCCGTCATCAGCCTGGTCGGGAATGTCGCCTACAACTACCTGATCTATTTCATTCCTGTCGTGGGCATCGCCTTTCTGCTGCTCGGGGGCCTGCTTTTGCTGAATCGCACCGGAATGCTGGCGGTTCTGGAACGCTGGAATCCGATGAACCGTCGCTACGCCCGACAGGAGGCCGGACCACCGGCAGCGGGAACGCCGGGAAAGCGCATGTTGATCTCGTTCGGGTTCGCCTACGGCGCCGCGTCGCATACCTGCTCGTTACCGATCTTCCTCGGCATCCTCTTGCTTCCGCTGGTGGCCGGCAATTATGGGCTGGCCATGCTGTCCGTGCTTGTCTACGGCCTCGCCATCGCGTCGCTGGTCGTGGTGATGATGCTGCTCGGCCAGCGGGTGTTCGCCACCCTGCGCCGGACGGGGATGTGGCTGATGCGGGCCACCGCCCTGTTGTTCATCGGCACCGGCGGCTTTCTCGTCTATTACTTCACCCAGAATTACGGGGCCTACGTCGACCGGGGGCCGGCAACAGCTGTCGTGGCGGCCGGGCATCGCTACGCCTTGACGGAAGGCGCCGACACCACCGGCTATCCCTACCAGCCGCGCACCCTGATCATCCCGGCCGGGCATCGCGTCCAGGTCGCGGTCACCGATCACATCGGCGGTTGTCTGTTGGTCACCGTCTTCGAAGGGCTCGGTCCCGGCGGGCAGGCGGCCGAGGTCACGGTACCGGTGGGAGAGACGCGGATCGTCCAGCTTTACGCGCCACACCCTGGGCGTTACCCATACCATTGCGGTGAGAACATGTATTCAGGCACGGTGGTGGCGCGATGAAGCCGCGACCCGGCATGACCATCGGCAAGCTCGCCAAGCGCACCGGTATCAGTGCTGACGCGATCCGCTTCTATGAAGACGAGGGCATCTTGCTGCCAGCGGAAAAGACCGAGGCCGGCTATCGTTTATATGGCGAGGATGCCGTGCGTCGCGTGAGCTTCATCAAGCATGCCCAGCAGTGCGGCATGACGCTCTCGGAAATCAGGCAATTGATCGATCTGAAGTCGGATGGCGGCTCCTGCTGTGGTGATGTCCGCACCTTGGCCATACAGAAAAAAATGCAGATCGAAGAGAAAATTCAGACGATGCTGGCGATGTCGCGGGCATTGACGGAGCTGATCGAAATTTGCACGGACGAAGATCGATCCGTGGATGAGTGCCCCATTCTTTCCGCGCTGGAATCCCATCTGGAAAAGCGGGGAGACGATCCGGAAGCGTGATAGCGCCGCGATCGGGGACGCCCGCCATGACCACCCCGCAGCTCGCTGCACGGTTCCGACACGGTCGAGACAACGCCTGTCATCGTTCACGAGTCCGCACGGCCTGCCCATGCGACGGTTTTTCCAAGCTGGCCGGCGCATGCCAATTCCACGCCCTCATTTTGACAGGGGAATCGGGTGCCGGGCTGCGAAGGCGGAAACCATATGGATCGCAGCCTTGGCTCCCTTCTTGTCGGCGGAACGCCGCACGGTCTTGCCGTCGATGGCGATCACGTCGGCCGGGGCGCCGGTCCGTGCGGCGACCCAGGCGACAAAGCACTGCTGGAACTTCTCCGCGTCCAGCGTCGCGAAGATGTCGCCCAGATGGTCGTGCGTCGGCGTTCCATCGCGGAACGGACGAAAGCGCCGCAGCAGATCCAGCTTCTTCGTCCCGAAACGGGCGATATCGGTGAAGGTCTCTGCTCCAGCCACCACCGCCAGCAGGCAGAGCAGCAGGACCTCTTCCAGCGGATACACGACCTTGCCGGCCTGCCGAGGGTCCGGGAGGTCGCGGAAATACTCAAGAAAAACAATGCTCTCGCTGATCGCCCCGTCCATCTCCATCGTGACCCCCTTTGCCGAATCGGAGGTCATCGATTGATTCAGAACTTTTCCCGGCTGTCACGCCCTCGTTCACCCGATTACCCTGCCCTCGGACAACCTTTGTCTTGCCACCGCATGAAGCGCACGGTAAAAGAACAGCATGACTGGACGGTTGATCAGAACCCTGCTTGGCGTGATCATGGTGGTGGCCTTGTTCGGGGCCACTCAGGTCGAGGCCGCGCCGGGACTCGCGCCCGCCGCCTGCGGCACGATGAGCATGATGGAGGGCTCCCATGGCGGCGCGCCGATGCCATGCAAATCGATGTCGCTCGCCTGCCAGTCCGATCTCGGCTGCATCCTGCCGCCCAGCCTTCCATCGCCGGGCGTGGCGATGGTACGGGTGTCCGCTCCGGCGGTTGCCATCGTCTATGGGGCGCTCCATCAGCCGCTGGTCGGCCGCGACGTCGCCCCGTCCCTGGACCCTCCCATCTCCCTGTCCTGACCTTGGGTATTCCCGTCCGCGTGGTCTGAGCCCGGCGCCCGTTTTCCCAGGCGTCAGTCTCGCCGCCCTGACGGGCGTGGACCCGCGCATCGTCCCGTCCATCCGTCGGACCCTTCGTCCATGCGGCATGGCGGCGGCGAAGCGGCCCTGATTTTCCCCATCGTCCCGACCTGAGCGCCGCCCCGCACGGACGGCGCGGTCCGGAGGTTCGTCATCATGCGCTTTTCGCCATTCTTCCTCATCCGCGGGCTGGCCGGCGCCGCTGCCCTGGCCGTCACGCTGTCCGTGGCGCAAGCGGCGCCCGCCGATTACCGTTTCGACCTCGCCGCGTCCCGTTCCGTGGGTGCCAATAAGACGGAGGTTTCGGTTCGATTGGTCCGCCTGCGAGACGGCAAGCCCGTACCCGGCGCCGTGATCTTCGCCAGCGCCGCCGACATGGCGCCGGAGGGGATGCCCCAGATGGCGGGCAAGGTCACGCCCGAGCCCGTGGGCGCCGCCGCCGGCGAGTACGGCTTCCTTGTCGATACGGCCATGGCGGGACACTGGATGCTCCGCCTTTCCGCCAAGGTCCAGGGGGAGGCCGGCACCGTGACCGGCGCCATCCCCTTTACTAGGCCTTAAGCCATGAAGATGCGATCGCGGGCGGCTGGGGCCGCCCTTCTCCCGCCGGCCGGCGGGCAGGCGGCATCGCGCCTTGGAGTGGCGATGCTCCTGGCCGTCCTGGCAGTGAACAAGGCGGGCGGCGCGGTTGCGGGAAGCGCCCGAACGGAACCGCTCACCCTCGCTGCCGCCGAAGCGCAATTGGCTCGGAGCAACCCGAGCCTGGCCGCAATCACGCAACGCATTCGCGCGTTGCGCAAGCGGGCCGACGCGGCAACCCGCTTGCCGGATCCCAAGGTCTCGGTGGGCACCGTCAATCTTCCGACCAATAATTTTTCGCTGACCCAGCAGGGCATGACGATGCTGAGCGTCGGCATCAGCCAGGAAATTCCGGCGATCGGCCGATTGGATCTGGAAGGCAGGAAGTTGCAGGCCGAGGCCACCGAGCAGCACTACGGCCGTGAAGCGAGCCGCGCCGAACTCGTACTGGGGTTGCGGCAAGCCTGGCTTGCCGCAGTGTATACCCTCAAGGTCGAAGCTGTCGTCCAGCAGCAGGAGAGCTTGGCTCAAGAAAACGAGCGGTCGGCTCTGGCCAACTATCGCACAGGCAAGACATCGCAAAGCGACGTGCTGCGTGCGAAATTCGCGGTGGAGACCCTGCGCAACGATCTGAACACCCTGCACGCTGAGGAAGCCGCGGACCTATCGCGCGTCGCCGAGTCCCTAGGTGGCGGACGGCCGCCGGACATTGTTGCGGACTGGCCGGATTTGCCACGGCCGGGCGCCCACGCGCTAGCCGGCTTGGCCGAGCAGCCCTTGATCCATCAGGCCCGCGCGAAGATACGGACGGCCAAAATCCGTGTGCAGATCGCCAAGACGGCCTACGAACCCTCGTTTTCGGTGGGAGCGTCATACGGCAAAAGCTTCGTTCCCGGATCCCCGGATTTTTTCTCCGCGGGGATTTCGCTCAACGTCCCGTTGTTCGCCGGGCGCAGGATCGGTGACGAGGTCGACGCTGCCAACGCACGAGTCATGGAGGCGCGTTTCGCGGAACAGGACCGACGCCTCGCGCTGATTCGGGAGATCCGAAGCGCCGCTGCACGCCGGCAGAGCGCGCGCGCAGCCTGGTCACGCGAGACGACACGGATGCTTCCTCTGGCGCGTGACGCGCTGCGCGCAACGCTCGCAGCCTATGCCAGCGCACATGTAAGTCTGGGAGAGGTGTTCAAGGCCCAGCGGGCCGTGTTCGCGACGCAGATACGGGCGCTGCAGGATCGCCGCAACTTGCTGGTTGCGCAGGCGCAGCTCGATGACTTGATGATCCGCACGACGGAGCAGCAGCCATGAATGTGCGCCATATCTCGCTCGCTGTGGGCTGCTTGCTCGTCGGCCTGGCCGCCGGGCTCGGCGCGAGCCGCTGGCTCGTTCGGTTCGAGGCTTCCCGCCAGGTTGCCGCAACTGGTCATGCGCTCTCGACTTCCGTTCCCGCCGCGAGAGGGCGGTATGTCCTGTACTGGGCCAATCCCATGAACCCGGCCATTCATTCGGACCACCCCATGAAGGACAACATGGGGATGGACTACGTGCCGGTCTATGCCCGGGCAGGATCGGCGGCCCGCGAAGCCGGGCTGCGCATTGACGCGCGCCAAGCGCAGAACCTTGGAGTGCGCCTGGCCACCGTGCGGATGCGTCCGATGAGCCAAACCATCCAGACCGTGGGGACTGTGGCGCTGGACCAGAACAGGATCGACACCGTCACGCCCCGCTTTTCCGGCTGGGTCGTGCATTTGCGGGTGCGCGCCGTCGGCGACCCAATCGCCCGCGGCCAGGTGCTGGCCGACATCTATTCGCCCGAACTCTACAGCGCGCAGCAGGAATACCTGATCGCCCGCCGCGACGAGGGCTCGTTGGGCGACCACGGCCTGCTGGCCGCGGCCGAACAAAGGCTGCGCCTGCTGGGCATGCCTGAGGCCGCGCTGACAGCCCTGAAGACCACGGGCAAGCCCATGCACAACGTCCCCATTCTGTCTCCCGAGAGTGGGGTGGTAACGGCGCTCAACATCCGGCAGGGAGGGTATGTCTCGTCGCATGCCAGCCTGTTCGCGATCGCCAACCTGGAGCGGATCTGGGTCAACATGGCCATATACAGCTATCAGTTGCCATGGATACGGATCGGCGACGTCGTGCAACTCCGGCTTCCGGCCTATCCCGGCAAAATCTGGGACGGCCGCCTGAGCTTCCTCTATCCGACCCTGGATCCACGCACGCGCACGGTTGCTGCGCGCCTGAGCTTTGCCAACACCGACGGCATCCTCCGCCCAGGCATGTATGCCGACGCCACCGTGCTGAGCCATGCGCAAACGGCGCTGGCGGCGCCGAGCAGCGCTGTGCTGCGCACCCAGGACGGCGATTACGCGATGTTGGCGCAGGAACAAGGCCACTTCCTTCCCGTCCAGGTCAAGTTGGGACCTGAAGCGAACGGCTGGGTGGTCATCCTCAAGGGATTGAAGGCCGGCGACCGGGTGGTCGAAAATACCCAGTTCCTGCTGTACTCCGAGTCGCAGTTCCAGTCGGTGAAGGCGCGCATGCTCGGCGGCAATACCGGTCGCGGCACTGCGGCCGCCGCTGGCGCCGCGCCGGCATCCGCCGGACCGATGGCCGGCACGAGCATGACTCCGGCCGGAGCGCCCCATGATTAGGCGCCTGATGGGGTGGTGCTTCGAGAACCGTACCCTGACGGTCGTCGGAGCACTGATGCTGCTGGCGGGAGGCGTGCTGGCGATGCTCGATACTCCGCTGGAGGCCATTCCCGACATCTCGCCCACCCAAGTCATCATCAAGACCTCCTACCCCGGGCAGGCGCCGCAGGTGGTGCAGGACCAGGTGACCTACCCGCTGGAGACCACACTGCAGTCGGTCCCCGGCGCGCGCGCAGTGCGCGGCTATTCGATGTTCGGAGATTCCTTCGTCTACGTGATCTTCCAGGACGGCACCAACATCTATCAAGCGCGCAGTCTTGTGTTGCAGTATCTCAGCCAGGTTCAGTCCAGGCTGCCGCCGGGAGTGACGCCGACGCTGGGGCCTGACAGTTCCGGCGTGGATTGGATCTACATGTATGCCTTGACCGACACGGGCGGCACGCAAGACCTGAGCCATCTCACGACCTTGCAGAACTGGTTCCTCAAGTACCAATT
>JAJZUL010000025.1 GCA_021848545.1 Pseudomonadota bacterium
ATCCTCGCTTGCGCTCCGAGGCCCCGATGGAGCCTCTCCGCACGCTGCGGCGGCCTCAACGGCCTAGTCGCTCCGCTCCAACGCGCCTTCACCCGATTACCCTGGCCTTTCCCGCTCCAGGGCATGGTCGGCAGCCGGACTGCCGTCATAGGCCAGCACGGCGATGATCCGCACCGTCCGCGTGCCGGTGCTGCCGATGCGGTAGAATCCGATCGGATCAGGCGCCGCGCGGGTCCACCGGGGTCAGTTTCCAGATATCGGCATTGTAGTCGCCGATGGTGCGGTCGGTGGAGAAACGGCCGCTGCGCGCGGTGTTGATAATGCTCATCGCCGTCCAGCGCTGCGGTTCGGCGAAGGCCCGCGCCGCCCGTTCCTGCGCGGTGACGAAAGCGCGGAAATCGGCCGCCACCAGCCAGGGGTCCGACGGGCTGCGGATGGCATGGACGATGGGGTCGAACAGGCCCGGTTCGCCGTGGTTGAAATGGCCCGATTCCAGCAGCGCCATCACGCGGGCCAGATCGGGATCGCCGGCGATGATGGCGTTCGGGTCGTAATGGTGCCGGGTGGAATCGACCTGGGCGGCGGTCAGGCCGAACAGGAAGAAATTGTCGGCGCCGACCTCTTCCAGGATTTCGATGTTGGCGCCGTCCAGCGTGCCGATGGTCACCGCGCCGTTCATCATGAATTTCATGTTGCCGGTGCCCGACGCCTCCTTGCCGGCGGTGGAAATCTGTTCCGACAGGTCGGTGCCGGGCGCGATCACCTCCATCGCCGAAACCCGGTAATTGGGCAGAAACGCCATGCGCAGGCGTTCGGCCACCCTGTCGTCGCCATTGATCCGGTCGGCCACCTTGCAGGCCAGGGTGATGATGCGCTTGGCCATGAAATAGCCGGGCGCCGCCTTGCCGCCGATCAGCACCGAGCGCGGGGCCAGCCCCCAATCGTCGCCATCCTTGAGCCGGGCGTAAAGATGGATGACGTGCAACAGGTTGAGGAGCTGGCGCTTGTATTCGTGAATGCGTTTGACCTGGACGTCGAACAGGGAATCCGGGTCCAGGGTGACGGCGCAATCCTCCAGGACCATCGCCGCCAGCCGTTCCTTGTTGGCGCGCTTGATGGCGCGCCACTCGTCCCGGAAATTGGCATCGCCGGCGAAATCGGCAAGCTGGCGCAACCGGTCCAGTTTCACCGCCCAGCCGTCGCCGATGGTCCGGTCGATCAGTCCGGTCAGGCCGGGATTGGCCGAGACCAGCCAGCGCCGGGGGGTGACGCCGTTGGTCTTGTTGTTGAATTTCTCCGGCCATAATTCGTAAAAATCCCGGAACAATCCCTGGTGCAGCAGCCGGGAATGGAGTTCCGCCACGCCGTTGACCGAGAAGCTGCCGACGATGGCCAGATAGGCCATGCGCAGATGGGGTTCCGCGCCCTCTTCGATCAGGGACATGCGGGCCAGCCGGTCATGATCGTGGGGCCAGCGCGTCGCCACCTCGGTCAGGAAGCGGTGGTTGATCTCGTAGACGATGTCCAACAGGCGCGGCAGCAGCCGTCCGAACAGCCGCGTCGGCCATTTCTCCAGAGCCTCGGGCAGCAAGGTGTGGTTGGTGTAGGCCATGGTGCGCCGGGTGATGTCCCAGGCCTGATCCCACTCCAGGTCGTAGACGTCCATCAGCAGGCGCATCAGTTCGGGCACGGCGCAACTGGGATGGGTGTCGTTGAGCTGGAAGCAGTTTTTGGAGGCGAAATCGCTGAAATCGGGACCATGAACGGCGGTCCAGCGGTGCAAGGCGTCCTGGAGGCTGGCCGAAGCCAGGAAATATTGCTGGCGCAGGCGCAATTCCTTGCCGTTTTCGCTGGCGTCGTTGGGATAGAGCACCATGGTGATGTTCTCGGCCGCGTTCTTGGACGCCACCGATTCGGGATAGGCGCCGGAATTGAATTCGCCGAGATCGAACTCGTCGGTGGCCGCCGCCTTCCACAGGCGCAGCAGATTGACCGTGTCGTTGTGGTAGCCCGGGATGGCCATGTCGAACGGCACCGCCAGCACGTCGTGGGTGTCCACCCAGCGCGCCCGCGCCCGTCCGTTGGCATCGTGGTGATATTCGGTCCGCCCGTAGAAATGCACGCGCCGGGTGCGCTCGGGCCGTTCCAATTCCCAGGGATTGCCGTCCCTCAGCCAGTGGTCGGGTTCCTCGACCTGGTGGCATTCGTCGATCTCCTGGCGGAACATGCCGAATTCATAGCGGATGCCGTATCCCGTCACCGGCAATTGCAGCGTGGCGCAACTGTCGAGGAAACAGGCCGCCAGCCGTCCCAGGCCGCCATTGCCGAGACCGGCATCATGCTCGGTATCGATCATTTCCTCGATATCCAGCCCCAGCCGCCGCAGGGCGGCGCCGGCCGCATCCTCCAGCCCCAGATTCATCAAGGCGTTGTTCAGGGTGCGCCCCATCAGGAATTCCAGCGACAGGTAATAGGCCTGGCGGGAATCGTGTTCGTCATAGGCGTTGTTGGTGCGCCGCCAGCGGGCCATCAGGCGGTCGCGCACCGCCATCACCAAGGCCTGATACGGATAATGGGCGGCGCGGCAATAGCGGTCGCGTCCCAGGAAATTGCCGTAATAGCGGCGGATGTCCGCCACCAGATCGTCGGCCGCCATGCCCAGCGGCGCCGGCGTGAACAATTCCTCGGTGGGTTGGCTGGTCAGAAGCTGTTTGAGCCGTTTCGCCGGAACGCTCGATTCCATGTCTCGGTCCCACCGTTTGTTGGACGATTGGTCAGACCCCGACCCGAAACTCGCCATGGCGGCCTGCAAATGGCGGTTTTCCGCGCTTCCGCTGCTCACGTACAGAAAGTACGCTCCGCTGCGGTTCTCGAAAACCGCCATTTTCGGCTCACCCTGGCGACTTTCGGGTCGGGGTCTCAAGGGTACGCCCTTTGGCCGCCATGACGAAATCCAGTTTGCGGTGCAATACATCTTTCTCCGGCGACGCGGTGTCCAGTTACAATCCGCCTTCATCCCGTCATAGATCGGAGACATGATACTGTTAGCGTGGAACGACGCTGACGGGATGCGAGGGCACCATGAACGGAAAACGGCACGACCGCCGCGGCGGCGCTTGGGTGGTTCGGTTGACGTTGGCGGCGGCGTTGGCGGCGGCGGGCGCCGCCGGCGCCCGGGCCGATGGTTGGGGTCGCGGGGGCGATCATTGGGGCCGCGATCACCGGGGCGGCTATCAGGCGGTCCGGGACTTCCGGGAGCATTGGGGCGATCGCGGGCGCTGGGAGGGGAACCGGTTTCGCGATCGTGAAAGATTCCGCATCGATTCCTGGCATCGCGGGCGCTGGTTTCACGGCTGGCATGACGGGCGGGGCGGCTGGTGGTGGATCGTCAGCGGTCTCTGGTACTGGTATCCGTCTCCGATCTATCCCTATCCCGATCCCTATCGTCCGCCCTTGGTATCGGCGCCGCCGCCGGGACAATATTGGTACTATTGCCGCTATCCGGCCGGCTATTACCCCTATGTGGGGGTCTGCCGGGTGCCGTGGCAATTGGTCACGGCCAGCCCCGGCATCGCCGGTCCGATGGAAGGCCAGCCGGCGCCATCGGGCGCCAACACCGTGGGCGGCACCATCCTGGGGGCCATCGGCGGCGGTCTCGCCGGCTCGCAGTTCGGGCACGGTCCCGGCAAGTTGGCCGCCACCGCCATCGGCACCTTGCTGGGCGCTTTCATCGGCCACGCGATCGGCCAGTCCCTCGACCGGGCCGACGTTCTGGCGTCGCAGCAGGCGGCCCAGTCCGCCTATGGGGCGCCGCTCGGTCAATCCATCACCTGGGACAATCCCCAGAGCGGCCACAGGGGAACCATCACGCCCGTTCGCGACGGGACCGATTCCTCGGGCCACTATTGCCGCGAATTCCAGCAGACGGTGACCATCGGCGGCAAGACCGCCGATGCCTACGGGACCGCCTGCCGGCAGGACGATGGCAGCTGGAAGGTGATCGACAAGTAGAGCGGCGTGCCTTAAATACGAGGCACGCCGCAAATACGAGGCACGCCGCTCTTGCGCCCATTGAGGGCGCGGCCAAGCGCGCGGACGCGCGCGCTTAGGCAGAGGGAAAAACAAAACGGCTTAGAGTGTGATGCACATTTAGGGCATCACACTCTAATTCGGCGGGAAGGATCGTATGGGGTGGGAAACCCCGGTCAGCGGGTAACGGCGAAATCCCGGAGCACGCCCACTTCCAACTGGGTCTGGCGCAAGCGGTCATTGACCGCGTCGCCCATCGAGACCAGACCCACCAGCTCGTCGCGGTCGATCACCGGCAAATGGCGGATGCGCCGGCTGTTCATGATTTCCAGCACGTCCTTCATCTGGTCCGAGGGCTTGCAGCTCACCACGGGGCTGGACATGATGTTGCGCACCGGCATGTCCACCACGCCCTTGCCGTACTGCGACAGGGCGATGACGATGTCGCGTTCCGAAACCACGCCCAGGACCCGTCCCTTGGCGTCGCACACCACCGCCACGCCGACCTTCTTGGTGGTCAACAGCACCGCCAATTCCGAAATCGTATGTTCGGGGCGGACGGTGAACACGTTGTTGCCCTTGGCCTGAAGAATGGCGTCAACGGACATGGCGACTCCCTTTGGACGAATGTCGTGGATCGAAACAAATTCGTGGATTTTGACAGAATGCGGCCCAGCTTCGCCGAATGCAACACGCAAACGGGGCCGTGCGCTTTCGCGACACGGCCCCGTCTACCCCTCCCGGCCCTTCCGCCGGCTGCGGATGCGTCACATCCGCCCGTAAATGTCACCCGCCGGTGATCTCGATGGTCCGGTCCTTGGTTACCGCCTCCGGCCGCTTGGGCACGGTCACGGTCAGAACGCCTTTGGCGAAATTGGCGGCGATCTTCTCGCTATCGGCCGTTTCCGGCAGGCGGAAGCTGCGGGTAAAGGTGCCGAAGGACCGTTCGGAGACCAGATAATCGGCTTTTTCCTCGGTGGTTTCGGCCTTTTTCTCGCCGGATATCACCAAAAGGTCGTCGCGCACCGTTACCGTCACGTCCTTTTGGTCCACGCCCGCCAGTTCGGCGGTGACCACCAGGGTGTCACCCGTATCCTTGACGTCGAATTCGGGCGCCAACCCGTTGCCATGTCCGAAACCGCCAAGCCGGCGGAGACGATCCATGTCCATCCAGCCCGCGCGACCGAACGGCGCAACCAGATAGGCGTCGAACAGACGGTCCATCTCTTCGCGCAAGGATGCCCAATTGCGCAATGCCTGCGGCGCCCCGGTTTTCACCTCGGGCACCGGTTTCGTGTCGTGGTGGTGTGTGAGGTCCGACATGCTCTCCTCCTGGACAGCGCTGCTATCCTGACCTGTATTTTCTATGACGTTAGTCTAGTCCCCCGGAGGGGGGTCCGGTTTTGCGGAGGCGGCATGGCTGCCGTGCCCGATTAGCGTTTCTGGGCGGGCTCTGGAGCGACGCGCCTGAAATCTGAAACGTCTGGCTAAAGTGTGATGCACATTTAGGGCATCACACTCTAATGGAAGCTCTGCACCAGCGAGCCGACCACCATGTACCAGCCGTCCACCAGAACGAAGAAGATCAGCTTGAACGGCAACGAGATCATGGCGGGTGGAATCATCATCATGCCCATGCTCATCAGGATCGACGCCACCACCATGTCGATGATGACGAAGGGCAGGAAGATCAGGAACCCCATCTCGAAGGCCCGGCGCAATTCGCTGATCATGAAGGCGGGGATCAGCACCTGGAGGGGCACGTCGGCGGGCGTGGCCACCGGCTTGGTGTGGGACAGCCGCATGAACAGGCCGAGATCCTTGTGGCGGACGTTGCGAACCATGAAGCCCTCCAGCGGCTTGACGGTGCGGGTGAACGCCTGGCTTTCGCCGATATCGCCGTTGATGTAGGGATAGACCCCGTCATGCCAGCTTTTGGTGAAGGTGGGGGCCATGACGAAGGCGGTCAGAAACAGGGCCAGGCTGACCAGCACCATGTTGGACGGCGCGGTCTGCATCCCTAAGGCCTGACGCAGGAACCCCAGCACCACGATGATCCGGGTGAACGAGGTCACCATGATCAGGATCGAGGGCGCCAGGGACAGAACCGTGGTCAGAGCGATGATCTGGATGATCCGCTCGGTGCTGCTGGCGCCGCCATTGCCGAAATCGAGGGTGAATTGCTGGGCGCTGGCGGGATCGGCCGCCACCAGGGCGAGGAAGGCCGCCGCGGTCAGCCCCCCCGTCCACAGGGCCGCTTTGCGCCACCGCGTTTTTCCCGTTTGTTCACGCATCGGCGCGCGCCCCTTCATCAGGTCCCTCCCTTCGGGTCCGTTCCGGCGATGTCGCGTTCGACCACCGCCTCGCCGCCGCCGCCCAGCAGCAGCAGATGTTCGCGGTCGTCCCGACGCACCAGCACCAGACGATGGCGCTGGTCCAGTTGCAGGGCTTCGACCAGGGTCAGCCGGCGCCGGCTGCCGGGACGGCGGGCGGCGATTCCGGCCAGACCGAAGCGGCGCATCGCCCACAGGGTGGCGACGATCAGGCCGATGACGAGCAGCAGCGACGCGGCGACGCGGAGATAGGAAAGCGGATTATCGATCATGCCGTCATTTTCCAGGCGCCGACCGCGCGCCCATGCGCTCGTTGATGGCTTCGGCCAGAAGATCGAGATCGGCGATCAGCGATTCCATCGCCGGAATCAGGGGGCGACCCTCGTCCGGGTCGCCTTCGGCCAAAGCGGTGCAGACCGAACGGATCTTGCCGTTCAGGGCCGACAGATCGACCATGGTGCCGGTGGCGAACAGGCGCCGGGCGGTGGTGACCAGGGACGCCGCCTTTTCCAGTTCTTCGCGGACGGGGGCGCCGGTCACGACGGGGCGCTCGATGGCGGCCGGGTGCCGTTGGCGCGGTAGACGTAGGCCAGGATTTCGGCGACGGCCAGAAAGGCTTCGACGGGAATGATCGTGTCGATATCGACGGCGGCCAGAACCTGGGCGAGATCGGGATCGGTGCGGACCTTGACCCCGTGGGCGAAGGCGAAGGACAAAATCTGCTCGGCCAGGAAGCCCTTGCCCGACGCCACCACCTTGGGCGCCGGCGCGATCTTGGGGTCGTAGGAGAGCGCGACCGCCACCTGCCGCGGTGCCGGTTTCGTTTCCGCCTGTTCCTTGTTCCTCCCGAATTCGCGATCGCCCATCATGTCCACCCGCGGCGCGCACCACGCCGCAATGGTGGTCGGCCGCGCTTAAAAAAGGCTTAAATTCTCCCCCCGCGCAGGCGGCCGATCCGGCGCTTCCGCCGCGCGCCCGCGCTTCACTTTTTTTTAAGCGGCGCGGGCGCACTCTGTCACCCGAGCTTCGGACTATGGATACCCGATCAGCGGGAACGGGGGTACGATGTTTCAGGATTTGACGGTTCTCAACATGGCCTGGCGCAAGCTGGGATGGTTGGCCAAGCGCCAGGAGATTCTGTCGCAGAACATCGCCAACGTCGATACGCCCGGCTATGTGCCCGAGGATTTGAAGCCGATCGACTTCAAGACGGTGCTGAACCAGACCGGGGCGCCGTCGGTCGAACCGGTGATCGACAATCCCCGCCAGATCGCGCCCAAGCTCACCGATCCCAATCAGGTGATCATCTCGCAGCATTACCATACCTCACCCGATGGCAATGGCGTCAGTCTCGACTCCCAGATGGCGGATGTGGGCGCGACCAAGGATGCGTACAGCCAGGTGACCGCTCTGTTTCAGAAGCAGATCGCCATGCTGAAGACGGCGATCACCGGGTAATAGAGCCGGATGGCAACCGCTTAAGGACGGCGAAGCATGGACGATTTGCAAAAGAGCGCTTTGACGGCCCTGTCGGGAATGAACGCCCAGGCCGAGCGTCTGCGGGTCATTTCGGAAAACCTCGCCAATGCCGATTCCCTGGCCCAGACCCCCGGCGGTCTGCCCTATCGGCGCAAGGTGGTGACCTTCAAGGACGTGCTCAACCAGAGCACCGGGGTCGAAAAGGTCGAAATCAACCATATCCTGCCGGATATGAGCAAGTTTCAGCGCCGCTACGATCCCCATTATCCGTCCGCCGACCGCAATGGCTACGTGCTGGTGCCCAACGTCAATCCTCTGGTCGAACTGATGGACATGAAGGAAGCGCAGCGCAGCTACCAGGCCAATCTCGACGTGGTCAGCACCTCGCGTTCGATGTTGCAGCAGACCGTGCAATTGCTGCGCTGATCGGGGATGGTTTCGTTTCGATGGGGCCGCGGTGTAAACTGCCCCCGTAGGATGTCGGGCGCCGGCCGAACGGGAGGCCGACGGGAGTTTTCGAGGGGCATACGGCAATGAGTACCATCAGCAACGCCATCAATGCCTATCAGGCGTTGTCCAAGGCGGTAACGTTGGAGAACACGGCGTCGACCGATCCGGCGGCGACCGACCATGCGGCATCGAGTTTCGCCAGCGTTCTCAAGGACGCCACCAAGACCTCGATCAACACCATGAAAAACGCGGAAAACGAGACCGCCGCCGCCATCGCCGGCAAGGCCGACATCCGCGAGGTGGTCGCCGCCGTCACCAATGCCGAATTGACCCTGCAGACGGTGGTCAACGTTCGCGACAAGGTGATCAGCGCCTATAACGACATCATCCGTATGCCAGTGTGAGAAATCCGGGTTAGAGTCATGACGGAAGGCCAGCTGCTCGACATCGCGCGCCAGGGCGTCTGGACCATGGTGGTGATCTCGGCCCCGGTTTTGCTGGTCGGTCTGGCGGTCGGGCTGGTGATTTCGGTGATCCAGGCGGTCACCCAATTGCAGGAATCCACCCTGACCTTCGTGCCCAAGGCGCTGGCGATGTTCATCGCCCTGGTCATATTCCTGCCGTTCATGATCAATACCCTGAGCGATTACTGGCGCATGCTGCTCAACCGCATGATGGCCGGCGGCTAGATCGCGATGCAGGGTTTCTGCATCGCGATCCGGCCGTTTCGTCTCCGCCCCTGCCGGGCGGGCGCCCCCGCTCCGGGGATGCCGCCGTGCTGAACCAGATTCTCAATCTCAATGTCTATGATTTCCTGATGATCTTCGTGCGCATCGGCGCGGCGTTGATGGTCATGGTCGGTTTCGGCGGACTCATGGTGCCGGTCCGCGTGCGTCTGCTGTTCGCCCTGGTTTTTTCCGTGGCGCTGATGCCGGTGTTGGGGCCGTTGCTGCCGGCGCGGCCGGCCCAGCCGGCCTCTCTGACCCTGCTGATCTTCGAAGAGGCGACGATCGGCCTGTATATGGGGCTGATCAGCCAGTTCCTTATCACCGCCGTGCAACTGGCCGGCGCCTTCATGAGTTTTCTGATCGGCATCAGCAACGCGTTTTCCTTTGACGACATCGCCAATCAGCAAAGCGAGGTGCTGACCACTTTCTTAACCAATCTGGCGCTGGTGGCGATCTTCATCACCGGTCTCGATCACCTGATGCTGCGCGCGCTGGTCGATTCCTATTCCCTGTTCCCGCCGGGCAAGCCGTTGTTTCTGAACGATTTCTCGTCTGTTCTGGCGCGGACCCTGTCGGCAAGCTTCGTCATGGGCCTGCGTCTGGCCGCGCCCCTGCTGGTGTTCGGGCTGGTGTTCTATGCCGGCATGGGCCTGCTGTCGCGGCTGGTGCCGCAGATGCAGGTGTTCTTCGTCGCCATGCCGATACAGGTGCTGTTCGGCCTGTGGCTGGTGATGGTGTCGCTGCCGGTGGTCGTTCTGGTGTTTCTGCGCTATTTCGCCAATGGCATCGGCGCCTATGTGGCGCCGGGCTGATACGGAAGGGAGGTGACGGATGGCCGCCGAAGACGACGGCAAAACAGAGAAACCGACACCGAAGAAGCTGGACGAGGCGCGCGAAAAGGGCGACGTCGCCCAGTCGCAGGAGATTCGCCTGTGGGCGTCCATCGCCGGCGGTTTCGTCATGATCGTCTTTCTGGGGCCGCTGATCGCGGGCAACGTGGCCAACGCGATCGCGCCGATACTGGAACATTTCGCCACCACCCCGGTCGACCGGATCGACGATCTGCAAACGCTGGTCCTTCATCTGGGGTTGGCGGTCATGAAGGCGCTGGCCTGGCCGTTCGCGGCGGTCATCCTGGTCAGCCTGGTCGCCCTGGTGGGACAGACCCAGGGATTCCTGTGGGTGCCGTCCAAGCTGGTCCCCGATTTCAACCGGTTGAATCCGATCGAGAACATCCAGCGGATGGTCTCCCTCCAGCAGGTGGTGGATCTGGTCAAGCAATTGGCCAAGCTGGGGGTGGTCGCGACGGTCCTTTACATCATCATCAAGACCGAGATGGGGGAATACGGCAACCTGCCCCGGATCAGCCTGGGCGGCGTCATGCGCTACGCCAGGGACAAGATATTCATCCTGTTTCTGACGGTCCTGGTGGTGGCGACCCTGATCGCCGCCAGCGATTACCTGTTCCAACGGTGGCGCTTCACCGAAAAAATGAAGATGTCCAAGCAGGATATCCGGGACGAGCACAAGCAGTCCGAAGGCGATCCCATGGTCAAGGGCAAGCTGCGCAACCTGCGGGCGAAGCGTGCCCGTCAGCGGATGATGCAGGCGGTGCCCGAAGCCGACGTGGTGGTGACCAACCCCACCCATTTCGCGGTGGCGTTGAAATACGACATGGATACCATGCCGGCGCCGATGCTGGTGGCCAAGGGGGCCGATCTGATCGCCAAGCGCATCCGCGACGTGGCCGAGGAAAACGAGATTCCGGTGGTCGAAAACCCGCCTTTGGCCCGCGCGCTGTATGCCACCGTCGAACTGGACCAGGAAATCCCGCCCGAACATTATAAGGCGGTGGCCGAGGTAATCGGCTATGTCATGCGCCTGAAAGGCAAGCTGGCGCGGTGACGTCCGGCGACGCGGATGGGGGAGGGATGGTTTCGTCACGGCTTTCGCCGATCGGGGTTCTGGGCGTCGCCGTGATCGCGTCGGCGGGCTTGGCGGTCGTCGGCGACGCCGCGGGCGCGCTGGCCCTGCCCAGCGCCGCCGCGGCGCTGGTGGCGCTGGCGGCGCTGATCCGTGTCGGCTTTGGCGCCAGACGCGATCGCGGCGCCGTCGATCGCGCCGCTTTCCTGGCCGCCGCCCTGGAACGGGAAGGGGTGGCGCGGCTGGTGGTGACGGCGGACGGGGCCGAGGTGTTTCGCAGCCGCGCGGCCCACCGCGTGCTGGGACCGGCCGCCGACCCGCTGGCGGTTCTGGCCGAACGGGCGGTCGATAACGAGCATGCGCTGGGCGAGATCGAGCGCTTGCGGGCCGCCGCCGCTGCCGGCGTTTTTCTTCGGGCCGATCTGGCGCTGGGCCTGCCGGGCGGCGGTCGCGAATGGTACGCGGTGGAGGTTCGGCACCTGGAGAGCGCCGGCGGGTGGCTGTGGCAGGCCACCGATGTCAGCGCCCGGCGCGCCGTGGACGATACGTTGCGCCGTGAAATCGAATTCCTGGGCGATTTCGTCGATCTGTTGCCGGTGGGATGTTACTCCGCCGACGTGTCGGGGAGCGTGCGCTGGGTCAATCAGCGTCTGGCCGAATGGCTGGGCCGCCAGCCGGCCGATCTGATGGGGCGGCCCTTGTCCGAGGTGCTGGGAACGGAACCCGATCCCGAGGGCGGACGGACCGAACTCAGCATCAAGGGGCGCGGCGACGAGGTGTTCCAGGCGGTGGTGGCCCATTCCGTCTTCGACGATGGCGGTGAGATGTTCACCCGTTCGGTGGTGATGCGCGATCTGGTGCCCGAGCGTCAGTGGGAACGGGCCTTGCGTTCGGCCGAGCGCCGGTTCCGCTGGCTGTTCGACGATGCGCCGGTGGGCATCGCCCTGGTGGACCTGGACGGGGTGATCGGCACCTGCAATCTCGCTTTGCAGGCCATGCTGGGGATCGGTTCGGACCAGATGGCGGGGCGGCCGGTGGCCGAGTATATCGCCCCCGACCAGCGGGCCGAGGCCGCCGAGCAATTGGCGAAGGTGCTGGGCGGGTCGCTGGCCGGCACCCATCTCGACGTCCGTCTGAAGGGGCGCCGCGATCTGATCGCCCAATTGTTCGTCAGTCCCACCCACGAGGATGGCGATATCTCCGGTCTGGTGATCCATTTCATCGACGCCACCGAGCAACGCAATCTGGAATTGCAGTTCGCCCAGTCCCAGAAGATGCAGGCCATGGGGCAGCTCGCCGGCGGCGTCGCCCATGATTTCAACAATCTGCTGACCGCCATGATCGGCTTCTGCGATCTGCTGCTGCAGCGCCACGGCCCCGGCGATCCCAGTTTCGCCGACATCATGCAGGTCCGCCAGAACGCCAACCGCGCCGCCAGCCTGGTGCGTCAGCTTCTGGCCTTTTCGCGGCGTCAGGCGTTGCAGCCGCGCCTGCTCAACGTCACCGATTCCCTGGCCGACCTGTCCAATCTGCTGCGCCGGCTGCTGGGCGAGACCATCGAGCTGCGCATCGTTCACGGTCGCCATCTGGGGCCGGTGCGGGTCGATCCCGGCCAGTTCGATCAGGTCATCATCAATCTTGCCGTCAACGCCCGCGACGCCATGCCCGGCGGCGGGACGCTGACCATCCGCACCAACGCCGTCCAGGTGGCCGATCCGGTGCAGCGCGGCCCCGAATTGATGCCGCCCGGCGATTACATCCTGATCGAGGTTTCGGACACCGGCACCGGCATGCCCGGGGAGACCATCGCCCGCATCTTCGAGCCGTTCTTTTCCACCAAGGAGGTGGGGGCCGGCACCGGACTGGGCCTGTCCACCGTCTACGGCATCGTGCGGCAGACCGACGGCTTCATTTTCGTCGCCAGCGAACTCGGGCAGGGCACCACTTTTTCCATCTATCTGCCGAAAAGCGCGGGCGCGGCCGAAGGGGTCGCCACCGTTCCATCGGTGCCGCCGCCGGCCGTTCCGGCCCCCGACGGCTCTTTCGACGAGACCGATGCCGATCTGACCGGCAGCGGCACCGTGCTGTTGGTGGAGGACGAGGATGCCGTGCGCATGTTCGGCGCCCGCGCCCTCAAGAACAAGGGCTATCGGGTGATCGAGGCCCGGTCCGGCGAACAGGCCCTCGACGTGCTGCGCGGCGACGAGCCCGTCAACGTCCTGGTTTCCGACGTGGTCATGCCGGGCATGGACGGCATCACCCTGGCCCGTCTGGTGCGTCTGGAACGACCCCATATCCGGGTGATTTTGATCTCCGGCTATTCCGAGGACGTGTCGCGCGACGGCATCGATCCCAGCGACGGCATCCATTTCCTGCCCAAGCCGTTTTCGCTGAAGCAACTGGCGGGCGCCGTCAAGCAGGTGCTGAGCGCCGGCTGATACCGCCCGGCGCTCAAAAGAACGTTATGCGAACATTCCCCCTTGCCGTATCGGAACAAATGAGGTACATCAAAGCGCGTTGCATCCTTATCCCGGATCGCCTTTAGTAGGAGGGACGGCTATGTCGCAGGCCACGTTGCGTCTCGTAGACAAGGATACCATGGACAGACAAAAGGCTCTGGACGCCGCCCTCGGTCAGATCGAGCGCGCGTTCGGCAAGGGATCGATCATGCGCCTCGGCCAGAAGGAGCATGTGGAGACCGACGTGATCTCCACCGGCTCGCTGGGCCTCGATCTGGCGCTGGGCATCGGCGGCGTGCCGCGCGGACGCATCATCGAGGTCTATGGTCCGGAAAGCTCGGGAAAGACCACGCTGGCCCTGCATGTGGTGGCCGAAGCCCAGAAGGCCGGCGGCACCTGCGCCTTCGTCGATGCCGAGCACGCCCTCGATCCAATCTATGCCCGCAAGCTGGGGGTCAATCTCGACGATCTGCTGATCAGCCAGCCCGATGCCGGCGAACAGGCCCTCGAGATCGCCGACACCCTGGTGCGGTCCGGCGCGGTGGATGTGCTGGTGATCGATTCGGTCGCGGCCCTGGTGCCCCGGGCCGAACTGGAAGGCGAAATGGGCGACAGCCATGTCGGCCTGCATGCCCGGCTGATGAGCCAGGCTTTGCGCAAGCTGACCGGGTCGGTGTCGAAATCCCATTGCATCGTCATCTTCATCAACCAGATCCGCATGAAGATCGGCGTGATGTTCGGCAATCCCGAAACCACCACCGGCGGCAACGCCCTGAAATTCTACGCCTCGGTGCGTCTGGAAATCCGCCGCGTCGGCTCCATCAAGGAACGTGACGAGGTGACCGGCAACCAGACCCGGGTCAAGGTGGTGAAGAACAAGCTGGCCCCGCCGTTCAAGGTGGTCGATTTCGACATCATGTACGGCGAAGGCGTGTCCAAGACCGGCGAATTGATCGATCTGGGCGTCAAGGCGGGGGTGGTGGAGAAATCGGGGGCCTGGTTCTCCTACAACTCCACCCGTATCGGCCAGGGCCGCGAGAACGCCAAGGTCTATTTGCGGGAGCATCCCGACGTCGCCGCCGAAATCGAATCGGTCATTCGCGGTCAGGCCGGCCAGATCGCCGAGGCCATGGCCGGCGGCCCCGGCGATCTCGACGGGGTTTCGGTCGAGGATTGATGGGGGAGCGGCGCTGCGGGTGGCTCGCCCGCGTCCGGCTCTACAAAAAAGGCGGCGAGAAGTGCCGGCGGCAACCGGCGCTCTCGCCTAACCACAACCAGCCTTTCAAGGAGGCGCGGCAATGGCTGTGGACACTTTTACATGGCGAATCACCAAGATCCAGATCCGGACAACGGGGGGGAAGAACTCGAGGGTGAGGGGAATGGCGTTGACGACATTACGCTCCGCCCCGGGCCTAACGCTGACGTCCCCGCCGACATCGAGCGATATATCAACGCCGAAGTGCGGGCTCTATACGACGTGTACAGCTACCGGCACGCGGCCGCAATTTTAGCTACCGCCTTTCCGATTGAGTTGGCCGAGATCCAAGCAGCCTTACTTGCTTTCCGTATCACCACACGGGACATTGGAATGCCTGGGGGGAATGAATCGGACGTGCCGAAGAAGTTTTCCCAAATTTTGCGCCCGGCTGGCTGGGTCGAATCTCGAATTCAAGGCGACTTGCTTGTGAGGATGCAGGAATATGGTGAACAGTTTTTGGACAATGGCAAGGCAATAAAGGTAAAACACCCGGACCATCAGGCGCGAATTATAAACAATTTTATAGATGGACACAAAATAGATTATGTAAAAGGTCGCGTTGCATTCGACCTTGAGTGGAATTCGAAGGACCAAACCTTCGATAGAGATCTGTATGCCCTACGGGCTTTCCATGAATGTGGCTTGATCAGTGCCGGTATTATGGTAACGCGCAGCGAAAAGCTAAATCCTGTCTTTGACGTTGTGCCTCAACTGAACAAGGCCGGCGAGGATGTTGGCAAGACCGTAAGAGCAAAATACGGTGCCAGTACGACATGGATGGGTAAGCTCCTATATCGGCTTAACGCCGGCAGGCACGGCGGTTGCCCCGTTCTGGTGTTCGGTATCACGCCAAGACTTATTGAGGATTGGAACCCATAATTATGGCGAAAAAGAAGGTCAATACGACATCGGAGGCGGCGCGGGATTTGCTGGCCCGGCATGGTGGCGGGCGCTTCCATACCATCCTGGCTGATCCGCCGTGGCAGTTTCAGAACCGGACCGGCAAGATGGCCCCGGAACACAAGCGTTTGTCCCGTTACGGCACGATGACGCTGGAGGACATTTCGGCACTGCCAGTCGGGCAACTGACGGCTGATACGGCGCATCTCTATTTGTGGGTGCCCAATGCGCTGCTTCCTGAAGGGTTACGGGTTATGGAAGCCTGGGGTTTCGAGTACAAGAGCAATATCGTATGGCATAAGATCCGCAAAGATGGTGGCCCGGATGGCCGCGGCGTCGGGTTCTACTTTCGGAACGTTACCGAGCTGGTGCTGTTCGGCGTTCGAGGAAAAAACGCCAGGACACTTGCACCGGGGCGGCGACAAGTGAATTTTCTGGCGACTCAGAAACGGGAACACTCTCGCAAGCCGGACGAGTTTTATTCCATTGTTGAGGCGTGTAGCCCAGGGCCTTACTTGGAGCTATTCGCACGTGGGCAGCGTAACGGGTGGGACGTTTGGGGCAATCAGGCGGAGGAATATTGCCCGACTTGGCCAACCTATTCGAATCACTCACAGGCAGAACGAGAGTTTACGGGTATCGACATGGTCGCGCTGGGCGCGAAGCGAGCCGGTTCTTCCTTTCGTTCTTAGTCGTCCGTGATTATCCGGCGGGAACGATCAAGGTGGCACGGTCCGAGAAGCCTACCGCTCTTCGGACTTTTCACCGTCCAGGCGCAGCCTGGCCCACGCACAGGCGATCTCGGCCTCGTCGCCCTGAAGCCGAGGATGGCCAGCGCGATCACCGTCAGGCCGGTTCCGACGTCACCGCGAAACGGGTCCGGAAAGCCGTTGGAGAAGCGTGGTCCAGCTAAACTCGTAATAGGTGGTCTTCACTTGGCGGGCTTGCGGGTGCTTCAGAAGAATGGCCGTGGCCAGGATCGTCACCGCACCAGCGGCTTGTACTTGATGCGGTGGGGCTGGTCGGCGTCGGCGCCCAGGCGGCGTTTGCGGTCGGCCTCGTAATCCTGGTAATTGCCCTCGAACCAGACCACCTGGGACTCGCCCTCGAAGGCGAGGATATGGGTGGCCAGGCGGTCGAGGAACCAGCGATCGTGGCTGATGACCACGGCGCAGCCGGGAAATTCGTCCAACGCCTCTTCCAGGGCGCGCAGGGTATCGACGTCGAGATCGTTGGTCGGTTCGTCGAGCAGGATGACGTTGGCCGGGCGCGACAGCATCTTGGCCAGATGGACGCGGTTGCGCTCGCCGCCCGACAGCACCCCCACCTTCTTTTGCTGATCGGCGCCGCGGAAATTGAACAGGGCGGCATAGGCCCGGGAATTGATCTTGCGCCGGCCGAGATCGATTTCGTCCTGGCCGTCGGAAATCTCCTGGAACACGGTCTTGTCGGCGTCCAGCGTGTCGCGGCTTTGGTCCACATAGCCCAACTGCACGGTCTCGCCCACGGTGAAACTGCCGCCGTCCGGCTTTTCCTGGCCGGTGATCATGCGGAACAGGGTGGTCTTGCCGGCGCCGTTGGGGCCGATGATGCCGACGATGCCGCCGGGGGGCAGGCGAAAGCACAGATCGTCGAACAGCAGCCGGTCGCCGAAGGCCTTGGAAACATGGTCCGCCTCGATGACCTTGCCGCCCAGGCGGGGGCCGGGCGGAATGGTGATCTGGGCCACGCCGCTCTGCTTCTCCTGGGATTTGGCCACCAGGGCGTCGAAGGCGTTGATGCGGGCCTTGCTTTTGGCCTGACGGGCCTTGGGCGAGGCCCGCACCCACTCCAACTCCTCCTTGATGGTACGCTGGCGGGCGCTTTCCTCGCGCGATTCCTGCTCCAGGCGCTTTTCCTTCTGTTCCAGCCAGGCCGAGTAATTACCCTCGTAGGGGATGCCCTGGCCGCGATCCAGTTCGAGAATCCAGCCGGTGACGTTGTCGAGGAAGTAGCGGTCGTGGGTGACCATCACCACGGTGCCCGCGTAATCGCGCAGGAACCGTTCCAGCCAGGCCACCGATTCGGCGTCCAGATGGTTGGTGGGTTCGTCCAGCAGCAGCATGTCGGGGGCCGACAGCAGCAGGCGGCACAAAGCGACGCGGCGGCGCTCGCCGCCCGACAGTTTGGCGACGGCGGCGTCGGGGGCGGGACAGCGCAGCGCATCCATGGCGATCTCGATCTTGCGCCCCAGATCCCAGGCGTCGAGATGGTCGATCCGTTCCTGCAATTCGCCCTGCTCGGCGATGAGATCGTTCATCTCGTCGTCGGTCATTTCCTCGGCGAAGCGGGCGGAAACGGCGTCGAAACGGTCGAGCAGGGCCTTGGTCTCGGCCACGCCCTCCATGACGTTGCCGAGCACGTCCTTGGCCGGGTCGAGCTGCGGCTCCTGGGGCAGATAGCCCACCTTGGCGCCTTCGGCCGCCCAGGCTTCGCCGCCGAAATCCTTGTCCAGCCCGCCCATGATCTTCAACAGGGTCGATTTACCGGCGCCGTTGGCACCCAGCACGCCGATCTTGGCGCCGGGCAGAAAACTGAGGTGCAATCCCTTCAGGATCTCGCGACCGCCCGGATAGACCTTGGTCAGGTTCTTCATCACGTAGATGTACTGGTACGCCGCCATATCGCTCGATCCTCGAAAATTATCGCCGCCGGTGGGTTTCATCGCTGGGTTCGCCGGGCCGGCGTCGCCGCCTCGACTCATGCCGGATTTGGTTGGCCGGTTCAAGGGCGCCGGGAGCGGGGAGCAGGGTAATCGGGTGAAGGCGACTTGGAGCGGAGCGACCAGGCCGTTGAGGCCGCCGTAGCGCAAGCGAGGATAGCCCAGGGAGCGGACGCGACCGCCCGGCGATTGAGGGAAAATATATAACCCAGGGGAAGCGGGTTCACCCGATTCCCCTGGGGCGGGGAAGGCCGTTTCGGCCGCTCCGGGCCTTTCCGAAAGCCGGAATTACGCCGCTCTATAAAGTTAGTGTTAATACAGTTCGTCTGTGTATATATTGACTTCGCGCTTGGGGGGCGGCATCGTCGAATGCGTGTTCACGGGTGCGAACGCCACCCGCGTTACGGATCGTATTCCCGCATCGTCGGGTATGCCGTTTTCGGCCGATGTGGAGGGCCGTTCCGCCGAATGACGGCGGAACGCGGTCCGACGGGGTGGCAAGACGTGGTTCTGCCGGGGAGTACAATCATGATCGATCAGACATTCGTCGATCTGTCCCGCATTCAGTTCGCGGCGACGGCGATGTACCATTTTTTGTTCGTACCATTGACGCTGGGGATATCCTGGCTGCTGGTTATCATGGAGTCGGTTTACGTCATCACCGGTAAGGAAATCTACCGGGACATGACCAAATTCTGGGGCAAGCTGTTCGGGATCAATTTCGCCCTGGGCGTGGCCACCGGACTTACCATGGAGTTCGAGTTCGGCACCAACTGGGCCTATTACGCCCATTATGTCGGCGACATTTTCGGCGCGCCGCTGGCCATCGAAGGGTTGATGGCCTTCTTCCTGGAATCGACCTTCATCGGCCTGTTCTTCCTGGGATGGGAGCGCCTGTCGAAGCGCCAGCATCTGATGGCGACCTTCTTCACCGCGCTGGGCTCCAATCTGTCGGCGCTGTGGATCCTGATCGCCAATGCCTGGATGCAGAACCCGGTGGGCGGGGCGTTCTCGCCCCAGACCATGAGCATGCATATGACCAATTTCGCCGAGCTGCTGTTGAATCCGGTGGCTCAGGTCAAATTCGTTCATACGGTGGCGGCGGGCTACACCACGGCGTCGATGTTCGTGCTGGCGGTCAGCGCCTACTACATGCTGAAGGGCCGTGACCTCGCCTTCGCCAAACGGTCGTTCGCCATCGCCGCCGGTTTCGGTCTGGCGGCGTCGCTGTCGGTGATCGTGCTGGGCGACGAAAGCGGCTATACCCTGGGCGACGTGCAGCGGGTGAAGCTGGCGGCGATCGAGGCCGAATACCACACCGAGCCGGCGCCGGCCTCCTTCACCCTGTTTGGCATTCCCGACGACAAGGCGATGGTCACCCGCGACGCCATTCGCATTCCCTGGCTGCTGGGGCTGATCGCCACCCGGTCGACCACCGGCAAGGTGATCGGGCTGACCGAGCTGATGGACCGCAACAAGGCGAAAATCCAATCGGGCATGGTCGCTTATGGCGATTTGATGAAGATCCGCCAGGGCGACACCAGTCCGGCGCTGATGACCGATTTCGACGCCCATAAGGCCGACCTCGGCTACGGTTTGCTGCTCAAGCGCTATACCTCCACCGTGACCGACGCCACCCCGGCCCAGGTCGCCGAGGCCGCGCGCAGCACCATTCCGGAAGTGTGGCCCCTGTTCTTCTCGTTCCGCCTGATGGTCGCCTGCGGCTTCATCATGCTGTTCCTGATCGGAGCGTCCTTCTATTACACCCTGAAGCGCAATATCGAGCATCAGCGCTGGCTGCTGCGTCTGGTGTTGTGGAGCCTGCCGCTGCCGTGGCTGGCCTGCGAGATGGGGTGGTTCGTTTCCGAATACGGGCGTCAGCCCTGGGCCATCGGCGGTGTGCTCCCCACCTTCCTGGCCACCTCCAGCCTGACCACCGGCGATCTGGTCTTCAGCCTGATCGGCTTCGTCGGCTTCTATACCGGGCTGCTCATCGTCGAACTCCTTCTCATGACCAAATACGCCCGCATCGGCCCGGCGGCGCTGGGTACCGGCCGCTATCACGGCGAGGATGGACCGTCCGACCATGGAGGCTCGTCCGACGCGTCTCCGTACCCGGCCCGCTGAAGGAGACACCGTCATGATCTTCGACTACGAAACCCTGAAATTCATCTGGTGGGTCCTGATCGGCGTTCTGCTGATGGGGTTCGCCATCACCGACGGCATGGATATGGGGGTCGGCATGCTGCTGCCCTTCATCGGCAAGACCGATGACGAACGCCGGGTGATGATCAATGCGGTCGGTCCCCATTGGGACGGCAATCAGGTGTGGCTGATCACCGCCGGCGGCGCCATTTTCGCCGCCTGGCCGACGGTCTACGCCACCGCCTTCTCCGGCTTCTACATGGCCATGCTGCTGGTGCTGTATTCGCTGTTCTTCCGTCCGGTGGGCTTCGATTACCGCTCCAAGATCGACAGCAGCGGCTGGCGGTCGACCTGGGATTGGGGCATCTTCGCCGGCAGCGCCATCCCGTCGCTGATTTTCGGCGTGGCTTTCGGCAATCTGCTCCAGGGCGTGCCGTTCCACCTCGATTCGCTGATGCGTTCCCATTATCAGGGCGAGTTGCTGGGCGCCCTGTTGCCGCTGCTCAATCCCTTCGCCATCCTGGCCGGAATTCTCAGCGTCGCCATGCTGGCCATGCATGGGGCGGTGTGGCTGCAATTGCGCACCGACGATGCCGTCGCCCGACGGGCGAAGCGGACGGTCCTGATCCTGGGCGCGGTGGCGCTGGCGGTCTTCGCCATCGCCGGTTTGTGGGTGGCCTACGGCATCGAGGGCTATCGCATCGTCAGCCAGCCGGCTCTGAACAGCACGCCCAATCCCCTGGGCAAGACCGTCACCAGGGCGGTGGGCGCGTGGCTGGACATCTACGGCACGGCACCGGTGGCCATTCTGGCGCCGGTGGCGGGTTTCGCCGGCATCGCGCTGGCCATGATCCTGTCGTTGCGCGACCGGGCCGGTCTGGCCTTCATCGCCAGCGGCACCGGCATCGCCGGCATCATCGCCACGGCGGGCCTGTCCATGTTCCCCTTCGTCATGCCCTCGAACATCGATCCCAACTCCAGCCTGACCCTGTGGGATTCCAGCTCCAGCCATCTGACCCTGATGGTGATGTTCTGGGCGGTGGTCATCTTCCTGCCCATCGTTCTGAGCTACAACGTATGGTGCTATGCGCGCATGTGGGGCAAGGTGACGGTCGCGGACATTCGTGCCCGCAGCCACGCCGCTTATTGATCCCGGACGAGGAGGATACGCTCATGTGGTATTTCACCTGGATATTGGGTCTCTTCGCGGCCGCGGCCCTGGGGATCATCAATGCCCTCTGGTACGAGGCGGACCGTGCCTACGAGCAGTCGCCCGGCGATTGACCTGCTGAAAGCCCAGGCCCGGCCGGTCCGATCCCGGCTGGTCCTGGGCACCGGATATGCGGTGCTGTCGGCGGTATTGCTGGTCGTGCAATACCGCCTGCTGGCCGATGCCATCGCCGCCGTGGTGATGGATGGACGCACTCTGGCCGCGGTCTGGCCGGATTTGTGGCCGGTGCCCGTGATCGCCATTTTCCGCGCCGGCCTGTTCCTGGCGGCCGACAATGCGGCACGGGCCGCCAGCGCCCTGGTCAAACATCGGATTCGCACCGATCTCGCCGCCCATCTGGCGGCGCTGGGACCGGTGCGGCTGGGGGGGGAACGCACCGGCGGTCTCGCTGCCCTGCTGGTGGACGGGATCGAGGGGCTGGATTCCTATTACGCCCAATATCTGCCGGCGGCGGCCCAGGCCACCCTGGTGCCGCTGGCCATCCTGGCGGCGGTATTGCCGGCCGATTGGCTGACCGGGCTGATCCTGGTTCTGACCGCGCCCTTCATTCCCGTCTTCATGGTGCTGATCGGCAAGGGCGCCGAAGTGCGCAACCAGCGGCAATGGGCGAAGCTGGCGCGGATGAGCGCCCGTTTCCTGGAGGCGCTGCAGGCGCTGACCACTCTGAAGCTGTTCAACGCCAGCCGGCGCGAAATCGAAATCGTCGGCCGCCTGTCCGAAGGCTACCGCCAGGCCACCATGGCGGTGCTGCGGGTGGCGTTCCTGTCGGGGGCGGCGCTGGAATTCTTCGCCACCGCCGGGGTGGCGCTGGTGGCGGTGGCGGTGGGTTTCCGCCTGTTGTGGGGCGATATCGGTTTCGCCACCGGCCTGTTCGTCCTGTTGGCGGTGCCGGAATTCTATCTGCCGCTGCGCAATCTGGGCGCTCAATATCACGCCCGGATGGAGGCGGTGGCGGTGGCGGGACGGCTGGCCGATTTGCTGGAAAGACCGGCCCCTGTGGCGTCCGCCGTCCCGGCGGTGGCCGATGGCTCCCGGGATCGGGCGCCGGCCATCGCTTTTCACGACGTCCGTCTCGATTACGGCGAGGGCCGTTTGGGCCTGGACGGCGCCGATTTCGAATTGGCGGCGGGCGAAATCACCGCCCTGGTGGGACCCAGCGGCGCCGGCAAAAGTTCGGTGGTCAATCTGCTGCTGGGCTTCGCGCCGGTGACCGGGGGCGCCGTTCTGGTGGACGGGGCGCCGCTGGCCGGGATGGACATGGACGCATGGCGCCGGCACGTCGCCTGGGTGCCCCAGCGTCCCCATCTGTTTCGCGGCACCATCGCCGACAATATCCGCCTGGGCGATGCCGGGGCCGATGACGAGGCCGTCATGGACGCCGCCCGCAGGATCGGTGCGGACGCCATGATCCGGGGCCTGCCCGGCGGTTACGATCATCCCATCGGCGAACGGGGCGGCGGCCTGTCGGGCGGGCAGGCGCGGCTGGTGGCCTTGGCCCGCGCCGCGTTGCGGCCGACCGGCCTGCTGATCCTGGACGAACCCACGGCCAGCCTGGACACGGCCACCGAACAGGCGATTTCCGAGGCGCTGACCCGTCTGGCCCGGGGGCGCACGGTGCTGATCATCGCCCACCGTCTGGCCAGCGTGCGGGCCGCCGATACCATCGTCGTGCTGGATCGGGGGCGGGTGGCGGAACGCGGCACCCGCGAGGCGCTGGTCCGGGCCGGCGGCCTGTACGCCGCCCTGGCCGAGAATGGCGGAGCCGGTCTGGCATGAGCCATCTGTGGCGACTTCTCGGCCTGTATCGTCCGCATTGGCGCTGGCTGGCGTTGGGCGTCGCCGCCGCCCTGGTGGCGCTGCTCGCCAACATCGCCCTGATGACCATTTCCGGCTGGTTCATCGCCGCCATGGCTTTGACCGGGGCCGCGGGCGGCGCCATGAATTATTTCGGCCCCGCCGCTCTGATCCGTCTGGCCGCCATGTTGCGGATCGGCGGGCGTTACGGCGAACGTCTGGCCACCCACGAAGCGGCGTTCCGGGCCATCGCCCGCATCCGCGTCTGGCTGTTCGGCAAAATCGAGCCGCTGGCGCCGGGCACCCTGGAGCGCTATCACAGCGGCGATCTGTTGTCCCGGTTGCGCGCCGACGTGGACCGGCTGGAGGGCGCCTATCTCCGTCTGTTCACGCCCCTGGCGGTGGGGCTGGTGGCGATGGCGGTGATGGTGGGCTGGCTGGCGTTCCTGGATTTTCGTCTGGGGGCGCTCGAAGGCGGTTTTCTGGCCCTGTTCGGGCTGGCGATCCCGGCATTCCTGGCCCGTCTGTCGGCCCTTCGCGGTCGCCGCCGGGTGCGTCTGGCCGCCGATCTGGAAGTGGCGGCGGTGGATATGGCGCAGGGTCTGCCGGAATTGCTGGTTTTCGGCGCCATGCCCGCCTTTCAGAAGAATTTCGCCGCCACCGGCGGCGCGCTGGTCGAGGAGACGCGGCGCCTGGACCGTCTGTCGGGCCTGTCCCAGGCGGGCGTGCAACTGGGCGGTCAATGGGCGTTGTGGGGCATGGTGGTGCTGGGCATCCCGCTGGTGGGCCACGCTTTGACGCCGGCCGATCTGCCCATGGTGGCCCTGGCGGCCCTGGCCACGTTCGAGGCGGTGGCACCCTTGCCCGCGGCGTTTCTCGGTCTGTCGGGGGTGGTGGAGGCGGCGACGCGCATTTTCGCCCTGGCCGATACGCCGCCGGCCCCGTCGCCGCCGGCCGGGCCGAAGCCGGTTCCGGGTCGGTGCGACATCGCCGTGTCCGGCCTGGATTTCGCCTATGGCGAGGGTCCGCCGGTTTTCCGGGATTTCGATTTCGACCTGCCGCGGGGCAGGCGCATCGCCATCGTCGGGCCGAATGGGGTCGGCAAAAGCACCCTGACCCTGCTGCTGGCCGGCCTGCTGGTTCCCAGCGGGGGACGCATCCTGGTGGATGGCCAGCCGACCACCGCCTATGACGGCGAAATTCTGCGGCGCTGCTTCGCCGTCGCCCCCCAACAGCCGGGGCTGATCAGCGGCACCATCCGCGACATCCTGCGCCTGGGCGCGCCCGAGGCCGACGACGACGCCCTGATGGCGGCGCTGACGGTGGTGGGGTTGGACGGCTTCGTCGCCGAACTGCCCCAAAAGCTGGGAACCTGGATCGGCGAGGCGGGGCTGACCGTGTCCGGCGGTCAGGCCCGGCGCCTGTCCATCGCCCGCGCCTTGTTGCGGGACGCGCCGGTGCTGATTCTGGACGAACCGGGCGAGGGGCTGGACCCGCCGGCGGAACGCGCCCTGCTGGCGGCGGTGATGGCCGGTCTCGGCGACCGTTCCCTGCTGTTGATCACCCACCGCGCCGCCGGACTCGATCTGGTGGATCGGGTGGTGCGGTTATAGAAAACGAATTTATGCCAAATGGTGATGAGCTTTGCTCATCACCATTTGGCTAGGCGCAAGGCGCCGCGCGGCTGATGCCGCGGGAGCCAAGCGAACGGAGTGAGCGCCCGGCGATTGAGGGCGGCGTTGATCGGTTCCGATCAACGCCCATGGTATTACTCCGCGGTCAGGAAACGCCGCTCGGCGCCGTCCAGCACCAGGGCGGTCAGGCGGCCGTTGCAATAGGCGCCGGTATCGATGCCGATGCGGTTGGCGCGGATGGTCGGGGTTTCGCTGATCGAATGGCCGTGCACCACCATCGCCCCGAACGGTTCGGTGGCGGCGAGAAAGGCGTGCCTGATCCACATCAGATCGTG
The DNA here is from genome assembly GCA_021848545.1 of Pseudomonadota bacterium. GTDB lineage: Bacteria > Pseudomonadota > Alphaproteobacteria > Rhodospirillales > Magnetospirillaceae > JAJZUL01. Next base: position 25,400 of record JAJZUL010000025.1, read on the forward strand.
GGGGTCCTGGTCCGCCAGGGCCACGCCCGGCCGCAATCCGGCGTGGACGAACAGGTAATCGCCCTCGCGGTGGGCGACGTTCAGGCGCGACAGGAAACGCAGATGGGCGGGGGGCAGCGCCCAGATCAGCGCCAGTTGCAGGGCGGCCATGTCGGTTTCGGTTTCGGGCGTCAACGGCCCGGTGTAGGAGCGCACGGTTTCCATGCCGCCATTGCACAGCCAGGACGGTCCCACCCTGGCATTGTCGAGAAAGCGGAGCAGATAATCCTCGTGATTGCCGCGCAGGGCGACCCATTCGGCTCCGGCCAGCGGCCCCGTGTGGGGCGGTCCCTCGATCAGACGCTCCACCACGCCCCGCGCCTTTGGCCCGCGGTCGATGTAATCGCCGAGAAACACGATGACGGGATGGATTTCGGCCGTTTTTTCCACATCGGCGGCGATAAGGTCGAGCAGGCTTTCCATGAGATCGAGCCGGCCGTGGATGTCGCCGATGGCGTAAATGCGCCGGCCGGCGGGGACGCGGGGCGGTTCTATGCCGGTCCAGGGCGCATCATCGGCGCCGGTTGGGAAAAGAACGGAACGGGTGTCGGCTTGCATTTGCTGGCGCTCTGGGAAATGCTGTAAGAGTTACATGGTCCGTAGCCGGTTCTGCCGCAAGGAAAAACGCGGATGAGGACCGGGCGGACACGGATAGTCAGGCGTCGAATCGAGGCACCGGTTGACGGGGCCGGACGGCCGCTGGAAGCAGGGAAGTTCCCGCGGACCGGATTGGGGTGAGCATGAATGCGACGGCGTTCGGGAATCAGAGCCAGGAAACCGTAACGACGGAAAAGCTCCTTTACGATGCGGCCGAACGGGTCGGCCGCATCCGCGAAGGTCGGTTGGCGCTTCACGTCCACATGTCCCGGCTTTTGCCGCAAAATCGCGACGAGGGGAAAATCCGCATCGCCTTCCGTTTGATGGAGGGCATGACCGACGCCGTGCGCGGTCAGATGTTCCTGCTGACCAATTCCGACATCGTGCTGATCTGCAAGGACATGCGCATCGCCGACCTCGACGCCATGGTCTACAAGCTGCGCGCCTTGTTCTCCAAGGATCCCATCACTTTCGCCGACCCCGCGATGGAGGGGGATCGCTTCGCCACCTATTACGATCTCGAAACCGAATACGACGCCTTTCTCGCCTTGTGCGGCGAATTGGTGGTCGAATCCAAGCGGCGGGTGGCCCGCCAGCGCACCGCGCCGGTCATTCGCGAGTTGGACGCCAAGGGACTGACCGATCTGGTCGGCCGCATCACCACCACCGACATCACCAGCGTGGTCCGGCGTCAGGCGTGCGTGCGCATCAACGACAAGCGGGCGGCCGAGACGGTCTTCCAGGAATTCTACATGTCGATCGCCGACCTGCAGAAGGTGCTGGCGCCCGACGTCAACCTGCTGTCCAACCGCTGGCTGTTTCAGCATTTGTCCCAGATTCTCGACCTTCAGGTGCTGGCGAAATTGCAGGAGGCCGATTTCCGCGCCCTGCCGGTGGGATTCTCGCTCAATCTCAACCTCGCCACCGTCGATACGCCGGCCTTCAAACGCTTTCTCGCCGCCATGCGCGCGCGCACCCGGATCTATGTCGAGGTCCAGCTGGTGGACGTGTTCAACAATCTCGACAAGTTCTTTCAGACCCGCGACATTCTTTCGAAACTGGGATGCGTCACCATTCTCGACGGCCTCAATCCCATCACCCTGCAATTCCTCGATGCCGAAAGCTACGGCACCGATTACATCAAGGTGACCTGGAGCCCGGAAATGGCCACCGATATCCAGACCGCCGAAATCGTCCAGGCCCTGTCGCCCCTGGGCTTCGACAAGGTGATCCTGTCGCGCTGCGATTCCGAGGATGCCATCGCCTGGGGCCTCGATCTCGGCATCCGCCTGTATCAGGGCCGTTTCCTCGACGCCATGGTCGCCGCGGTGACCATGGCCCAATGTCCCCAGGCGGCGGCCTGCACCCTGCAGCAATGCATCCAGCGTCACGGGGTGATCGGCGGGCGTCCGCGGGCCGAATGCGGCGACAACGCCATGCTTGACGCCTTTCCGCCGTTGAAGGCCCTGTCCTGATCCATGAACACCTGATCCGATGAATACACCGCCGCCTCCCATCGTCGCCAACCGTCTGGCCGCGTCCCAGGAAAGCCTGCTGCTCGATTACCTGCAGCGGCTGGAACGCCATCGCCGCGATCGCCGGGCGGTGCAGATCCATCTGTCGGCCCTGGCCGCCGTCAATCGCCGCGAACATCACATGCGCACCGCGCTGAACGCCTTCGAAGGCCCGGTGAAGATGTTGAACGCCCAGGTCTTCACCCTGACCGGCGGCGATTTCATGGTGATTTACAAGGCGTCGGCCCAGGACGAGATCGAAGATTCCATCGTCAAGCTGCGTTACCTGTTCGCCGACGATCCCCTGATCCGCGACGAGGCCATCGGCCAGCCGCTTTTGACCTGGTTCTCGCTGGACCGCGAATTCGAGCAATTGATGGCTCTGGCCCACCAATTGATCCAGGAGGAGGAATCGCGTCTGCGCGCCGCCGAGGAAAAGGCGGCGCGCGAACAGCGGTCCTCGGCGCCGAAGGGGCAGCCCTTCACCCCGGCCGTGCTGGTGCGGACCCAGGCGGCGCTGGCCCAGGCCGATCTCGCCAACCTGTTGCGCCGCCAGCCGATTTGCGCCATGAGCGAGCATCGACCGGCGCAGCCGGTCTTTTACGAGCTGTTCATCTCCATTTCCGAATTGCGCCAGTCCCTGTGTCCGACCGTCAACCTGTCGTCGGCCCCCTGGCTGTTCCAGGAAATGACCGAGACCCTGGACCGCCGGGTGCTGTCGCTGTTGAACAAGCATGACGATGCCACCCTGGAACGCGACATCAGTCTCAACCTCAACGTTTCGACCATCCTGTCGCCGGAATTCCTGGTTTTCGACGACAACGTCAAGGCCGGCATGCGCGGGACCATCGTTCTGGAAATGCAGAAGGTGGATATCTATGCCGATCTCGGCGCCTATCTGTTCGCCCGCGATTTCGCCCGCGAACGCGGCTATCGGATCTGCATCGACGGTCTGACCCACACCATGCTGCCTTTCGTCGATCGCGAACGGCTGGGCGCCGACCTGATCAAGCTGATCTGGGACCCGTCCCTGGTCGAGGAGACCCATCTCAAAAGCGGGGTCTTGAAGCGCATCGGCATGTCGCGGATCATTCTGTGCCGCTGCGACACGCCCACCGCCCTGGAATACGGGCATTCGGTGGGGATCACCCTGTTCCAGGGCCGCTATGTGGACGGGCTTCTGGCCAGCCGCCAAGGGATCGGGCGGGCGCGGCCGCGCTGATCCCCATGACCCGATCCGATCCCGTCGTCGAGGTGGTGGACGTGGTGAAGGCTTTCGGGCCGATCATCGCCGTGGACGGGGTCAGCTTCACCGTGGGGCCGGGGTCGATCACCGCCATCTTAGGGGGCAACGGCGCCGGCAAGACCACCACCCTGTCCATGCTGCTGGGTTTGTTGCTGCCCACCTCCGGGCAAATCCGGGTGTTGGGCGAGGATATGGTGCATCATCGCTACCGGGTGCTGCCCCGGCTCAATTTCTCCAGCCCCTATGTCGATCTGCCCCATCGCCTGACCGTGCGCCAGAACCTGTCGGTCTATGCCGGGCTGTACGGTGTCACCGATCACAAGCGGCGCATCGCCGAGCTGGCCGAAGATCTGGATTTCGTCTCCTTCCTCGACCGGCCCACGGGGCGGCTGTCGGCGGGCCAGAAGACGCGGGTGGCGCTGGCCAAATCGCTGCTCAACCGTCCCGCCCTGCTGCTGCTGGACGAGCCCACCGCCTCTCTGGACCCGGATACGGCCGACGTCATCCGCACCTATCTGGCCGATTACGGGCGCGCGACCGGCGCCTCCATTCTGCTGGCCTCCCACAACATGGCCGAGGTCGAGCGCCTGTGCGACCATGTGCTGATGATGAAGGGCGGCCGCGTCGTCGATGCCGGGGCGCCGACGGCGCTGACCGGGCGCTATGGGCGGGCCACCATGGAGGAGGTGTTCCTCGACATCGCCCGCAACCGCGCCCGCGCCGCCGACGGAGCGGACGGGCCATGACGGAAGCGATCGTCGGCATGGGGCCGGCCGCCAGCCTGCGCCGGATCGGCGCCCTGGTGCTGCGCCATCTTTACATCCTGCGCGGCTCGTGGCCGCGGGTGCTGGAAATGGCCTATTGGCCGACCCTCAACATGGTGGTGTGGGGGTTCACCAGCCGCTTCTTCGCCCATCACAGCGCCCTGATCGCCCAGGCCGCCGGCGTGCTGATCGGCGCGGTGATCCTGTGGGACGTGATGTTCCGCGGCAATCTCGGCGTGGCCCTGTCGTTTCTGGAAGAGATGTGGTCGCGCAATCTCGGCCATCTCGCCGTCAGTCCGTTGCGGCCGTGGGAATGGGTGGCGGCGATGCTGACCATGAGCTTCATCCGCACGGTGATCGGGGTGATCCCGGCCGCCTTGCTGGCGATCCCCTTCTACCACTATTCGATTTTTTCCTTAGGCCCGGCTCTGCTGGCCTTTTGGGCCAATCTGCTGGTGACCGGCTGGGCGGTGGGGCTGGGGGTGTCGGCCCTGGTGCTGCGCTTCGGGCTGGGGGCGGAAAGCCTGGCCTGGGTGGTGGTGTTCGCCATCGCCCCGGTGGCCGCCGTCTATTACCCGGTCTCGGTGATGCCCGGCTGGTTGCAGGCGGTGGCCTGGTCGCTGCCGCCGGCCTATGTGTTCGAAGGGATGCGCTCGATCATGTTCGGCCACGGCGTGCGTCTGGACCTGCTGGCCGGGGCGACGGCGCTCAATCTGGTCTATCTGACGGTGACGGGCGCGCTGTTCCTGCGGACCGTCCATATCGCCCGGCGGCGCGGTCTGCTGCTGAATGTCGGCGAGTAGGGCGCGGACACGGACGAAAGATTCCTGATGCGTCCCACCTCGTCATGGCCGGACTTGATCCGGCCATCCCCGTGCTTCCGCATAAAAGTCATTGGAAACAAAGACGTGGGTGGCCGCCACGTGGATGCCCGTGTCAAGCACGGGCATGACGGGGAAAAGGTGGCTCCGTATCCTTTGAATGAGCCGGTGCAGTAGGGGGGCGGCGCGTAGGGGATCAGGCCTTGATGTCGATCATCGAGCCCACGGCCGACGAGGTCGAAACCGCGCTCTGACCGGGCGCGCTGCCGGTCGCGCCGCTGACCACCGAGGCCAGGGCCTGCTCCGCCGCCGCCACCTGACGCAGGGATTGCAGCGCCATGTTCTGGGTCAGTTGCAGGCTCTGAGACAAGGCGGCGTTGGCGCTGATGCCGGAAATAGCCATGGCTGGGGGCTCCAGGGCTGAAACGGGGTGTGGAAATTTGGAATGACTCTACACGAAACCCGCGTGTTTGTCACGGACAAGGGCGGTGTGTCGGGATGAAGCGCCGTCTCACCGGAACCCGAAATCGCCCTGGTCGGAAAAACGGAACGGGGGGACTGTTGGCACCCAGTCCCCCCAATCCAAGGTGAAAGAAAAATGATCAGAAGCGCAACCAATGCGCCTTATTTTGGCGGCGATGGCAATCTATGCGCGATAAAGGGGCGTTTGCGTTGCAATGAGCGGGCTTGACCGTTCTCCGCAGCGCCTCCGAAATCGTCACCCTTGCTCCTCGAACAGGGTGCGGACGAGCTGGCCCATCATCTGGCGAAAGCGCGGGTCGGTGGGGTCGCGGGTGCCGACCCAGCCGTCGGCGGCGGCCATCAGGGCGCCGTCGGCGCAAAAGGCGGCGGTCACCCGCGTTCGTCCCTCCTCGGGCACGGCCGGCGTCGGGGCGTCGTCGCACAGGCGGTTTTGGCCCAGATCGGCCGGCGGGTCGAAGCGCAGGATCAGCCGGATTTCGGGATGGGCGGCCCGGTCCGCATGGGGGGTGAAGGTCAGGGAACGGCCGATCAGGCAGTCATCCATGGCCCGGCACACGGCGTCGGATCGGCCGGCGAAGGGTTCGCCCCGGATGACGGCCAGAAGCGGGCCTTTGGCGCTGGCATAGATCATGGTCGCGAACGCGGCCGGGTCGCGGCGGGTGCCGCTGACCGCCGCCGGCGCCCGCCGCCACGCCGAGGACAGAACGCCCGCGATATGTCCCAATACGGTTTTGGCCATGGCGCTCTCCATGCCGGTGGCGGTGAAATCCATCCGCTTCAATCAGGGCTTGTGCGGATCGACGATGGTGCGTAAATTGTTAACCCCACGGTAACCATTGGTGTCGACCGGCGAATTCCTTATCGGAGATACCGGAAACCGGATGGGTTTGAAATCGGGGAAGCGGGGGCGGAAAGGGGGCATTGGTGCGCGGACAGGGTCTACGGGTGCTTGTGGTGGATGCGAACGCCCATATCCGGCGGCTGATCGCGACTTTGTTGGGAGCCCTTGAAATCACCGATGTGAGCGAGGCGCGCAGCCCGTCGGCGGCGGCTTCGGTATTGGCCGAACACCGGCCCGATCTGGTGGTGGTCGATTGGACCAATGATCCGGTGGAAACGCTTCTGTTCGTGCATCGTATCCGTCGCGGCGAAGGGGCGGACCGGCAGGTTCCGGTTCTGGCGCTGGCCGCGTCCACCCACCATGCGGTGCTGGAGGAAGCCCGCGAGGTCGGCATCGACGACGTGATCGCCAAGCCGATTTCGGCGGTGGATTTGATTCACCGCGCCGCCGCTCTGCTCGACGAGCGGGTGAACGGCCGCATGGCGCTGGGGGCCGCCGCCCAATAGGGCGGACCGTCGGAATGAGCGACCGGGCGGCGAAAAAAATCGGGGACGACGCCACCTTGCGCGTGGCCCGCATGGTGGAGCGCCTGTCCGACGAATACGCGGCGGTTCTGGCCGCCGAAACCGGGCGGATGGAAACCCATCTGGCGCGAATGCGGGCCGCGCCGGAAGATGGCGATGCCCCACGGGCCATGTTTCGCATCGCCCATGACATCAAGGGACAGGCGGCGACGTTCGACCGTCCCCTGGCCGGGGCGGTGGCCGGACGCCTGTGCGGCCTGTTGCGGGAGGCGGCGCCGGGCGACGTGTCCTCCGAAACCATCGCCGCCCATGTGGCGCTGTTGCGCCGGGTGGTGGACGATCGTCTGCGGGGCGCCATCGACGCGGACGGGGCGGCGCTGCTCGAGCGTCTCGACCGCGCGGCCGGGCTGCGTTAAGGTCATAAGCGGTGGCGGCGGCACCGCCGCCTTCCGGGCGATCCCGGTGGAATCACAGCCGAATCCGTCCGGCGGCGGACGGGAATGGGGGTCTGGTGGCGATGGGCGTGGCCTATCCCGCGATGCGGACCGATGTCGTCGATCTGCGCGATTTCTACGATACCAGCCGGGGGCAGATGGCCCGACGCATGATCCGGCGGCGGCTGCGTTATCTGTGGCCCGACGTGGCCGGCCTGCGGGTGCTGGGGCTGGGCTTCGCCACGCCCTATCTGCGCACCTTTCAGACCGAGGCCGAACGGGTGCTGGCGATCATGCCGGCCGGGCAGGGGGTTCTGCCCTGGCCGGCGGAAGGGCCGCGACTGACGGCGCTGGCCGACGATGTCGCCCTGCCTTTGCCCGATTGCTCCATCGACCGGATTTTGATGATCCATGCGGTGGAAACCACCGAACAGGTCCGCGCGACCATGCGCGAGGTGTGGCGGGTGATGGCCGATGGCGGCCGCCTGATCGTGGTGGTGCCCAACCGTCGCGGCATCTGGGCGCAGATGGAACGCACCCCGTTCGGCAGCGGCCGCCCCTATACGCCGCAGCAATTGGACCTGCTGCTCCGGGATTCCATGTTCACGCCCATGGTGCGGACCACCGCCTTGTTCCTGCCGCCCACCGAACGGCGCATGCTGCTGAAGGCGGCGCCGGCGATCGAGGAGATCGGACGGCGCTGGTTCGAGACCTTCGCCGGGGCGGTGATCGTCGAGGCGGCCAAGGAAATCTACGCCGCCACCGGCGTCCAGACCGCCGACGGCCGGCGGCGCCGCTACGTGCCGGTGGCTCACGGCATGCCCCGGATCGGTGGATTATGAAGCGTGGCAATCGCATAAAGCCCGCCGTGGCGGGCGCCTGGGCCATTGAGGCCCCGCGGAGCGGGCTTTTCGCGTGCGAAAAGCGCTTAGCGGAGCGTAGCCAAGCCACCGGAGGTGGCGCCCGGCGATTGAGGGACGACAAATGAAGCCCGCCGTGGCGGGCGCCTGGGCCATTGAGGCCCCGCGGAGCGGGCTTTTCGCGTGCGAAAAGCGCTTAGAGCGGCGTGCCTTAAATACGAGGCATGCCGCTCTTGCGCCCATTGAGGGCGCGGCCAAGCGCGCGGACGCGCGCGCCCGGCGAGGGCCAAATATAAAGCGATTAGACCGTGATGCAGATTTTCTGCATCACGGTCTAGCGGAGCGTAGCCAAGCCACCGGAGGTGGCGCCCGGCGATTGAGGGACGACAATAAACAGGGACAATCGGCTTCGCCCGATTGCCCCGTGATACAGGGTCATCGGGTGAAGGCGCGTTGGAGCGGAGCGACTAGGCCGTTGAGGCCGCCGCAGCGTGCGGAGAGGCTCCATCGGGGCCTCGGAGCGCAAGCGAGGATAGCCAAGGGCGCGGACGCGCCCGCCCGGCGATTGAGGGAAATATACATAATGCAGGGGAAGCGGGGTCACCCGATTCCCCTGCCCCGTGATATGAACCGCATGGCGGCGATGCGTCGGGGCGGCTATAAAACCTTATGAGTGTCTCGGACCCATTCGCCGACCGGCTGCCCGTCGACAGTCTGACCCCGGATGAGGCCGGGGCCGAACTGGCGCGTCTGGCCGCCCTGATCCGGCGCTATGACGACGCCTATTACCAAATGGCCCGGCCGGAGGTCTCCGACGCCGATTACGACGCGCTGGTCCGGCGCAACGCCGCCATCGAGGCGCGTTTCCCCGATCTGGCCCTGGCCCACGGCCCCGGCCGGCGTCTGGGCGCGGCCCCGGCCGAGGGGTTCGGCAAGGTGCGCCACCGGGTGCCGATGCTGTCCCTGGACAACGCCTTCGAGGAGGCGGACGTCGCCGAATTCGTCGCTCGCGTGCGGCGTTTTCTGGGGCTGGACGGCGCGGCCCAGGTGGCGCTGGTGGCCGAACCCAAGATCGACGGCCTGTCCATCGGCCTGCGCTACGAGAAAGGCTGCTTCGTCCAGGGCGCGACCCGGGGCGACGGCGGCGAGGGCGAGGACGTCACCGCCAATCTCCGCACCGTGGCGGAGGTGCCGGCCAGGATCGAGGGGGCGCCGGCGATCCTGGAGGTGCGCGGCGAAATCTATATGAAGCGGGCCGAGTTCTTCGCCCTCAACGCCCGCCAGGAGGCGGCCGGCGACAAGCCTTTCGCCAATCCCCGCAACGCCGCCGCCGGGTCGTTGCGCCAGATCGATCCTGCGGTCACCGCGGCGCGGCCCTTGCGCCTGTTCGCCTATGCGCCGGGCGAGCTTTCCGAACAAGTGGCCGACAGCCATTGGGGGTTTCTCGACCGGCTCAAAGGCTGGGGCTTTCCCGTCAATCCCCTGGCCCGGCGCTGCGCCGGCCTGGACGAGATTCTGGCCTTCTACCGCGAAATCGGCGATGGCCGCGCCGACCTCGATTACGATATCGACGGGGTGGTCTACAAGGTCGATCGCCTGGACTGGCAGGCGCGGCTGGGGGCCAGGGACCGCTCGCCGCGCTGGGCGATCGCCCATAAATTCCCGGCCGAGCAGGTCCGCACCCGGTTGAAGGCCATCCATGTCTCGGTGGGGCGGACCGGCGTGCTGACCCCGTGGGCGGAGTTGGAGCCGGTCACCGTCGGCGGGGTGGTGGTCGGCCGCGCCACCCTGCATAACGAGGACGATATCGCCCGCAAGGATATCCGCGCCGGCGATTGGGTGGTCGTCCAGCGTGCCGGCGACGTCATTCCCCAGGTGGTGGGGCCGGTGATCGACAAGCCGCGCGGACCCGAACCCTATGACCTGCGCCGCGCCCTGATTCCGCCGGGGGGGGACCATCCGGTCTGTCCGGTCTGCGGCAGCCATGCCGCGCGGGCCGAGGGCGAGGCGGTGTGGCGCTGCACCGGCGGGCTGGTCTGTCCGGCCCAGATCAAGGAACGGCTGCTCCATTTCGTCAGCCGCGACGCCTTCGATATCGAAGGGCTGGGCGAGAAGAACGTCGCCTTTCTGTGGGAACGGGGCTATGTGGCGCGGCCTGCCGACATCTTCCGGCTGGCGGAAAAGGATCGGCGCAATCCGCTGCAAAAGCTGGAGAATTTCGACGGCTGGGGCCGGCGGTCGGTGGAAAAGCTGTTCGCCGCCATCGAATCGCGCCGCACCATCGCCCTGGAACGGCTGATCTACGCCCTGGGCATCCGTCAGGTGGGCGAGGTCACCGCCCGGCGCCTGGCCCGCCATTACCGGACCTACGAATCCTGGCGCCGCGCCATGGCGGCGGCGGCGGCGGGCGACGCCGAATCCCATGGCGAACTGGTGTCGGTGGAGGATATCGGTCCCATCGTCGCCGCCGAGATCGAAGCCTTTTTCGGCGAGGACCACAATGTCGAGGCGCTCGACGATCTGGTCGGGCGGCTGGAACGGATCGAGGATGCGGAGGCGGTGAGCGCCGCCTCGGCGGTGAGCGGCAAGGCGGTGGTGTTCACCGGCACCCTGGCCACCATGACCCGCCAGGAGGCCAAGGCCCGCGCCGAATCCCTGGGCGCGCGGGTGGTGGGCAGCGTTTCGGCCAAAACCGACTATGTGGTGGCCGGCAGCGATCCCGGTTCCAAGGCCACCCAGGCGGCGAAACTGGGGATCACGGTGCTGACCGAGGCCCAATGGCAGGCGCTGATCGACGGTGGGGCGCCATGAGCGACATCGAGGATCTGCGCAACAAATTCACCCGGCCGGGCGGGGCGGGAACGCCCAATCTGCCGGCGCGGCAGCCGGAGAAGAAGGCGGCGGCGAAGCTGCCGGCGGTGACGGCGCAGCCGCCGGCTGCGGCCGGGTCCGGCGACGGGGCTTCCAGCGGCGGCATCGCCCGGCTGCTGGAAACGATCGGTCGCCTGCTCAGTCCCAAGCCGCGCCCGCCGGAGGCGGCGGCGCCGGAGCCGCCGATCTTCACCGTGGCGGTGGCGACCTTGGGCAACGATCCCGAAGGCGCCTATAACGCCCAGCTTCTGGCGGTGCTCAAGGAACGCCCGGCCCTGACCATCCGTCCCGTGGGGCGGGTCTTCACCCTGGAGAACATGGAGGACCCGGTTTCGGTGTCGGCGCTCTCGGTGGGTCTGCGCCAGACCATCGCCCAGGAGGGCGCCGATCTTCTGATCTGGGGCGCCATGGTCAAGGATGGCTATGCCCTTTACCTGTCCGGCGCCCTGTATCCCGATGACGATCGACCGGGCAGTTTCGGCTTCGCCACCCGTTTCGATCTGCCCGTCACTCTGGACGCGGCCATGTCCGATCTGCTTTACGGCGCGGTCTTAAGCGCGGCCGACGCCATGTCGGAAGCCAAGAAGGGCGCGGTTCGCCGCCTGTTGCCGGGGGTGATGCAGAATTTGGAAGCCCTGGCCGTCCGTCCGCCGATCCAATTGTCCCTGGCCCAGCAGCGGGCCGCGCAGGTGGCCTATGGCCATGGCGCCGCCGTCGCCGCCCTGGCCGGGCCGCCCTCGCAGGCCGACGACTGGTTCGAAAAGGCGCTGACCATCTACCGCGCCGCCCAGAAACGCCTGAACCGCACCGATCCCGATTGGGAAGCAGGCTTTCTGCATCGTCATATCGCCTGTCTGCTGACGGCCAGGGCCGAACGCGCCAAGGACCCGGCCGGCTATCTGGCCGAGGCGGTGGAGGAATGGCGCCAGGCGGTGCAATGCTTCAGCCGGGCCAGCATGCCCCATGATTGGGCCTCCGCCCATATCCGCCTGGGCAAGGCCCTGTACCGCCTCGATCTGGTCAGCGGCGACACCGAGTTGCTGCGCGAAGCCCTGCAGGTGCTGCAGGCGTCCTTTCAGGTCTATTCGCGCACCGAGACGCCGCAGAAATGGGCGGACATCATGCATGACGTCGCCCAGGTGCTGCAGGTCTACGGCGATCAGTTGCGCAAGCCCGACGTGTTGCAGCGTTCCATCGACGCCTGCGATTCGGTGCTTCAGATCGTCGCCCGCGAGCGTCAGCCCATGGCCTGGGCGGCGGCTCAGAACACGTTGGGCTCGGCCTTGTTCCTGTACGACAAGCATGGCGGGGGCACGGCCAATCTCGACCGGGCGGCGGCGGCGCTGGAGGCGGCGGCCGCCCTGTTCCAGACGTCGGGCGCCAAGCGGCCGGCCCAGGTCGCGGCCCGCAATCTCGCCCATGTCCGCAAATTGGCCGAGGAACGGCGCGGCCGCAGCCGCGGCGTGGTCGATCCCGGCTGGGCCAGGGAATAACCCGGCACGCCGCTCTATGATCTGGCGTAGAAGCGGCGCCAGGCTTCGGCGGCGACGAAAGCGGTGTCGTCGGGCGCCTGATAGGCCCAATTCTCCAGCCGCCCGTCGAAGGGGCGGGTCAGGCCGTCGGCCAGCAGGGCGCGGTGGAAAGCATCGAATTTGCGCGATCCGCCGGGCAAACCGGCGACCATCACCGGCTTGCCGGTGGAACAGGCCTCGGTCACCATATTGACGCTGTCGGCGGTGACGATGATGGCGTCGGCCAGACCCAGCAGGGCGAAATAGGGGTTCTCGCCTTCGCCGTTCCAGATGGTGGCGGGCAGACCGGCCAGGGCGTCGCGCAGGACCTGTTCGTTCTCGGCGCCGGTGCGGCGCGACGGCGTGACCATCAGCCCGACGCCGTCCTTGCGGGCCATGTCGGCCAGTCGCCCGGCGAAATCGGCCATCACCGTTTTGTCGAGACGATAGGCGCCGTTGCTGCCGCCCACCAGAACGGCGACACGCGGGCGCGGCAAATGGTCGAATTGAGGCGCCATGCGGGCGGCGGCGTCCGCCGTCGCCTGCGGGGTGACGCCGTGCAGCGAGCCCAGGGTCGATATGACGTTATTCCCGCGCAGCCGGTCATGGCGCGGCACCACCACCAGATCGAACAGGGAGGATCGCACCCCCGGATTCTGGATCTGGATGCGGAAGGTGCCGGGATTGACCTGACGCAGGAACAGGGACGCGGCCACGCTCTGGCGGCCGGTGGCGATGGCCACGTCGGGCCAGGGCGGGTCCAGCCGGTCGGAATCGGCGGCCAGGGCATGGGCCAGACCCAGGCGCAGGAAGGTGGGGCTGAGCTGGCGCCAGGGCGCGCGCAGGGACACCCGTTTGACCACCGGGACCAGGCCCATGGCGGCGGCCAGACCCAGGCATTGGTTTTCCATGCCCGGACGACCGTCGCTCAAGACCCAACAGCTATTGGCGGAAGACCCCCACACGATGTCGCTTCCCGGGCGGTCAGGCGATCTTGCCGATGCCGAACGCCCGTTTCAGCTTTTTGACCCCGGCGGAGAAGCGATGGCGGGCGACCTCGCGCTGCAAGGCCGCCTGATCCTTGACGAAATTCATCATGACGTAGCGCCGCACCCCTTCATAGGAGGTGTGGCCGTGCCAGGCGTGATCGACGCATTTGAAGGCGACCAGGGTGCCGCCGTTGGGGGGCACTTCCGCCACGTAATCCTCAAGATCGGTCGGCGAGCGCAGGATGCGCAGGCGCGCGCCCTGGTGCGGCCAGACTTCGTCGTTGAGGTACAGAAGCAGGGTGACTTTTTTGAAGGTGGCGTCGGCGTGGATCTTGCCGTCGGTGGCCCGGGCGCAGCCGCGCACGGTGATCATGGTGCCGTGATCGTCCAGGGGCACGTCGAATTTCTCGGCGATGACGTCGCGCAATTCCCGGCTTTGCATATCGGCGACGATCTGGCGAAAGGTGGCCCCGCCTTCGATGGTGTCCAGCGGAAAGACGCCGGCCATGTCGATGGCCGGATAATCACGGATGGCGTCGGCCAGATGGGCGCGGGGCAGGAAGAAAGGCAGAACCAGATGGGGATAGGGGGTCTGTTCGACGGGCGCCGCTTTCAGGGCGTCGATATCGAGAAGCATGGAAATCCTCAAAGGAAAATATTAGCGGCCGATCATAATGCAGCCCGCCCCTAACACAAAAGGATAATGGTGACGAGCGCCACGCCGCACCTTTGGCCAGCCTAATCACCCCTCAACCTACGGCACCCGGAGGCGGCATAGCCGCCGACTATGCGCGTTGAGCGCGCCGGAGCGAGCGCGAGCCGAGTGAGGATAAGCCAAGCGCGAGCGCCGGCGCTTGAGGCCCAACCAACAAAAACCTGCCTACGCTCTCACCCTCTCGACCTACGGCACCCGGAGGCCGCATTAGCGGCCGACTATGCGCGTTGAGCGCGCCGGAGCGAGCGCGAGCCGAGTGAGGATAAGCCAAGCGCGAGCGCCGGCGCTTGAGGCGAACAAAAAAACCAGCGTAAGCGAGTGAGGATAAGCCAAGCGCGAGCGCCGGCGCCTGAGGCTAACCAACAAACTAACCAACCAACGGCACGCTCGGCCCCACATCATCATATTCATTCAGCGTCATGTCGGTGGTGGCGTCCACCTCGATCAGGCGCACCTCGTAGCCCCACAGATTGGCGATATGGCGCAGCACCGGCACCGCGTTCTCCTCGTCCAGCAGCACGCCGTCGGTGACCCGGTGGTGCAGAATCAGACGGCGGTCGCCGGCCATGTCCACGTCGATGATCTGGATGTCGGGTTCCAGCCGGCTGACATCGTAGCTGGCGGCAAGGGCCCGGCGAACCTCGCGATAGCCGCGTTCGTTATGGATGGCGGTGACTTCGAGGCTGGGGGCGTCGGAATCGTTGTGGACCTTGAACAGCCTCATTTTGCGGATCAGTTCCGGCGACAGATATTGCTGGATGAAGCTTTCGTCGCGGTAATTGGCCCAGGCGTCGCGGAGCGTCCCCCAGGGATCGCGGTTGCCGGCGAAATCGGGGAACCAGACCCGGTCCTCGTCGGTGGGGTCCAGGCAGATGCGTCGGATGTCCTGCATCATGCCGAAGCCCAGGGCATAGGGGTTGATCCCGGAAAAGCGGCGATCGTCGAAATCCGGCTGAAAGACGACGTTGGTGTGGGAATGAAGAACCTCCATGAAGGTTCCGTCGGTGATCCGGCCCTGTTCGTGAAGACGGTTGAGGATGTGGTAATGAACGCAGGTGGCGCAGCCCTCGTTCATGACCTTGGTCTGCTTCTGGGGGTAGAAGTACTGGGATATGTTGCGGACGATGCGCAGGATTTCCCGTTGCCATCCATGCAGCCTGGGCGCGCTTTTCTCCAGGAAATAGAGAAGGTTTTCCTCGGGCAGGCCCAGGCGCTTCTTGCGTTCGGCCAGATCGTGCGACCCGCGCCGCGAGGTGGCGGATTTGGGCACCGTGCGCCACAGATCGTTGTAGGTCTGTTCGTGATAGGCCCGGCGTTCCTCCTCGCGGCGCTTTTCCTCGCGCAGGTCGTAGACGCGCTTCTTGGGATAGCGGTGGACCCCGTGGCTCATCAAGGCGTGGGCCGCGTCCAGCACGCGCTCCACCGCCAGATGGCCGTGGCGTTCCTCGCATTGGCTGACGTAGGACTTGGCGAATTCCATGTAATCGAGGATGCCGCTGGCGTCGGTCCATTGCTGGAACAGGGCGTTGTTCTTGAAGAAATGATTGTGTCCGAACGCCGCGTGCGCCATCACCAGCGCCTGCATCGACATGGGGTTTTCCTCCATGATGTAACTGATGCAGGGGCTGGAATTGATAACGATCTCATAGGCCAGGCCGCGCATGCCCTTGCGGTACAGGGTCTCGTCCTGGGCGAAATGCTTGCCGAACGACCAGTGGTGGTACATCAGCGGCAGGCCGATGGAGGAATAGGCGTCGAGCATCTGCTCGGCGGTGATGACCTCGATCTGGTTGGGATAGGTGATCAGCCCCAGCTCGGTGCCGGCGATGTCCTCGATGGCGTCGTAGGTGCGCCACAGCAGGTCGAAATCCCAGTCCGCCTGGGAAAACAGCAGATCCGCGTTCATGCGCCGCCTCCCGCGTTGCCGACACGCTCCTTGGAGAACAGGTCGCGGAAGACCGGAAAGATCTGGCTGCGGACCCGCACCTTGCGCATGGCCATGTTGGGCGCCACCCGGGCCACCGATTTGTAGGTGCGCCACAGATCGGTTTCGCGGCCCAGCCAATCCTTGTATTCGGCCCCGACCTCGATATAGGCGAAATACTGGCACAGCGGCAGGATCAGCCCGGCCAGCATTTCCGCGGCCCGCGCGTTGTCCGACGAGGTGTTGTCGCCGTCCGACGCCTGGGCGGCGTAGATGTTCCAGTCGCTGGTGGGATAGCGTTCGTCCACCACCCGTTTCATTTCGGTCAGCGCCGTCGAAACCACGGTGCCGCCGGTTTCGGTGGAATAGAAGAAGGTGTCCTCGTCCACTTCCTTGGCTTCGTGGGTATGGCGGATGAAGACGATCTCCACATGGTGGTAGCGCCGGGTCAGGAACAGGTAGAGCAGCATGTAGAAGCGCTTGGCCAGATCCTTCATGTGCTCGGTCATCGATCCCGACACGTCCATCAGGCAGAACATCACCGCCTGGGTCACCGGTTTGGGCACCGGCTCGAAGCGCGAATAACGGACGTCGAGGGGGTCGATATAGGGAATGCGCTTTGACCGGGCCATCATCCGGTCGAAATCCACCCGCAGTTCGGACAGGCGTTCGGGATCGTCGCCCGATTCCTCCAGGCGGCGGATTTCCGCTTCCAGTTCGGCGATGTCGTCGGGGCGCGGGCGCTTCAGCGCGATGCGCCGCGACAGGGAATTGCGCATGGTGCGCACGAGGTTGAGATTGGCGGGCGAGCCCGAAACCGAATAGCCGGCCCGGGCCAGGGAGTGGGATTCGGTCCGGTTGATGTTGGTCTTGACCAGATCGGGCAGTTCGAGATCGTCGAGAAAGATGTCGAGGAATTCATCCTTGGACAGCAGGAAGCGGAAATCGTCCTCGCCCTCGCCGTCGCCGCTGCCCCCGCTGCCCCCGCCGCCTTCGCCCTGCGGCCGGGGGATGAGATCGCCTTCCACGTACTCCTTGTTGCCGGGCACGACGTAATCGCGCACGCCCCCCTCGCCGGACCGGCGGAAGGCCGGTTCCCTGAGCCCGTCCGAGGGGATGGACACCCGTTCGCCGCTGGCGATGTCGGTGATCGACCGGTCGCCCGACGCTTCGCGCACCGCCCGCAGAATCTGCTGGCGGGCGCGGCGCAGGAAGCGCTGCCGGTTGGCAAGGCTCTTGCCTTTGGGATTGAGCCGCCGGTCGATGATGTTCATCCGCATGCTTCGATGCTCCGCCCCGCCATCCGCCCGTTACGTCAGGATGCTAACCGGCCTGCTTGACCCGCATGTACCATTCCACCAGACGCCGGACTTGGCGTTCGGTATAGCCGCGGGTCATCATCCGTTCGACGAAATCATGGTGCTTCTTCTCGCTGTCGGAATCCTTCTTGGACCCGAAGCTGATCACCGGCAGCAAATCCTCGACCTGGCTGAACATCCGCTTCTCGATGACCTCGCGAATCTTTTCGTACGAGGTCCAGGACGGGTTGCGGCCATTGTTGTTGGCCCTGGCCCGAAGCGAGAATTTGACCACTTCGTTGCGGAAATCCTTGGGGTTGGCGATACCCGCCGGCTTTTCCGTTTTCGACAGTTCCTGGTTGAGCAGTTCGCGATTGAGCAATTGGCCGGTATCGGGGTCCTTGAAATCCTGATCTTCGATCCAGGCGTCGGCGTAATCGACATAGCGGTCGAACAGGTTCTGGCCGTAATCGTGATAGGATTCCAGATAGGCTTTCTGGATCTCGTTGCCTATGAATTCGGCATAGCGGGGCGCCAATTCGCCCTTGATGAATTCCAGATAGCGCTTTTCCGTCTCCTCGGGGAATTGCTCGCGGCGGATGGCCAGTTCCAGCATGTACATCAGGTGAACCGGATCGGCGCCGACCTCGTTGGTGTCGTAATTGAAGGTCGAGGACAGGACCTTGAAGGCGAAGCGGGTGGAAATGCCCTCCATGCCTTCGTCCACCCCGGCCACGTCCCGGTATTCCTGCATGGGTTTGGCCTTGGGGTCGGTTTCCTTGACGTTCTCGCCGTCATAGACCCGCATCTTGGAGAACAGGTTGGAATTCTCGTGCTCCTTCAGGCGGGACAGCACCGAGAACCGGGCCAGCATCTCCAGAGTCGCCGGCGCGCACGGCGCCTCGGCCAGTTCCGAACCCTGGATCAGCTTGTCGTAGATCTGCTGTTCCTCGGTCACCCGCAGGCAATAGGGGACCTTGATGACGCAGATGCGGTCGATGAAGGCTTCGTTGTTGCGGTTGTTCTTGAAGCTCTGCCATTCCGCCTCGTTGGAATGGGCCAGCACGATGCCCTGGAACGGCATGGCGCCGATATTCTCGCTGCCCACGTAATTGCTTTCCTGGGTCGCGGTCAGCAGCGGGTGCAGCATCTTGATCGGCGCCTTGAACATCTCGACGAATTCGAGGATGCCCTGGGTGCAGCGGTTCAGCCCGCCCGAATAGGAATAGGCGTCGGGGTCGTTCTGGCTGAACATCTCCAGCTTGCGGATGTCGACCTTGCCCACCAGGGTCGAGATGTCCTGGTTGTTCTCGTCGCCGGGCTCGGCCTTGGCCACGGCGACCTGCTTCAGGCGCGACGGGAACACCCGGACCACCCTGAATTTCGAGATGTCGCCGCCGAATTCCTCCAGCCTTTTCACCGCCCAGGGGCTCATCAGGCCGGGCAGTCGGCGCACCGGAATGCCGTAGCGGTCGGCCAGTTCCTCGCCCATGATCTGGGGGTCGAACAGGGTCAGCGGGCTTTCGAACAGGGGGCTCAGTTCCTTGCCCGCCTTCAGCACGTAAATGGGGAATTTCTCCACCAGCGCCTTCAGCCGTTCCGCCAGCGACGATTTGCCGCCGCCCACCGGCCCCAGCAGGTAGAGGATCTGCTTGCGTTCCTCCAGCCCCTGGGCCGCGTGCCGGAAATAGCCGACGATGCGTTCGATGGTTTCTTCCATGCCGTAGAAATCGGCGAAGGCCGGATAGATCTTGATCGTCCGGTTCATGAACACCCGCGACAGGCGGGCATCCTTGGCCGTATCGACGATCTCGGGTTCGCCGATGGCCGCGATCATCCGTTCGGCGGCCGAGGCGTACATCATCGGGTCGTCGCGGCACCCTTCGAGATAATCGAGCAGCGACAGCTCGACATCCTTGCGGCCCTCATAGGCCTGGGCGAAGCGGGAGAAGATATCGTCTGAAGCGTGCATCCGTCACTCCATCCAGAATACCAAGCCGAAATGCCGGGATTGGGGGGGCATCGCCGAAAAGACCGCCGCCTGGGCGCGGCTCGCGACGCACGATGTCGGGGCGGAAAGGGGGCGCCCGGAACGGGAAGAACGGAAAGGTCCGCTTATCCGGAAGGAAGTCTGCATCCTGCATCCCTTCGCATGGCACATGTGTGTCCAAGTCTTCAGGTATTCTATCCAGATGTCGTTAATGAGTTGCTGTGCCGCAAGACGATCCCCATATTTTTTCGTCATTCCCGCCCTGGTGGAACAGGGGGCGGCTCCGAGCGGAAATCCCCTCATCCGTCATTGTGCCGCCAGATATGCGACCCAAGTCAAGGGCGCCCAGGAAGTCGTCACGCATGGCACCAATGTTGAACTACTGAAGGTTTCGAAATTTCGATAAATCTTGAATCGCCGCAATCGAGCGGGCATAGTCTTCATCAAGACGCACACGCACGTGGCCCTCTTGTGGCCGGATGGCGGTGGCGGATGGATTTCGGTCCAATGCCACGCCGGGAACCGTCGGACGCGTCCTTTTTGGTGGAGCAGGCCAACCTGTGGGCCGGCAGCCCCTTAAGGGAGGTGGACATGGTCGAGAGCCGCGAAACGCCCCGTCTTTTCCAGTCCCGAAAAAGAATGTGACGCCCGTTCGCCGGGAGCCGGAAGCGGTCTGACCCGCAGCCGGTTTCGGGCCGCTGTCGTCGGCGCCGTCGTTCCCGTGCCCGTCCTTCCGTCGCCGGAGGGGGGGCGCGAGCGTCGTCGAGGGCTTCGGGCGGTCGGCGCCAAGGTCGGGACGCCACCCGGGAATTCCCGTTATTTCATCAGCAGAAGGAGCCGGCCGAAAGGACGGCGACGACATCGCAGCCGGAGCAAGGGTTGCCAGAGGGAAAGGATTTGGCATCATGGACAACAAGCGCACCGCGTTCGGGGGACGCATCGTCATCGTCGGGTTCGGAAGTATCGGCCAGGGGATCCTGCCGCTTATTTTGCGCCATTTCGATATCGATGCGGAGCGGGTCGCCATAGTGACCGCCGACGAGCGCGGCCGCGACGTAGCCAATGAATACGGGGTGCGGTTCGATATCACGCCGCTCGATCCCGACAATTTCCGCGCCATCCTGTCGCCGCTGCTGAAGCGCGGCGATTTTTTGCTCAACGTGTCGGTGGACGTGTCCTCGGTGGCGCTGATCGAATTCGCCCGCGAGGTCGGCGCGCTTTATCTCGACACCTGTATCGAACCCTGGGCCGGCGGTTATACCGATGCGGCGCTGTCGCCGTCGCTGCGCAGTAATTACGCCCTGCGCGAAAGCGCGCTGACGCTGAAGACCCGCGACCGCGCGCCGACGGCGGTGATCACCCACGGCGCCAATCCCGGTCTGGTCAGCCATTTCGTCAAACAGGCGCTGCTGGATCTGGCGCAGAAGACCGGGCTTGGCGCCTGGTCGCCGGTGGGACGCGCGGAATGGGGCCTGTTGGCCGAAAAACTGGGGGTCAAGACCATCCATATCGCCGAGCGCGACACCCAGATCGCGGCCGGGCACCCCAAGCAGGCCGGCGAATTCGTCAACACCTGGTCGATCGACGGCTTCATCAGCGAGGGCTGCCAGCCGGCGGAACTGGGCTGGGGCACACACGAGCGCCATTGGCCGAGCGATGGCGGGCGCCACGACTTCGGCGGCGATGCCGCCATCTTCCTCAATCGTCCCGGCGCCGCCACCAAGGTCCGCAGCTGGACGCCCACCGCCGGCCCGCAGCACGGATTCCTGGTGACCCATAATGAATCCATCTCCATCGCCGATTATTTCACCGTGCGCGACGGCGAGCGGGTGCGCTATCGGCCGACCGTCCATTACGCCTATCACCCCTGCGACGACGCAATTCTGTCCCTGCACGAACTGGCCGGCCGCAATTGGCTGGCCCAGGAACGCCAGCGTCTGTTGATGGATGAAATCACCGACGGCATCGACGAATTGGGCGTGCTGCTGATGGGGCACACCGAGGGCGCCTATTGGTACGGCTCGCAATTGTCCATCGCCGAGGCGCGACGTTTGGCGCCCCATAACAGCGCCACCAGCCTGCAGGTGACCAGCACGGTGCTGGCCGCGATGATCTGGGCTATCGAGAATCCCGAGGAGGGCATCGTCGAGCCCGACGAGATCGATCACGAGCGCATTCTCGCGCTGGCCAAGCCCTATCTCGGTCCGGTGGTCGGGGTCTATACCGATTGGACGCCGCTGGACGGGCGGGGCAGCCTGTTCCCCGAGGATATCGATCCCAGCGATCCCTGGCAGTTCAAGAATTTTCGGGTGATGTGAGGGGGGGTATTGGTTGGGCGTCGGGCGCCGGTGCCGGCGCTTAGTTTTTTGGTTGGGCCTCAGGCGCCGGCGCTCGCGCTTGGCTATCCTCACTCGCTCCGCTCGCTCCGGCGCGCTCAACGCGCATAGTCGGCGGCTGACGCCGCCTCCGGGTGCCGTAGGTCGAGGGTTGTGGGGGCGGGGGCG
>JAJZUL010000026.1 GCA_021848545.1 Pseudomonadota bacterium
AGGATAGCCAAGGGCGCGGACGCGCCCGCCCGGCGATTGAGGGAAATATACATAATGCAGGGGAAGCGGGTTCACCCGATTCCCCTGGCCCGCATCGCCAATCTTTTATATCGACAAACCGCGATGCCATGGCACCATCGGATTCAGGCGTCTCCGCGCTTCCCCCAGCGACAACAAGCCTGATTTTCTTATGGTGAAAGCATGAACCCTGAGCGGGAAGGCCCGGTTTCCACCGGCATGGATGGGGGAACGACGGCGGCCAACCATTGCCGGCAGGCGGCCAACACCGCCATCCGCGCTTTCGTCAGCCTGCTGATGGAAGCCGAAAGCGACGGCCGGATTCCCCTGGCGGCCGTCGCCCGGATCGCCGAAATCATGGTGGCGAAAAACGGGCCGATGGCCGATTTCTATCGCCGGGCCGAAGCCGCCGTTCGCGCCGACGGCGAGCGCGGCGCCAACGCGTTCAAGCGGACGGAGCACCTCAACCGCCTGATCGCCGAACCCTTCGCCCATCTGCTGGATTCGCCCGACGGCGGCGTCGACCGGCGACATCTGCGCGCCTTCTTCGCCGCCATCCGCGCCTTGTTGGGCGAGGATTCCTATCTCGATCTGCAAAAGGCGGCCGAAACCTTGGCCGAACGCCATCGCGGCGAAGACCGGCTGGTGGATTGGATGGCGTTCCACAAGGACCCCGATTCCCGGGCCATCGTCGACGACGTGCTGGTCACTTTGGCCCGCGCCTTCCACAATTTCGAATTACGCTGGGACTGGCTGCTGGCGCGGGTGAACGCCCCGGACCTGCCGGCCGCCGGCGACCCGCCGCCGCCTTTGTCGGAACCCCGGTTGGCGCGGGTGCTGCTGGCCTTGTTCTCCAGCATGCGCGCCGAAAGCTTCGATACCGAACGCGCCCGGGCCTTTGCCGCCCGCTGGGGCGCCATGCCGGAAAAAGTGTTCGGCGCCTTGTTCGTGGAATTGAAGCGGCGGGCGGATTCGTAGCCGCGCAGACCCGGACCATGCCGCGACGCGGTCGCAGCATGGTCCGGCCGCCGAACAATCAGCCGATCAGGGGTTTGCCCACCGGCAGCACGTCACGACCGCAAAGGTCGTGCAGAATGACGTGAAGCGCCATGTACCACGCGGCCAGGGCGCAAACGATCAGATCCCAGGCCGCCGCGTCCAGAAAAGCGGGATAGCCCCAATTCACCAGATCAAGGCCGGCGAAGCCCAGCAGCAGGGTGGTGAAGGTCACGAACATGGCCTTGCTGATCTTGAACGAACCGATCCACAGCATGGCGGTGAACAGGGTCCAACCGAACAGGAAGAACCCCAGATCATGGTCGTTCAAAGCCAGCATCTTGTTGTTCGTGGTCGAGCCCAGCAGATAGGCGCACAGGCTGATCCAGAAGGCGCCGTACCCGACGAAGGCGGCGTAGCCGAAATTGTTGCCGGTCTTTTGTTCCTGAAGGCCGGCGATCAATTGGCAGCCACCGCCGAAAACGAAGCCCAGCCAGATCACCGGACCGATGCCGATCCATCCCAGATTATGGAATTGCAGCAGCATCGTGGTCATACCGAAGCCGCCGAGGCCAACCACGGCGGGGTTGCCCAGTTTGTACGGGGCGGCCGCCGCTCCCGCATTCGCTGTTTCGATCGTGGACATCCCTGTGTTCCCTTTGTTTGTTTCCGGGTAAGACTGATCCCTTGGGGGATTTTTCGTTCCCTGCCGCCTTGAGGCCGGCCCGCATGGACGACCTCATCATCAGCAGCGAAAAACAGCATAGAAAAAATCAGGTCCGTTGCCACCACATTTCAACAAGTCTTACAATCGTCCGGCTCCCTGTGCGCATCTTCTATTGGTCGGCGAAACATGCCGGGCTACATGCGCGTCGCTTGTTTGAATTTGTCGAAACAATGTCAATCCGCCACCTGCGGTCGCGCGATATGCCCGGACATTTGTCAGGGCTCCGTCTCCCGCCCGACTTTTTTTCTGTCACCGCTGGAGATCAGCCAGTAGAGCACGCCCAGCGACAGCCCCATCCCCCCCAGGCCCAGCAGCATCTCCAGGCTGGCGGTCTTGTAATCCAGCAGGATCAGTTTCCGCGCCAGGGCGAGAATGGCGATCAGGACGACGACCCGCACCTGGATCGCCCCCGACCGGGTCCTGAGCGCCAGAACGATGGAATGGTTGAATTCCAGCAGGATCAACACCGTCAACAGCGAGCCGAAGGCATCCTGCAGGACGTCGGTGTCCAGGAATTTCATGCCCAGCCAAGCGTCGCCGGCGACATCGATCACCGCCAGCACCGTCGCGTAAACGACCATCAGCGAGATCACCACCACCAGAAACGTCAAAATCGCGTGCTCGAACCGCTCATACGGCGTGCGCTTGCTCTGGCCCGGTTTCAAGAATTCGGGAGTTTCCATCCGCCCTGTACTCCGATTGCGAGGCTGCCGTCCGACGGGTTGGATGGTAGGACATAAGGGAAGCAGCGTCATTTGTTGGTTCGCCTCAAGCGCCGGCGCTCGCGCTTGGCTGTCCTCACTCGCTTGCGCTCGCTCCGGCGCGCGAGTCTTGGTGCTCCGCTCCGCTTCGGGCGCATAGTCGTCGCTCCGCTCCTCCGGGTGGCGTGGCTCGACAGTGGGGCATATCAGGTGTTTGATTTGACCTCGGGATTGTTGGTTGGACAGGTTGGCGCGGGCAGGGTAAAAAGCGCTTTTCCGGTGCCGCCTTTTTTCGCGTCGCAACCGGGTAACGCCTATGACGACGTCTCGGACCATGCAGACAGCGAACGACATCCGCCGCGCCTTTCTCGATTATTTCGCCCGCAACGATCACGAGGTGGTGGCGTCCAGCCCGCTGGTGCCGCGCAACGACCCCACCCTGATGTTCACCAATGCCGGCATGGTGCCGTTCAAGAACGTCTTCACCGGCGCCGAGAAACGCGATTACGTGCGCGCCGCCAGCGCCCAGAAATGCGTGCGGGCGGGGGGCAAGCACAACGACCTCGACAATGTCGGCTATACCGCCCGCCACCACACCTTTTTCGAGATGCTGGGCAATTTCTCGTTCGGCGATTATTTCAAGGAACGGGCCATCGAACTGGCCTGGACCCTGATCACCCGCGAATTCGCCCTGGATACCGACCGGCTGCTGGTCACCGTCTATCACGACGATGACGAGGCCTTTTCCGCCTGGAAGCGCATCGCCGGCCTGCCGGACAGCCGCATCCTGCGCATCAGTACGTCGGACAATTTCTGGGCCATGGGCGATACCGGCCCCTGCGGCCCCTGTTCCGAAATCTTCTACGATCACGGCGACCATATTCCCGGCGGCCCGCCCGGCAGCGCGGACGCCGACGGCGACCGCTTCGTCGAGATCTGGAATCTGGTGTTCATGCAGTTCGACCAGGTGGACCGCGACACCCGCCGCGCCCTGCCCCATCCGTCGATCGATACCGGCATGGGCCTGGAACGTCTGGCCGCGGTCCTGCAAGGCAAGCACGACAATTACGACATCGATCTGATGCGGACCCTGATCGAGGCGTCGGCCGTCGCGTCGGGGACCGAGCCGGACGGACCGCACCGCGCCTCGCACCGCATCGTCGCCGACCATTTGCGCTCCACCTGCTTCCTGATCGCCGACGGGGTGCTGCCGTCCAACGAGGGACGCGGCTACGTGCTGCGGCGGATCATGCGCCGGGCCATGCGCCACGTCCACCTGATGGGCTGCGACGATCCCATGATGTGGAGCCTGGTCCCCGCTTTGGTCGGCGAGATGGGCGAGGCCTATCCCGAATTGCGCCGGGCCCAGGCCCTGATCACCGAGACCCTGAAGCTGGAGGAAACCCGCTTCAAGGCCATGCTGGACAAGGGCCTGCGGCTGCTTGAGGACGAAGTCGCCCGTCTGCCGTCGGGCACGCCGTTCCCCGGCGAGACCGCCTTCCGTCTGTACGACACATACGGATTCCCCCTCGATCTGACCCAGGACGCCCTGCGCCCGCGCGGCATCGCCGTCGATACCGACGGGTTCGACACCGCCATG
Source organism: Pseudomonadota bacterium (assembly GCA_021848545.1). Classification (GTDB taxonomy): domain Bacteria; phylum Pseudomonadota; class Alphaproteobacteria; order Rhodospirillales; family Magnetospirillaceae; genus JAJZUL01. Next base: position 4,043 of record JAJZUL010000026.1, read on the forward strand.
GCCCACCAGCGGGCCGAAGCGCGCAAGGCCTGGGCCGGGTCCGGCGAGGCCGCCACCGAATCGGTATGGTTCGAACTGCGCGAGCAGGCCGGCGCCACCGAATTCCTCGGCTACGACACCAACGAGGCCGAAGGCAAGATCCTGGCCCTGGTGCAGAACGGCACCGTCACCGACACGGTCCAGCCCGGCGGCACCGCCGCCCTGGTGACCAACCAGACCCCGTTCTACGGCGAATCCGGCGGCCAGACCGGCGATACCGGCATCATCACCGCCGGCGCCGCCCGGCTGGTAGTCACCGACACCCAGAAGAAAGCCGGCGATCTGGTGGTCCATCTGGGCACGGTCGAAGGCGGCCCCCTGCGGGTGGGCGCCGACATCCATCTTGCCGTCGACGCGGCGCGGCGCGACGCCATTCGCGCCCACCATTCCGCCACCCACCTGTTGCACGCGGCCCTGCGCCGCAGCCTGGGCGACCACGTCACCCAGAAGGGATCGCTGGTGGGACCCGACCGGCTGCGGTTCGACATCAGCCATCCCAAGGCGCTGGAGGCCGACGAAATCCGCGCCGTCGAGCACCGAGTCAACAGCCAGATTCGCGCCAACCGCACCGTCGCCACCCGCCTGATGCCCCGCGACGCCGCCGTCGAGGCCGGCGCCATGGCCCTGTTCGGCGAGAAATACGGCGACGAGGTGCGGGTGGTGACCATGGGCGATGCCGATGCCACGTTTTCGGTGGAATTGTGCGGCGGCACCCATGTCCGGCGCACCGGCGATATCGGCGCCTTGAAGATCGTCGGCGAAAGCGCGGTGGGGGCCGGCGTGCGCCGCATCGAAGCGGTCGCCGGCGAAGCCTTTCTGGATTGGGCCGAGGAACGCGAAACCCTGCTGGCGCGCGCCGCCGAGGCCCTGAAGGCCGCGCCCGCCGACATTCCCGGCCGCATTGCCCAGATGATCGAGGAACGGCGCCGGCTGGAACGCGAACTGGCCGAGACCCGCCGGCAATTGGCCACGGGCGGCGGCGGCGGCGAAACCAAACAGGTGGCCGGCATCACCTTTGCCGGACGGGCGCTGGACGGCGTCCCCGCCAAGGATCTGAAGGGCATGGCCGACGAGATCAAGAAACAGATCGGATCGGGCGTGGTCGCCCTGGTGTCCAGCGATGGCGGCAAGGCGTCGCTGGTGGTGGCGGTCACCGACGATCTGACCGGACGCTTCAACGCCGTCGATCTGGTCAAGGCCGGGTGCGAGGCCCTGGGCGGCAAGGGCGGCGGCGGCCGTCCCGACATGGCCCAGGCCGGCGGCCCCGACGGCGCCGCGGCCCCGGCCGCCCTGGCCAAAATCGAGGCGATGCTGGCGGGCTGATCGGCGCTCGCGCGTCTAGAGCCGTTTCCGATCAATCGGAATCGGCTCTAGCTTTATTACTCGGCCCGTCCCGGGCCGCACTCAAACGCCGCGCGGGCTTGTCGCATTTTCCGACTGATCCTGTCAGATCGGAAAATGCTCTATCTCATGTCATCGCGGTCCAGCATGCCGCGGAAGCGGCCGTCGGGGCGATTGGCCAGATCGTCCCAGCCCCCCTGTTCGACCACGCGGCCCCGTTCCATGACGGCGATGCGGTCGGCGCCGCGCACGGTGGACAGGCGGTGGGCGATGACCACCAGGGTCGTGCGCCCCCGCAACCGGGCGATGGCATCCAGGATGCGGCGCTCATTGTCGCCGTCCAGCGCGCTGGTGGCCTCGTCCAGGATCAACAGCGCCGGGCGGCGCAGCAAGGCCCGCGCCAGGGCCAGACGCTGACGCTCGCCGCCCGACAGGAAATGGCCCCGATCCCCCACCACCGTATCGAGGCCGGCGGGCAGGCGGCCGACGAAATCCGCCGCCGCCAGATCCAGGGCTTCGCGCATGGCCGCTTCGTCCGCGTCCTCGGCGACCCAGGCGAGGTTGGCGCGGATGGTGTCGTGAAACAGGAACACGTCCTGGGGCACATAGGCGGTGCGGCCGCGCCAGGCGCGCATCAGCGCCTCGTCCAGAACGACGCCGTCGATGACCACGCGTCCCCGTTCGGGCATGACGAGACCCGCCAGCAGATCGGCCAGGGTGGTCTTGCCGGCGCCCGACGGCCCCACCACCGCCACGGTTTCGCGGGCGCGAATGTCGAGATCGATTCCGGCCAGCGTCTCGGCCCCGGCCTCGTCATAGCGGAACCCGACCCCCTCAAGACGCAGGTCGCGGTCGAGAGCCGGCGCGCGCCGGGCCGGCATGTCCGGTTCCGCCGCCTCGGCGCATTGCGCCAGCAAAGCCATGACCCGTTCATAGGCCGGCAGGGCGTTGGCGAACTGCAACAGGGTCTGATTGACCTGGGACACCAGCGGCATCATCCGCCCCACCACCACCACCAGCAGCACGGTCTGGGCGGCGGGCAGGGCCGCCACCCGCACCGCCAGCCAGGCCAGAATCCCCAGCAGCAGGGCGCCGGCGACATCGAAGCCGCCGCGGAACAGGGCCTGATTGCGGATGAAATCCAGACGCTCGGCCCGGCGCCGGTCAACGGTCTCGGTGAAGGACCGGGCGTGGTGCCCTTCGCGGCCGTAGCTTTTGGCCACCCGCAAACCGGCCAGGAACTCGGCGGCCGATGCCGCCAGGGCCATGTTGGCGTGCTGGGTCCGGCGCCCGAGATGGCGCGCGCGCCCCGCCGCCCGGAACAGAACCGGCGGCAACAGCACCGCCGCCACCGCCACCGGCACGGCCAGGGTGGGCGACACCCAGATCGCCACGGCCAGATGAATCGCGGTCATGGCCAGGGCCAGACACAGACGGGTGAAGGCCAGGGTGGCGGCGCCGACCCGGTCGATTTCGCCGGTCACCGTTTGCAGCACGTCCGACGCCTTGAGCAGCATCACCACCCGCCACCGGGCCGCGGTCAGGGCGATGAAGGTGCGGTTGCGGAGATCGTCGACGAATCCCAGCCGCAATTGCGCCATGGCGATGTCGCGCCGTCCCGACAACAGGGCGCGCACCCCCACCAACCCGATGAACAGGGCAAGAACCGCCGGCAGCCCCGGCTTCACCCCCATCGTCCGGAAGGTGCCCGACAGCCAGTTCAGTTCGCCGCCGTGACCGGCGGCGATGCCGGCCATGGCCAGCAGCGGCACCAGCATCAGAAGCGCGAAGCCATCGGTCAGGGCGGCCGCCGCCAACAGGACCGACGCCGACCCGATCCGCCAGGGATTCCATCCCCACAGCGCCCGCCAATAGCGGCGAAATCCATAATCCGGCGGCATGGTCCTCTTGATAGCCCGTTTGTACCGTCGCTGCGGGCTTGACCGGATTCCGATGAGCGGGACTCACCGGAATTCGGTATTACGGCCCGGCGATCACATAGCCCTGGGACCGCAGATAGGCGTCGGCGGCGCCCCGGTCGGGCGCGGGAAAGCCGGCCGCCGCCAGATCGCGGATTTGTTTCGAGGCCAGAAGCTGCTCGACCGGCTTTTTCAGGCATTGGCCGAAAATCCCCGGCAGGGCCGCATCCAGGCCCATCACCGGCGCCGACCGGTAATGATTGAAGAAATAGCCGATGGTATCGCCATTGGCCTTGACCGCATCGACGACGCAGGTGACCTGCACCCGGCCCGAGGGATGGCGAATTTTGGCGCTGCCGGTGATCCGCGTCACCACCTGCGGATCGATGTCGGGGCGGTTGACGGCGACCCCGCGGAAGGCCCGGCCCAGCACGCCCACCGCCGCCCGTTCCAGGGCCGCGCCCTCGGGCGCGCCGTCACCGGAACTGAGGGGATCATTGTCGACGAGCCTAGCCGCAAGGGTGGGTTCGGACATCTGCACCAGCACCCGGCCCGGCAAGGGCAGGGCCAGACCCGGCGGCGCCGTCAGCCGGACCTGATCGGGCGCCGGCGGCGAGGCGCACCCCGCCAGCATCGCCACCGCCATCATCGCCGCCATACCAATCGATCGCCGCATGGAAATCCCCGTCATGAAAACCGGGCCATCATAAAGCCGTTTCCATTCAAACGGAAACGGCTCCAAACCAACAAATCACAGTGCGATGACATTATCGGACAGCCGGTCACGCCGTGACCAGGACCTCGACATAGCGGGGCAAAGCGAAAGCCGCCTTGTGGACGTCCGGCGTGTAATAGCGGGTCGGTATCGGGGCGGCGGCGAATCTGGCCCGCAGGGTTTCAAGCGTCTCCGCCCGCGGCCGCAACGATGGCGAAGCCCAGCCCAGAGCCATGACGCCGCCGACATAGGTGGGCACCGCCGCCACGTAAAAACCGACATCGGCGAAATGGACCCGGCGCCGGCGGTAGGTGTCGGTGATCTCGCCGCCCTGGAGAAAGGGCACGCCGTTCTGATTGACGAGAATGCCCTCGTCGGTCAGGCGCCGGGCGCAATCGCCGTAGAAATCCTGGGAAAACAGCACCGCTCCGGGACCGATGGGATCGGTGGAATCGACGATGATCACGTCGAACCGCTCGGTGCCGTCGCGCATGAAGGCGGCGCCGTCGGCGATGGCCACCTCCAGGCGGGGATCGTCGAAGGCGCCATCGGACACCATCGGCAGATAACGGCGGCACAGATCGATGACCGAGGCGTCGATTTCGACCAGCACCACCCGTTCGACCTGAGCATGGCGCAGCACCTCGCGCACCATGCCGCCGTCGCCGCCGCCGACCACGCAGACCGAACGGACGCCGCCATGGGCGTAGATCGGCGTATGGGCCAGCATCTCGTGATAGACGAATTCGTCGCCCGCGGTGACCTGGATCACCCCATCCAGGGCGAGAACCCGGCCGAAACCGGGAGTCTCGAAGACCCGGATATCCTGCAGACCGTCCTGGACGCGATAAATGTCCCGCGTTACCCGGAACCCCTGACGCCAATCGTCATACAGGCGTTCCGAGTACCAGGATTCATCGCTCACGGAACCAATCCCCGCCGATTTTCCGCCAAAGTGACGTAATCGGGCCGGAAGGCTTCCTTGAGAATGGGAATCGCCTTATGCGGATCGCAATCCCCGCACATGAACACGTCGAGCGCGGCAAAGCCGCGTTCCGGCCAGGTGTGGATGGAGATATGGCTTTCCGCCAGGACCAGCACCCCGGAAACGCCGCCATTGGGCTGGAAGTGATGCAGATGACAATGCAGGATCGTCGCCCCCGCCTCCACGGCCGAGCGACGCAGCGCCTCCTCGATAGCCGCCAGATCGTCCAGACGCTCGGCGCCCCAAAGGTCGATCAGCAGATGTGTTCCCGCGAATTTCACGCCATCGCGGCTGACGTAATAATCTTTTTCATTATCGATCACGGGCCAGTTCTGCCCGTCATCGGTGGCGCCTTGGGTAGCCCTCGGATTGGCTTCCGAGTTCATCCCCAGTTTGGCGGCAAGAGCGTGTGCCATAGCTCCCCTCCAAGCCAGCAGATGGACCAGAAGATGAATAAGCCGCGGGTTATCCCCCAAACCGACCGCACTTGCAAGGAAAAACGGCTCCACCCGTGCCGCAGACGGCCAATGGCGAGGAAACCTGGAGCCTTCGGATTTGATGCGACCGGCTTGCAACAAGCGTTAGTGCAGAAAAGCCTTAATTCAAGGAGGACAGGCCGCCCTTTTTCACCTTCTTCTCCCACTCGTTCATGAAACTCTGAAAGCCTTCCACCTGATTGATAATGCCGGGAATGGCCTGATAGTTGATGATCCCCTGCTCGGGCGGGCTGGTCAGCAGATTGAACGCCTTGGCTTCGGGCGTCTTGGCCATCATCGGCCCGTAAAGACGGCGGATACGGGCCAGAGTGGGTTCGTCCTTGGCCAAGGTCAACGCGGTGGCGAGATCGATCAGATCATGCCGGGTGGTCTTGTCCGGCACCTTGCCCGGCGAGGGCGGCGGTATTTCGCTTTCGATGGCCAGCGCGTCGTCGGACCAATCCCGGAGCTTCCAGTAGATTTCGACCCGAAGCCGGTTGGCGGTGGGTGAAAGGTCGTTGATGATCAACGCCAACGCTTCCGACGAACGCCCGAGATCAGCCAACGCCTTGACCCGAAGATAGCGCCGCTGATTGTACAAGGCCGGCGGCATGTTGGGCACTTCGCTTTCATTGAGCGCATTGAGCGCGCCGCCGGCATCGGCGTTCTCAAGGTCGAGGAAGGCGAGGCGCGCCCCCACCTTGGCCTTTTCCACGCCGGACAGGCGGTCTTTGACCTGGTGTTGCAGCAATTGCGCCGCCTGACCCAACAGATCGACGGAGGCCAGCCGGTCGGCCAGCTTGCGGATCATCTCGTCGCCCAGCGGGCCGGGTGGATTCAGTTGCTGGAACTCGTTGAACAAACCGATCGCCACCACCGGCTGCAACTTGTCGGCGCCGCCCTTGAGGAACAGATCCTCGAAGGTATCGGTCATCAACTTCGACACCGACTTGATATCGGGATCGGAGGCGAAATTATCCACCAGGAACTGCCACATCTTCAGGGCGTTGCCGTATTGGTGGTCGGCGGCCATCAATTCACCCAGCCGCTTCAGAAGCGTGTATTCGAACTGGCCGCCGCGCCAAGCGAACCGCAGATGCTGAAGGCGGTTGATGGCCTGGGTGGTGGTGATCTGTTTCAGGCGCAACTGCAATTCGGCCAGCCGCCGGGCGGCGAAGGCGCGATCGGGTTGCGACAGGCCGTCCGCCGCCTTGCGGTAGTCGCTTTCCGCCGCGCTGTAATCATGATTGATTTCGGCCGCCCAGCCGGACAGAAAGGTGATCGCGTCGTCGTCGCGCGGGCTTAAGCCCGCCCCCCTCATGGCGGCGATGATGGCGTCGGCGGCGGTGCCGTCGCCGGCCTTGATCTCGGCCCGCGCGGCGGTTTTACCCATGGCCATGCGCAGGGGCGCCGTCCACTGGGGCATGGCCGCCGCCGCCGGGGCCAGGGCCGCCGCCTGGGCGGCGGGATCACCCAGGCGCGCCCGCGCCGCCGCCAGCCACAGCGCCACCTTGGGATCATGGGCCAGGGCCGGTATCGACAGGTCGGCGACCGCCTCCTTGTTGCGGTGCATCAGATAGTCGGCCACCCCGCGCACGGCGTGGAAATCCGGCAATTCCGCCAGTTTGGGATCGTCGCGCGCCGCCACCGACAGCACGCCCAGGGCTTCGGCCCCCATGCCGTTGGCGACGGAATGCCGGGCCATTTCCATATGCACGCTTCCCCGGAGCCGGGGAGGCAGGCTGACCGCCTTGTCGAGCAGGCGGCGCTCCACGTCGTAATAATGACCGAGCCCGCCCTCTTTCCAGCCGGCCAGATCCAAAGGCGGCCCCGTGGGCACCTCCTCCGCCTTGACCCGCTCCTGCGGCGTCGGCGGGGCGGGACCGGCCAGCGGCGGCAGGACCGGCGGCGGGGTATGGGACATTTCCAGCCCGCCCGGCATGGCCACCTGGACGTTGCCGTGGGTGGTATCCAGCCAGACCCGGTCGGCCCGGGGCACCATCGCCACCCCTTGGGCCGACGGCAGGACCTTGGCCTCGGGCAGATCGAGACCGGGATCGACCCCGTTTCCGGCGTCAAGCACCGGCACCACATGCATGACGTCGCCGATCTGGGGGTCCCTTACCAGCAGTTCGCCATGGGCGGGGTCCTTCACCCCGATGATCAGACGGCCGCGATTTTCGAAATCGAATTGCTTGCGGACCGGCGCCACCATCGCCGGACGCGGGTTCCCCCGCACCAGATCGATCCGCCACCGCGATCCGTCCTTGTCCGCCTTGTAGGGGACCGGCGCGTACCCCGGCCGGACCAGCAACCGCACGGCGCCGCCATCGCCGGCCGGAACCGTTTGCGCGGCCAGAACCACGTTTTTGCCGTCCCGGACCAGGGCGCCGGTATCGACAACGACGGGGTTGTCGAACACCAGCCACACCCAGCCGGCCCGGCGGAACGCCGCCAGGCGCGTGGGCTGGTCGAAGGCGAAGGGAAGCGAAACCGTCGCCGGCAACGGCGCCGCCGCGGGGGCCGGCTGCGCCGGGAACATCTCCGCCACGGCTTTTGCCGGCGTAACGACCGGCTTCGGCACTTCCACCTTCGCCGGCCGAGGCCGCGGCTCGGGGTCAGGCTTGGACGCCGGTTCAGGCGCCGGTTTGGGCTTATGCCCGGATTTAGCCGGCTTGGGTTTGATGTTTCCGGATTTGGCCGGTTCGGTCCGGGGGACAGCCGCCGCTTTGGCTTTGGGATCGGCCTTGGATTGGGCCGCGCCGTGACGGGGGGGCAGCATGTCCACCACCAACCGGCTTCCTTCGGCGAAATAGCGGATTCCCGTCCCTTTGGGCACGGCCAGGGCCACCGTCAGATCGCCGGCCTTATCACCGCCGGCCTTGATCACGCTCACGCCGGAGGGCAGCGACGTCGTCAGCGCCATCGGGCTGATCCGTCCCGGACGACCGAAACGGATGGTGACCCGCTCGGGGTTGACGGCGATCCGATAGGGCACCCGGCGCGGCCATTGGAACACCAGCCGGCTGTAGCCGCGATGCCGCGCCCCACGCACCACCACCAAAGGCGCCTTGGCCGGCCGTTCCGGTTTCGCCGCCGAGTCCCGGACCAGATCGACCACCGTCGAGCGATGAACCAGGAAGTGCCGGATCTTGACGGGAATTTTAAGCGTAAAGGTCAGGGTATGGCGGTCGCGGCTTTCCTCCACCCCCCTGAGGTAGGGCGACAGCGGCGCCAGCAGCGCCCGCGGATCGCCGGCGACGGGACGGCTGAAATGCAGCACCAGCCGGTCGCCGGCGTGATGGACCGACCACAGGACCGGACCCGGCCAGTCGAACACCATGCGCCCGAATGTGGGATGGGTCGCCCCCCGGGGCGTAGCCGCCGCCGCCGGAACGGCGGCCGAGCCCAACAGAACCAGAAGCGAAATCGTGATCGCCACCAGGGCGGCCCGTCCGGCGCAATTTCGGATCAAGGGCTTTCGATTCGGGCGATGACATCCCCGGCCCGACCCCCGCTCCCACCATCTGCCGCGTTTCTGCCCCCGGCCAATCATCGGATGTTAGTCGAAGCTTGCCAGCAACCTGTCGATCTCGGCCTGGTTGGTGGCGTTGTCGGGAAGCTGCGGTCCGTTGAGCAGATCCTCGTCGGTCACCGGCCCTTTGGGCTGCGCCTCCGCCGCGGGCGCCATCTCGGCGCCGAAAACCTGGATCATGGTGTCGATGCGTTCCTCGATGGCCTTCAGCATCCGCACCACCTTGGTAATACGCTGACCGGTCAGATCCTGGAAATTGCACGATTCGTAGATGCTGGTGGTGACCTCGGTCAACCGTTCGGCTATCTCCGGCTCCAGCACCGGCGCCAACCCTTCCAGCTTTTCAGCGGCATCGAGGATGCAGTTGGTCGCCTGTTCGGTGGCGCCGACGATGGCGTCCAGTTCATCGGTCGCGGTAGGGATGAAATCGCTGCGGATTTCGTCGGGCCGCAACGCGGCGATTTCCGCCCTGGCGGAATGGATGTAATCCGCGAGTGACGACAGCTCGTGATAGAGCTTGAGATCGGCGGCGCTGATATCGCCGCCCATCGACCCCAGCAGGGCGTGAACCACATCGCCCAAATCCTCGATCCGGACGGTATCGCCGTACTCCGTGCGGATCGCATCCAGACGCAGAGCGAGATCCTGATCCATAGTGGTTCCCGCCATGTCCGACGCCCTGAACCCTTAGAACTCGCCCAGAACGCTGACCATCTTGGTCTTCAACGTTTCGGCGTTGAACGGCTTGACGATGTAGTTGGAAACGCCCGCCTCCTTGGCGGCGATGACGTTTTCCGACTTGGATTCCGCGGTCACCATGATGAAGGGCGTGTCCTTCACTTTGGGATCGGCCCGCACTTCGCGCAAAAGCTGAAGGCCGGTCATCGGCTCCATGTTCCAGTCCGAGATGATCAACCCGTAACTGCCGACGCGCAGCATCTGCAGCGCCATGGAACCATCCGTCGCCTCGTCCACATTGTTGAACCCCAACTGCTTGAGGAGGTTCCGCACGATCCTCAGCATCGTCTTGTAATCATCGACGATCAGGACGTTGATGTTCTTATCGACAGCCATCCATCAGCTCCCTTGAAGCATTAGCGGCCACGCACCCACTGAAATCCGGTCAGCCCGTGAATATCTTACTTAAGTCTTCCAGTGGAAACGGCGCAAGGAATTTTTCAATCCGACCTGTAAATTCGCACATCTCAGCCGCACCAACGACGGCGCGACAAAATAGGGTGAATGTTCCGCAAAAATCAACCACCCCTCAATCTTGGCGCCGTCGGCGCCCAAACCGCCTTACGGCGTCGAGCCCGGCGCCACCGGCTGGGGCACCGGCAATTGCCGGCGCTGCGCCAGATCGGCGGTCAAGGTCCTGGCCTTGGCCGGTTTCATCTGAGCCAGAATCGGCGCCACGTTCCGTTCGTTCATGCGCCCGATCACTTCCAGAAGAACGGGCATGTCGAGTTGGTCGAAAATCCGGGCGGCGTCCTGAGGTTTCATGTTTTCATAGATTTTGACCAGGGATTTGATCCGCTTGTCTTCCTGGGCATTATACTGCTTCAGCAGACCGTCGATGGACGTCTGGAGATTCTTGAGCTCCGCCACCTTGCGGTCGATCTGCTGGCTGGCGGCCTTGAGCATGATGGCGCGCTGATCCAGTTCCTTGGCCCGCGCGTCGAGGGCCTTGCGCCGCTGGGACAGTTTCTGAAGAACGTCCATTTCGCTTTGGGACATGCCCGATGGACCCACCGGCGGCTGGGCCGGAACGGCCGGCCCGGTACCGGCGACCGGCAAGGCCGCCGCGCCCGACATGGGGGGCTGGGGCGGAATCTGCTGAGCCGCCACTTGCGTGCCGATACCGACGCTTCCCGAAACCGCCGACAGGCCCTGCCATATATCATGGATGCGCACGGACAGCATCAGCGCCGCCGCCCCCATCAGAACGGGCAGCAGGCGCACGAAAGGCGTGCGCGCGGGCTTCTTTTTCGCCTTCGCCTTCATCCCGGAAGTCGCTGCCGGGCGGCTTCGGGGCTTGTCCCCGGCGCCGGTGGAAGATTGCGCCATGCTCGCCTTACCTCATCGATTGCAAGGCACGCAGCAACTCGCGCTCGGCCTCGGACCGCTCATCAACATCGACCTCTTCCGAGGCGGCGCCCGCCGCCGCGACCGTCGCCCGTTGCGCCGCCTTGCTTCCGGTCGGCTTGGACCCCGCCGGGCGCGCAGGCGCCCGATTCAACGAATCCGCGGCCTCCGCCGCCGGGCGCGCAGGCGCCCGATTCATAGAATCGGCGGCCTCCGCCGCCGGGCGCGCAGGCGCCCGATTCACAGAATCGGCGGCCTCCGCCGCCGAGCGCGCAGGCGCTCTATTCAATAAATCGGCGGCCTCCGCCGCCAAGCGCGCAGACGCCGGCCCGTTTTGCGGCCGCACCTCGATCCGGGCCGAACGGACGGCGTTTTCCAGCCGGTTGGCCATGGTATCGGCGCGCTCGATCATAAATGCAAGATCGTCGCGCAGGGATTGCGCCTTTTCGACCCGGTCCTGAAGCGCGCCGCCCGCTTCCTCGGCAGCGCGGCGCAATTTGGGGATGGCGGTCTCGGCGCGCAGGGTCGCCTCGTTGAAACTGACGATGGTCTTGGCCAGATCGCTGCGGTTGCGTCTGAGCGATCCCAGACGGCTGTTGAGCGCGATGGCGTAGCCGATGGTCGCCACCAGCAGAACGGAAACGACAAGGTCGAGTACCAGTCGCCAGTCCATCTCCGTCACCCTTCCCCGATGATCTTTTCGTCGACCCGGATGGCGATGTGCTGTCCCTTGCGCCCCATGCGGCCACGGAACATGTTGATGTCGCCGCAGCGCATCTCCACCCCGGAATCGGGCAGGGCGTTGAGCATGAACTTCGACCCCACCTTCCAGGACAACACGTCGTTCAGGCTCATCACCTGTTCATCCAGGACCGCCTTCATCTGCACCTCGGTCAGCCACAATTCCTCGGCCAAGTGGGTCTCCCAGATCGAATCGCGACCGAACTTCTCGCCCATGAACATCTGCAGCAGCAACTCGCGCACAGGTTCCAGGGTCGCGTAGGGCAGCAGCAATTCCAGACGGCCGCCGCGATCCTCCATGTCGATCCTGAGCTTGGCGACGATGGCGGCGTTGGACGGGCGCGAGATGGTGGCGAAGCGCGGATTGGTCTCCAGACGGTCGAAACGGAAGGTCACCGGCGACAGGGGGTCGAACGCGGCCGACAGGTCGGACAGCACCACATGGACCATGCGCTCGACCAGATTGCGTTCGATGGTGGTGTAGGGCCGGCCCTCGATCCGCATCGCCGCGGTGCCGCGCCGACCGCCCAGCAACACGTCGACGATGGAATAGATCAGGGACGAATCGACGGTGAGCAGGCCGTAATTGTCCCATTCCTCGGCCTTGAACACGGCGAGCATCGCCGGCAGCGGGATCGAATTCAGGTAATCGCCGAAGCGAAGCGACAGGATATTGTCCAGCGACACCTCGACATTGTCCGAGGTGAAATTACGCATGGAGGTGGACATCATCCGCACCAGGCGGTCGAACACCACCTCCAGCATCGGCAGGCGTTCGTACGAAACCAGGGCCGAATTGAGGATCGCCTGGATGCCCGATTTATCGTCGCCCAGCGCATGGCCTTCGTCGAAGCCCAGCAGCGAATCGATTTCGTCCTGGTTGAGGACGCGGGCGGCTTCCTTGGGGACGCCGCCGGCTTCGCCCTCGGCCGCCGCCTCGTCGCCGCCGGCCCCCAGCATGGCCTCCCATTCGGCGGCCATGGCGTCGGCATCTTCGCCGCCGCCGCCGCCGCCGCCGTCATCGTCGCCGCCGGCCATGGCGGCCCATTCCCGCATGAGGGCTTCCTCATCCTCATCGGACCGGCCGGCTCCACCTTCGTCCATCGCCGCCATTGCGCAACACCCCTCCGCCGTCCGCTATTGGATCAGCATTTCCCGGAACAGCACGTCCCTGACCTTCATCGGCGCCACCGCCGCATTGACCCGTTGCAACAATTCCTCCCGCAACAAATGCATCCCGGCCGCGCCCTCCAGATCCTCGATCCGCAATTCCCGCAGATAAACCTGGAAGGAATCGACGATCAGCGGCATCACCGCCTTGACCCGGGCCTCGTCCGCCGGATTGGTCAGCTCCAGGGCGACCTTGATCTTAAGGAAGGATTGGCGCCGCCCGTTGCTTTGCAGATTGACCAGCATGGACGGCAGATCCATGAAGGTGATGTGAACCGGCTCGGAAGGCGCCTTGGCCTGGGTGGAGGGCGCCTTGCTCGAAAACATGCCCGTGATCCCGGCGAGCGCGCCGCTGAAATAAAGGCCGGCGCCGCCGCCGATCAACAGCAGAAGCGGCAACGCGATCATCAGGATCTTCTTTATCGGAAACTTGCGATCCGATGATCCCGGCAGCTCCTCGGAGCCCTCGCCTTCGTCGAAATCCTCTTCAAGATCTTCCGCCATCACCCCACCTGTCGGTCCAGACCGCTCGTGCTCCGCCCCATCCAGACCGCGCGTGTCCGTTCGACCGGCACCGGGGCAAGGCTCCCGGTGCGGATCAGGGTCAGTTTGAAGGTAGCCCTCGCGGAGTTAACAGAAGGTTGCGAATACCATTGCGGGCCCCTCCGGTAAAGTCCGGCCATTTGGGCCACCCGCGCCGCCCGGCCGAAAAAACTCGGCAGAAACTGCCCGGCAAGCGCTGCCCGACCATCAGGCCGCCGTTCGCGCCAACCAACCATCAACACATTGAAAAACAACAAAAATGCGTGGTTTTCCCGGGGCGTTCGCACAAGCTGGCGGGCGTGGCACACCCCATGCAATACCCAAGGCCGAGCGCTTCGGGCGAACGCCCCCCGGACTTGGGAAACAGAGAACCATGGACGATACCACTTACATCGCTCTGTCGCGGCAAATGGCCTTGTGGCGGGAAATGTCGGTCGTAGCCAACAACATGGCCAACGCCAACACCACCGCCTACAAAAGCCAGCAGATGATGTTCCGCCAATATCTGATGCCGTTCCATGCCACCAACCCGGCCCTGGGCCGTCATCTGGCCTTCGTCCAGGATGTGGGCATTTTGCAGGATCCCGACGAGGGGCCGCTGACCAGCACCGGGAACCCGCTGGATTTCGCCATCCATGGCAGCGGTTATTTCCAGGTCCAGACGATGGCCGGCATGCGCTACACCCGCAACGGCCATTTCAGCCTCGACCAGAACGGCATCCTGGTGAATGACGAAGGCGACGCGGTGATGAACACCAACAACCAGCCCATCATCATCGCCCCCAACGAGGCCAAGGTCACGGTCGCCTCCGACGGCACCGTCTCGACCGAGAACGGCATCATCGCCCGCATCAAGGTGGTGCGCTTCCCCAACGCCCAGGACATGCACCGGATCGGCAGTTCCATGTACGAGACCACCCAGGCGCCGGAAACGATCCTGCGCCCCGACGTCGTCCAGGGAATGCTTGAACAATCCAACGTCAAGCCGGTGATCGAGATGACCCACCTGATCTCGATCATGCGGCAATACCAATCGAACCAGAAAATCATCGACGAGGAAAGCAACCGGCGCGACGAGGCGATCAGGGTGCTGTCGGGCGTCCAATAAGGCTGACGGAGGAATAAACAACCATGCGCGCTCTCGACATTGCCGCCACCGGCATGCTGGCCCAGCAGACCAACGTGGAAGTGATCTCCAACAACATCGCCAACATGAACACGACCGCCTATACCAGACGGCGGCCGGAATTCGCCGATCTTCTGTACCAGAACCTGCGCCGGGTCGGATCGACCTCGTCGGATACCGGCACCATCGTGCCGACCGGCATCCAGATCGGCCTGGGCGTGAAAACCGCCGCGGTCTATCGCATCACCCAGCAGGGGTCGCTGGTGAACACCAACAACCCGCTGGATCTCGCCGTCCAGGGCCGCGGCTACTTCAAGATTCTGCTGCCGTCGGGCGATTACGCCTATACCCGGGACGGATCGTTCCAGCTTTCGGCCACCGGCCAGATCGTCACCCATGACGGCTACGAGGTGATGCCCGGCATCACCGTCAATTCCAACGCCACCGGCATCACCATCAATTCCTCGGGACAGGTGTTGGAAAGCCAGTCCGGGGTCGTCACGCCGACCAACCTGGGCCAGCTCACCCT
The DNA here is from genome assembly GCA_021848545.1 of Pseudomonadota bacterium. Classification (GTDB taxonomy): domain Bacteria; phylum Pseudomonadota; class Alphaproteobacteria; order Rhodospirillales; family Magnetospirillaceae; genus JAJZUL01. The sequence goes on from JAJZUL010000026.1 coordinate 19,247, forward strand.
GTCCAATTTCGCCAACGAGGCCGGCATGGAAGCCATCGGCAACAATATGTATCTGCCGACCCCGGCATCGGGCACGCCCCAGGATTCGAACGCGGGCCAACCCGGTTACGGCACCATCCAGCAAGGATTTCTTGAGACTTCCAACGTCAATGTGGTGTCGGAGATCACCAACCTGATCAGCGCCCAGCGCGCCTATGAGATGAATTCCAAAGTCATCCAGGCCGCCGACGAAATGCTGAGTACCGTCAACCAGATGAAGTGACGAGGTCGGCCATGCTGCGCCTTCTTTTCGCTCTGTTGCTCGCCCTGTGGGCGCTGCCGGCCCAAGCCGACCAATTGCCGCCGCAATTGCGCTCGGGGGCGACGATCGTCGGCGACACCATCACGCTGGGCAATTTGTGGCGGAATCTGGGAGACAAGGCCCAAATCGCCATTGCCGCGGCGCCGCAGCCGGGCCAGCGGATCACTTTGGATTCGCGGTGGCTGGCCATGGCCGCCGCCCAGAACCATATCGCGTGGCGCCCCGAAAACCCCTTCGTCCACATCACCATCCAGCGGGCCGGCCAGACCGTGTCGTCCGACGTCATCGCCGCCGCCCTGCGCAAGGCCCTGATCAATCAGGGCATGGCCCCGGGATCGGAAATCCACATCTACGACCGCGCCGATCTGTCGGTGGTCATCCCCGAAGACGAGGCGCCGATCGTGGCGGTCCACGAAATGAATTACGATTCCTCGTCCCACAGCTTCACCGCCACCATCGAGGTGCCGGCGGGCTCGCCGTCGGCGGTGCGGGTGCGGGTTTCGGGACGCGCATACGCCGTCGCCCGCGTGCCGGAACTGAACAGCGCCACCGGCCAGGGCGACGTGATTTCGGCGAACGACCTGCATTGGGTCAAGGTCCGCGAAGACCGGCTGCAACAGGACGTCGCCACCGATCCCTCTCAGATCGTCGGCATGGAGCCGCGTTATCTGATCCGGGCCGATCAGCCGATCCGGCTGGGCGATCTGAAGCAGCCGGTCCTGGTCCGGCGCGATTCGCTGGTCACCATCGTGCTGCGCACCCCCTATATGACCCTGACCGCCCAGGGCAAGGCCGACGCCGACGGCGGCAAGGGCGACGTCATCCAGGTCACCAATCTGCAAAGCAAGAAAGTCGTCGCGGCGACGGTTGAATCGCCGGGAACGGTGGTGATCTCCCCCCACCCCATTCCGACCTTGACCAATTGAACCGTTTGCGGCACATGCCGTCTTGATAGAGGTTGCCATGAGTGATCGATTCCACCGTCCGCGTTCCGCCCGCCTTTCGCGGATGCTGGTCCGCGCCGCCGTTCTGGGCGGCATGGTGGCGTCGCTGTCGGCCTGCGGCAACATGATGACCCGCCTGTCCCAGGTCGGCAGCGGCCCGCAATTGTCGCCGATTCAGAACCCGACCCTGGAAAAGGGCTACCAGCCGGTATCGATGCCCATGCCGACGCCGCAGCCGCCGCCCAACAATCCCAATTCCCTGTGGCGCACCGGCGCCAGGGCCTTTTTCAAGGACCAGCGCGCCAGCAAGGTGGGCGACATCCTGACCGTCAACCTGTCGATCTCCGACAGCGCCAGCTTCTCCACCAATCTGGCGCGCGCCCGCAACACCGCGGACTCCGCCAACGCCACCAATCTGCTGGGTTTCGAAGGCGATCTGTCCAAGATCCTGCCCAGCGGCGTCAACCCGGCCAGCCTGCTCAATGTCGGATCGACCGGCAGCACCACCAACACCGGCTCGACCGGACGATCGGAAACCTTGACCTCGAACATCGCCGCGACCATCACCCAGGTTCTGCCCAACGGCAATCTGGTCATATCCGGCAGCCAGGAAATCCGGGTGAATTACGAGATGCGCGACCTGACCATCCAGGGCATCGTCCGGCCCGAGGATATCAGCACCGAAAACACGGTGACCTACGACAAGATCGCCGACCTGCGCGTCTATTACGGCGGCCAGGGCGTCATCAGCGACTTCACCCAACCGCAATACGGCCAGGAAATCCTGGATATCCTGTTCCCGTTCTAATCGCCCTCAATCGCCGGGCGCTCACTCCGTTCGCTCGGGCTTTCGCGGCATCAGCCGCGCGGCGCCTTGCGAATTTAATATCCGCCCTCGCCGGGCGCTCACTCCGTTCGCTCGGGCTTCGCGGCATAAGCCGCGCGGCGCCTTGCGCCTAGCGATGAGCTTCGCTCATCGCGGTTGAGGATGATCGGGTCCATTGGTGGAAACGGTTTGGGGCGTTGCGTCCCGGGATGGGCCGTGGCAAAACAACGCGCGGGGAGGTACTTGCCGCCCCGACGCTTTGTTACGTTTCGAGGAGAGTCCGCCGATGGCCCGTCGCGTGCGCAAGGCGGTGTTTCCGGTCGGCGGCATGGGAACCCGCTTCCTGCCGGCCACCAAGGCGATGCCCAAGGAAATGCTGCCGGTGGTGGACAAGCCGCTGATCCAGTATGCGGTCGAGGAGGCCGCTGCCGCCGGCATCGAGCATTTCATCTTCGTCACCGGCCGCGGCAAGAACGCCATCGAGGATCATTTCGATCACGCCCTGGATCTGGAACGGACCCTGGCCGAGCGCGGCCGCACCGATCTTTTGGAGACGGTCACCGCGTGGATGCCCAAATCGGGCAAGGTTTCCTATACCCGCCAGCAGGAACCCCTGGGCCTGGGCCACGCGGTGTGGTGCGCCCGCGATCTGGTGGAGGACGAACCCTTCGCCGTGCTGTTGCCCGACGATCTGATCCTGAGCCCGACCCCCTGCCTGAAGCAGATGACGGCGGTCCATACCGAAGTGGGCGGTCATGTCGTGGCCATTTCCGATATCCCCCGCGATCAGACGCGGCGCTACGGCATCCTGGATGTCGAAACCGATAACGGCCGCGTGGCCAAGGCCAGGGGACTGGTGGAAAAGCCGGCGCCGGAAGTCGCGCCCTCGACCCTGTCGATCATCGGCCGCTATATCCTGCACCCCGCCATTTTCGAGCATCTCGACCGCATGGAGAAAGGCGCCGGCGACGAGATCCAACTGACCGACGCCATTTCCCGGACCATCGGCATGGTGCCGTTCCACGGCCTGCGCTTCGACGGCATCCGCTACGATTGCGGCGACAAGGTGGGCTGGCTGGAAGCCAACATCGCCTTTGCCCTGGCCCGCGACGACATGGGCGACGCCGTGCGCGAGGCGCTGCGGCGCTTCACCCTCTGACCGGGCGGAAATCCGGGACAACGACAACAACAACAACGAAACGGGCCGCGACGCGGCCCCCAATGTGACGGAAAGGATGTGGGATGCGCATCGCCATGATCGGAACCGGTTATGTCGGCCTGGTTTCGGGAACGTGTTTTTCGGAATTCGGCATCACGGTCGATTGCGTCGATAACGATGCCGGCAAGATCGAGCGGCTGAAGAACAACGTGATGCCGATCTACGAACCCGGGCTCGAGGCGCTGGTGGCCGACAACGTCAAGGGCGGGCGCCTGGCCTTCACCACCGATCTGAAAAGCGCGGTGGCCGCGGCCGACGCCGTGTTCATCGCCGTGGGCACCCCGTCGCGGCGCGGCGACGGCCATGCCGATCTGTCCTATGTCCACGCCGCCGCCCGCGACATCGCCGACGCGCTGGACGGCTATACGGTGGTGGTGACCAAATCGACGGTGCCGGTGGGCACCGGCGACGAGGTCGAGGAGATCATCCGCCAGCGCCGGCCCGACGCCGATTTCGACGTGGTCTCCAACCCGGAATTCCTGCGCGAGGGGTCGGCGATCAACGATTTCATGCGCCCCGACCGGGTGGTGATCGGCACCGAATCCGAACGCGCCCGGGCGGTGATGCGGCAGCTTTACCGGGTTCTCTATCTGATCGAGACGCCGATCGTGTTCACCTCGCGCCGGACCTCGGAACTGATCAAATATGCCGGCAACACCTTCCTCGCCACCAAGATCACCTTCATCAACGAGATCGCCGATCTGTGCGAGAAGGTCGGCGCCGACGTCCACGACGTCGCCCGCGGCATCGGCCTGGACGGGCGCATCGGCAAAAAATTCCTCCACCCCGGCCCCGGTTACGGCGGGTCGTGCTTCCCCAAGGACACGCTGGCCCTGGTGCGGACGGCACGGGATTACGACGCGCCGCTGCGCATCGTCGAAACGGTGGTCGCGGTCAATGACGAACGCAAGAAACGCATGGCCGACAAGATCATCGCCGCCTGCGGCGGGTCGGTCGCCGGCAAACGGATCGGGGTGCTGGGCCTGACCTTCAAGCCCAATACCGACGACATGCGCGACAGCCCGGCCCTGGACATCGTCCCGGCCCTGATCGAAGCCGGCGCCAGCTTGCGCGCCTTCGATCCCGAAGGCATGGACGAAGCCCGCAAACTGCTGCCCGACCTGCCCTTTTGCGACGATGCCTATTCCGCCATGGAGGGCGCCGACTGCCTGGCCATCCTGACCGAGTGGAACGAATTCCGGGCGCTCGACCTGGACCGGGTCCGCGCCCTGCTCAAAAATCCGATCATCGTCGATTTGCGCAACATCTACGAACCGGAGATGATGCGTGAAGCCGGTTTCACCTATGTCTGTGTCGGACGCGGATAGCCCATGACCGTAAAGACCGTCGCCACCACCCCCTTCGAGGGACAAAGACCGGGCACGTCGGGCCTGCGCAAAAAGGTCCGCGTGTTCCAACAGCCCCATTACCTGGAGAATTTCGTCCAGTCGATCTTCGATTGTCTCGACGATTTTTCCGGCCGGATCCTGGTGGTGGGCGGCGACGGACGCTTTCACAACCGGGTCGCCGTTCAGACCATTCTGAAAATGGCCGCCGCCAACGGCTGGGGCCGGGTGCTGGTGGGACAGGGCGGCATCCTGTCGACGCCGGCCGCCTCCTGCGTCATCCGCGCGCGCGGCGCCTTCGGCGGCCTGATCCTGTCGGCCAGCCATAATCCCGGCGGGCCCGACGGCGATTTCGGCATCAAATACAATACCGGCAATGGCGGCCCCGCCCCGGAACGGGTCACCGAAGCCATCCATGACCGCAGCCGGGTTCTGGATCGCTACCGCACCCTGGAGGCGGACGACATCGATATCGACCATCCGGGCCGGCACCTGTTGGGGGGCACGATCATCGAGGTGATCGACCCGGTCGCCGAATACGCCGCCCTGATGGAAAACCTGTTCGATTTCGACGCCATCCGCGCCTTGTTCGCCGGCGGCTTTTCCATGCGCTTCGACGCCATGAACGCGGTCACCGGCCCCTATGCCCGGGCCATCCTGGAGGAGCGTCTGGGCGCGCCCGCCGGCACGGTGATGAACGGCACGCCGCTCGAGGATTTCGGCGGCGGCCACCCCGACCCCAATCTGGTTCACGCCCACGATCTGGTGGCGGCCCTGTCGGGCGCCGGTTCCCCCGATTTCGGCGCCGCCTCGGACGGCGACGGCGACCGCAACATGATCCTGGGGCGGGATTTCTATGTGACCCCGTCGGATTCGCTGGCGGTGCTGGCGGCCAACGCCACCCTGTGCCCGGGCTATGCCAAGGGTCTGGCGGGCATCGCCCGGTCCATGCCCACCAGCGGCGCCGCCGACCGGGTGGCGAAAAAGCTGGGCATTCCCTGTTACGAGACCCCCACCGGCTGGAAATTCTTCGGCTCGCTGCTGGATGCGGGGCGCGTCACCCTGTGCGGCGAGGAAAGCTTCGGCACCGGATCGGACCATGTCCGCGAAAAGGACGGGCTGTGGGCGGTGCTGATGTGGCTGAACGTCCTGGCCCGCCGGCGGGAAAGCGTGGCCGCCATCGTCAAGGCCCATTGGGCCGAATACGGCCGCACCTATTATTCCCGCCATGATTACGAGGGGGTGGATGCGGACGCCGCCCACGGCCTGATGGAGCGCCTGCGCGGTCTGTCCCTGACCGGGACCCGATTGGCCGGCCGCGACGTCGCCCTGTTCGACGATTTCGCCTATACCGATCCGGTGGACGGATCGACCAGCGCCCATCAGGGCATCCGCGTGGTGTTCGCCGACGGCGCGCGCATCGTCTACCGCCTGTCGGGCACCGGCACCGAGGGCGCCACGCTCAGGGTTTATATCGAACGGTTCGAGCCCGACGCGAGCGCCCAGGACACGGATCCGCAAATCGCCCTGGCCGACCTGATCCGGGCGGCCGGCGATCTGGCCGAAATCAAGGCCCGCACCGGGCGCGCGGAACCGACGGTGATCACCTGAACCGGAGCCATCGCCATGGACACCAAGGATCTGGCCGATGCGGCCTATGATCGCGCCTTCGACCTCGACGTGAAGGTGGGGTGCTGTCCCCAATGCGTGCTGACCGCCATCAAGGAGACGGTGGGCGGGATCACCGACGAGCTCATCAAGGCCAGCCACGGCCTGTCGGGGGGCGGTTCGCTCGACGGCGGCGGCACCTGCGGCGCCCTGTCCGGCGGTCTGCTGGCCCTGGGAACGCGGCGCGGCCGCGATGCCGACAAATTGACGGCGGGGCGCGGCATGGCCAATTTCGAGATCGGCCAGCAATTGACCGAGCGCTTCCGCCAGGAATACGGCGCCACCACCTGCGAGGGATTGCAGCTCCGCTTTTCCGGCCGCACCTGGGATTTCTGGAAGGCCGAGGAATATAAGGGCTTTTCCGACGCCCGTGGCGACCGGTGCGCCCGTGCCTCCGGTCTGGTGGCGCGCTGGGTGGTCGAGATGCTGGCGGAAAAGCCGGATTAACCCGGATTTCTCACACCGGCGGCGGCGGCCGCCAGAAACAGGCGACCGGCGGCCGGCGCCAGAGGACGGCCGGGCCGTTCGCCAGCAATGCCGGCAAATCCTCGATCCCGGTCTGCTCGGGAATCGCCACCAAATGGGCCGCGCAGGTGGGGCAATCGCTGGCCCCGAAACCGGGCGCGGGCAGGACGGCCCCGGCCAAGGCCAGGGCGGCGGATGTCAGCGCGCATTCATTCCCCCCGACATAGGCGAGAACCGCCGCCGCGCCCGCCAGATTGGTCAGACGATCCACATGCCAGTGAATGGGTTTGGCGCCTTTCAGATGATGGCGGATTCGCGCGCGGATCCCCCCCGCCCCGCGCGCGCTGCCGGCATAAAGATAGCGGCCTTCGCCCAGAGTGACCGGCGCCCGGCCCGATATTTCGATCGTGGCCGAGCTCAAAAGATCGATCACCAGCAGATAGGCGCCGGATGCGGCCGGAAGCTCTTCGGCTTCGGCGACGACCTCCAGCATGGGGGACGGCTCCGTCATGCCAGAATGGTGAAAACCTCTTCGGCGGGCAGACGCGATTTGGGCAGGCGGGCATTGACGTCGCTCAACGCCCGATAGCCCAAAGCCACCGCCGCCACGGCGGTGAATCCCTTTTCGCGCAGGCCGAACTCCACGTCCATCGCCCTGGTGTCGATGCCCTCCAGCGGGACCGCGTCGATTCCCAGCGCGCCGGCCGCCAGCAGGATGCTCCCCATGTTCAGATAAAGCTGCTTTTCCATCCAGTGCTGCGCGTCCTTGAGGTCGTAGCGATGGATGTTGACAAAGGTCGCGCGCCCCGCCCGCGTCCGGTCCTTGAACGCCGGATCGGCGAAGCGGCCGTCCGCCGCTTCCCGGTCCAGGATATGCTCCATATAGGATTCGTCGATGGCGGTACGGGCGCAGAACAGGACCACATGGGACGCCGCCAGCACTTTGGCCTCGTTGAAAGCGAACATGCCCTGGACGCCCTTGGCCATGCGCTTGCGCCCCGCCTCGCTGGCGGCGATGACGAAATGCCAGGGCTGGGAATTCACGCTGGACGGGGCGTAGCGCAGCAGGGTCAGGATCTGCTCGAACAGCGCATCGGGGATGGTCTTGCCGGCCTCGAATTCCTTGGTGGAATAACGGGCCAGGGCAATGTCGCTGAAATTCATCTATCCACTCGCTCAATGAAGGCCGGCGCCAGAGTAAGCGGAGTTCGCCCCAACCGCCAGAGGGCGATTTTGGTCGATGCCCCCCCCGAATCGCCTCTCGTCATAGCCCCGAAATCGCACCCCGGCCAACATACATACAATCCCTATACATTCGAACATCAACTTTTTGATGAAATTATCCGAATGGTTCGAGCGTAATAACCATACGCCCTCTTTCAATCCGCAAACATGGCCGGATAATACATGTGTTTCACACATAAACACCACATGCGTGTATTTTTCCATTTTCAACACATTTCATATAACCTTCTCACTAACTCACATACATATTTGTATTACTTATGAACTGTCCGTTGAAAGCGCGAAGTTTTTATTTCATTTAATAATTGCAGATCGCAGCGTTGTCCGGCCGAAAGGTGAACCGTGATGTCCACATATTTGCGCAATGTTTCCATCCGACTTCGGATAACGCTGGTGGTTCTGCTGCCGCTGGTCCTGGCGGTGATCCTGATGACGGGGGCGGAGCTTCGGTCCCTGAACCGGGTCATGCGGCAATCCGAACGCCATGCGCTGAACAACGCCTTGGCGACGGTCCACGCCGAGTTGAAGGGATATGGCCGGGAACTGGCCGCCATATCGGCGACGGTCGCCGACATGCCGGCGGTGACATCGGCGTGGCAGGCCGGCGACCGCGCCGCCACCGAGACGCAATTGCGGCCGGTCCTGGCGCAACTGAAGCGTCAATACCATGTCGGCCAGATGGTGCTGCACAACCCGCAGGCCATCACCTTCCTGCGGGTCCAGTTGCCCAAGGTCTTCGGCGACAATCTCACCAAGGTCCGGCCCGACGTGGTGGCGGTGCTCCATGACGGCAAGACGCGGTCGGGACTGTCCTACGGCGCCAAGGTGGGACTGGGCATACGCGGTCTGGAACCGGTCATGGCCGGCGGTAACGTCGCGGGCGTGGTCGATACCGGCATCGCGTTCGACCAGAAATCGGGGCGCGCTTTCGTCGAGCGCATCAAGCGCGAACTGGGAATCGAGGTCGCCCTGTACGGATCGCGCCACGGCAGGACGGTGACCCTGGCCTCCAGCCTGCCCGTCGATCTGCTGGCGCACGGCCAATTCGGCCAACTCATCAAGGGCGGCGTGCTGCGCCGCACCGGCGAGTTCGGCGGCCAGCCCCTGGAAATCCGCGCCGCCGCCCTGAAGAACATCATGGGCAAGCCGGTCGTGGTTCTCGCCATCGGCATCAACCGCACCCCCTATCTGGCGGCGCGGCGGGCGGCGATGATCAATGTGCTGGCGCTGGCGGTTCTGTGTCTGGCGATCGGCGCGGTGGCGGCCTGGGCGGCGGCCCGCAGCCTGACCCGGCCGCTGGAGCGCCTGCGCACGGCCACCCTGGCCCTGGCGGGCGGCGATCATGACGTCTCGGTCTCGGCCGCCGACGTCAAGCGCGGCGACGAGGTCGGCGATCTCGCCCGGGCGCTCAATGTCTTCAAGACTTCGATGCGCGATGCCGCCGACCTGTCCGATGAACGCGACAAGGCGGCGCAGATCGCCGCCGAGCGCGCCAGCCGGGTCGAAGGCATGATGGCCGCGTTCAAGACCACCATGGGCGGCGCCGCCGCCAACCTGTCCTCGTCGGCCAACGACATCCTGGCTGCCGCCAACTCCCTGAGCGGCGGTGCCACCGAGACCAGCGGCAAGAGCGCCGCGGTGGCCTCCCTGGCGGAAAACGCCACCACCAACGCCCAATCGGTATCGGCCGCCGCCGAGAACCTGTCGGATTCGATTTCCGAAATCGCCCGTCAGGTCGACAAATCCACCGCCATTTCGTCGCGCGCCGTCGATGGCGTCACCCATGCCAGCGACGTGGTGTCCGGGCTTGCCGACACCGCGGCCCGCATCGGCGAGGTGGTCAATCTCATCAACGACATCGCCAACCAGACCAATCTGCTGGCGCTGAACGCCACCATCGAGGCGGCGCGGGCCGGCGAAGCCGGCAAGGGCTTCGCCGTGGTGGCGGCCGAGGTCAAGAATCTGGCCAATCAGACGGCGCGGGCCACCGACGAGATCACCGGCCAGATCGGCGCCATCCAGGGATCAAGCCGGGAGGCGGTGAGCGCGATCCGTGAGGTCAGCGGGATCATCGCCGAAATCAGCGAGATTTCCACGGCCATCGCCTCGGCCATCGTCGAGCAGAACAGCGCCACCCAGGCGATCTCGCAAAACGCCCAGGGCGCGACCGCCGCGACCCAGCAGGTCAGCGCCGAGATCGTCGACGTCAACCACAAGACCGCCGATGTCGGGGCGGCGGCGGAACAGGTTCACAGCGTCGCCCGCAACCTGCTGGTGCGGTCGGACGAAATCATGAACACCGTCCACACCTTCCTGTCGGAGGTCGAAGCGGCGTAACGGCGTAACGGCGTAACGGCGACCGGCCGGGGGCGAAACGCCCCCGGCTATTCCGCCGCCGGTTTCACCGTGTGGTAGATTTCGGCTCCGTCCTTGACGAAGCGTTCGCTCATCTCCGCCATGCCGGCCTCGGCCTGATCGGCGGCCATGTCGCGCACCTCCTGGCTGATCTTGTAGGCGCAGAATTTGGGGCCGCACATCGAACAGAAATGGGCCAGCTTGGCGCCTTCGGCCGGCAGGGTCTGGTCGTGGAATTCCTGGGCCTTGTCCGGGTCCAGCGACAGGTTGAACTGGTCCTTCCAGCGGAAATCGAAACGGGCCCGCGACAGGGCGTCGTCGCGCCGCCGCGCCGCCGGATGGCCCTTGGCCAGATCGGCGGCGTGGGCGGCCAGCCGGTAGGCCACCACCCCTTCCCGCACGTCCTGGCGGTCGGGCAGCCCCAGATGTTCCTTGGGCGTCACGTAGCACAGCATGGCGGTGCCGAACCAGCCGATCATCGCCGCCCCGATGGCCGAGGTGATGTGGTCGTAGCCCGGCGCGATGTCGGTGACCAGCGGCCCCAGGGTGTAGAAGGGCGCCTCGCCGCACAGGGCCAGCTGCTTTTCCACATTGTGCTTGATCTTGTGCATGGGCACATGGCCCGGCCCTTCGATCATCACCTGGCAATCGTGGCGCCAGGCGATCTGGGTCAATTCGCCCAGCGTCTCCAGTTCGGCGAACTGGGCGGCGTCGTTGGCGTCGGCGATGGAGCCGGGGCGCAGCCCGTCGCCCAGGCTGAAGGAGACGTCATAGGCCTTCAGCAACTCGCAGATTTCCTCGAAATGGGTATAGAGGAAATTCTCCTGGTGATGGGCGAGGCACCATTTGGCCATGATCGAGCCGCCGCGGCTGACGATGCCGGTGACGCGCTTCGCCGTCAGGGGGATGTGGGCCAGACGCAGGCCGGCATGGATGGTGAAGTAATCCACCCCCTGCTCGCACTGCTCGATCAGGGTGTCGCGATAGACCTCCCAGGTCAGGTCCTCGGCGCGGCCGTCGACCTTTTCCAGGGCCTGATAGATGGGCACCGTGCCGATCGGCACCGGCGCGTTGCGGATGATCCATTCGCGGGTGGCGTGGATATGCTTGCCGGTGGACAGATCCATCACCGTATCGGCGCCCCAGCGGATCGACCACACCATCTTTTCCACTTCCTCGGCCACCGACGAGGCCACCGCCGAATTGCCGATATTGGCGTTGACCTTGGTGAGGAAGTTGCGCCCGATGATCATCGGTTCGCATTCGGGATGGTTGATGTTGGCGGGCAGGATGGCGCGGCCGCGGGCGATTTCGTCGCGGACGAATTCGGGGGTCACCACATCGGGAATCTCGGCGCCGAAATCCTCGCCGTCGCGGCCGCCCTGTTGCGCCCGCTCGGCCCGGCCGAGATTTTCACGGATGGCGACGTATTCCATTTCGGCGGTGATGATGCCGGCCCGCGCATAGGCGAGCTGGGTGACGGCGCCGCTCTTGGCCCGCACCGGCCGGCGATCGCCGCGATCGAACACCGGCACGCCCATGGCCTCGCCCGCCTTCAGCCCGTCATCCTCGGGCCGATGAACGCGACCGTCATAAGCCTCGACATCGCCGCGCGCCATGATCCAGGCGGCGCGCAACGGGGCCAGTCCCTTGGCGATGGCGATCTCGGCGGCGGAATCGGTATAGGGGCCGGAGGTGTCGTACAGCCGCAGCGGCGCCTCGCCCGCCGTCGGTTCCAGATCGACCTCGCGCATCGCCACGGCAAGGTCGGGGCGCGATCCGGCAACGTGCACCTTGCGCGATCCCGGCATGGGACCGGTGGTGACCGCGGGCGAAGCGGACGCGGCGGCGAATTCGGGGGGGAGCGACTGGGACATGGACACGCCTTTCGAACACCGTGAAACGGCAGGTCATGTCCGGTGAGCGGAGAGCGGTCCGATCCCTTCGCCGGCATGACCCGGAGCAGGTGCAAAGGGTCGCCGGCCCGACAGCCAGCCTCTCAGCCCCGTCTCACGGGACTCCCCTTCGGTGATATCGCTAAGAGAGTGGGCGTGACGACGCGGCGGAGTCAAGGCCGCCGCATCGAAAACGTCCTTATTCCTCGCCTTCGGCTTGCGCCTCGGCGGTGGGACCGGAATCGGTGCCCTTGGCTTCCGGATCGCGATCGATCAGCTCGATCACCGCCATCGGGGCGGCGTCGCCGTAGCGGAAACCGGCCTTGAGCACGCGGGTATAGCCGCCCGAACGGGTGCGATAGCGTTCGGCCAGAGAGGAAAACAGCTTGGCCACCACCTTGTCGTCGCGCAGATAAGCGTGAACCAGACGGCGATCATGCAGGGTGCCGTTCTTGGCCCGGGTGATCAGCTTTTCGGCGATCGGACGCAGATCCTTGGCCTTGGGCAGGGTGGTCTTGATCTGCTCGTGCTTCAACAAAGCGATCGCCAGATTGGCGAACAGCGCCTTGCGGTGCGCCTTGCTGCGGTTCAGTTTGCGGCCACTCATGCCGTGACGCATATTCGCCTCCTCTTTCCCTTGGCCTCGTCAGGCGAGGACCGATCGCACATCCGCGCCGCCCGGTTCCGGTACGACGCGGTGGGGCCGGAATGGCCCCGACAACAACACCCGCTGAAAACCGTTTCCGGTTCTCAGTAGGGCTCTTCCAGCTTCTTGGCCAGTTCCTCGATGTTCTCGGGCGGCCAATTGGGGATGTCCATGCCCAGATGCAGACCCATCTGCGACAGAACTTCCTTGATCTCGTTCAGCGACTTGCGGCCGAAATTGGGCGTGCGCAGCATTTCCGCTTCGCTCTTCAGCACCAGGTCGCCGATATAGATGATATTGTCGTTCTTCAGGCAATTGGCGGACCGGACCGACAATTCCAGCTCGTCGACCTTGCGCAGCATGTTCTTGTTGAACGGCAGATCGTCCTTGCGCTCCTCCTCGACCACCTGGGTGGGCTCGTCGAAATTGATGAAGAGCTGCAACTGGTCCTGAAGAATGCGGGCGGCCAGGGCCACCGCGTCGTCGGGATTCACCGCGCCGTTGGTTTCGACCACCATCGACAGCTTGTCATAATCGGTGACCTGCCCGACGCGGGTATTCTCGACCTTGTAGGCGACCTTCTTGACCGGCGAGAAGATGGCGTCGATGGGGATCAGGCCGATCGGCGAATCTTCCGGCCGGTTCTGCGACGACGGCACGTAGCCCTTGCCGGTCTCGACGGTGAATTCGATCATCAGCGTGGCGCCCTGATCCAGGGTGCACAGCACCAGATCGGGGTCCATGATATCGATGTCGTGGCCGGCTTCGATCATGCCCGCGCGCACCTCGCCCGGGCCGGTGGCCTTGAGATGCATCCGCTTCGGCCCCTCGCCATGCATGCGCAGGCCCAGGGTCTTGATGTTGAGGATCAGGTCGGTAACGTCCTCGCGCACCCCCGGGATCGACGAGAATTCATGCAGAACGCCCTCGATCTGGATGGCGGTGACCGCCGCCCCCTGCAGGGACGACAGCAGAATCCGCCGCAGGGAATTGCCGAGCGTCATGCCGAAGCCGCGCTCCAGTGGCTCCGCGACCACCGTGGCGACGCGTTGGGGATCATGGCCGGCCTCGACGTGAAGCTTGCTCGGCTTGATGAGTTCCTGCCAATTTTTCTGAATCACGAGCGTGACCTCAATGCTAGGAACGAAATTCTGCAACCAACCGGACGGCCGCGACCGCACCGGTCGCCAGTCCCCCGCCCGACACCGACGAAAATCGTGTCAAGGCCGGAACCGGCACCGGCGCGCGGCCGAAAGCCCGGTCAGACGCGGCGACGCTTGCGCGGACGGCAACCGTTATGGGGAATGGCGGTAACGTCGCGGATCGAAGTGATGGCGAAGCCCGCCGTCTGAAGGGCGCGCAACGCCGATTCGCGGCCGGCGCCGGGGCCCCGCACCTCGACTTCGAGGGTCCGCATGCCATGCTCCATCGCCTTCCGGCCGGCATCCTCGGCGGCGACCTGCGCCGCGTACGGGGTGGATTTGCGCGACCCCTTGAAGCCCTGCATGCCCGACGAGGACCAGGAAATGGTGTTACCCTGGGCGTCGGTGATGGTGATCATGGTGTTGTTGAACGTCGAGTTCACATGCGCCACACCGGAAGTGATGTTCTTGCGCTCGCGGCGCCGCGGACGCGCGGCAGCTGGCTTTGCCATCGGGAGATTTCCTTACTTCGTCGCTTTTTTCTTACCGGGTCGCTTTCTTCTTGCCGGCGATCGGCTTGGCCGGCCCCTTGCGCGTACGCGCATTGGTGTGGGTCCGTTGGCCACGCACCGGCAGGCCGCGACGATGACGCAGACCGCGATAGCAGCCCAGATCCATCAGACGCTTGATGTTCATCGCCACCGTGCGGCGGAGATCGCCTTCCACATGATAATCGTGGTCGATGATCTCGCGAATGCGCAGAACCTCGTCGTCGGTCAGCTGGTTGACCCGCCGCTCGTCGGGAATCCCGAGCTTGCCGCAAATCTCGGCGGCCTTGGAGCGGCCGATGCCGTGAATATAGGTCAGCGCGATGCAAACGCGCTTGTTGGTCGGTATGTTGACGCCGGCGATACGGGCCAAGGCTGCGTACTCCCTTGAACAAGACAATCGCCGGGCGGTCAATACCCGGCTTGGCCGGTCACCAGAGGCAACCGACCTTAAACGAACGATTATGCCAACCCCCGAAGCGGCCGGCCCGAAACAAACAGCCATGCCGGGCCTCGCCCAGCATGGGGGAAACCGAAGGTGCGGGATTATAGGGCGATTCGCCGGAGAGTCAACCGATTCCGGCCAGCTCTCCGGCGAAAACGCGAACCGCTCCGCCTCAGCCGAGGATCGCCGCCAGGTCGGCGGTGACCTTGCCGATATCCTGGGTCCCGTCCACCACCTTGAGAATGCCCTGCTTCTCGTAATAGGGCAGCAGCGGGGCGGTCTGGGCGTGGTAAGCGTCGAGGCGCTTCTTCACCGTCTCGGCATTGTCATCGGCCCGGCGGGTGAATTCGGTGCCGCCGCAGCTGTCGCAGACCCCGTCCTTCTTGGGCTTCTGATACTTGTCGTGATAGCCGGCGCCGCACTTGGCGCAGGTGAAGCGCCCGGTGATGCGCTCGATCAGAAATTCGTCGGGAACGCGGATTTCGATGGCATGACCCATGGTCAGATTCATGCTCTTCAGCATCGCGTCCAGGGCTTCGGCCTGGGCCACGGTCCGGGGGAAGCCGTCGAAAATCACGCCGCTCTTGGTGTCGGGCTGCTTGAGGCGGTCCTGGATGATACCGATGACGATATCGTCGGTCACCAGCTGGCCGGCATCCATCACCGCCTTGGCCTTCTTGCCGACTTCCGAACCGGACGCCACGGCGGCGCGCAGCATGTCACCGGTGGACAATTGCACCAGACCGTACTTGTCCATCAGCCGCTTGGCCTGGGTCCCCTTGCCGCCGCCGGGCGGCCCCAACAGAACGAGATTCATTATCCTCCCCTTTCGGGCTGTGTGTGTTGTTCATGGTGCCGCGCGGGAAACGAAAACGTCCCCGGTGCCGCGGCCACAGGCCTAACCGCGCCGTCCCCGCAACCGGGACTTCTTGATCAGACCTTCATATTGGTGTGCCAGCAGGTGAGACTGGATCTGCGAGACCGTGTCCATGGTCACCGTCACCACGATCAGCAGGCTGGTGCCGCTAAAGTAGAAGGGCAGCGACCACTTGGCAATGGCGAACTGCGGCACAACGCAAAGCACCGTCAGATAGATGGCGCCCACCGCGGTCAGACGGGTCAGCACGAAATCCAGATAGTCGGAGGTATTCTTGCCGGGCCGGATGCCGGGGATGAACCCGCCGTATTTCTTGAGATTGTCGGCAGTCTCGGTCGGGTTGAACACCACCGCCGTATAGAAAAACGAGAAGAAGACGATCAGCCCGCCATAGATCGACAGGTACAGCGGGCTGCCCTGGCCCAGATAGGCGGTGAGGGTGCTCAGCCATTCCGGCCCGCCGTTGGCCGCGAACTGCGCCACGGTCATGGGCATCAACAGGATCGAGCTGGCGAAGATCGGCGGAATGACGCCCGAGGTGTTCAGCTTCAAGGGCAGATGCGAGGATTCCCCGCCGAACATCTTGTTGCCCTGCTGCCGCTTGGGATATTGGACGATCACCTTGCGCATGGCCCGCTCGACATAGACCATGATCGTGACCATCGCCACCACCCCGATGATCAGCCCGACGATCACCGTCGCCGGCAGGGCGCCGGTGCGTCCCAGTTCCAGGGTGGCGATCACCGCATGGGGCATCTGGGCGATGATGCCGGCCATGATGATCAGCGAGGTTCCCTGGCCGATGCCCCGCGCCGTGATCTGCTCGCCCAGCCACATCAGGAACATGGTGCCCCCCACCAGGGTCACCACCGTGGTGAAGCGGAACAGCCATTGATTCTGCATGATCACCGCCGGACCATGAACGCCGTTCATGCCCAGAAGACCGGCGGCGATGCCGTAAGCCTGCAAGGCGGCGATCACCACCGTCAGATAGCGGGTCTGCTGGTTGATCTTCTTGCGGCCGGCCTCGCCTTCCTTCTTCAGCGCCTCCATGGACGGCAACACCGATTCCATGAGCTGCATGATGATGGAGGCCGAGATGTACGGCATGATGTTCAGCGCGAAGATGGTCATGCGCTGGAGCGCGCCGCCGGACAGCATGTCGAACATGCCGAGGATGCCGCCGCCGTGTTGCCGGAACAGATCCGCCAGAACCTGGGGATTGACGCCGGGCATCGGAATCCAGGTTCCCAGCCGATAGACGATCAGAGCGCCCAGGGTGAACCAGATGCGTTTCTTGAGATCGGTCGCCTTGGCGAACGCGCCAAGATTCATGTTGGCGGCAAGCTTTTCGGCGGCGGAAGCCATCCTATTCTCCGGCTTAGATCAGACGGTCCCAAAGGCGCTCGACGGCGAGCGCAGGCGCACGGACGCCGCCCCACGATACCGGGGGCGGCCATCCATGCGCGGTACATAACCCGAGGATGGCGGGCGGATCAAGCCTCGCCCGCCGCCGCCGCGCCGGTAATCCTGACCGCGCCACCCAGCCCCTCGACGGCCTTCACCGCGGCAGCCGAAGCGCCGGCGACGACGATGGTCACCTTGCTCTTGATCTCACCGCGCGCCAGCAGGCGCACGCCGTCCTTGGACTTGCCCACCAGCCCGGCCTTCAGCAGGATTTCGCCGGTGATTTCAGCGCCCGCATCGACCTTGCCGGCCTCGATCGCCGCCTGCAGACGGCCGAGATTGACCTCGGCATAGTCCTTGGCGAACAGATTGTGGAATCCGCGCTTGGGCAGACGCCGGTAGATGGGCATCTGGCCGCCTTCGAAGCCGTTGAGCGCCACGCCGGTCCGCGAGGTCTGGCCCTTGACGCCCTTGCCGCTGGTCTTGCCCTTGCCGGAGCCGATACCGCGACCCAGCCGCTTGGACTTATAGCGCGCGCCTTTGTTGTCGCTGAGCTCGTTGAGCTTGGTCATGCTGTTCATCCTTTAAGACCCTAATCCTCGACGCGGACCAGGTGCCTGACCTTGTTGATCATGCCGCGCACCGCCGGGGTGTCGGTCAATTCCGACGTGCGGTGCATCTTGTTCAGCCCCAACCCCACCAGGGTCGCCCGCTGATCGGCGGGCCGCCCGATCGGGCTGCCGACCTGGGTGACGCGGACGGTCTTTTCAGCCTTGGCCATGCCACAGCCCTCCCTTACGCCGCGCCGGCGGCGGCATTGGCGCCGTCGCGGCGACCGATGATGTCACCGACCTTCTTGCCGCGCTTGGCCGCGATGGACCGGGGCGAGGTCAGCCCCTCGAGGGCGGCGAACGTCGCCTTGACCATATTGTGGGGGTTGGACGTCCCCAGGCACTTGGCCACCACGTCGGCCACGCCCATGGTCTCGAACACGGCGCGCATCGGACCGCCGGCGATGATGCCGGTACCCGCGGGAGCGGCCCGCAGAACCACGCGACCCGCCCCGAAATGGCCGAACGTGTCGTGGTGGAGCGTGCGGCCTTCGCGCAGCGGCACCTTGATCATGTTGCGCTTGGCCTGATCGGTCGCCTTGCGGATGGCTTCCGGCACTTCACGCGCCTTGCCCGAACCGAAGCCGACCCGGCCCTTGGCGTCGCCGACCACCACCAGAGCGGCAAAGGCGAAGCGCCGGCCGCCCTTGACCACCTTGGCCACGCGGTTGATGTGGACCAGCTTGTCGACGAATTCCGACTCTTCCCGCTCGGGCCGGCCGCCGTCGGGACCGCCGCGACCGCGGCCGCGTCCCTCGCCATCGCCGCCGCGACCGCGACGGCCGCGCTCGGGAGTGTCACTTCCGGAATTGGGTGTCCGTGCCATCGTCTCGCTTCCTCAGAAAGACAGCCCGCCTTCGCGGGCCGCATCGGCCAGCGCCTTGACGCGGCCGTGATAGATGTAACCGCCGCGATCGAACACCACCTCGGTGATGCCGGCCGCCTTGGCCCGCTCGGCGATCAGCTTGCCGACCGCCGCGGCGGCGGCCGTATCGGCGCCGGTCTTCAGACCGGCCCGAAGATCCTTGTCCATCGACGACGCGGCGGCCACGGTGCGGCCCTGCGAATCGTCGATGACCTGGGCATAGATGTGCTTGCTCGACCGGAACACCGACAGCCGAACACGGCCGCCGGACTTCTTGGCGAGGAGGATACGGGAGCGCCGTTTGCGGCGCTCGAACAGAGTTTTCGGCGTCATCATAACGGTGTTCCCTACTTCTTCTTGCCTTCCTTGCGGAGAATAGTCTCGGTCGCATACTTGATGCCCTTGCCCTTGTAGGGTTCGGGACCGCGCCAAGCCCGGATTTCCGCGGCGACCTGCCCGACCTGACGCTTGTCATGGCCGGAAATCGAAATCGCCGTCGGCTTTTCGCACTTGATGGTGATGCCGTCCGGGATCGGATAATCCACATCGTGGGAATAGCCGAGTTGGAGCTGCAGCGTCTTGCCGGCCACCGCCGCGCGGTAACCGACGCCGTTGATTTCCAGATCGACGGTGAAACCGGCCGACACGCCCGTGACCATGTTGTTGATCAGGGCGCGGGTGGTCCCCCACATCATGCGGGCGCGCTTGCTTTCGTTGCGGGGCTTCACCCACAACTCGGCGCCGTCGAGGGTGGCCTCGATATCATCGGACAACGGCATGCTGGACTCGCCCAGCTTGCCCTTCACCGTGATGGCGCCCGACGCGATCTGTACGTTGACCCCGGTCGGAACCGCGACCGGATATTTGCCGACTCGCGACATGACGGGACCTCCTTAGAACACTTGGCAGAGGACTTCGCCGCCGACATGGGCGGTGCGAGCCTCCGTATCCGACATCACGCCGCGCGGAGTCGACAGGATCGAGATACCAAGTCCGTTGGCGACCCGCGGCAGGTCGCCGATCTTGGAATAGACCCGCCGGCCCGGCGTGGATACGCGCCGGACCTGCGAAATCACCGGACGGCCGTCGTGATACTTCAGCTCGATGGTGAGTTCAGCCACGCCGGGGCGCAGTTCCTGGCTCGAATAGCCGCGGATATACCCTTCGCGCTTCAGCACTTCGAGCACGTTCGCACGCAGCTTCGAGGCCGGCGAGGTGACCGTGGACTTGTTGGCGCGCTGGCCGTTCTTGATGCGTGCCAGCATATCGCCGAGGGGATCGGTGAGCGACATCTCCCAGTTTCCCTTACCAGCTCGACTTGACCATGCCGGGGATCTGCCCCAGCGACGCCAGTTCCCGCAGCTTGTTGCGGCAGACGCGGAACTTGCGGTAATTGCCGCGCCCGCGGCCGGTGAGTTCGCAGCGCAGGCGCACGCGGACCTTGGCACCGTTGCGCGGCATCTCGGCCAGCTTGAGGGACGCTTCGAACCGGTCTTCCGGCGAAGCCTCGCGGTCCATGACGACGGCTTTCAGCCGCGCGCGACGGCCGGCCTGATTCTTGGCCATGCGTTCGCGCTTCTTGTTGCGCTCGACGGAGCTTGTCTTTGACATTCCCGAACTCTCCTGCTCAGCCGGCAAAGGGCATTTCGAAGCCCTTGAGAAGCGCCTTGGCTTCCGCATCGGACTTGGCGGTAGTGACGAAGATGATGTCCATCCCCCGGATCGATTCGACTTTGTCGTAATCGATTTCGGGGAAGATGATCTGCTCCTTCAGGCCCATGGCGAAATTGCCGCGACCGTCGAAGCTCTTGCCCGAAACGCCGCGGAAATCGCGCACGCGGGGCAGGGCGATGTTCACCAGCCGGTCGAGGAATTCGTACATGCGATCGGCCCGAAGCGTCACCTTGCAGCCGACCACCTGCCCTTCGCGCAGCTTGAACTGGGCGATGGACTTCGTGGCCTTGGTCACCACCGGCTTCTGACCGGCGATGGCGGTGAGTTCCGCCAGGGCGGATTCGATCTTCTTGGCGTCCTGGGCGGCTTCGCCCACCCCCATGTTGATGACGATCTTTTCCAGCTTCGGCACCTGCATGGGGTTCTTGTACGAGAATTGGTCGCGCAGAGCGGGCCGGACGACCGTATCGTAATGTTCGCGCAAACGTGCAGCCATGGTCTCTCTCCGCTTACCGGTCGATGGTCTCGCCCGAACGCCGGGCGATGCGGACCTTGCGGCCGTCGTCGAGAATCTTCACGCCGATCCGGGTGGGACGATCGTCCTTGGGATCGAGATGGGCGACGTTGGACACGTCGATGGGGGCCTCGCGCTCGATGATGCCGCCCGGCTGGGACGCCGTCTGGCGCTGATGGCGCTTGATCATGTTGACGCCCTGGACGACGACGCGGTTGTCCTTGGGGCTGGCCGACAGAACCTGGCCCTTCTTGCCCTTGTCCCGGCCGGCGATGACCATGACACGGTCGCCTTTTTTCACATTCATGCCGGACATCACAAAACCTCCGGGGCGAGCGAGATGATCTTCATGAACTTGCGCGCGCGCAGTTCGCGGGTCACCGGCCCGAAGATACGGGTGCCGATCGGTTCGCCCTGCTTGTTGATCAGGACCGCGGCATTGCTGTCAAAGCGGATGGCGGTGCCGTCGGGGCGCCGGATTTCCTTGGCCGTGCGAACGATCACGGCGCGGTGCACGTCGCCCTTTTTGACGCGGCCGCGCGGGATCGCCTCCTTGATCGACACGACGATGACGTCGCCGACCGAGGCGATGGTGCGGTGCGATCCGCCAAGGACCTTGATGCACTGCACCCGGCGGGCCCCCGAATTGTCGGCGACATCCAGGTTGGTTTGCATCTGGATCATGGGTCGTCTTCCTTAGCTCAAGCCGGAGCCGTCAAACGACGGGCTCGACGATTACTTCCCAACACTTCGACTTCGAGAGCGGGCGGCATTCGCGGATGCGAACCTGCTGACCGGCCTTGAACTCGTTGTTCTCGTCATGCGCGTGGTACTTCTTCGACCGACGGATGAACTTCTTGTAGATCGGGTGCATGACGCGCCGTTCGACGCGCACCACCACGGTCTTGTCCATCTTGTCGCTGACCACCACGCCTTGAAGAATGCGCTTCGGCATATCCAAATCCCTTTCGTCAGGCGGTGGCGCGGGCGCGCTGGCCCATGATGGTCTTGATGGTCGCGACTTCGCGACGCATCTGGCGCATCTGGGCGGTGTTTTCCAACTGACCGGACGCCTGCTGAAAGCGCAGATTGAACTGCCCCTTCTTCAGTTCGACCAGCCGATCCTTCAGCTGGTCGTCGGTCTTGGTGCGAAGCTCGCTTGCCTTGCTCGCCTGTTTTGCCTTGTTGGCGGCCATGATCACGCCTCCCCGATCCGGGTGATGAACTTGGTGCGGATCGGCAGCTTGGCCGAAGCCAGTTCCATACCGCGACGAGCCAGATCCTCGGCCACGCCGTCCACCTCGAACAGGATGCGGCCGGGCTTGACCCGGGCCACCCAGAATTCGGGCGACCCCTTGCCGGAACCCATGCGGACTTCGGCGGGCTTGGAGGAGACCGGCACGTCCGGGAAAATGCGGATCCACACCCGGCCCTGACGCTTCAGATGGCGGGTCAGCGCGCGACGCGCCGCCTCGATCTGACGAGCGGTGATCCGCTCCGGCTCCAGGGCCTTCAGGCCGTAGGCGCCGAAATTCAGCGCCGAACCGCCCCGGGCCTCGCCGTGGATACGGCCCTTGTGGGCTTTGCGATATTTGGTGCGCTTAGGCGAAAGCATCCCTGGGATTCCTTTTGCTTAGCGGCTGGCCGGGGCCAGTTCGCCCGAAGCCCGCTTGTCCTGGGCCATGGGGTCGTGAGCGAGGATTTCGCCCTTGAACACCCAGACCTTGATTCCGCACGTGCCGTAGGTGGTCTTGGCGGTGCCCACACCGTAATCGATGTCGGCGCGCAGGGTGTGCAGCGGCACGCGCCCCTCGCGGTACCATTCCATACGGGCGATTTCCGCGCCGCCGAGACGGCCCGAGCAATTGATCCGGATGCCCTGGGCGCCCAGACGCATGGCCGACTGCACCGCCCGCTTCATGGCGCGGCGGAACGACACCCGACGCTCCAGCTGCTGGGCGATGGATTCGGCCACCAGCTGCGCTTCCAGTTCCGGCTTGCGGATTTCGACGATGTTGAGGTGAACCTCGCCACCGGTCATCCGCGCCAGATCCTTGCGCAGAACCTCGATGTCAGCGCCCTTCTTGCCGATCACCACGCCGGGCCGCGCCGTGTGAATGGTGATGCGCGCCTTTTTGGCCGGGCGCTCGATCACCACCCGCGACACGCCGGCCTGAACCAGCTTCTTGCGCAGATAGGCGCGCAGCTTCAGGTCCTCGTGCAGCAGTTTGGCGTAGCCTTCGTCGGCGAACCACCGGGAATCCCAGGTGCGGTTGATACCGACGCGCAGACCGATCGGATTGACTTTCTGGCCCATGACTTACTCCCCGGTCCCTTCTTCGCGCTCACGCACGATGACCGTCAAATTCGAGAACGGCTTCTCGATGCGGCCGACCCGGCCACGGGCGCGGGCGCGCCACCGTTTCATCACCATCGCCTTGCCGACGAACGCCTCGGCCACATACAGCCGGTCGACGTCGAGCTGATGGTTGTTCTCGGCATTGGCGACCGCCGACTGCAGCACCTTCTGCACGTCCTTGGCGATACGACGCTTGGAGAAGCCAAGCTGGTGGATCGCCGTCTCGGCCTTGAGGCCGCGGATCGAGCCTGCCACCAGGTTGAGCTTGCGCGGGCTGGTCCGGATCGAGGCCGAGAACGCCTTGGCCTCGTTGTCCGAAAGCACCCGCTCTGCGGGTTTCTTGCCCATCCTTATCTCCTCTTCGCCTTCTTATCGACGCCGTGGCCGAAATAAGTCCGGGTCGGCGAGAATTCGCCGAACTTGTGGCCGACCATGTTTTCGGTGACCAGAACCGGAATGTATTTTTGACCGTTATGGACGCCGAAAGTCAGACCCACGAACTGCGGCAGGATCGTCGAGCGACGCGACCAGATTTTGATGACTTCGTTACGGCCGGCCGAGCGGACCTTGTCCGCCTTCTTCAGCAGGAAACCGTCAACGAACGGGCCTTTCCATACGGAACGAGCCATTTTCTCGTCCCTCCTTACTGCTTCTGTTGACGGCGGCGCATGATCAGCCGATCCGTCTTCTTGTTGACGCGGGTCTTCTTACCCTTGGTGGGCTTGCCCCAGGGGGTGACCGGATGACGACCGCCCGAGGTCCGGCCTTCGCCGCCGCCATGGGGGTGATCGATCGGGTTCATGGCCACGCCGCGGACATGGGGACGCATGCCCAGCCAACGCTTCCGACCGGCCTTGCCGATGTTCACGTTCTGCTGGTCGGGATTGGACACCGCGCCGACCGTGGCCATGCATTCGGCCCGAACCATGCGCAACTCGCCCGACGACAGGCGCAGCTGGGCGTAGCCCTGATCCTTGCCCACCAGCTGGACGTAGGTGCCGGCCGAACGGGCGATCTGACCGCCCTTGCCCGGCTTCATCTCGACATTGTGGACCACGGTGCCGACCGGGATGTTCTTCAGCGGCATCGCGTTGCCGGGCTTGATATCGACCTTCTCGCCCGCCACCACCGTATCGCCGGCGGCCAGACGCTGCGGCGCCAGGATATAGCGCTTCTCACCGTCCTCGTAAGCGATCAGGGCGATGAAGGCGGTGCGGTTGGGATCGTATTCCAGCCGCTCGACGGTGCCGGGCATGTCGAACTTGGACCGCTTGAAATCGATCAGGCGGTAGCGCCGCTTGTGCCCGCCGCCGCGGAACCGCACGGTGATGCGCCCCGTGTTGTTGCGTCCGCCATGGCCGCGCAGACCCTCGGTCAGCGACTTTTCGGGCTTGCCCTTCCACAGGCCGGAGCGATCGACGATGACGAGCTGCCGACGGCCGGGCGAAGTGGGGTTGAACGTTTTCAGTGCCATGGCGTCAGACTCCCGTCGTCACGTCGATGTTCTGGCCTTCGGCCAGGGTCACGACCGCCTTCTTCACATCGCTGCGCACACCGACGCGGCCACGGAAGCGCTTGACCTTGCCCTTGAGCACCGAGGTGTTGACGGCGGTCACTTTGACCCCGAACACGCCTTCGACGGCGGCCTTGATCTCGGGCTTGGTGGCGTCGAGCGGCACCCGGAAGGTGACCTGCCCGTGCTCGGAGCCGAGCGTGGCCTTTTCGGTGATCACCGGAGCGCGAATGATGTCGTACATCCGCTCCTTCGAGACGATGACCTTGGTCATTTCAGCCGCGCCTCCAGGGCCTCGACCGCGTCCTTGGTCAGAACCAGGGTATCGCGGCGCAGTATGTCGTAAACATTGGCGCCGGCCGACGGCAGCACGTCCACATGGGGCATGTTGCGCGACGCCAGGGCGAAGTTGCCGTCGAGCTGGCTGTCGATCACCAGCACCGAGCCCCAGCCCAGCGCCTTCAGGCGAGTGGCCAGATCCTTGGTCTTGGGCGTATCGACGGCGGCGCGGTCCAGCACCACCAGACGGCCATCGGCGGCCTTGGCCGACAGCGCGACCCGCAGCGCCAGCTTGCGGACCTTCTTGGGCATGTCGAAAGCGTGGCTACGCACCACCGGCCCGAAGATCGTCGCGCCGCCGCGGAACTGGGCGCTGCGCAACGAACCCTGACGGGCCCGGCCGGTGCCCTTTTGCTTATAGGGCTTCCGGGTGGTGCCGGAAATCTCGGACACGCCCTTGGTCTTGTGGGTGCCGGCCCGGCGCTTGGCCAACTGCCAGGTCACCATGCGGTGGAGCAGGTCGCCCCGCACCGGCACGCCGAACACCGTCTCGGCGAGATCGATCTCACCCACGGGCGCGTTGTCGAGACTGATAACGGTCGTCTTCATCGTCTCTCTCCTCAGGCGCCGGCGTCGGGGGCGGGCGCTTCGGCCGGAGCAGCGTCGGCCGCGGCCGGAGCGCCGGCCGTCTTGAGACCGGCCGGGAACGGCACGCCTTCGGGAAGCTTGCGCTTGGCCGCGTCGCGCACCAGCAGCCAGCCGCCGTCGGAACCGGGCACCGACCCCTTGACCAGGATCAGGCCGCGATCGGCGTCGGTGGAGACCACTTTCAAATTCTGGGTGGTCACCCGCACATCACCCATATGGCCGGCCATCTTCTTGCCCTTGAACACCTTGCCGGGGTCCTGGCGCTGACCGGTCGAACCATGCGAACGGTGGGAAACCGACACGCCGTGGGTCGCTTCCAGACCCCGGAAATTGTGCCGCTTCATACCGCCGGCGAAGCCCTTGCCGATGGAGGTGCCGGTGACATCCACGAACTGGCCGACAATGAAATGATCGACCGACAATTCGGCGCCGACATCCAGCATGGCGTCGGCGCTGACGCGGAATTCGACCACCGTCTTCTTGGGTTCGACCTTGGCGGCGGCGAAGTGGCCGCGCATGGCACGCCCCACATTCTTGACCTTGGCCTGGCCAGCGCCAAGCTGAACGGCGCAGTAGCCGTCTTTTTCCTCAGAGCGGGTCGAGACCACCTGACAGGTGTCAACCTTCAACACGGTAACCGGCACATGGGTGCCGTCCTCGGTGAAGATTCTCGTCATGCCGACCTTCTGGGCGATGAGACCGGATCGCATCGTTGTGACGTCCTTATGACCTTAGAGCTTGATCTCGACATCGACACCCGACGCCAGGTCGAGCTTCATCAGCGCATCGACGGTCTGGGGCGTGGGATCGACGATGTCCAGAAGCCGCTTGTGCGTCCGAATCTCGAACTGCTCACGCGACTTCTTGTCGATATGCGGGCTACGGTTGACGGTGAACTTCTCGATCCTGCTGGGAAGCGGGATCGGTCCGCGCACCTGCGCACCGGTCCTCTTGGCGGTATTGACGATCTCGCGGGTGGACTGGTCCAGCACGCGGTGATCGAACGCCTTGAGGCGGATGCGGATGTTTTGGCTCTCCATTTCACGTCATCCGATAAATCGGATCGGCGCCCCGAAGCGGGACGCCGATCGCAGGGAAATTCGTTTCGGTTCAAAGAACCTTCCGCAGTCAGTCTGCTTTCCAACCGGAAAGCCGCGCTCTTACGGAAAAGGCCGAGGCCGAGGGGCGGGTTATACAACCTGCCCCTCGGCTTGGCAAGGGGTTACTCGACGATCTTGGCCACCACGCCGGCGCCGACGGTACGGCCGCCTTCGCGGATGGCGAAACGCAGGCCCTCGTCCATGGCGATGGGGGCGATCAGCTCGACCTGCATCGACACGTTGTCGCCCGGCATCACCATCTCCGTGCCTTCCGGCAGGGTCACCAC
>JAJZUL010000027.1 GCA_021848545.1 Pseudomonadota bacterium
CGACATGGGCAACCTCCAGAAGGGGTGCCCCCTATAGATTCAGACAAAACCCGCTTTGGGAATCGTCCATTCTCAGCGGCCTCAGGCCGCTATGCGGTCAGCGTTGAACAGCCCTGCGTCTTGCGCAACCGAGTAAAGGTCAAAGAAGATGACGACGCGCTCCATGGTTCGCATCGCGTCGATTTCCCGAACGACGTCTGGAGCACCAGGGCGGTACATGAAACAGCGGTAGCCTCGTGCGGCCAAATCGAAAGCAAGTAGGTGAAGGAAAAGAGTCTTTCCATTTCCCAGCCGGCCTTCAACTGCCACCGACCTGTTCCTCTCAATGAGCGCCACCGCCTCGGCAACCCGCTCAGATCGGGTGATGGCGTAGGTTGCATCGGGTAACGACCGAGCCATGCGGGTGTAATCGAAACGGCCGTAGACTAGAAGGTCGTATACTTCGGCGGCCGTAGGCTGGGTGACCGCCTTCCGATCTTTAATTGGGCTGAGCGACCGGAACCCTTTTAGTCCTGAGACGTCCGCCAGGGGGGTGGGGCGCGGCAGCCTCGGAAGGGCGTCGGCAAAGCCGTCGGTACCGATAAACAAGGTGTGTCCATAACTACTCGTCCGGCGAACCAGTATCGGGTCCGGGTTGTGGCCTTGGATAAAGAAAGTGCGCGCCGCCACTTTGGGGTCCGCCAGCAGCAGCGCCGCAATGTGATAGTCGGACATGCTGTATCCGACGATAATAAGTTGAGACGCGAAGCGGATGTCGCGCTGGAATTGATCGTACCACAGAGATCGCTCAAGGTAGGTACTTACGTATGATGCCTCTCCAAGAACTATGCTCGACAAAACATTCTCAGGCGTAACTTCGCGTATGCTGCCGTGTAGATGGATGACACTGCCATCAGGCAATTTTTGGGGAATTGAAGCAGAAATATCAAATGTGTTTGGCGGCCGCCCAAGTTTCAGCCGGTGTAATTCGACGACATCATCGTAGTTTGTGGTATAAATCCTCCTCCATGGCTCGGTCAGTATTGCTGTTTGTGCGGAGCTTATTTCCTTTATGTGAAAGATCTGAGCCAGTTCCTGGTGCAGTCGCGCAGCATCATGTTCTGCAAACTCCTCGGTCAGTACCTGTAGGTTGTAATCAGTGTCCGGTGGGAGGCCAAGGTTGCTGATGAAGTGTTGGCGCAACCCTGATCCGTTCGGCGGCGCGCTCCCAACAATATTGACGGCATCCAGGCTGAAGCCTGATCCGAGGAACAACACGGAGTTGGCGGGATCGATCACGCCTATGGCGCTAACATCAGTGAGTACTGCGGGATTTGTCACGGTACGCGTACCATTCGGTTGCAATATGTATGATGGGCATTGGCCACCCCCATCACAGCGAACAGTTTAATCCACATTTGCGCTTCCCCGAAGTCCATTGATAACAAAATGTACTGCGGCGCCAGCCCGTAGCAGTAGGGCGTGCTGTACTCGCCCAACCGGAATTCCGGTGACAGTCCACTAAATTTTCGGACTTCGTCACGTCTCATTTTGAGAGCCGGCGACACCCTCCGTAACGCCCACCACAGGCGCAAAGCACGCGACGCGGAATCCTTGACCGCGGCTTCCTCGGGGATATACATTCTGCGTGGCGTATATCTCTCGAAGAGGAATGACATGCAGGTCGCCAAGTGGGGCAACAGCCTGGCGGTCCGCCTTCCCGCCGTCGTCGTCGAGGCTCTTCGACTGAAGGAAGGTGACGAGATCGATATCCACGTTGCCGGCTCGCGGGAGTTCGGCGTGGCGCGCAAGCCGGGGCGTGATGAGCTGCTGACGCGGCTTCGTGCCTTTCGCGGTCGCTTGCCTGCCGACTTCAAGTTCGACCGGGACGAGGCGAATGCCCGGTAGCTTCGTTGATACGAACGTCCTCGTATACCTCGCGTCCAGCAATGCGGAGAAGGCCGATCGAGCCGAGGCGGTCATCGCTCAGGGTGGCGTGATCAGCGTTCAAGTGCTGAACGAGCTGACCAATGTGGCGCGCCGCAAGATGGGCTTGGCGTGGCCGGAGATCCGGGACTTTCTGTCAGCGTTGCGAGGGCTGCTGACCGTCCAGCCCATGACCGTCGAGACCCACGAGACTGGGTTGGCGCTTGCCGAGCGCTACAAACTCTCCGTCTACGACGCAATGATCGTCGCTTCGGCCCTTCATGCGGAATGCGACACCCTGTGGTCGGAGGATATGCAGGCCGGCATGGAATTCGACGAGGGGCTGCGGATCGTCAATCCGTTCCGCACTGCGGCCTGAACCCCGAGCGACCGCTCTGGTGGATCGCGCCGAGGCCGAAGAATGACCGGAAAGGGCGCAAACCGGACATAACGACCACCCCCAATCCCCCTTTCCGGGATCGAAGGGCCTTTCGGCCCTTCGCGGAGAGCGTCGAGAGGCGGAGCCTTTCGACTTTCAACGCTCCCTCAACGCATGGCCACAACAAACGCCCCGGCGACCACCAGGGCGGCGATGGCGGCGGCGAGCACGGCGGCGGCTGAGACGTCTTTGGCGGCGCGGATTTGGGGGTTGAGGGTGGGGTGGACGCGGTCGGCGAGGATTTCGAGGGCGGTATTGGCGAGTTCGGCGGCGATGACGAGGCCGGAGGCGAGGGCCGCCAAGGCCCACCACAGGGGGGCGGCGCGGGTGACGGTCAGGACGATGGCGACGGCGACCATGGCGGCGCATTGGATGCGCAGGCTTTTCTCGCGGCGGAGCGCGGCGTAAAAGCCGTTGACGGCGAAACGCAGGCGGTCGACAAAGCCGTGGCCCTTGGTGTGCGCCGCGGTTTCGGGGGAATGGTGGGCATCGTGAAGGTGCGGGTCCATGGGCGCCGCCTTTCGTTCGCCATTCTCGTCTTAGTGTAGCACGGAACCCGTCTGATGCCTTTGTACAAGACCGAAACCGGCGCCGGGCCGACCGTGGTGATTTTGCACGGCCTGTTCGGATCGTCGCGCAATTGGGGCGGGATCGCCCAGGCGATGGCGGGCGAGGCGCGGATGGTGTCGTTCGATCTGCCCAATCACGGCGCTTCGCCGTGGGTGGAGAGCATGACCTATCCGGCGATGGCGGCGGCGGTGGCCGAGGAGATCGCGGCGTTGGGGGCGCCGGTGACGGTGCTGGGGCATTCCATGGGCGGCAAGGTGGCGATGTGTCTGGCGCTGACCCGGCCCGATCTGGTGGCGCGGTTGATGGTGATCGACATCGCGCCGGTGCCCTATCGCCACGGTTATTCCTCTTTGATTTCGGCTTTGCTGGCGGCGCCGGTGGCGGGGGCGACGCGGCGGTCCGAGATCGACGCGGCTCTGGCCGGGTCCATTCCCGATCCGGCGCTGCGCGGCTTTCTGTTGCAGAATCTGGAACGGGGCGAGGACGGATACCGGTGGCGGCCCAATCTGGCGGGTCTGGACCGGGCGATGGCCGATATTCTGGATTTTCCGGTTTTTGCCGAGGGCACCCGGTATCAGGGGCCGGTGCGGGTTCTGGCCGGCGCGCGGTCGGATTACGTCCGGGACAATGGCCGGGCGGCGATCGCGCGGTTGTTTCCCCGCGCCCGCATCGAGAATGTCGATGGCGCCGGCCACTGGCTGCATGCCGAACGCCCCGATGTGGTGATGTCGGCGTTGCGGGGGCTGCTGGCCGAGACGGAAAGCGCGTCGAGCTGAAAAAATCCAAAAAAAAACCGCCCGCCCATTGAAGGACGGACGGCTGAATGTACGTTAGAGAGGGAGGCTGGCTCCACTGGGAAGCCAACAACTCCGGGCATGCTAGGCGGCCAATCCCTAATTGTCAAATGATTTTAAATTGCGGATATTGGCGTCCGTTCGTTCGCAAGAAATACCCATTGTTTTTTTAAGGTGATTGAAAGTAGGGCGTAAGATTTCGGCGAATACGCTCCTTGACCGGCTCCTTTGCGGACGGGGCCTCGAACGTGGCGCCGGTCACCGTTTCATATAATGAAATATATTTTTTGCTGAAGGCGACCAGCGTTTCTTCGGGGATGGCCGGGATCGGCTGGGTATAGGGATCGCAGCGACCGGCGATCCACAGGCGCAGGAATTCCTTGTCCAGGCTTTCCGGCTCCTGTCCGGCGGCGTGGCGCGCGGCGTAGCTGGACGCCTGCCAATAGCGGCTGCTGTCGGGGGTCAGAATCTCGTCGGCCAGGGTCAGGGTGCCGTCGCCGTCCAGCCCGAATTCGAATTTCGTATCCACCAGGATCAGGCCGTTGGCGGCGGCGATTTCGCGGCCGCGGGCGAAGATCGCCAGCGACTTCGCCGCGACCTCGTCCCATTGCGCCTGGGTCAGCAGGCCCTTGGCGACGATCTCGGCCGGCGTGATCGGTTCGTCGTGGGCGCCCTGGGCGGCTTTGGTGGTGGGGGTCAGGATGGTGGCGGGCAGGCGGTCGTTCTTGGTGAGCCCGTCGGGAAAGGCGACCCCGTACATGTCGCGGCGACCGGCCTTGTACATGGGCCAGATCGAGGTTTCGGTCGATCCGGTCAGATAGTCGCGCACCACCATTTCCACCGGCAGCATGTCCAGGCGCCGGGCCACCACCACGTTGGGGTCGGGATAATCGAGGACGTGGTTGGGGCACAGATCGCGGGTGGCCTCGAACCAGAAGCGGGCGGTCTGGGTCAGAACCTGGCCCTTGAACGGCACGGCGGCCAGCACCTGATCGAACGCGCTTTGGCGGTCGGTGGACACCAGAATGCGCCGTCCGTCGGGAAGGTCGTAATTTTCACGAACCTTGCCCTTGATATAGTGGGGCAATTCGGGGAAAACCGCGTCGGTGAGCACGCCGGGCAGGGCGGCGCGGATGGTATCGTCGGTGATCATCGGCCTTACGTCCCCTTCTTGACCGGCTGCGGTTCGCCGTCTCGGCAGGACCCGGATTTTCGACACATTCCGGATCGACGGTGTCGCTCGGCGCCCCTTATCCCATTGCCGGCTTTTTCCGGCAAGGGGCGCTTTGCCGGAAACCGGATCGGTCCACACCGTTCGGATGGGCCGGGGACCGCCCGTTGGGCCAGGATCCGTCCCCCTCACGCCGAGCGGTGTTCACCGTGTTCGTCTCTGTTATGGTGGGCCGTCAGCCGACCGAAGGATGTCCAATGCGACGCATGAGAAACGCTAAAATCATCGCCACCCTCGGCCCGGCCTCGACCTCGCCGGACATGATCGAAAAGCTGTTCATGGCGGGGGCCGACGTCTTCCGTCTCAATTTCAGTCACGGCACCCACGCCGAACATCAGGCCCGCTACGATTCCATCCGCGCCGTCGAGGCCAAGGTGCAGCGCCCCATCAGCGTGCTGGCCGACCTTCAGGGGCCGAAGCTGCGCGTCGGCAATTTCGCCGGGGGCGCGGTCATGCTGGATGACGGCGCTTCCTTCCGCCTTGATCTGTCCGACAAGATGGGAACGGCGACCCGCGCGCCTCTGCCCCACCCGGAAGTGTTCGCCGCCTTGTCGGAGGGGACCGAATTGCTGCTGGACGACGGCAAGATCCGTCTTCTGGTCGAGCGTCACGGCGCCGATTTCGCCGAGACCCGGGTTCTGGTCGGCGGCGAATTGTCCAGCCACAAGGGCGTCAACGTGCCCGGCGCGGTGCTGCCGATTTCGCCGCTGACGCCCAAGGATATCGCCGATCTGGCCTTCGCCGTGGAGATGGGGGCCGACTGGATCGCGCTCAGCTTCGTGCAGCGGTCTTCCGACGTCGCCGAGGCCCGCAGCCGCATTCAGGCCACCGGGCGGCCGGGCGTGCGCCTGTTGTCGAAGCTGGAAAAGCCGGCGGCCATCGATCATCTGGACGACATCATCGATCTGTCCGACGCGGTGATGGTGGCCCGCGGCGATCTGGGCGTCGAATGTCCGCCGGAAACGGTGCCGATTCTGCAAAAACGGATCGTGGCGGCGTGCCGCAAGGTGGGCAAGCCGGTGGTGGTCGCCACCCAGATGCTGGATTCCATGGTCCATCTGCCGGCGCCGACCCGGGCCGAGGCTTCGGACGTCGCCACCGCCGTCTATGACGGCGCCGACGCGGTGATGCTGTCGGCGGAGACGGCGGCCGGCCGCTATCCGGTGGGCGCGGTGACCATCATGGACCGCATCATCCAGCAGGTGGAACGCGACGAGCATTACCACGTCATCACCGCCGCGTCGCGGTCGCAGCCGGAAAACACCACCCGCGACGCCATTTCGGCGGCGGCGCGCCAGGTCGCCCACACCTTGAAGGCGGCGGCGGTGGTCACCTATACCTCGTCGGGATCGACCACGCTGCGGGCGGCCCGCGAACGGCCCGAACAGCCCATCGTCAGCCTGACCGCCGATATCGACGTCGCCCGCCAACTGGCGCTGGTGTGGGGCGCCCATACGGTGCAGACCGACGAAGTGCACAATTTCTCGGAAATGGTGTCCAAGGCCATTCTGATGGCCCAGCGTGAAGGATTCGCCGCCATCGGCGATCGCATCGTCATTACCGCCGGCGTGCCGTTCGGCTGCTCGGGCACCACCAACATCCTGCGGGTGGCCGAGATTTCGGAAGACGGCGAGTAACGAAAAGGATCGGGGCCGGCGCGATGCCGGCCCCGGTTTGATCGCCCGCTTTCCGGCCGCTCAGTCCAGATCGATGCGGTAATTCTCGATGACGGTATTGGCGAGCAGGGATTTGCACATCCGCTCGACCGTCTCACGCGCCTGATCGCGATTGGTTTCGGCAAGGTCGAGTTCGATCACCTTGCCCAGGCGGACATCGCCGACCCCGTCGAACCCTAAGGAACCCAGGGCGGTGCGGACGGCCTTGCCCTGAGGATCGAGAACGCCGTTCTTCAAGGAAATATGGATCGTCGCCTTCACGTTCGGTCTTCCTGGTCGAGTGGTTGATTTCGCCGGACGCCGATGCCTATTGCATCGTCGCCGGACCTTTCATGTCGCGGGGGCCGCCTTCGGGCAGGATGCCCAGGCGCCGGGCGACTTCCTGATAGGCTTCCTCGACATTGCCGAGGTCGCGGCGGAAGCGGTCCTTGTCCATGCGTTCGCCGGTCTTGATATCCCACAGCCGGCAATTGTCGGGGCTGATTTCGTCGGCCAGCACGATCTGCATGTCGTCATTGGTGTACAGGCGGCCGAATTCGACCCGGAAATCCACCAGACGCAGCCCGATGCCGAGGAACAGGCCCGACAGGAAATCGTTGATGCGCAGGGTCAGGGACATGATCTCGTCGAGATCCTGGGGCGTCGCCCAGCCGAAGGCGGTGATATGCTCTTCGCTGACCAGGGGATCGTCGAGGGTGTCGGATTTGAAGTAATGCTCGACGATGCAGCGCGGCAGGGGCGTGCCCTCGGTCAGGCCGAAACGCTGCGCCAGCGATCCGGCGGCGACGTTGCGGACCACGATTTCCAGGGGGATGATCTCGACTTCGCGCACCAATTGTTCGCGCATGTTGAGCCGGCGCACGAAATGGGTGGGAATGCCCATTTCGCCGATCCGCAGCATCAGATATTCGCTGATGCGGTTATTGAGCACCCCCTTGCCGGTGATGGTGCCCTTTTTCTTGTTGCTGAAGGCAGAGGTGTCGTCCTTGAAGTATTGGACCAGGGTGCCGGGTTCCGGACCCTCGAAAAGGACCTTGGCCTTGCCCTCGTAAATCTGTCTGCGTCTGGCCATGAAAACCTTGAGGTGATGAGCGCGTGCCGCGCGGGGCCGGGAGCGACCCGCGCAAGGGCGGTCGTCGGATCGCTCTTCTGTTGATATAGCAGGGAGAGCCCGGCATGACAACAAACCCAAGCCAATCGGCCTTGGGCCGATTGGTTTGTTGGTTGGTATGTTTTTGGTTGGCCTCAAGCGCCGGCGGTCGCGTCCGCTCCCTTGGCTGTCCTCGCGCCCTCCGATGGCTACGCCATCTCCGGGTCGCTCCGGCGCGCTCAACGCGCATAGTCGGCGGCTAAAGCCGCCTCCGGGTGCCAAAGGTCGAGGGTTGGCTTTTTTTAGCTTCAGGCGCTGGGGCTTGGGCACCCGGAGGAGCGCAGCGACGACTATGCGCGTTGAGCGCGCCGGAGCGAGCGCAAGCGAGTGAGGATAAGCCAAGCGCGAGCGCCGGCGCCTGAGGCTAAGCAACAATCTTTCAGCCGCCCGTGGCTGGACACGGATGGTCACCGGGATCGCGGATGTCGCACAGGGTCACGGAGCGGGCGAAGGCGTTCCATTGGGCGATGACCGATCGGGGCACCGGCACCGGCTGGTTGGGTTGGACCGCCTGTCCCATCCAGGTGCACTCGACGACGTGCAGCGCGTCCTGGCCGCGGATGGCGATGATCATCATCAGGCCCGAGCGTCCGGTCCGCCGGCTGCGGGTGCAGGTGAAGCTCAGGGCGGCGGTCGGATAATTGTTGATGGAATGGGTGTCGATGGAGCTGACCCGGACGCCATCGCAATTGCGGCGGTTGCCGGCGACGATGTTTTCGACGAAGGCCTTGGGCGAGGGGGATTGCCCTTCATAGCGTTCGATATTGATGATCTGCGAGGCTGTGGCGGGGTTGTTGCCGTCCGGCACGATGCGGGTGACCGAGACGTTGCCCTCGTGCGGGCCGGCAAGCATGTGCCAGCCGACGGGCGGGCGCAGCAGCAGCCGCTCGGGCGGTATGGTCTCGCCGGCCGGCGCGGCCGACGCGGCGGCGGCTGTGGCCACCGCCAAAAGAAGAATCGGAAGCAGGTTGCGGGTCCAAAGGCCCATCATTCGTCCCATCGCCGTCTGGTTCCCGTTGCGGGTCAATATCCCTTGGCCAAAGCGTGGCGGACCACCTTGCGCATGACGGATGGCAGAGCCTGATCCCCCAGACGGTCCAGCGGGCACCAGATGCCCCGGATCGCGGGCCGGGTCCCAGCTTTCCCCACCGCCACCTGAAGTTCAAGATGGAAATGGGTGAAGGTGTGCCGCACCAGACCGGGCAGCAGCCGCCATTCGGTTTCCAGCGGGGCCTGCCCGCCGGCCTCGGTGAGGGACCAGGATCGGTCGTCCCAGGGGGTCGAGGGGATTTCCATCATGCCGCCCAGCAGGCCCTCGGGCGCGCGGCGGCGCAAAAGCACGGCCCCGTCCTTGCGCAGAATCCAAAAGGCGATGCCGCGCCGCACCGGCCGTTCCGCCTTTTGCGCGCGGGCGGGCAGGGCGGCGGCGATGCCCCGTTTGCGGCCTTCGCAGGCGTTCATCCACGGACACAGGCCGCAGGCCGGCGATTTGGGGGTGCACAGGGTGGCGCCCAGATCCATGGCCGCCTGGGCGTAATCGCCGGGCCGGTCGGCGGGGGTCAGGGATGCGGCGAAGCGCCGCAAGGCCGGTTTGACCTTGGGCAGGGGCTCGGTCGCGGCGAACAGCCGGGCCATCACCCGTTCGACATTGCCGTCCACCACCACCGCGTGGCGGCCGAAGGCGATGGCGGCGATGGCGGCGGCGGTGTACGCGCCGATGCCGGGCAGGGCGCTCAAGGAATCCTCGTCCTCGGGGAAGCGTCCGTCCCGCCATTCGGCGATCATGCGGGCGCAGGCGTGAAGATTGCGGGCCCGCGCGTAATAGCCGAGCCCGGCCCAGGCGACCAGGATGTCGTCCAACGGCGCGGCGGCCAGGGAAGCGACGTCCGGCCATCGTTCGACGAATTTCAGGAAATAGGGGATCACCGCCTGGACGGTGGTCTGCTGCAACATGATTTCCGACAGCCACACCCGGTAGGGATCGGCGGCCTGACCGGCTTCCGCGCGCCAGGGCAGAGACCGGTGATTGCGGTCGTACCAGGCCAGCAGCAGGGCGGCGAGATCGGAGGGGGCGGTCGCGGGCATGATGGTGAAACGACGATAGCCGAAGGGGCCTTGAAAAAACAGGGCGGTCGGGCCGAAGATCGATGGCGGACACGCCATGACGGGTTTCAAGGATTTGACGGAGCGCGAGGACAAACGGGGAAGCGCCGGGCCGGTGGCGGTGGCGGCGACGCTCGACCGGGTGACGCGGCCCCTGTTCGGCCGTCGCGGTTTCGCCGGTGGCGCCTTGATCGCCGATTGGCCGGCCATCGTCGGAACGGCGATGGCCGCCCATACCCAACCGCTGAAAATCGACTTCCCCAAGGGCGAGCGCAGCGGCGGCGTGCTGGTGGTCCGGGTGGGATCGTCGGCCTTCGCCCCCCAGCTCCAGCATCTGGAGCCGCTGGTGGTGGAGCGGGTCAATCGCCATTTCGGCTATGGCGCGGTGGCGCGCATCAAGATCCGCCAGGGGCCGGTGGTGGTCCGACCGAAGCCGTCCGCGCCGCCGCCGCCCGGCCCGTTATCGCCGGATGGCGCCGCGTCGTTGGATAAGGTGGAGGATGCCGATCTGCGCGCCGCCCTGGAGGGGCTGGCCCGGCGGCTGGGACGGTAAATTATCGCGCCAGCGGGTTGGGTGTGGGGGGCGCCACCCGCACCAGCCGGTTGCCGTCGGTGTGATGGAACGGCTCGTCCCGGCCCTTGATGGCCAGCACCGTGTCTTCCTCGTACGACCAGGACTCGTCGTCATGGATCGTGATTTCGATGCGGAAGGACAGGGTGCGAAAGGCGTGATCGAGAAAGGGAACGGCGGCGATGCCGTTGACGGACGATCCGTTCTCGGCCGCGACCTCGAACCGTCGCGCCCCGGCCACCGTCCGGCCGGTGGCCAGGACGGTCTGTCCCCGCGGGATGGTCAGGGTATGGGTCAGGGCGCCGGTGGCCGGTTCCCACAGCCAGTATCCCACCTGCTCGTGATAGGTCTTGATCTGTCCCGGCTTGGTGATGTGGGTGTGATAGCGCAGCCCGTACAGCAATTGCGGGCCGTTGGTGACGGGATCGATGGGCTGAAGTTCGATCCGCTCCACGTAATCCTGGCTTTTCGGTCCCGCCGCCTTGGGCTTGACGTCCACGCCCTTCACCCCTTCCCACACGCCGGCCAAGGGGGCGAGCGGCCCCAGATTGGCCAGGGTGTTCACGTCGATTTCCGCCGGTTCGGTATAGATGTCTTCGGGGAACGTGGTCATGGGCCGGTTCTCGCAAAGGTTCGGTCTGCGCTTGAAACTTACCGGCATCGCCGCCCCGGCGCGAGCGTCGATTGCCGCGGCGCGGCGACAGTTCTTGTGCCGGTCTGCGGGTGCTTTTAATATCCGCCCGTGTCACGCAAGATGGAGGAAAAGTGGTGAAAGCGGTCAATCGGCTGTTCGCCCCGTTCGCGCCCCTGGCGGCGCTGTCGATCTTTATGCTGTTCGCCACCATCGGAATCGCGCTTGCCGGGACCGTTCCGGCCCAGGCCGCCACCACTCCGCCCAAGATCGTCATCGGACCGCTGGATCAGGTGATGGGCAAGGCCGACGCGCCGGTGACCGTCATCGAATACGCGTCGCTGACCTGTCCCCATTGCGCCCATTTCGAAAAAGAGACGTTTCCGTCGATCAAGACCCATTGGATCGACACCGGCAAGGTGCGGTGGGTCTATCGCGACTTTCCCACGCCGCCGGTCAATCTGTCGGTGGGGGCGTCGATGATCGTCCATTGCGCCGGCAAGACCGATTATTTCGCGCTGCTGTCGCTGCTGTTCCAGACCCAGGACCAATGGGTGCTGGCGGCCGATCCCCTGGCCACCATCAAGCACATCGTCCTTCAGGGCGGGGTCAGCGGCAAGGAGGTGGATGCCTGCCTGGATCGCCAGAAGCTGGCCGACGCCATCAATGCCCGGGCGCAAAAGGCGATGCGGGAATACGGGGTGGACGCCACGCCGTCCTTCGTGATCGACGGCAAGGTTCATGCCGGCGCCGAATCCTACGCCATGATCAGCAAGCAGTTGCAGGCGGCCTATGACCAGGCCATGCAGGGCCGCGAAAATTAAGATCGGGCGCCGGTCCTCCGTCCGGGCGGCATCGGGGGCCTGACGCGGTGGGGCCTCGGGGGATGCTCCATTTCGCCGGATTGCGGCTGAGCGGCTTCAAGTCCTTCGTCGATCCGGTCGAACTGGCGATCACGCCGGGGATGACCGGCATCGTCGGCCCCAACGGCTGCGGCAAATCCAATCTCATCGAGGCCCTGCGCTGGGCCATGGGGGAAAGCTCGGCGCGGCAGATGCGCGGCGGCGAGATGGACGACGTCATTTTCGGCGGCACCGCCAACCGCCCGCCGCGCAACGTCGCCGAAGTCACCATCCGCCTCGACAACGCCGCCGATTGCCTTCCCGCCCGCTTCGCCGGCATCGCCGAGATCGAGGTGGCCCGGCGCATCGAGCGCGGCCAGGGTTCCAGCTACCGCCTCAACGGCTCCGAAATCCGCGCCCGCGACGTCCAGCTTCTGTTCGCCGACGCCGCCACCGGCGCGCGCTCGTCCGGTCTGGTCAGCCAGGGGCGGGTGGGGGCGCTGATCAACGCCAAGCCGTCCGAGCGCCGCTCCCTGCTGGAGGAGGCCGCCGGCATCGCCGGCCTGCATTCCCGCCGGCGCGAGGCCGAAGGCCGGCTGACCGGGGCGGAAACCAATCTGACCCGCCTGGACGACATCCTCGCCACCCTGGAGGACCAGCTCAAGGAATTGCGCAAGCAGGCGCGACAGGCGGCGCGCTACCGCACCCTGTCGGCCGAGATCCGCGCGGTGGAGGCGCAGATCCTGGCCCTGTCCTGGCTGGAGGCGCTGGCGGCGGTGGATCTGACCCGCGCCGGGCTGGCGGCGGCGCGCCAATTGGTGGAGGTCAGAACCGGCGAGGCGGCGGCGGCGGCAGCGGCTCTCGCCTCCGCCGGCGCCGATCTTCCCGGCCTGCGCGCCGTCGAGGCCGAGGCGATGGCGACGGCGCAGCGTCTGGTGGCCGAGCGCGAAGTGCTGGAGGCGGAAATCGGCCGTCTGGCCGAGACCCGCCGCGATCTCGACGGGCGTCTGGCCCAGGCCTTGTCCGATGGTGAACGGGAAAGCGCGCGGGCGGCGGACGCGGCCGAGACGGTGGCGCGGCTGACGGCGGAGCGCGACGGCCTGATCGCGGCGGGCCGGACGGATGCGGATATGCGCGCCGAGGCCGAAGACCGGGTGGAAGCGGCGGCCGAGGGGGTCGCGGCCATCGAACGCGATCTGACCGACGCCATGGCCGAGGCGGCGGCGGCGGATGCCGAGCGGGGGGCGGCGTTGCGCCGCCTGGACGAGGCCGAGACCCGACAGGCCCGTCTCGGCGACCGGGCGGCCCAGATCGCCGAACAGCGGGCGCGGGCCGCGGCCGAGGGCATCGACCGCGCCGATCTCACCGCCGCCGAAATGGAGCTGGAGGCGGCGCAGGAATATGTGGAGGAGGCCCACGAGGAATCCGAACGGGCCGGACGGGCGCGCACCGAAAGCGCCGCCGCCGCCGAGGCCGCCCGTGACCGATTGCGGGAGCAGATGGCGGCCCGCGACCGGCTGAAGGCGGAAATCGACGCTCTGGCGTCGGTGCTGGCGTCGCCCGCCGACGGCTTTTCCCAGGTCCTCGATCAGATCTCGGCCATGGCCGGCGACGAGGCGGCTTTGGCGGCGGCTTTGGGTGAGGATCTGTCGGCTTCGCTGGAGGACGGGGCGCCGGTGCGCTGGACCGAATTGCCGCCCATGGCGAACGCGCCGCTGCCCGACGGGGTCCAGCCCTTGGCGCGCCGAGTGACGGCGCCGGCGGCTTTGGGCCGGCGCCTGTCCCAGGTCGGCATGGTGGCCGATGCCGAAACCGCCCGGGCTTTGCAGGCCGCGCTGGGGCCGGGGCAGCGGCTGGTGACCCCCGCCGGCGATCTGGTGCGCTGGGACGGGCTGGTCAAACAGGCCGGCGCCCCCGATCCCATGGCGGTGCGTCTGGCCCAGCGCAACCGGATGCGCGAAATCGAAATGCGCCTGGACGATGCCGAATTGGGGATCGAAACCGCCGAGGCGGCGGCGACCGAGGCCGGGGCGGCGGCGGTGGCCTCCGTCGATGCCGAAACCCGCGCCCGCGAGTCCGCGCGGCGCGCCGAGGGCGATCTCGCCCGCGCCCGCGACGCCCACGCCGCCCTGGCCCAGCGTTTCGCCCAGGCCGAGACCCGTCTCGCCGCCCTGGTGGAACAGGAAGACGCGGTCCGCGCCGATCTGGAGGAGGCCGCCGAGGCGGTGCTGACCGCCCAGGCGGCGGTGGCGGCCTTCCCCGAGGATGGCGAGGGGCGCGACCGCATCGCCGGGCTGCGCGCCGATCTGGCCGAACGGCGCTCCGGTCTGGTGGAAGCCCGCTCCTTGCTCGACCGTTGCCTGCGCGAGGCCGGCGAACGCGCCCGCCGCCTGGAGGGGCTGGAAACGGATATCGCCTCGTGGACGAAACGGGCGGAGGCGGCGCGCGCCCATCTCGACGAACTGGACTCGCGCCGGGCGGCGATCGAGGCCGAAATCGCCCGTCTGGCCGCCCTGCCGGGCCGGTTCGACGAACGCCGCGCCCAGTTGCTGGATCGGATCGCCGAGGCGGACGCGGCCCGCCGCCAGGCCGCGGATGCGCTGGTTACCGCCGAAAACCGGGTGGGCGAATGCGAACGCGCCGCCCGCGCCGCGGAAACCGCCTTGGCCGAGGCGCGCGAGGATGCCATCCGCCGCGAAGCCGATCTCGGCGCCGCCGAGGCCGGGTGCCGCGCTGTCGCCGCGCGCATCGCCGAACGTCTGGACGTCACCCCCGAACAGGCGTTGGCCCTGGCCGATTTCGCCCCCGGCATACGGCCGGACCGGCCCGATCTGGAACGCCGGTTCGACCGCCTCAGCCGCGAGCGCGATTCCATGGGCGCGGTCAATCTGCGGGCCGAGACCGAAGTCGCCGAACTGGAAGCGCGTCTCGGCGAACTGGCGGCGGAAAAGGACGATCTGATTCAGGCCATCGGCCGCCTGCGCCAGGCCATCGGCGAGCTCAACCGCGAGGGGCGCGAGCGGTTGCAGGCTTCGTTCGAGGCGGTGGACCGTCATTTCCGCGATCTGTTCGTGCGCCTGTTCGGCGGCGGCCGCGCCCATCTGTCCTTTGTCGATTCCCCCGATCCGCTGCAAGCGGGCCTGGAAATCATGGCGTCGCCGCCGGGCAAACGGCTTCAGGCCCTGTCGCTGCTGTCGGGCGGGGAACAGGCCCTGACCGCGCTGGCCCTGCTGTTCGCCGTGTTCATGACCAATCCGGCGCCGATCTGCGTTCTCGACGAGGTCGACGCCCCCCTCGACGACGCCAATGTCGATCGCTTCTGCACCTTGCTGGAAACCATGTGCCAATCCACCGGCACCCGCTTCCTGGTGGTCACCCATCACCGCATGACCATGGCGCGGATGGACCGCCTGTTCGGCGTCACCATGGCCGAACGCGGCGTGTCGCAACTGGTATCGGTCGATCTGGCCCGGGCCGAGGCGCTGGTTCCGGCCGATGAGGCGCGGCAGCTACAGCCATAAGTCATAGACGCGGGCGTGCGAACCCCCCTGTTTTGGGGCTGCTTAACCTCACTTTTTCATTTGATTTCAAAGCTCTGTAGGCTTCCTTTTCGGAACTTGACATCGGCGGTGCGCAAACCGTATGGTGCCGGCGCTTTTAACGCCGGGATCGGGATGCGTACCGATGACGGGCGGTCGGAGATGTGCACCATGACCGATCCCGACCCCCCTCCTTCCCTGGAAGAACTGGACACCCGGCTGCGCGCGGCGCGGGCGCGGGAACGTGAAGTTCGAGAGGGCCGGAATCCGGACGGCCGGGGATCGGGGGGGCGGTCGGTATCCGGATTGGGCGTCGGCATGCGGCTGATGACCGAAATCGTCGTCGGTTTCGGCGTCGGCGCGGCGATCGGTTGGCAGCTTGACGTCTGGTTGGGCACCAAACCGTGGTTGATGCTGGTTTGGCTGGTGCTTGGCGGCATTGCCGGTATCATGAATGCCTATCGTCAGGCCAAGGGCCTGGACGGCACGGTGGGGTTGGGCGCGGCCATCGACCGGCGGAACGAACGCCGGCATGACGGTGATCCCGATGATGCCGAAAACGAGTGATGTGAGGGGACGCACGTGATCAACCCGATCGAGCAGTTCGAGCTGAGGCCGCTCGTCGCCCTCTCCGTGGGGGGCACGGACATCTCGTTCACCAATTCGGCCCTGATGATGGTGGCGGCGGCGGTGATTTCCACCGTCTTCCTGACCCTGTCGGTCCGCGCCCGCGCGCTGGTGCCCGGACGCTGGCAATCGATGGCCGAACTGTTCTACGAATTCGTCGCCAACATGCTGCGCGACAATGTCGGCAGCGAGGGACGGCAATATTTCCCCTTCATCTTCACCCTGTTCATGGTGGTGCTGTTCGGCAATCTGCTGGGCATCCTGCCGATCCCGGTGCTGGGATTCACTTACACCGCCCAGATCATCGTGACCTTCGCCCTGGCGGCGGTGGTGTTCGTCGGCGTGACCATCATCGGCTTCGTCCGCCACGGGCTGCATTTCCTGCGCCTGTTCTTCCCCAAGGGGGCGCCGCCGGCGATGGGGATCGTATTGGTGCCGATCGAAATCCTGTCCTATTTCATGCGCCCGATCAGCCTGTCGGTTCGTTTGTTCGCCAACATGACGGCCGGTCACATCATCTTGCAGATCATGGGCGGTTTCGTGGTCACCCTGGGGGCGCTGTATTTCGTCCCCGGCCTGTTTCCCTTCGCCTTTCTCAGCGCCCTGCTGGTGCTGGAGGTCGGCGTCGCCCTGCTGCAAGCCTATGTTTTCGTGGTGCTGTCCTGCATCTATCTGAACGACGCCATTCATCTGCACTGAGCGCGACGTGCGGAGCAACCGTTTCTGTTCGAGGAGAAATCTGACATGGATATCGAATCTGCCAAGTTGATCGGTGCCGGTCTGGCCGCCATCGGCGTCATCGGCGCCGGCATCGGCGTCGGCTCGGTATGGGCGTCGCTGATCGCCACCGTCGGCCGCAATCCCGCCGCCAAGGCCAATGTCGAGCTGTATGGCTGGATCGGCTTCGCCGTGACCGAGGCCATCGCGCTCTACGCGCTGGTCATCTCGCTGATGATCCTGTTCAAGTAAGGACGGGTTTCATCGGCGAAGATCGCCGATTGTCGCCGCG
Organism: Pseudomonadota bacterium; assembly: GCA_021848545.1. Lineage (GTDB taxonomy): Bacteria > Pseudomonadota > Alphaproteobacteria > Rhodospirillales > Magnetospirillaceae > JAJZUL01. Next base: position 17,088 of record JAJZUL010000027.1, read on the forward strand.
CCGCCTTTTGCGTCCAGGAGCTCGGGATGCCCCAGTTCGATCCGGCCGTGTTCGCGCCCCAGCTTTTTTGGCTGGCTCTGACCTTCATCGTGCTTTACGTCCTGATGGCGAAGCTGGTTTTGCCCAGGATCGCTTCGGTACTGGACGAGCGTCAGCAGCGGATCGATGCCAATCTCGACCGCGCCGCCCATCTGAAGGCCGAGGCCAATGTGGCGGTATCCGCCTATGAGCGGGCACTGACCTCGTCGCGCTACCGTGCCCAGGATATGATCAAGGAAACCACCGAGCGGCTGATCGCCGAATCGGAGCGGCGCAACCGCGAACTGGCCGCCCGACTGGCCGAGCAGATCAAGGCCGGCGAGGCGCGCATCGGCGCCGCCCGTCAGGCCGCCCTGTCCCATGTCCGTGAAATCGCCGCCGAGGTGTCGGCCGTCGCCGCCGCCAACCTCACCGGCGAAGTTCCCGATCCGGCGGTGGTGGAGGCGGCCATCGCCGCCGCGGTCGACGGGCACGGAGAACAATCCCGATGACGTCCGTGGTCGATAGCGCCACTGCCGCCCTGAAGACGGCCGCGGCCAAGGTGGGCGCCGTGTCCAAGACCGCCGCCGCCAAGGCCGTCGCCGCCAAGGCGACCACCGCCAAGGCCGCCGCCGTCGCCGCCGCCGCCGAGCCGTTCTACAAGGACGGTCATTTCTGGGAAGGGACGGCCTTCGTGCTGCTGGTGGTTCTGGCCTATCGTCCGGTGGCCGGCGCCCTGTCGGCGGCGCTGGACGCGCGCGCGGCCAAGATCAAGGCCCGCCTGGACGAAGCCGACAAATTGCGCCAGGACGCCGAGGCGATGCTGGCCGTCTATCAGCGCAAGCAGCGCGAGGCGATGAAGGAAGCCGAGGCGATCGTCGCCCGCGCCCGCGAGGAGGCCGACCGCCTGACGGCGGAAGCGACCGCGGAACTGGAAGCGGCGTTGAAACGGCGCGAGCGCACCGCCATGGATCGCATCGCCCAGGCCGAGGCCCAGGCGCTGCGCGAGGTCCACGACGCGGCGGTGGAAGCGTCCATGGCCGCCGCCCGCGAAATCCTGGTCCGCACCATGACGCCCGAACGGGGGGCGAAGCTGATCGAAGCGGCCATCACCGAACTGCCGGCCAAGCTCAACTGACGGCGCGGTCCGGAGCTCGGCAACGGCAATACAGCGCCCGGCGGGCATTGGCGGCCAGTCCCCAGACCATCAGGGCGATGGCGACGGCGTAAAGAGCGCCCTCGTGGGTGGCGATGAAGCCCTGGAGCGGCAGGCCGAAGCGGGCGGCGGCCGGGGCGATGCCGGCGATCATGGCGATGGCCAGCGGCAATAGCGGCGAACAGCACAGCAGCGACGGAACCGTGGCGAGAAGCGCGCCGATCAGCGATCCGGCCGGGCGCAGTCCGGCGCCGTGGCGCAGGCCGTACAGGCCCAGCATGACGGTCAGGGCCAGCAACACGGCCATTATCGCGGCCAGCGCCGCTTCGCCCCAGGTGAGATAGCGCAGCGATACCAGTCCCACCGCGCCGCCGGTCATCGAGGCCGGTAGCACCGTCGCGTACAGACCGAACAGGATCAGGGCCAGCAGCGCGGCGGCGAAGGCGGCGCGGCGGTCGGCCAGGACCAGGGCCAGCGCCCGGGGAATGGAGGCGATCATTTCAGGAAGGCGGCGATGGTGGACCAACTCGCCGACGGCGCCGAGTCGGTGGCGACCACCCGTCCGTTCGCCGCGACCAGTTGGTAGAAATCCACCTCGTGCAGCGGATTGGTGCGCACGAACAGGGGTTTGGTGTCGTCGCCGAAGATGAAATGGGGATCGCGCAGCAAGGCGGGCGCGGCCTTGCGGGCGAAGGCCTTGATGCCGATGCCGGGATAGCCGCCGTTCTTGTAGGCGCGCAGGATCAGAACCCGGGCGTCGGCGGCATCGATCTCGGCCCGGTGCCGGGCCAGGATTCGCAAGCCGGCCGCGCAGCTCGAACACCAGGTGGCCACCTGCCAGATCATCAGTTTGCGCCCGTCATAGGTTTTGACGGCGACGGGCTTGCCGGCTTGCATGAACGTCAGCCCGGCGGGCAGGCGGGCCAAGGTTTTGCCGGTCGGCGGCAGGCACTGGGCGGCCGCGATGGTGGCGGGCGGCAGCAGGAGCGCGACCAAAAGCCGGCGGATGAGGGAGGGGACGTGGCGCATGGCAATCCTTCGGTTCAGCCCGTCTTGACCCGATCCGGTATGAATGCTGGAGTGACTCCAGGATCAAGAGGAATCGTCATCATGTCGAATCGCAACGACGCCTGGATAAGCATCGGCGCGGCGGCGGCCCGTACCGGCTGCGCCATCGACACCATCCGCTTTTACGAAAAGGACGGGGTTCTGCCGGCGCCCCGCCGTCAGGCCAACGGCCGGCGGGTGTATGGGCCGGCCGATATCGCCCGCATCGGTTTCGTTCACCGCGCCCGGGCGCTGGGTTTCTCCCTGGACGAAGTGCGCGGCCTGCTGAGGTTGGCCGAAAGCGGGGGGGAATCCTGTGCGGATATCATGGAAACGGCCATTCGCCACCGTCGGGATGTTCAGGACCGCATCGCCGGCCTGTCCCGCATCGACGCGGCGTTGGGCGCGCTTATCGAACGCTGTCGCACCCGTGCCGATACGGCCTGCCCGCTGATCGAAACCCTGTTCGCACCGGCGGAAGAAAACGCCCGATCGTAACCGGGGTCCGCCGTCAGATTTCGATCTGGCTGCCCAGTTCCACCACCCGGTTCGATGGCAACTGGAAAAAGTCCATGGCGCTGGTGGCGCTGCGCGACATCCAGGCGAACAGATGTTCGCGCCACGCGCGCAGGGCCGGGCGTTTGGCCGGCACCAGGGTTTCCCGCGACAGGAAATAGGAAATCGACATCGGTTCGTAGAAGAACCCCAACTGGTCGGTGCGCGCCTGGGCCAGAACTTTGGGGATGTTGGGGTCCTCCATGAAGCCGAAACGCAGGGTCAGGCGCTGGAAGCGCTCGGACAGCATTTCGCTTTCAATCCTTTGTTCGGGATCGACGACGGGGACTTCCTCGATCGATACGGTGCAGATCACCACCCGTTCGTGGATGACCTTGTTGTGTTTGAGATTGTGCAGCAGCGCCAGCGGAATGCCCTGCCGGGTGCCGGTCAGGAACATGGCGATGCCGGGAACCTGGGTCACCCGGTCGGACAGGCCGGCGATGAAATCGTCCACCGGAATGGCGTCGCGGCCCAGGCGCTCCATCAGCATCCTGCGGCCGTTCTTCCAGGTGGTCAGCAGGACGAAGGTGACGCCGCCCACCGCCAGAGGGAACCAGCCGCCATAGGGAATCTTGGCGATGTTGGCCAGGAAGAAGGCGCCGTCCACCGCCAGGAACAGGCCCAGCAGCATTGTCGTCTTGCGCCCGCGCCACCCCCACAGGCGGGTCATGGCCAGGGCGAGGAGCATGGAGCTGATCAGCATGGTCGCGGTCACCGCCACGCCGTAGGCCGATGCCAGCCCGGCGGCGGTTTGGAACCCCGCCACCAGGGTCAAGGCGCCCACCATCAGGGTCCAGTTGATGAACGGGATGTAGATTCGCCCCATCTCCTTTTCCGAGATGTGGGAAATCTCCATACGGGGCAGGTAGCCGAGCTGGATGGCCTGGCGGGTCATGGCGAAGGCGCCCGAAATCATCGCCTGGCTGGCGATGGCGGCGGCCAGGATCGCCAGTCCCAGCAGAGCCGGGCCGGCCCAGGCCGGGGCCAGCAGGAAAAAGGGGTTGACGACGCTTTGAGGATTGGCGAGCAGCAGGGCGCCCTGGCCGAAATAATTGAGCACCAGACTGGGCAGGGCCAGGCCGTACCAGGCGATCCGGATCGGCAGGCGGCCGAACAGGCCCATTTCGGCATAGATGACTTCGCACCCCGCCACGGTCAGCACCACGGCGCCCAGGGTCATGAAGGCGGTCCAGCCGCCCCTGAACAGGAACAGGATGGCGTGATGGGGCGACAGCGCCCACAGCACCGACGGGTCGGCGGCGATATTGTGTACGCCCAACACCGCCAGCACCAGGAACCAGACGATCATCACCGGCCCGGCGATGGCGCCGATGGCGCTGAAGCCCTGGCGCTGGGCCATGAACAGCACGACCAGAACCGCCAGCGCCCCCGGCATGATGTAGTTCAGCCATCCCGGCGCCACCACCCGGATGCCGTCTACCGCCGATAGCACCGAAATCGCCGGCGTGACCATGCTTTCGCCGTAGAACAGGGCGGCGGCGAAGATGCCCAGGGTGGCGATCCGGGCCGCCATGCGGGTGCCGCCGTCGGCGGCGTGCCCGACCAGGGCTTGCAGGGCCAGAATGCCGCCTTCGCCGCGATTGTCGGCCCGCATCATCACCACGACGTATTTAAGGGTCACCACCACCAGCAACGACCAGAAGATCAGGGAGACGATCCCCAACACATTGGGCTGGACGGGCGGCAACGGATGCGGCCCGGCGAAGGCCTGGCGCATGGCGTAAAGGGGGCTGGTGCCGATATCGCCGAAAACCAGACCGATGGCCCCCAGGGTCAGGGCGCCGGCGCTCCGCGCGCGTTGTCCGCCACCGGGGGCGGGCGCGACGGCGGGCTGGTCGGGCGGGAAAAGCGAGGGATCGGAGGGCATGGCGGTTGCGGGCGAAGGGTCAGAATTGCACTTGGGTGCCCAGCTCGACCACGCGGCCGGCGGGAATGCGGAAGAATTCGGTGGCCGACATGGCGTTGCGGCTCATGACGATGAACAATTGCTCGCGCCAGGGCGCCATTTCCGGCTGGGCCGACGGCACCAGGGTTTCGCGTCCCAGGAAGAACGAGGTGTCCATCAAATCGAACTCCATGCCGAAGGCCGTATTGGCCAAGCGCAACAGTTTGGGAATGTCGGGCTCCTGGAAGAAGCCGTAGGTGGCGGTCAGGCGGTAGAAGCCCTCGGCCAGACCCTCGATCACCACCCGGTCCTTGGCGGAAATCCGGGGGACCGGTTCGGTGATGACGGTCAGGAACACCACCCGCTCATGGATGACCTTGTTGTGCTTCATGTTGTGGAGCAGGGCCACGGGAACAGCATCGGGCGTGCCGGTCAGAAAGATCGCGGTTCCGGGGACGCGCTGGGCGGGATGCTCCTTCTGGCGCTCCAGAAACAGATCGATGGGCATGGCGCTCTCGGCGGCGCGGCGGGTCAGGATCAGCCGGCCCCGCTTCCAGGTCGCCATGGTGATGAAGACGGCGCAGCCCATCACCAGGGGAACCCAGCCGCCATCGGGAATTTTCAACATGTTGGCGCCGAGAAAGCCCAGATCCATCGCCAGCAGAAAGGTGCCGAGAAGAACGCATTGCCAGGGCTTCCATCCCCACAGGCGATGGGCCACCGCCAAAGCGAGGATGGTGGTGGTGGCCATGGTGCCGGTGACGGCGATGCCGTAGGCCGCGGCCAGATTGCTGGAGGATTTGAACCCCAGCACCAGAAGCACCACGGCGGCCAGCAATCCCCAATTGGCCTTGGGGATGTAGATTTGCCCTTCCTCCTCGTCGGAGGTGTGGTTGATTTCCATGCGCGGCATGAAGCCGAGCTGGGTCGCCTGCCGCGACAGCGAGAACACCCCGGAAATCACCGCCTGGCTGGCGATGACGGTGGCGGCGGTGGCCAGCACCACCATCGGCAGCACCGCCCAGGCCGGCAGCAGCAGATAGAACGGGTTGCTGGCGGCCTCGGGATGGTGGAGCAGCAGCGCCGATTGTCCGAGGTAATTGAGGATCAGCGCCGGCAGCACCAGCCCGAACCAGGCGAACTGGATCGGCTTCTTGCCGAAATGGCCCATATCGGCATACAGCGCCTCGCCGCCGGTGACCGCCAGAACCACCGAGCCCAGCACCTCGAAACCCCGGAAATGGTGGGTCATCATGAAGATGACGGCGTGGCGGGGGTCGATGGCGGCGAGAATGCCCGGCACCAGGATGATCTCGCGGATGCCGAGAACGGCCAGGGTGACGAACCATACCCCCATTATCGGCGAAAAGACCGCGCCGATGCGCGCGGTGCCCCGGCTCTGGAACCAGAACAGCGCCACCAGCACCATCAGGGTGATGGGAATCACCACGCGGGTGAGGCCGGGGGCGGCCACCTCCAATCCCTCCATCGCCGACAGGACCGAAATCGCCGGCGTGATGGCGCCGTCGCCGAAGAACAGGGCCGCCCCGAACAGGCCCAGCACCAGCAGCGCCCCCATGGCGCGCCGGTCGGTGCCCCGGGATTCGCCCACCAAAGCCAGCAGCGCCAGAATGCCGCCCTCGCCCCGGTTGTCGGCCCGCATGACGAACAGGACGTATTTGAAGGTGACCACGAAGATCAGCGACCACAGCACCAGCGAGGCGATGCCCAGCACGTTGACCGCGTTCACCGCCAGATCGTGGCGGGCGCTGAAGCATTCCTGGATGGTGTAAAGCGGGCTGGTGCCGATATCGCCATAGACGACGCCGACGGCCGCGGCTGCCAGGGAAGCGAGGCGTCGGGCGTCGGCGCTGGCCGACTTGCCGGAAGTGGCGTCCATACTCTCGTCCGGAACCGGTGACGAGGCTATGCCTAACCTGTTTTGGCCAGGAGTCAAGGCCCCCTGTCCAAATCTTTGATAAGGCACATGTTTTCAGGGGGTGATTTGTTCAAATTGTATGCTTGGGTTCCCGATTTCAGGCCCGCCAGGGCAGCAGGGCGCAGCGTGTCGCCAGATTTTCGGCAACATGCCGGATGAAGGGGGCTTCGAACCGGCCGCGCCGGGCCAGTTGGGGGTCGGTGGTGCCGCTGGCCAGCACGCTTTGATTGATCACCCAGGCGAAGGGGGCGATGCCGGCCCGCCGCAAATCCGTCTGCAGCCGTTCGGCTTCGTGGACCGGCGTCGCTTCGGCCAGGGTGACGACGATGGCCCGGGTGAAATCGGGATCGCGCAGGCGCGGCAACAGGGAGCGCACGGATTCGGGCGTGTCGGTCTGCACGCGCAGCACCTCGCGGTGATAGGCCTCGGCCGCGTCCAGCAGCAGGATGGTATGGCCGGTGGGCGCGGTATCGAGCACTACGAACCGGTCCACCCCCTGATCGACCGTGCGGGCGAAGGCGCGGAAGACGGCGATCTCCTCGGTGCAGGGGGAGCGCAGATCCTCCTCCAGCATGGCGCGGCCGGCCGCGTCCAGACCGGCCCCGGCCTTGGCCAGGACCTCGTCGCGATAGGCCGCCACTTCCCCCTCGGGGTCGATGCGGGTCACGGTGAGATTGGCCACGGTCCCGTCCACGGCTTCGACGACATGGGCGGCGGGATCGGTGGTGGACAGGATGGTCGGGTGGCCCTTGCGGGCCAGGGCGACGGCGATGGTGGCGGCCAGAGAGGTCTTGCCGACGCCGCCCTTGCCCATGGTCATGATCACGCCGCGCCGGCTTTGGGCGATCTCGTCGATCAACGGATCGATACCGGCGGGCAGGTCGACGGGCTCGGAATGGTCCTCGGGCGCGATCGTTTCCGGCCGGGCGCCGGTCAAAACCCTAAGCGCGTCCAGACCGACCGTGCCTTTGGCCAGGAAGGCCGTCCGGGTGGCGGGCAAGGCCCCCAGACCCGCCGGCATCCCCGCCAGCGCCGCCTGGCCGCGCGCGGTCATGGCGTCGGCGATGGCATCGCCCGGCCGTTCGGCGGCGAATACGCCGTTGATCGCAAGACGCAGATTGCCCACGCCCAATTCGGCCAGCTCGCCCCGGGTGCGTTCCGCCTCGCGCAGGGCCGAGGATTCGGGACGGGTCACCAGCACCACCACGGTTCTGGCCGGATCGGCGAGCTGGGCGACGGTGGCGGCGTACAAAGCCTTTTGTCGTTCCAGCCCGGCCAGCGGTCCCAGGCAGGAGGCGCCGCCGGTGGAAGACGCGATGAATTCGCTCCAGGCCGAGGGCAGGGTCAGCAGGCGCAGGGTATGGCCGGTGGGCGCGGTATCGAAGATGACGTGGTCGAAGTCCCCGGTGGTGTCCGGATCGCCCAGCAGCTTGGCGAATTCGTCGAAGGCGGCGATTTCCACGGTGCAGGCCCCGGAGAATTGCTCCTCCATGCTGGCGATGGCCGCCGGGGGCAGGGCGTCGCGGTAGGGGCCGACCATCCGTTCGCGATAGTCGCGCGCCGCTTCTTCCGGGTCGATGTTGAGCGCGAACAGGGAGGTGGTGCCGGCGATCGGGGTCGGTTTCGACCCCAGTTCGGTGCCCAGCACCTCGTCCAGATTCGATGCCGGGTCGGTGCTGACGATCAGCACCCGCTTCCCCGCTTCAGCCAGGGCCAGGCCGGTGGCGCAGGACAGCGACGTCTTGCCGACGCCGCCCTTGCCGGTGAAGAAGGCGTAACGGGTGGTGATGGTGGGCAGAGTCATGTCAGCAGCAGGACGATCCGGAGCAGCACGAGCCGCCCGTCTTGCCCGTCTCCTTGGCGGTGGTGGAAAGGCCGAGTTTGGCGGCCATCTGGTCGCGGGTGGGGTAGATGCCGGTCGATATGATCTGGCCGTCGATGGCGATGATCGGCAGCCGCTCCACGCTCGCCTTGATTTCCGTGGCGATCACCGGATTTTCGATGAAGGCCTGGGGATTGGTGCCCAGATTGTAGCGATGGACCTCGATCCCCTGTTCGCCGATCCAGTGCAGGTCGGCGGCGAAGGCCACCAGAACCGGATCGACCTCGGGGCCGCACACGCCCGTCGAACAGCACATCGGAGGGTCGTAGACTTCAAGCTTCATTGATGTTCTCCCGTGTTCAGGCTTTTGCTTCGTACCAACCCTTGGTGGCATTGACGATCTTGACCACCGACAGCATGACCGGCACTTCGATCAGCACGCCGACGACCGTGGCCAGCGCCGCGCCGGACTGGAAACCGAACAGGCTGATGGCGGCGGCGACGGCCAGTTCGAAGAAATTGCTGGCGCCGATCAGGGCCGAGGGCGCGGCGACGCAATGGGCGACCCCCAGCTTCTTGTTGAGCAGATAGGCGGCGCCCGAATTGAAATAGACCTGGATGGTGATCGGAATCGCCAGCATCAGGATGACCAGGGGCTGGGCGGTGATCTGCTCGCCCTGGAAACCGAACAGCAGCACCAGCGTCGCCAGCAGCGCCGCCAGCGAGACCGGGTGCAGCGCCTTCAGGGTCGCTTGCAGCCGCTCCGGCCCGCCGGCCAGCAGGGCGCGCCGCCAGATCTGGGCGGCGATGACCGGCACCACGATGTACAGCAGCACCGAAATCAGCAGCGTGTCCCAGGGCACGGTGATCGCCGACAATCCCAGCAACAGGCCGACGATGGGGGCGAAGGCGACGACCATGATCACGTCGTTCAGCGCCACCTGGGACAGGGTGAAATTGGGTTCGCCCTTGGACAGGTTGGACCACACGAACACCATGGCGGTGCAGGGCGCGGCGGCCAGCAGGATCAGCCCGGCGATATAACTGTCGATCTGGTCGGCGGGAAGAAACGGCCGGAACAGATGGGCGATGAAGATCCACCCCAACAGCGCCATCGAGAACGGCTTGACCGCCCAATTGATGAACAGGGTGACGCCCATGCCCCGCCAATGCTCCTTGACCTGATGGAGAGCGGCGAAATCGATCTTGAGCAGCATGGGGACGATCATCAGCCAGATCAGCACCGCCACCGGCAGATTGACCTCGGCGATTTCCATGCCGCCGATGGCGTGGAAGGTGCCGGGCATGAACTTGCCCAGGATCACGCCCACGGCGATGCACAGCGCCACCCACAGGGTCAGAGTGCGTTCAAAGAATCCCATCGGGATCTTGGCGGCGGCCTGGCCGGTCCCCTCGCATTGGGCGCTCATCAGATCTCTCCCGCCCGGTCGGGACCGAGTTCGATCAGCTTGCGGATTTTGGTCTCGATCATGCCGTAGACGTCGCGGAACACGGCCAGACGGGCCGCCTCGTCGCCTTCGGCGGCGGCGGGGTCGGGAAAGCCGATATGAACCTTGGAGGGATGGCCCGGCCAGACCGGGCAGATTTCGCCGGCGGCGTTGTCGCAGACGGTGATCACCAGATCCATTTCGGGCGCGTCCGGTTCGCCGAATTCGTCCCAGGATTTGGAGCGCAGGCCCTCCACCGCATGGCCCTTTTCCTTGAGGATGGCGATGGACAGGGGGTTGATCTTGCCGGTGGGCTTCGATCCGGCGCTATAGGCTTTCCATTTGCCGCCGCCGAGATCGTTGATCAGGCATTCGGCCAGCACCGAGCGGGCGCTGTTGCCGGTGCACAGGACGAGGACGTTGATGGGGGTGTCGGTCATGATGGCGTTCCACAGCAGTTGGATTGGGGGGCCGCCTGAACGTCCGGGCCGAGAGCGGCGCGGCCCTGGTGGCACAGAACCGGCAACGCCACCGCGTTGACCAGCTTCAGCAGGCGCCGGTCCTCGGTCACGGTCGGATCGTCGGCCAGGGTGGCGCGCACCACCGCCAGCAAAGCGGGCGCATACGGGTTGAACGCCTGCTCCGCCAGCCGGTAATAGGCCCATTTGCCGTCGCGCCGAAGCTGGACCAGTCCCGCCGTCTTCAGCACGCCCAGATGCTTGGAGATGGTGCCGGCCGCCAGATTCAGCACCGTGGTGATCTGGCACACGCACAATTCCCCACCCTCAAGCAGCTTGAGAATGCGGACCCGGTTGGGATCGGCGATGGCTTTGGCCACGGTTTCGAACGTTTCAAGCATCGACATACGATCCCATCATTTTGATGAATGGTAAAATGATCGATATGTGACGGGAGGTCAAGGCAGGGTAATCGGGTGAAGGCGCGTTGGAGCGGAGCGACTAGGCCGTTGAGGCCGCCGCAGCGCAAGCGAGGATAGCCAAGGGCGCGGACGCGCCCGCCCGGCGATTGAGGGAAATATACATAATGCAGGGGAAGCGGGTTCACCCGATTCCCCTGGGAGGTCAAGGGAGGCAATTGGACGAGGTCCGGAAAATCTTTCCGGGATCGAAGGGCCTTGCGGCCCTTCGCGGAGAGCGTTGAGAGGCGGCGCCTTTCGACACGCAGCGCGAAATTGCCCGATGCGGCATGGAATTGGTATGGTCCCGGCCAAGCTCATTCGGGAAATCGCCATGCCCCACGTCAAAACCGCAGATTCAACGTCGAAGCCGATTCGGGTGCTGTTCGTCTGCACCGGGAACATCTGCCGCTCGCCCACCGCCGAGGGGGTGTTCCGGCGTCTGGTGGCCGAGGCCGGCCTGGAGGGGGTGATCGAGGTCGATTCGGCCGGGACCCACGATTATCACGTGGGCGAGGCGCCCGATTCGCGGACCATCGCCGCGGCGCGGGCCAGGGGGGTGGCGCTGGACCATCTGCGCGGCCGTCAGGCCACCCCCGCCGATTTCCGGACCTTCGATCTGGTGGTGGCCATGGATCGCGGCCATCGCCGGATTCTGTACGGCATGCGTCCCACTGACGCCCGGGGCGAGCTGGCGCTGTTCCTCGATTTCGCGCCGGACGTGCCCATGGCCGACGTGCCCGATCCCTATTTCGGCGGCCCCGAGGGGTTCGAACAGGTGCTCGACATGATCGAATCCGGGGCTCGGGGATTGCTGGACCATATTCGCAAGACCATGCTGTAAGGACGGCCGTGAACCACGCGTTCGCCGCCCGCATCCAGGCCCGGACCGGCCGGGCGATCCTGGGCGCCCGGCCCCTGTCGGGCGGTTGCGTCGGCGAGGTGCTGCTGGTCGATCTGGCCGGGGGCGAGCGGGTGGTGGCCAAGATCGGGCCGGGGCTGGAGCCGGAAGGATGGATGCTGTGCGCGCTGGCCGAGCGCACCGCCCTGCCGGTGCCGGCGACGCTGCTTGCCGACGACGATCTTCTGCTGATGGCGTATGTGGAGGGCCGGGACGGGCTGGACGGACCCGCCCAGGCCCATGCGGCCGATCTTCTGGCCGATCTGCACGATCTGACCTGGCGGGCCTACGGGCTGGAGCGCGATACCGTGATCGGCGGTCTGCGCCAGCCCAATCCGCCCACGGCGCGCTGGCTCGATTTCTACCGCGACCACCGCCTGTTATACATGGCCGGCGAAGCCCATCGGGCCGGGCGTCTGCCCGCCCGGTTGCTGGGGCGCATCGAATCCCTGGCCGGACAATTGGCGCGCTGGATCGACGAACCCGAACGGCCGGGCCTGATTCATGGCGATTGCTGGGGGGGCAACGTCCTGTGCCGCGACGGACGGGTGGCGGCCTTCATCGATCCCGCCCTGTACTACGCCGATCCCGAGATCGAGCTGGCGTTCGGCACCCTGTTCGGCACCTTCGGCGACGCGTTCTTCAAACGCTATGAAGAGCGGCGGCCGATCCGCCCCGGTTTTCACGAGGTTCGGCGCTCCCTGTATCTGCTCTATCCGCTGCTGGTTCATGTCCGCCTGTTCGGCGGCGGCTATGTCGGCTCGGTGGAGCGGATCGTGGATCGGTTTCTGGGGTGATCGCGGCCGGGATTTAAGAACCCAGCGCGTTGCGGATCAGAAAGCGGGCGACGTCGGCCGGCTTGACCTTGATGTTTTTGGGCGGGTCACGGCTTTCCAGGGCCTGGGCCACCATCAGCGCGTTCTCGACGGCGGTCAGGTTGACCTTGACGATGCCGGTGGCGCCGCGCAGCCGCGGGTAATAGGCGGGATCGACCAGTTTCTGTTTGGCGCCCAGTCGGTCCAAAAGGTCGGTTTCGGACTGCTCGGTTTCGGTGGTCGCCAGAATTTTCCAATCGTCGGCGCCGGCCTGATTGGCCAAAGAGGCCGCCGGTTCGCCGTCTGCGGCCAGCCCGACTTTGTAGACGGCCTTGCCCAGACCGACATCGGCGGCCCAGGTTTGCAGGATTTTGCTGCTGGCGACGTACAGGATGGCCATGGCGAAGATCCGTCGCCCGCGCGGAGGCGGGCGACGGGGTTCGATCAGCGCTTGGAGAACTGGGTCGAACGGCGGGCCTTGTGCTTGCCGTACTTCTTACGCTCGACCACGCGGGGATCGCGGGTAAGGAAGCCGCCGGCCTTCAGCGGGGACCGCATGGTCGGGTCGAAGAAGGTCAGCGCCCGGCTGATGCCGTGGCGCAACGCCCCGGCCTGGCCCGACAGACCGCCGCCGGCGACGGTGCAGGTGACGTCGAACTGGCGTTCGCTGCGGGTGGCCTGGAACGGCTGATTGATCAGCATGCGCAGGACCGGACGGGCGAAATAGACCTCGATGGCGCGGCCGTTGACCACGATCTTGCCGGTGCCCGGCTTGACCCAAACGCGGGCGACGGCATTCTTGCGCTTGCCGGTGGCATAAGCGCGACCCTGACCGTCCACCTTACGCTCGTGCGTCGGGTGGGCTTGAGACGTGGCGGTCTGCAGGTCGGCCAAACTGGAAAGATCGGCCATGTCTTACCTCTTGTTCTTCGGATTCATCGCGGCAACGTCCACCGCTTCGGGCTGCTGAGCCTCGTGCGGGTGGCTGGGGCCGGCATAGACGCGCAGATTCTTCATCTGCTGGCGGCCGAGCGGCCCGCGCGTGATCATGCGTTCCACGGCCTTCTCGATCACCCGGCCCGGAAAACGGCCGGAAAGGAGCTGGCCCGTGGTGCGGCCCTTGATGCCGCCGGGATAGCCGGTATGCCAGTAGAAGGTCTTGTCACGCAGCTTGTTGCCGGTGAGCTTGACTTTCTCGGCGTTGACGACGATGACGTTTTCGCCCATGTCGACATGAGGCGTGAAGGTGGGCAGATGCTTGCCGCGCAGGCGCATCGCGATGATGCTGGCCAGACGGCCGAGCACGACGCCGTCCGCGTCGATCACTACCCACTTCTTCTCTACTTCGGACGGTTTGGCGGAATAGGTCTTCATGGCACCCACAAAACCAGTGAACGGCGGGCACGGTGCATGCCTCGCCGGAGAGGGCGGGAGTATGCCACGGAAGCGCCGCCTGTCAACGTGAAAAAACGCGTTTAAAATCACGAAGATAGAAGCGCGGTATTATAATACCGTTTCCGGACGCCGCAGTTTCATTGGGATTGGGGCTAGTTGACGATTTTTCCGTGGCTGACGATCTGGGCGACCTGATCGCGGCCGTAATCGCGCCGGGCCGCATAGGTCATGGTGGCGTCCAGATAGCGCTTCAGTTCCATAAGCGAGACATGGCCGTTGCCATTGCCCCAGGGCGGACGGTCGGCGGCGCCGGCCATGCCTTTGAGGAAATATTCGGTGAACAGCCCATAACGGCCGTCGACCCCCCACGAGGCGATCTGGTTGGCGGCGCCGGCGGCGATCACCGTCAGCTTGGACGGGATATGGACCGATTTCGGCGCCAGATCGATCGGCGAGGCGTTGGCCAGGATCGGGCCGCCCGGCGACATCCCGGAAAAGCACGCGTCGAGCACCACCGTCACCCGCCGGGCCGGCAGTTGGGCGAGATTGTGGTAAAGCTGGGCCAGGGGGTAGCCGGTCAGATCCAGGCGCGACGCGTCGGCGTCCACCGGCACCAGATAGGGGGTGCCGCCGTTCAGGCCCGGCGCGCCGTGGCCGGCGTAAAAAACGAAGACCCGTGATCGTCCGGGATGGACCCAATCGTACAATTGGCCGTGGGCGTCACGGCGGTCGCCGAACACCTGGCGCATCCGGGCGCCGGTGGCGTCCTTCAAAAGGATGATGTTGGCCGGTTTGACGCCCAGCGCCTGTTCGGCGTAAAGGCGCATGCTGTCGGCATCGTCATAGGCGGGGGTGACGTCGGGAATGTCCTTGGCCAGCCGGTCGTAATCGGCGTTGCCGATGATGACGGCGACGTCGTCGGGCCGGGGCGGGCCGGAGGGGTAGGTCAGGCGCAGCGGCGTATCGGGAAAAGCCGGGTTGGTCGCCGGACTCTGGTCCGTGGCGGCCAGGGGCGCGCTTTCCACCGGCTGGACCGGGGCGGCCGTGGCCGGCGGCGGCTGCGACGACGATGACGAGGATTGCGGGGCCGCCGGGACGACGGTGAAGGCCGCCGGCTCGGCGGACGAAGCCCCGGCCAGCACCGTCCGCAAGGCGTGATCGGCCTTTTCCGCGACATGAAGCCGTTGGTCAAGATCGGGAATGCGCATGGCCCGGCGCCAGCGCTCATAGGCGGAATCGATTCCGACGACCAGTGACGCGCGGCGCGCGGCGAAATCGGCATAGGTCAGCCGGCCCCGCCGCAACAGGGCGATCAGCCGGCCGACGGCGCCCATGCCGCGGGTGAGAAAGGAATTGCCCCAATTGACGGTATCGCGATTGGCGCCGTCGGGCAGGGGCTGGGTGTCGAGAAACCGGGTCACCCGCGCGACGCAGCGGTGACGCAGCCTGATCCAGACGCCGATGGCGGCGCGCTCGGCCGGCGTGGGGCGGGTCATGGTGGCGTCGATCCACCCCTGATCGCCGCCGCGATCGAAAAAACGGACCTTGTGGCGGATGGGATCGAGGGCGGCGGTGCGGTAGCTGGCCCGGCATGCCGCCTCGATCCGGTGCAACGTCGCCTGATTGGCGGCGGCGACCGCCTCGGCCGTTTCATAGGCCCGCGCCGGCATCGCGCCCGGCGCCGTCGCCAGAATCGCCAACGCCGTCACCGTTACCGTCCATCGACGCGCCATCGGTACCATGTCCGTTCTGGTCGTGGTTCCGGCAAGTATAGCAGATCGGCGCGGCGGACCCCGACCGCAAAAAACGAGAGCCCGACCCCCCAGGGGGAGTCGGGCTCCGCGTCAAGCAGGAACGGTCAGGCGCGGGAGAAGACGGCGCGGAACGCCTCGCCGACGCCGCCGGCTTCCAGAACCTTCAGGCCGATGATGCCGCCGGAGATGATCGAAGCGGTGGCCAGCACCGAGCCGACCGCCAGGGTCGAGACCCCGGTCAGGCCCTGGCCGATGGTGCAGCCCAGCGCCACGACGCCGCCCACGCCCATCATCGCCCCGCCGACCATGTGACGGACCATGTCGGAGGTGTTGGTGAAGGATTCGATGTGGAAGCGGCCGGTGAACAGGGAAACCAGAAAGGCGCCCACGATCACGCCGCCCACCGAGGCCACGCCGAAATCGATGGTGGTCCCGGTATAGGTCATCAGATATTGCATCGAATCGGCGATGGGCGAGACGAAGGTGAGGCTGGCCAGGGCGGTCGGGTTGAACATGTCGTTGCCGATGACCCCGGTGGCGTACCAGCCGGCGGGAACCGCAAGGCCGATGAGCAGCGCCGCGATCAGATGCCGCGGCGAGGTGCGGAAGCCCGCATCCTTGAAGGCGAAGATGGCCAGGGCGCCGGCCTCGATGCCGGTGACGATCCAGCGCATGGTCGGCCGGGCGATGCCGGTGGCCACCGCCAGGATTTCGTCCAGGGCTTCGGTATGGGCGCCGAAGCTGTTGGTGTTGATGGCGGTGGCGCCGGCCAGCGCCGTGCGCGGAATGGCGAACAGACCGCGCAAAGTCATATAGGCGAACAGGCCCAGCACCAGGGCGACCACCATCGATTTGAGGTTGCCCGAGCCGGCGCGGGTCAGGGTTTTGAGGCCGCAACCGCTGCCGTGGGTCATGCCGAAGCCGAACAACAGCCCGCCGATGATGTCGCCGGCCCAGCCGAATTGCGAGGTCGTGTAGATGGAGGTGTCGAGATTGATCATGCCGGCGGCGTCCAGCGCCTGCGAGCCGACCATGGCGATGGCGATGGCCAGCATCCACGAGCGGAAGCGGCGCCAGTCGCCCATAAAGACGATGTCGGAAAGGCTGCCCATCGTGCAGAAATCGGTGCCTTGCGCAACGCCACCGAACACAAGGCCGATGACGAAGGCGGCGGTGCCGACGACGGTGGTGATCGGAAGGTGATCCATAAAGTGTATCTCCCCGGGAACGAACTTTTTTGACTTTTTGAAGTGGGCCGCGCCGTCGCCGGTCGCATGGCCGCCTCTGTATGGATGACTGGACGTCCGAAACGCAAGTCTCGTGCCAGCGAATCTCTTCGGCGCCGCCATCCTATGTAGAAAGGAGAAAATCCACACCTGTCTCGTTGCGTCTACCCTCCGTTCTGTATCGTCCGCCATAAATCGTGACCGGAATGGGTCAGGTTGACCCACAAGCTTCGGGCGATTTGGTCAAATCGACCGATATTTACCATTCGGCGCGGGATGTTCCGCGGCCGGATCGGGCTTTCCGTGGGATTTGTGTCGGAAGCGATAAATGTGGCATACTCGTTGCGAGAATGATCCGGCGGTAGATCGGGTTGGGGGGCACCTCCAACGCTAACGACCGGATCACCGCACCCCGCCCGAGATAACGATGGCGGGGGGAACAATGGGGGGAGTCATGCACGGCAGCCATTATTATCGAGACGATCATTGCCGAGACGATCGAGCCGGCCGCGACCGAACCGCGGCGGGCGTCTTCCGGTAACCATGGCCCTTTGGAGTTGCATTGCACATGACGAAACATCGTTTTGCCTTTGCTCTTCTCGCCGCCGCGGCGCTGTCGCTGTCGCTGTCGGCCTATGCCGCGAACGTCAAGACCGGAACGGCTTCGACATATTCCGCGGACGTCAAGGCCGGGCGGGCGCTCGCGTTCAATAAGAAGAAGGGCAACTGTATCGCCTGCCACGTGATCAAGGGGGCCGTCATGCCGGGCCACGTCGCCCGCCCGCTGGTGGGAATCAAGAAGGCTTTCCCCAATCGCTCGACTCTGGAGAGGATTCTGTACGACGAATCGCTGCGTGATCCCATGGCGCCAATGCCTCGCTTGGGCAAGAATCATGTGCTGACGCATTCCGAGATCGAGAAGATCATCGATTTCCTCTACACGCTGTAATCAATCGGGATTGTCGCAATGCAAATGCAGAATTCCACGTTGATGGAGACAAGCCGTCGGGCCTCGGCGCGGCTTCTGGCCGTACCTGGGGTGCGTGATCCGGC
The DNA here is from genome assembly GCA_021848545.1 of Pseudomonadota bacterium. Classification (GTDB taxonomy): domain Bacteria; phylum Pseudomonadota; class Alphaproteobacteria; order Rhodospirillales; family Magnetospirillaceae; genus JAJZUL01. The sequence goes on from JAJZUL010000027.1 coordinate 35,042, forward strand.
CGGGGGGCCGGTCGTTGCCGCCAAGGCGGGAAGACAACACCGGGTCGCGATGGCGCTGGGCGCCGTTTGCCTCCTGCTGCTGGCCACGGCACCGGCGAAGGCCGCCCATACCATCAACCCAGAAGCCGATCGCAAGGCGTTTCAGGCGTATTTCTTCGCCAAATTCCCGAAGGTGGCGAAGAGCGATTACGGAAACGGCCCTTATGCCATCAATGCGGAGATGCGCGCGCAGTGGAAGCAAGTCATGGAATTTCCCCCCTACGTCTTCGCCCTCGATGATGGCAAGGCCAGGTGGGCAAAACCGTTCCCTGACGGCAAGCATTACGCCGATTGTTTCGAGAACAAGGGTGTGGGCATCCGCCAGACCTATCCGCGCTTCGACGTCAAGACGGGCAAGGTCGTGACGCTGGAGGACGCGATCAACGCCTGCCGGGTGGAGCATGGCGACAAGCCGCTCAAACTGGGCGGCCAAAAGATGGCGTCGCTGACCGCCGTCATGGCCCACTCGTCGCGGGGCAAGCCGTTCGACATCGTCATTCCCAACGATCCGCGCGCGCTGGCCGCCTACGAGCACGGCAAGGAGGTCTTTTATTCGCGTAAGGGACAACTCGGCATCTCGTGCGCGTCCTGCCATGTTTTGGCGGCCGGCGAGCGGTTGCGCGGCGATTATCTTGCCCCGGCTCTCGGTATTCTGGCGGCGATGCCGATCTACCGCGCCCACTGGGGCAACATGGGGACCATCACCCGGCGCTTCACCAGCTGTTCCAAAAAGACCCGCGCCGAGCCGATGAAGCCCGACGGCGCCGGGTATCGGGATCTCGATTACTTCCTGTCCTATATGAGCAACGGTATTCCCATCACTGGTCCGGGGGCCCGTCCATGAAACGTACAATTCTTGTCGCCGCGGGACTCGCGATGCTGAGCCTGCCTGTACAGGCGGCCACGCCGACGACCAACCCGGCAGCGGCGGCCACGCCGTCCATCACCCAGGCGGACGCCGAAGCGGCGCTTGCCGCCGCGCAGAAGGTCGAGGCCACGGCGGTCGCCGACGAGGACGCCTGGACACCGACGGTCGCCGATTTGAAAAAGGCCAAAAAAGCGATCGACGCCAAGGATTGGAGCGCGGCGAAGGCCGCCGCCGACAAGGCGTTGGTGTTGGCCAAGCTGTCGGTCGAACAGGCCGAGGAACAAAAATCGGTTTGGCGTCTATCGGTGTTTCATTGAAAGACGCCGGGACCGGGACGCGCGTCGGGGGGAACGTCGGCGTGAAGTCCCGGCCCGGAACCCTTGCTAATTCGTCGCCGTGACGGGTCGGTTGGTTTGTTCGGGGTGATCTGGCCGCTTTGAATCCTTGAGTTGTTTCATTGCCGACTTGATTGGCCGCGTTCTCGAAAACCGTTCTCTTCGCTGGCAGAGGTGCGTGATGGCTGGAGTGTCTGTCATGAATTTTCTGAAGTACGGGGTTGCCGCGGCGGCGATGGGCGTGGCGATTGTTGGCGGCGGCTTTGTCGCCCCGATGATGCTGGCGCCGCGCTCGCATGCCGCTGATGTGAACATTACCAATCCCCAGATGATCGCCCATGGGCGGTATGTGGCGGATCTGGCGGATTGCGCCGCCTGTCACACCGCCCCCGGGGGCAAGCCGTTCGCCGGCGGGCTGGCGATGGCGACACCGATCGGTACGATCTATTCGCCCAACATCACCCCGGACAAGACCACCGGTATCGGCAGCTACGACTATGCCGATTTCGAGCGGGCGGTGCGCCAAGGCATCGGCAAGGACGGTTCGCCCCTCTATCCGGCGATGCCTTACGTCTCCTATTCCAAGCTTACCGATCAGGACGTGCGGGCGCTTTACGCCTATTTCATGTCGGCGGTTAAGCCGGTGTCGCAACCCAATCATGCTTCGACCATCGCCTGGCCGATGAGCATGCGTTGGCCGCTGCGGTTTTGGAATATGCTGTTCGGTGGATCCGGCCCCTTCGTTCCGCCGAAGGGGGCGACGCCCGAAGTGGCCCGCGGGGCCTATCTGGTCGAGGCCGCCGGCCATTGTGGCGCCTGCCACACGCCGCACGGTTCCTTTTTCCAGGAAAAGGCGCTCTCCAACGGGCCGAACGGGGTTTACCTCTCCGGATCGAAATTCGCGGGCGCCTATGCTCCGGATCTTCGGAATGAGGACACGGGACTGGCGGGGTGGTCGCAGGCCGAGATCGTCGATTTCCTCAAGACCGGCCGTACCACCCGCACGGCGGCCTTCGACGGCATGGGCGAAGTGGTCGAGCACAGCACGCAACATCTGACGGCGGCCGACGCGTCGGCCATCGCCGCCTATCTGGCGACCCTGTCGCCGCGGCCCGGCCATACGGCATCGGTCGCCAAGCTCACCGACGCCACCACCGCCAAGCTTTTGGATAATGCCGATCGTAGCCCCGGCGCGCTTGGCTATGTTGCGACGTGCGCCGCCTGCCATCGTTTGAACGGGCAGGGTACGCCACGGATTTTCCCGGCTCTGGCCGGCAACTCGGTGGTGACGGCGGCCGATCCGAGCGCGCTGATCCGATTGACGCTGACCGGCGGTGCGATGCCCTATGTCCGGTCGGAAAAGATGGATCCGTCCATGCCTGAATTCGAGTCGAGGCTCGATAACGGCCAGCTGGCCGACATCCTGACCTTCGTCCGCAAGAGCTGGGGCAACACGGGCGCGCCGGTCACGGCCGAGAATGTGGCCGCCATCCGCAGCAAGCTCGCCCACGAGCCGGACAATTATGTTCCAGGAGGTGTGGACTGACGATCCGTCGGTAGAGTTCGCGGGGTGCCTTTGACCTAACCGTTACAGATATGAGCAGTGGAGGTATGTGAAATGAGTGAGTTGACCGTAAGCCGGCGCGGCGTCCTCGCTGGTGCGGGTGTTGGCATCGTCGCGGCCGCCGGCCTCGGCCTTATGCCGCGCAACGCCATGGCGACGCCGGCCCAGGCGGAAGCGATGATCAAGAAGGTCGCCGGTGGCGCCGCCATCAAGACCGGCAAGATCACCTTGAAGATGCCGGAAATCGCGGAAAACGGCGCCAGCGTTCCCTTCACCGTGAAGGTGGACAGCCCGATGACCGAGAAGGATTACGTCAAGAAGATCTACGTCATCGCCGAAGACAATCCCTTTCCGGAAGTGTGCGATTACGAACTGACGCCGGCCATGGGCAAGGCCGAAATCTCCATGCGCATGCGTCTGGCCAAGACCCAGAAGGTCCACGCCATCGCCATCATGAGCGACGGTTCGGTCTATCAGGCCACCGACGAGGTCAAGGTCACCATCGGCGGCTGCGGCGGCTGAGATCCGGGAACGGGAGAAAAAACATGAGCAAAGGTAGCATCAAGTTCCGGATTCCCTCGACCGCCACCAAGGGCGAGATCATCGAGATCCGCACCATCATCGAGCATCCGATGATCACCGGTCTGCAGAAGAACAAGAAGACCGGCAAGAAAATTCCGCGCGACATCATCAACAAATTCGTCTGCACCTTTAACGGCAAGACGGTGATGACGTCGCATTGGGAGACCGCCGTTTCGGCCAATCCGTACCTCGCCTTCCCCCTGCGGGCCACCGAATCGGGAAAGATCGAGATGAAGTGGTTCGACGACGACGGAAAGGTCTACAGCGCTTCGGCGAACATCACGGTGTCCTGATCCGGCACCAGCCGTAAGCGGCCTTGTGACGTGCCCCGCGGGCGGGCCAACGGCTCTCCCGCGGGGGGTATTCGACCCGATCGAGGCGGTCGCGGGTGATCGGTGAAAAATCGGACGGGGGGACGGCTTCGCCGCCCCCCTCTATTTCCGGAGTACGAGGTATGTTGACGCGTAGGGACTTTCTTCAGGTAACCGCCGCCACCGCGGCCATCGGCGCGTTTTCCGGCAACATCGCCCGGGCCGCGACCCGTCAGAAGATCACCCAGGACAGCCTGCTGGACTTCAAACCGGTCGGTCAGGTGACCCTGCTCAACATCACTGACATGCATGCGCAGTTGATGCCGATCTATTACCGCGAGCCCTCGGTCAATCTGGGGGTCGGCGCCGATCGCGGCCTGCCGCCCCATATCACCGGCAAGGCGCTGCTGCGCCACTTTCACCTGCGCCCCGGCTCGCCGGAGGCCTATGCCTTCGCCTGCACCGACTTCACCCATCTGGCCCGCGAATACGGCAAGGTCGGCGGCGCCGATCGTCTGGCGACCCTGGTCAAGGCCATCCGCGCCGAACGGCCGCACAACACGCTGCTGATCGACGGCGGCGACAGTTGGCAGGGGTCCTACACCTCCCTGAAATATCAGGGCGACGACATGGTGCAGATGCAGAATCTGCTGGGTGTCGACACCATGACCGCCCACTGGGAATTCACCTACGGCACCGACCGGGTGAAGGAACTGATCAAGAAGCTGAACTTCCCCTTCCTGGCCGGCAACGTGTTCGACAATACCTGGGAGGAACCGGTTTTCGCCGGCATTCATTATTTCGAACGGGGCGGGGTCAAGATCGCCGTCATCGGCCAGGCATTCCCCTATACGCCGGTGGCCAATCCGCGCTGGATGATCCCGGACTGGTCGTTCGGCATCCATCAGGCCAACGTGCAAAAGCAGGTGGACGAAGCCCGCGCCAAGGGCGCCCAGCTGGTGGTGCTGAACAGCCATGACGGGTTCGACGTCGACCGCAAGCTGGCGTCGAAAATCCATAACCTGGACGTCATCCTGACCGGCCATACCCACGACGCCATTCCGGCCCTGGTCAAGGTCAACGGCATCCTGCTGGTGGCGGCCGGCTCCCACGGCAAGTTCCTGGCCCGGCTCGATCTCGACGTTCGCGGCAACAAGATCCACGATTATTCCTTCCGCCTGATTCCCATTTTCTCGGACGCCATCAAACCCGATCCGGAAATGGCGGCGCTGGTGGAAAAGCTGCGCAAACCGTATCAGGCCGAGCTGACCAAGGTGCTGGCCCACACCGATTCGCTGCTGTACCGCCGCGGCAATTTCAACGGCACCTTCGACGATCTGATCTGCGACGCCCTGCTTCAGGAGCGGGATACCGAGATTTGCATGTCGCCCGGTTTCCGCTGGGGCGCCTCGCTCATTCCGGGCCAGGCGATCACCCAGGAAGATCTCTACAACATGACCGCCATCACCTATCCCCAGGCTTATCGCACCCAGATGACCGGCGCCCAGATCAAGTCGGTCATGGAACAGGTGGCCGACAACCTGTTCAACGTCGACCCCTATTACCAGCAGGGCGGCGACATGGTGCGGATGGGCGGCATGACCTACACCATCGATCCCTACAAGACCATCTACCACCGCATCTCCGACATGCGGCTCAACCGCAACGGCAAGGCGATCGAACCCGACGCCAAGTACTGGGTCAGCGGCTGGGCGTCGGTCAACAAGGGCACCGAGGGGCCGGCCATCTGGGACGTGGTGGCCAAGTATCTCCAGCATCACAATACGGTGAACATTCCCGACCGTCCGGTGGCGAAGATCGTCGGCATCTGACCGGGGGCGCAAGATGGGTTTCGGGCAAATCAGTCTGGCGGCGGCTTTCGGGGCGGGGCTGTTATCGTTCATGTCCCCGTGCGTCCTGCCGCTGGTGCCCGCCTATCTGTGCTTTCTGGGAGGCCGCACGCTGGAGGAACTGAATGCCGAATGCGTCACCCGCGAGGCGTGCCAGCGGGTGGCGGCTTCGGCGCTGTTCTTCGTTCTCGGCTTCGGCGCGGTATTCGTCGCCATGGGGGCGTCGGCATCCGCCATCGGCGGGCTGATCGCCAACAATCTGCGCTGGTTTTCGGTGGCCGCCGGCACCGGCATCATCCTGTTGGGCCTCCATTATACCGGGCTGGTGCGTTTCAATATCCTCAACCGCGATGTGCGGCTGCATGTCGCGCGCCGTCCGGCCGGGCTGCTGGGCGCGTTCGGGGTGGGCATGGCCTTCGCCTTCGGCTGGACGCCCTGCGTGGGACCGATTCTGGCCACCATCCTGATGGTCGCGGCCAGCAAGAAATCCATGGGCGGCGGTATCGCCATGCTGGGCGCCTACGCGGCCGGTCTGGGCCTGCCATTCCTGGTCGCGGCCTTCGCCGTTCGGCCGTTCCTGGCCTGGCGCGAGCGTGTCCGCAAGCATATGCGCAAATGCGAACTGGTCATCGGCGGGTTACTGATGGCGACGGGAGCGTTGATGCTGGTCGGCGGACTTGCCGATGTCAGCGGCTTTCTGATGCAGACGTTCCCGGCTCTCGGCCGGATGGGGTAGATCGTGGTGCCGTGTGGCTTGATAAGCGCTTTGGGTGATTCGGCCGGATCTCGTTCGTCCGTCCGATTTCCATCCGTCCCGTCCCGGAGCGCGGGCAATGGCCCCGCGTCGCGTTTTCAATCGGTGCCCGATACGAGCGGCGCCGGTTAAATGGCCGTCCGATGAACGGGCGGCTTAACCACAGGGAAGGTAAGGTCAATGCGTCGTCTTTTCATCATCGCTTTCGCACTGATCATGGGCCTGTCGGTCATGGGCACGGCCCACGCCGCCACCATGAACGCGGCCGAGGGCAACGCCGTCGTGCCGAAGGCCAGCTTCAATCACCCGCGCCTGCTGGCGTTTCAGCTCGATTCCGCCAATCCGGCCAAGATGAATCTGGTCATCAACAACATCAACAACATCATGCAGTATTACGGCCAGGACAACGTGAAGATCGATCTGGTGGCGTTCGGCCCCGGTCTGAAGGCATATCTCAAGAAGTCGCCGGTGAAGGCGCGGATCGAATCGCTGACCGCCTATCCCAGCGTCAAGTTGCTGGCCTGCCACAACACCATGGACAAGATGAAGGTGACCGCGAAGGATCTGCTGCCGGGCGTCAAGGTGACCCCCGCCGGCGTGGTCAAGCTGGTCGAGCTTCAGCTTGCCGGCTGGACGTATATCGCGCCCTGACGCGACTGGATCAATCGCCGAATCACGAGGAGGATTCATCCATGCGTCGTTTCGTTTACGCCCTGTTCGGCGTCATGCTCTGCCTGCCGGGCCTGTCCCATGCGGCGAAGGCGTCCGAACATATGGTGGCGCCGCCCACCAAGGCCCATCCGCGTAAGGTTCTGATCCAGCTCGACACGAACAATGTCAAGAAGGTCAATATGATCCTCAATAACGCGGAGAATCTGGTCAAATATTACGGCCCCGGCAAGGTTCGGGTCATCATCGACGCCTATGGTCCCGGCATCCATTCGGTGTTGGCCAAGGCCAGCAAGGTGCCCGGCCGCATCATGCAGATGTCCACCGACCCCGATATCGAAGTGACCGCCTGCGACACCACGCTGCGCACCATTCACAAGACCGGCAAGGATCTGGTGCCGGGCGTGTCCGTGGTGCCGGGCGGGATTGCCGAAATCGCCGACCGCAAACTGGCCGGCTGGGTTATGATATATCCCTGATATGAGGGTAATACAGATGGTAAGGGCTTTTCTTCTTGCCGTCCTTTTGCTGGGGGTGGGGCTGCTTGGCAGCCCCACTTCTCATGCGGCCGTGCCGCGGCTTGGGGACGACGGGCTGTATCATATCGACTGGTTCGTCCACGGCTTTCTCAACCTGCGCGAGGATCTGACCGACGCCCACAAGGCGGGTAAGCGTCTGGCGGTGGTGTGGGAGCAGCGGGGCTGCGAATATTGCAAGCATATGAGTCTGGTAACCTTGCAGGAGCCGAAGATTCGGAAATTCCTGCGCGCGCATTTCGCCATGGTCGAACTCAACCTGCATGGCGACCGCCCGGTGACCGACTTCAACGGCAAGGTCATGTCGGAACATGCCCTGGCCAGCCATTACGGCATCCATCTGACGCCGACCATCCAATTCATCAAGGCCGAGCCCAAGCAGGTGCTGGGCAGGACCGGCGACGCGGTCGAGCAGGCCCGTATGCCGGGATTGCTGCCCGACGGCGATTTTCTGGCCATGTTCCAGTGGGTTTACGCGACCCCCAAGGGCAACGAGGATTTTTCCACCTGGGCCATGAAGCACGGGGATTAGGGCATTTTCCGATCCGATGGGATTGGTCGGAAAAGCGCCCTATTCGTCGGGCGTGGCGGTGGCCAGTTTCCTCAGCAGCGTCTTATAGCCGATATCGAGGATGCGGGCGGCCTCGGCCTTGTTGCCGTGGGCCTGGCGCAGCACCGCCATGATGTATTCCATCTCGGTTTCGGCCAGGGTCTTGGGACGGATGCCGACCATGTCGTCGTCGCCGAACAGCCATCCCTGACCGCCCAGCGATGGCGGCAGGGCCGCCAGCGGGATGTCGGTCAGGCCTTCCGGGCAGATGATCACCGATTGTTCCACGGCGTTTTCCAGCTCACGGATATTGCCGGCCCATTCGGCCTCCATGAAGGCGGCCATGGCCTCCGCCGAAAAACGGCGGGCGCGGCGTCCGTGGGCGCGGGCGTAGCGTTCGAGGAAATACTGGATCAGGGCCGGGATGTCCTGGCGGTGTTCGCGCAAGGGGGGGATGCGGATTTGCAGGGTGTTGAGGCGGTGATAAAGGTCGCGGCGGAACTGACCGGCCCGCACCAGATCCTCGAGCGATTGGTTCGACGCGCAGACGAGGCGGAAATCCACGGGAATTTCGGCGGTGCCGCCTACGGGGCGCACCTTGCGTTCCTGCAGGACGCGGAGCAGCCGGGCCTGCATGGGCAGGGCGGCGGCGTTGATCTCGTCCAGGAACAGGGTGCCGCCGCCGGCTTCCTCCATCAGGCCGCGTTTGTCGGTGGCCGCGCCGGTAAAGGCGCCCTTGCGATAGCCGAACAATTCGGCCTCGGCCAGGGTGTCAGGGATGGCGGCCAGATTGACGGCGATGAACGGGCCCTTGCCGGCATGAATGGCGCCGGCGACCAGTTCCTTGCCGGTGCCGCTTTCCCCTTCGATCAGGATGTTGGCCTGGGTATCGCGGACCCGGCGCACCCAGTCGCGCAAGCGCTGCATCAGGGGGGAATCGCCTTTGATGGCCAACAGATCGGGATCGCGCTCGCGGGCTTCGCGCATGCGGCGGCGCAGACCGTGGTCGCGATCGACCTTGGCCAGGATCAGCTCGATGGCGTCGGGCCGGAACGGCTTGGGCAGGAAATCGAAGGCGCCGTTCTTGACCGCCAGAACGGCGTTGTCCAGGGTCGAATAGGCGCTGATCACCACGATCGGCAAATCGGGATCGATGGTGTTGAGTCGGCGTGTCAGCTCGAACCCGTCCATGCCCGGCATCATCAGATCGGTGAAGACGATATCGGTCGGATTGCGCGTCAGCGCTTCTTCCGCCGCCTCGGGCGAGCCGATGGTCCGCACCCGGTAGTCGCCGCACGATTCGATCATGCGCCGCAGCGCCTGAGCCACGTCGGGCTCGTCCTCGACGATCAGGATATCGGTTACGCCGTTTTCGCCGGCCCGCCTTGCCCCACCCCTGACTTCCGCATGGGGTACGGATAGGCTATCGTCCGTCTCCATGGTCGTGCCCTCGCTTGTTCCCAATCCCGCGTCCCCCGCACCCGCCGCCGCCCATGGCGCCGTGCCGCGCCTGACGTTGTGGCTGCGGGCGGTGATGGCGGTTGCCGGTCTGGTCACCCTGACCACGGCGGTTCTGTTCTTTGGCATCGACCATTTCGTCGCGTTGCGGTTCAGCAGCCTCCGCGAAGGGCGGCTCAAGCAGGTCGTAACCCAAACTCAGCGCGCGGTCGCCGGCCAGTTCACCGAACTGGCCAGTATCGCCACGATGCTCGCCAACGATCGCGATCTGGTCAACAGTACCTATTACCATCTCCGTCGCGGGGGCGGAAGGGTACTGCCGCAAGAGACCTTTCATCTTAAATCGGTGACGCTGTGGGATGCCGGCGATCATCTGATCGCCGAAGCCGGGCGCGACGGGCCGGTGCCGTTGATGTTTCCCCATGCCGGGCAAAAGGTTCGGGTCAAGCTGGCCTGGATCGGCGGCAAGGTCTGGCTGGTGGCGGTGGCGGCCCTGCGTCGCGACGGGGATTTTCTGGCGCATATCCAACTGGCCCGTCCGCTTTTGCCCCTGCTGCACCATGTGGCGTGGGGGGCGACCATCCAGCTGGCTGGAACCGGACCCCCGCCACCCGGCATGGTACGGGCGTCGATCGCGCCCAACGCCAATCCACCCATCGCCCTTGACGTCACCACGCCCGACGAGGCCAAGCTGGCGCTGGCCTCGATCAAACAGGTGCTGGCGCCGGTCATGGCGGTTTCGGGCCTGCTGCTGGTGGTGGGCATCGCCATCTTCCTGCGACGCCTGTTGCGGCCCATACAGGATTTGATCCGGGCGGCGGGCGCGGTGGGCCGAGGCGAATTCGGCCTGACCGTGTCCGAGACCGGCAGCGCCGAGGTGGCGCAACTGATCGCCGCCTTCAACCAGATGTCGCTGGGCGTGAAACGTTTGCGCGATCTGGAACGCGAGGTGGCCCATCGCGAACAGCTTTCCGCGATCGGGCGGGTGGCGGCGCGGGTCGCCCATGATCTCAACAATCCGATGACGGTGATCAACAGCGTGGCCCGGCTGGTGCTGAAGCGGCAGGATATCGATGGGTCGCTGACCGAGGACATGCAGCGCATTCTCCATCATTGCGAACGATCGATCACCACCATCGAAGCGTTGCTGTCCTATGGACGGCCGGTGGCGTTGCGGCGCCGCGAGGTCAATCTGCCGGAACTGGTGGCGGATATCGGCCGGGGCTGGCGGGTTCACCACCCGCGCATCGGTCTTGAATTGCCGATCGTGGAGCCACCGCTGGTGGTTTCGGTCGATCCCTATCGAATCGAACAGGTGCTCGACAATCTTCTCGACAATGCCGGCGCCGCTGGTCGGCATATCCGCCTGTCGGTGGGCGAGGCCGATGGACGCTGCTTCATTCGGGTGATCGACGACGGTCCCGGTTTCAGCGCCGAAGCCCGTGACCATCTGTTCGAGCCCTTTTTCACCACCAAGACCGGCGGCACCGGCCTCGGTCTGGCCAGTTCGGTGGCCATCGTCCGTGCCCATGGCGGCGACCTGTCCCTGTCCGATACCATTCCCAACATGGTGACGGTTTGGCTTCCCAAAAGGGAACCCTGAGAGCCCGACCCGAACGTCGCCATGGCGGCCTGCAAATGGCGGTTTTCTGCGCTTCCGCTGCTCACGTACATGAAGTACGCTCCGCTGCGGTTCTCGAAAACCGCCATTTTCGGTTCACCCTGCCGA
>JAJZUL010000001.1 GCA_021848545.1 Pseudomonadota bacterium
GCCATGGCGGCCTGCAAATGGGGGTTTTCTGCGCTTCCGCTGCTCACGTACATAAAGTACGCTCCGCTGCGGTTCTCGAAAACCGCCATTTTCGGCTCACCCTGGCGATTTTCGGGTCGGGCTCTTACGGGGTAAGCGCTAAAAGCGGTTGAGCAACGCATTGATGGCAAGCATCACCGGTCGTGTCGCCGGCCGGGCGATGACGGGGTCAAAAACATCCCACCGACACCGTTTCAAACGCCGTAAATGACCGGAAGCCAGGGTGGCGGCCAGAGTGACGGCCCGGGTTTCCGGCTGGGGACGTGTGGTCCGCGCCTGGGCCAGATGGGCTTCGGCTCTCATGGCAATTTCCTTCACGGCCATCGCCAGACGGTCGCGCGGGGCTCTTCCGTTCAGGTAGCTGGCAACGGGAATGGCGGCACGCTCCAGACAATCGACCGGCACCGTGAAACGTCCCATCGCCCCGTGAAACGGCATTGCCCGCAATAAACCGACCAGACCATAGCCGGTCCCGACCGCGCGCGCCGTCGCCAGACCGGATTCTCCGTGACCGCCCAACATGGAAAAAGCGGCTTCGGACAGACTTGCCGACGTCGCCGCCACATAAGCTTCCAGGGATTCCATATCCGGATAGGGTTCGGCGGAAAAATCCTCCTCCCGTCCATCAAGCAGAACGACAAGGGGCGCTTGGGCCACCGTCCCCTCCCCCAGCAATTGCCGCAAGGGCCGGGCTATGGGATGACGCAGAATCTCGTCTTCCGGCCGCTCGCCGGTTATGACTTCCCGCCACCATTGCCGGCGAATGGCCCCGGCCAGGGGCTCATGAACGCTTTCGCGAATCCGCGCGACTTCCACATTGAAGGCGTAAAGCACCATCAACGCCTCGCGGCGGGCGGGCGGCGCGAACAGGGCCGTGACGAATCGTTCGCGATCGTAACGATGCACCAAAGCCGCGCAATGGGACAGGCCGGAAGCGATCAAGGCACGACGGGGGCTGGACGCGGGGAAAGCGGGGTGAAAAAATATCATATCAAGTTTATACATTTCCCGTGCATCCGCCACCTGGAGACCGTCGTGTCCGTCCTGACCGCCCCGTTTGACGCCCATTCCCCTGCCGACGAGGCGATGCCATGGGGTGCGCTGCTGATACCGGCGCGGGCGCGGCGTCAGGTGATGGCCTTTTACCGTTTCGCCATAGCGGCCGATAATCTGGCCGACGCCCCGAACCTGTCGCCGGAAGAGAAACTGCTGGGCCTGGATGGCATGGAGCGCGGGCTGGCAGGCGGGATCGGGCACCAGGCGGCGACCCGTTTGCGCCAGGCGCTGGGTGGCGACGAAATCCTGCTCGACCATGCGCGCCAATTGCTGCAGGCCTTTCGTCGCGACGCCGTTTGCGATCATTGCCGCGATTGGGCGGATATGATGACCTATTGCCGGTTTTCGGCGGTGCCGGTGGGGCGCTTTCTATTGGACATCCTGGATGAAGCGCCCCAGGCGGCATCGGCCCTTGATTCCTTATGCGCGGCTTTGCAGATCCTCAACCATGTGCAGGATTGCGGAATCGATTACCGCAAGCTGGGACGGGTCTACCTGCCCCGTAACCGCCTGTTGCAAGCCGATATCGCCATCGACGTCCTGGCGGGCGCGGAATCACCGGCTGAATTGCGTCGCGTGCTCGACGGCGTGCTTGACGGCGTCGATGGTCTGATCCATCTCGCCCGCCCTCTGCCGGAAATTTTGCGGGAACGGCGCCACCGGGCCGAAGCCGCCGCGGTCATCGAATGGGCTCAGCGCCTGACCCACCGTTTGCGGGTCGCGGACCCCCTGTTCCGTCCCGTCCGTGCCGGTTTCAGCGATTACGTCGCCGCCGTCGGCGCGGCTTTGTGCGGTTGTTTCCGCCAAGAATGACCGGAACTCTTCACGTTGTCGGAGCGGGACTGGCCGGTCTCGCCTGTGCGGTCGCCGCCGCCCGTGCCGGGCGCCATGTGGTTCTCCACGAATCCGCCGGCCATGCCGGCGGCCGCTGCCGGTCGTTCGAGGACGATTCCACCGGACGTCTGATCGATAACGGCACGCACCTCCTTTTGGGAGTCAACCAGACGGCGCTCGCTTATGCCGGCGCCATAGGCGGGCTGGACTCCATGTCTTGTCGCACGCCCCGCTTCCCCTTCGCCGACCTGACCGACGCCCGGCGCTGGGTGCTGACCCCGGCGGGATTGATGAGCCGGCCCTGGGATCTCATTCGCGCTTTGGGGTTCCCGGCCTTGCGATCCGACGAGACGGTCGCCGGACGATTGGGCAAATCGCCACGTTTCCACGATGTCTGGGAACCGTTGTGCGTCGCGGCCCTCAACACCGCGGCCGAGGAATCCTCGGCGCCGATGTTCGCCCGCCTGTTGCGCGCGACATTGGCGGGCGGCGCCAAGGCGTTGCGGCCGTGGTTGTTCACCAAAGGGTTGTCAGCCGCCCTTGTCGAGCCCGCCCTGCACACCCTGGCCAGCCGGGGTGCCGAGTTGCGGTTTCACCATCGCCTGACCGGCGTAGCGGAGGATCGTCTGTCGTTCGACGGCGGCGATGTGGCGCTCGGCCCGGCGGACCGCGCCGTTCTGGCCCTGCCGCCCTGGCGGCTGGAACGGGTAATGGCGAACGTGCCGTCCATGCCCACCCGCGCCATCGTCAATGCCCATTTCCGGCTCGATGGAATGCCGGCGCTGCCCGGTGGGCTGCCATACCTGGGGACCACCGGGGGACATAGTCAGTGGCTGTCGGTCAGGGACGACGTCGTCTCGGTTACCGTTTCGGCGGCGGATCGACTTGCGGCGCGGTCGGCCGATGATATCGCCGCCATTCTATGGCGCGAAATCGCGCCCTTGCTGGGGCCGGCGAATGCCGCCCTGCCCGCCCACCGCATCGTCAAGGAACGCCGCGCCACCCTGGCCCATACGCCGGCCGCCATCAGCCGGCGATGGCCGGCGACGACCGGGTGGCCAAAAATTCATCTGGCCGGGGATTGGCTGGCGGGCCCTTGGCCCTGTACCATTGAGGCTGCGGTCGCTTCAGGTCTTAGCGCGGCCCGTCTGGCAACGGACAGATCCGACCTCGCCTTCACCTGATCGAGAACGCTCTCTTCACAAGAGCGTCTCGGGACCTTATGTTAGCTGCGGTTTTAGACCGTTTCCAAACTCAGGCATTCCAGACCGAAAGAGAGACGCCATGGCCTTTGAACTTCCCCCCCTGCCCTATGCGAATGACGCGCTGGCCCCCCATATCTCGGCGCGCACGCTGGAATTCCATCACGGCAAGCATCACGCGGCCTATGTCAACAACCTCAATGGATTGGTCAAAGACACTCCCCTGGCTTCCGCTTCCCTGGAAGAGGTGATCAAGGCCGCCGCGGCCGATCTGCCGGCCAAGCAGGGTGTCTTCAACAACGCCGCCCAGGTGTGGAACCATACCTTCTTCTGGCATTGCATGAAGAAGGGCGGTGGCGGCAAGCCGTCGGGCAAGCTGCTTGCGGCCATCGAGTCCGATCTCGGCGGCTTCGACAAATTCAAGGAAGATTTCAAGAACGCCGCCGTCACCCAGTTCGGCTCGGGCTGGGCCTGGCTGGTCGTAGAGGGCGGCAAGCTCAAGATCGTCAAGACCGCCAATGCCGACACGCCGCTGGCCCACGGGCAGAAGGCGCTGCTCACCGTCGACGTCTGGGAGCACGCGTATTATCTCGACTACCAGAACCGCCGCCCGGATTTCGTTCAGGCATTCCTGGACCATCTGGTGAACTGGGACTTCGCGGCTCAGAATCTCGGTTGATATCCGGCTTGCGGCCTCATACAGTGACCCCCTCCCCTCGTGGAGGGGGTTTCTTTTGTCGAGTACCTGTCGTGCTCTTCGTTTTCCGACCGCGTCATCATCCGGTTTGTTCTCCGTCCCACTTTTCGGCCCCAGCCGGCGATCGCGGCGCAGCACTTTTTTGATCGTCCCCACAGCCAACACAAGGTCCATGACCATGCGTCGTCACTACGCTCCCCTTGCCCTCGCCCTTCTTCTGGCGCTCGGCGCCTGTTCCACCAGCGGACAAAACAGCGGAACGGCCTCCGGGGCGGGCAGCGCCATGTCCGCCCAATCCGCCATGACCGGCCAGCAGGGCCAGGGCATGGGCAACAATTACGGACCGTTGACGGCCAGCAAATTGGCCGCGGCCAAACAGCACCTTGTGTCGATCGGCGATCGCGTCTTTTTCGCCACCGATTCCTCGTCCCTGTCGGCGACCGGCGAGCAGACCTTGAACCGGCAGATCGCCTGGCTGAACGCCAATCCCGAAATTGATCTGGTGATCCAGGGCAATACCGACGATCGCGGCACCCGGGAATACAATCTGGCGCTGGGCGCGCGCCGCGCCCAGGTGGTGAAAAACTATATGGTGGATCACGGAATCTCCGCCAACCGGCTGCGCACCATCAGCTACGGCATGGAACGCCCGGTGGCCCTGGGCAACAATCCCGCCGCCTGGGCGCAAAACCGTCGCGCCGTCAGCGTCATCGACCTTTATCGACACTGATCGACATCACACCGCGATGAGGGCCGCCGCAACCCGGCGGTCCTCACTCAGCAAGATATTGTATGTGCGGCACGCGGCGCCCGTATCCATCGCCTCGATCACCACCCCGTGGGCGCGCAGGGCTTGGCGCACCGCTCCCGGCACGATGGCGATGCCCCCGCCACAGCCTAAAAGCAGGATTTCCGGCCGCAAGTCGGGATTGTCCGTCACTTCGCTGAAGGATTGGGCGTCGATATCTGCGAAAGCGCGGACGGCCCAGGGCTTGGTCACGGTCGGAAAGACCAGGACCGACTGATCCCACCGTTTATCGGTTATGATGAAGCCGCCACCGCCATAGACGCGGATGAGCTGACGGCCGGCCGGTATGATGGGAGTGATATCCATACCGTCTCAAGGTGGGTGGCTTAACCGTCGCGGTCAATGACCGCAGCGCGGTAAAGCCGCTAGAGGTTTTTATATCAGCCCTCTGCCCAAGCGGGCGCTTGGAGCGTCGTGCGTCAGTGAAGCATGACGCTCCGTCCGGTCACGATGGCGCGGAGCGCGACGCCTCCTTGTCCGCCGCAGCGTTGCCGCCGGGCCTCAATTTGAAATAAATCAAAACCGGCATCGCCACGTAAACCGACGAATAGGTGCCGATGAACAATCCCCACAGCATGGCGATCGAGAAACCGCGCAACACCTCGCCGCCGATTCCCACCAGCGAAAGAACGGTCAGAAAGACGGTGGACACGGTAAGGATGGTTCTGGCCAGCGTTTCGTTGACCGACAAATTCAGCAGGTCGTAAAGCGACATGCTTTTGTATTTTCGTAAGTTCTCCCGGACCCGGTCGTATTCGACCACCGTGTCGTTCACCGAATAGCCGGCAATGGTCAAAATCGCCGCGACGCTGGTCAAATTGAATTCCATTCCGGTAATGGAAAACAGACCGAACGTGGTTATGACGTCGTGAAAAGTGGCGATCAGGGCGCCGACGCCGAACTGCCATTCGAAACGGAACCACACATAGGCGGCGATGGCGAGAACCGCCAGGGAAACGGCCATGATCCCGTCCCGCTTCAATTCCTTGCCGACCTTGGGGCCGACCAGATCGACCCGCCGATAATCGTAACTGGGACCGAGCGCAGCCTTCACCTTGGTCAAGGCCACCATCTGTTCCTTGTCGTTGCCGGGCTGACGCGGCACGCGGATCAGGACGTCATTGTTGCCCCGGCCGATTTGTTGCAGCGATACTTGGCCGACGCCCAGTCCGTCCAGGGTCGAGCGCATTTTCGCCAGATCGGCCGGCCCCTGGGTTTTCACTTCGATGACGATGCCGCCGGCGAAATCAATGCCGAAATTGAATCCCTTGGTCGCCATCGAGGTGAAGGAGCCCAGGATCAGAACGGCGGTGATGCCGAAAGCGAAAAACCGCAAACGGATGAAATCGAAACGTGGTGTCTTACCGATTAGGCGGGCGTAGAGGCTGCTCATGCCTGACCTTCCGTCACAGGGGCAGGGTTTTGGGACGGCGGAACCGTATCCAGGTGCTGACCATCAGCCGGGTAACCATGATCGCGGTGAACATCGAACTCGACAGGCCCAGGATAAGAGTGACGCCGAAACCGCGAATGGGCCCGCTACCGAAGTGGAACAAGAGAATCGCCGCGACCAGGGTCGTGATATTGGCGTCCATGATTGTGCTGAAGGCGCGTTCGAAACCGGCATGGACAGCGCTGACGATGGAACGCCCGGCCCTCAATTCCTCTCGGATACGCTCATAGATCAGAACATTGGCGTCCACCGCCATGCCCATGGTCAGAACGATACCGGCGATACCCGGCAGCGTCAAAGTCGCATCCAGCAGGGACAACAGAGCCAGCAGCAAAACGAGGTTGAGCACCAGGGCGACATCGGCGAGCAGACCCAGGATTCCGTAGACCAGAACCATAAAGACGACGACGGTGACCAGACCGATGATGCTCGCCATTTCGCCGGCATGGATCGAATCGGCGCCGAGATCGGGCCCGACGGTCCGTTGCTCAAGAATGGTCAGAGGCGCGGGCAAGGCGCCGGCCCGCAATAACAGTGCCAGATCCTTGGCCTGCTGAATGGTGAAATTGCCGGAAATCTGGCCGGTTCCGCCCAAAATCGGTTCATTGATGCGGGGCGCGGAAATCACCTTGCCGTCCAGAACGATGGCCAGCAGACGGCCGACATTATCCTTGGTGGTATCGCCGAACCGCCTTGCGCCTTCGGAATTGAACTTGAAATTGACGACGGCCTGGCCGGTGGAATCAAAGGTCGCCTGGGCATTGGTCAACATGGCGCCGCCGACATCGACCCGCCGCCGCACCACATATTCGTTGGGCAGGCCCGGTTCGCGATCCGCCGCCGGCAGCAATTCCGATCCCGGCGGCAAATGGCCCTGTTCGGCCTGGGCCACCGAGACGCTGTTATCAACCATCTGAAAGGTCAATCTGGCGGTCTTGCCCAGCAGCCGCTTGATCCGGTCGGGGTCCTTGACGCCCGGCAATTGAACGACGATGCGGTCGGTGCTTTCACGTTCGATGGCGGGTTCGCGCGTCCCCAACTGATCGATACGACGACGGACGATTTCCAACGATTGTTCCACGACCTGGGACAGGCGGTCCGCCATCACCCGCTGGGGATAGCGAAGCGTGATCATTCCGTTATCGCCGGTCGTGGTGACAGCATCCGGATCAATCTTACGCAAGGCCTGGTAGGCGCGAGAGCGATCCTTGACGTCAGGAATACGCACATGAACGTCATCGGTGCCGGCGACACCGAGATCGAGATAACGGAAATGACCGTCGCGCAGAGTGGTCCGCACCGATTCGACCAGATTCGTCATCTGCTCGTGAATGACGTAATTTCCGTCGACCTGAAGCAAAAGGTACGAACCGCCCTGCAAATCCAGGCCCAGATTGACCGGCTGCAGCCATGCGGGAAGATTCTTATCGACCGACTGGGGCAGCATATTGGGCGCCGCCAGCACGATGCCGGCAAGGCTGACCAGCAATACCAGAATGATTTTCCATTTGGGAAATTGGAGCATGGCGTGCCCATTCAAACGCCCGGTCTCATGGGACCGGGGCGATCATCCCTCCCCGGCCCGATAACGGGTCAGGAATTGTCGGTCTTGCTGTTTTGCTCTTTGGCGTCGTCGCCGGATGCCTTGGCGGCCACCGGCTCGGTCTTGCCCAGAACCTCGTGAATGGTGCTGCGCACGACCCGCGCCCGCACGCCTTCGGCGATTTCGACCACGACTTCGCCGTCGTTGACGACTTTGGTGATGGTGCCGATCAGGCCGCCGGCGGTCACCACGCGATCACCGCGACGCAAACCCGCCAACAATTCCTTGTGCTGCTTGGCCCGCTTGTTTTGCGGCCGGATCAGCAGGAAGTAAAAGACCACCAGGATCAGGACGATAGGCAAAATCCCGGTAATGGTGGCAGCCGTCCCGCCGCTCGCAGGTGTCGCGGTTTGGGCGTAGGCGGTCGAAATAAGCATGGCTGCTCCCCGGCGATAGCTGTCGTCGTAAAGGTGAGCGGACTATAGCCTCCCCGCTTCCGGATGCAAACCTTTCCTCCTGTTCGGCATGGGCCCCGGCCAGAATCTTGCCCGGGGAAGCGTGGCGTCCTATACCGGCGGGCGGGCGCGGAGACGATCCGCCGCCGGCACCCTTTCACCGAACCGACGAGGATGGCGATGGATTCCGATACCGCGACGCGCTTGCTGCCCGTTCTGACGCGCATCGCCGATGCCCTGGAACGGCTGGCGCCGCCGCCTTTGACCAGCGCCGATATGGATTCCGCGGAAGCGTTCGTCTGGCGCACCGCCCCGGACCGCCTGGACGCGGTCGCCGCCGTCAGCCGCACCGACATCGCTCTGCTTCAGGGCATCGACCGCCAGCGGCAGTTGTTGCTGGCCAATACCACCCGCTTCGCCGATGGCTTGCCCGCCAACAACGCTCTGCTCTGGGGGGCGCGCGGCACCGGTAAAAGTTCGCTGATCAAGGCGGTCCATGGGGCGGTCAACGCCGGACGGACGAACAGCGCGCGCTTGGCGCTGGTCGAGATCCATCGCGACGACATCACCTCCCTGCCCGATCTTTTGCGCCTGCTGCGTGCGGCAAAACGGCGTTCCATCCTGTTCTGCGACGACCTGTCGTTCGAGAATGAGGATTCGGCCTACAAGGCGCTGAAAGCGATTCTGGAAGGCGGCATTGAGGGACGACCCGATAACGTGGTGTTCTACGCCACCTCCAACCGCCGCCATCTCATGCGTCGCGAAATGATCGAGAATGAGCGGGCGGGCGCCATCACGCCCGGCGAGGCCGTCGACGAGAAGGTCTCCCTGTCCGACCGTTTCGGCCTGTGGCTCGGCTTCCATCCTCTCGATCAGGATACCTATATGGCCATCGTCGCGGCCTACGCGACCCATCACCGCCTGGAGATCGAACCTGAAACGCTTCGGCGCGAGGCCAATGAATGGTCCGTTACCCGGGGCAACCGTTCCGGGCGGGTCGCCTGGCAATACATCCAGGATCTGGCCGGCCGCCTCGGCCGTCCTCTCACCTGACGGGTTGGCGCGGCAGGTACTGAATGGGATCGACCGCCTCCACCCCATGGCGTATTTCAAAATGCAGTTGGGGACGCCTTACCGCGCCGGTGGCGCCGACGGTGGCGATCACCTGACCGGTGCGGACGACCTCGCCGCGACGAACCAGAACCCGGTCGGTATGGGCATAGGCCGTCATCCATCCATCCTCATGCTTGATAAGGATGAGATTGCCGAACCCTTTCAATTGGTTGCCGACATAGACAATGGTCCCGCCATCGGCGGCGCGGATCGGCGTCCCTTCGGCGGCGGCGATATTGATGCCGTCGTTGTTATGGCCATGGATATGGGGACCGAAACCGATGATGACCCGCCCCCGAATCGGCCAGATGAAGGCCGGATGGGTCAATTCCGCCACGTTGGCGGGGGGGCGGCGCCGGGCCGGCTCGGCCGGCGCGAATTCGGCATGGATGGGGCGGGACGGACGGGATGGCAGTCCCACCCTCCTGGTCCGCGCATCAACCTCCGCCTCGGCGTGGCGGGCGGCACGGTCGATGGGGATGCGCAACCGTTCACCGACGAAAATCCGATAGGGCGGCGGCGTGTGATTGGCGGCCACCAGCCGTTGAAACGGAACATGAAAGCGATAGGCCAGGGCCAGCAAGGTATCGCCCCGGCGCACCACATACCAGCCGGCGCCGGGTATGACCAACCGCTGTCCCGCCCTCAGCAGAAAGGGCGGCCTCAACCGGTTGGCGGCGATCAGCGCGCGCACCGACACGCCGCACCGTCTGGACAGGGTATAGACCGTATCGCCGGCCGCGACCGTCAAACGCGGCGGACAGGCGGGATGGAACCCCGTTCCGTACTCGATGACCGCAGGCCCGCTATCGGATGCGCAGGCGCCCAGGGCCAGCACCGAAACCAGTGCCAACACCCGCGCACCAACAAGATAGAGTGGTCGCAATCGCATCTGACCACTATAAGCGCGCTGTCGGGCGCCCCGCAACGTCACCCCTCGGGTATTCCTTCGACCAGGGGCACGAAGCGCACGTCCAGGATGGGGTGGATATCCATTCCGTCCTCGGTTCGTGTAACCCGCAACAGATCCTGGAAGGATTCGTCGCCCACCGGCAGCACCATGATGCCGCCCGGCTTCAGTTGCTCCACCAAAGCGGGGGGCACGTCATGGGCCGCGGCCGTAACCATGATGCGGTCGAACGGCGCCTGTTCCGGCCAGCCCCGCGAACCGTCGCCATGTTTGAAGGTGATGTTGTGGATACGCAGGGCCTTGAAGCGCTGTTCCGCCTCTTTGAGCAGAGGACGATGACGCTCGACCGTATAAAGCCGTCGGCACAATTGCGCCAGAATAGCCGATTGGTAGCCCGATCCCGTGCCGATTTCGAGCACCTTCATGCGGTCGCCGACCCGAAGCTCCTGGGTCATCAGGCCAACCACCAGCGGCTGGCTGATGGTTTGACCGCACCCGATCGGCAGTGCGGAATTTTCCCACGCCTGATCCGAAAAAGCCGACGATACGAACATTTCCCGCGGAACCCGTTCGATCGCGCCCAGCACGCGGGGATCGGTCACGCCCGCCCGCCTCAATTCCATCAAAAGCCGGATGACCCGCGCCTCGGCCGCACTCATCTGTCCCGTCCGTTTTCAGGCGAAAACGTTTCTCAATGCGCGCAACGCCCGTTCGTCGGTCATATCGATGCACAAGGGTGTCACCGAAATGGCACCGCGATAGACCGCTTCGAGATCGGTTCCGGGGGCGAATTCCTCCGCCGTCCGTTGAGCGCCGATCCAAAGATAGGGGTCGCCGCGCGGGTCCAGGCGCTCGGCCAGTTGATCGCCGACCTTGCGCTTGCCCTGGCGGGCCAGTTCGACGCCCGTCACATGAGTATGGACGACATCGGGAAAATTCACATTGATCAAAACCGATCGGTCCCATCCCACGGACGCGACCCGGCGAATGATATCGGGCGCCCAATGTTCGGCGGTCGCCCATTTGACCGGGTGATCCGGATTGAATAACTGGCTAAGGGCGATGGCCGGAACACCAAGAATGACCGATTCCATCGCCGCCGCCACCGTTCCGGAATAGGTGATGTCGTCACCGAGATTGGCGCCGCGATTGATGCCCGACAAGATCAGATCCGGCCTGCGGTTCCTGAAAATGTGATTGATGCCCAAAAGAACGCAATCGGTGGGCGTCCCATCGACGGCGAAACGCCGCCGCGACACCTGCCTGATCCGAAGCGGCCGGCGCAAAGTCAGGGAATGGCCGGTCGCCGATTGTTCGGTTTCCGGAGCCACCACCCATACGTCCTTGGACAGGCTGCGGGCCACCTTTTCCAGCATCTTGATGCCGGGGGCGTTGATGCCGTCGTCGTTGGTGACGAGAATCCGCGCCGCCGCCAGATCGGCGATAGGGGCAAAGGCCGCATCGGTGCGGGCATGGCCATCGGATAAAGACTTTACGGAATTCGGAGCCTGACGCGCGAGGTTGCCCTGCCCGTGTCCCACGCCCTCACCTTCCGTCATGGCACCCCTGCCCGTCAGTCGTTGAAATCGGTCTCGTCGGCCATTGCCGGTTCATCAGGCTCGTCATACTCGTCCTGGGCGGCTTGACGTTGTCGTTCCGCCCATTTGGCGGCCAATATCGACACCTCGTAGAGCAGCACCATCGGCACCGCCAGGGAAATCTGGCTGACCATGTCCGGCGGCGTCACGATGGCGGCGAAAATAAATACGCCGACGATGGCGAAACGGCGTTTTTGCGCCAATCCCTTGGCGGTCACCAGCCCCGCCCGCGCCATCAGGGTCAGGACCACCGGCATTTGAAAAGCCATGCCGAAGGCGAAGATCAGGGTCATGACCAGAGACAGGTATTCGCTGATCTTGGCTTCCAGACGGATCGGCACCCCGTCCTGGACGGTTTGGAAGGACAGAAAGAACTTCCAGGCCAGCGGCATGATGACGCTATAGACCAGGGTCGCCCCCAGCAGGAACAGGATCGGCGTGGCGATAAGGAAGGGAAGAAAGGCTTGCCGTTCCCGCTTGTACAGGCCGGGCGCAACGAAGGCCCAGATCTGGCCGGCCCAGATCGGAAAACAGATGAAGGCGGCGGCGAAGGCCGCCACCTTCATATAGGTGAAGAAGGCTTCGGTCAGGGCCGTATAGATCATTTTATCGTGCCCACCTTCCTCGGCGAGGATGGTGGCAAGCGGCTTGACCAGAAAACCGTAGATGTCAGTGGCGAAATGGTAGCAACCGACGAACGCCACAAGAAAAGCGACCGCCGACCACATCAAACGGCGACGCAGCTCGAGCAAATGGTCGAGCAACGGCATGGATTTGTCGTCGAGGGGGGGGGAAACGCTCACGGCTGGGGCGGATGCGGATGCAGTTCGACGGGAGTGGCGTCCGGCGGATTCACGGGGAGATCAGCGGGCGGCACGGATGTTGCCGGGTCGGCGTGTGGCGCGTGTTGCTCATCCTCCGGGGGGGCGGGCACCGACTGCACCACGGCGCCATCGGACCCCGCCGAATTCTTATCGAAATCCGCGAAGGAATCCATATCGATCGCCGACTGGATCTGGCGCTGCAACGCGCTGGGATTGGCCTTGGCGATCTGATCGCGCATTTCCCGCAGTTCGGCTTCGCGCATTATTTCCTCGACGCCGCTTTGAAAATCGGCGGCCATGGCGCGCGCCTTGCGGACCCAACGGCCAGCCTGACGCAGCACCACCGGCAAATCCTTGGGGCCGATAACGACCAGGGCGACCACCGCCACCACCGCCATTTCGCCCATACCGATGTCGAACATGCTCGTTCCCCTGGGAACCGCCGTCCCGCCGCCCTCAGTGTTTGGCGGTGGTGTCGCGATGTTCGACCGGATGCATCTCGGACTCGATCGCGGACGGGGGTGATTGCGGCGTGGGCGGCTGTTCATCCTCGCGCATTCCGGCCTTGAAAGCCTTCACACCCTTGGCCATGTCCCCCATCAGCCGCGGTATTCTCCCGGCTCCGAACAGCAGGAAGACGATGATCAGAATGAGAAGCAGATGCCAGGGGCTGAACAAATCCATATCACGTCTCTCCATGTCCGCATGGCGGCAAAAGCCGAATGGGACCACATTGATTCAACCTGGGCGCTAAATCCGGCTCTAACCCCATGGATTAGAATGCGATACGGACGCCCGGCTGATGCGCCAGAGCGTTAACCTGATGTCATCGCGCCCTGGACCGGCAGCGGATCATCGCAAAACCCGGCGGCGACCGCAACCGCCCCCTGGGAAAACCCGCCATCCCGATTACGCCGCCCCCCCTTTAACGAGGGCTTGACCGTCCTCACGGCTCATCCTCGTCTTCGTCTTCGCCCTCGTCACCGTCTTCGATGTCGACGGGCGGCCCGTCGTCCCTGACCGCCCGGTTGCCATAGGCATCGGCGGCGGGACGCGCATCCAGCAAGCCGGACGCCTTCAATTCCTTGACGTCCGGCAAATCCTCGATGCTCTCCAATCCGAAATGGTCGAGAAAACCGTCGGCCGTCGCCCATTGCAGCGGCCGCCCCGGCGTCCGGCGGCGACCACGCGGCCGGATCCACCCCGCTTCCAGCAGGATATCAAGGGTGCCTTTGGATAGAGCCACCCCGCGGATTTCCTCGATTTCGGCGCGAGTCACCGGCTGGTGATAGGCGACGATCGCCAATACTTCGACGGCCGCGCGGGACAGGCGGCGCGATTCCATGGTTTCCGGGGCCAAACGGTCCGCCAGATCGATGGCGGTGCGAAAGGCCCATTTGCTTCCCCGCCGCACCAGATTGACGCCGCGCATCTGGTAGTGGATCTGAAGAGCCGCCAACAGGGCGGCGGCGTCCGCCCCCTCGGGCAAACGGGCGGCCAAATCCTTTTCATCCACCGGCTCGGATGACGCGAACAGGATCGCCTCCATCAGGCGCAAAAACTCGAACTCCTCGGTCATGACCGCCCGCCGACATCAAGGACCTTGACCCGAATGGGGGCGAAAGGCCCCTCCTCCTGGCGCAAGGTGATCCGCCCCTGTCGCGCCAATTCCAAGGCGGCGACGAAGGTGGCCGCCATGGCCGACCTGGTCGCCAGCACCTCTCCCTGCGGCGGCGGCAGATAGCGTGCCAGCACCGACCAGTCCGGCAAATCCCCCAACAGACGTTCCAGCCGCCGCAAGGCGTCATCCACCGACCACAAATCGGCCGCCTCGACCGTAAGCGTCCGCACCGAGGTTCGTACCAGATGATCGGCATAGGCCTTGAGAACGTCGTACAGCTCGGTTTCGTAAAGCGGATGCCGTGTGGCCTGGATCGGTTCGGGAGCGCCTCGGGCGAAAAAAGCCACCCCGCGCCGGGGCAGCTCCACAAGCCGGGCCCCGACCCGCTGCATGGCTTCCAGCCGGCGCAAGCGAAAGGCCAGGACATCGGCCAGTTCCTCGGCGCTCGCCTCTTCCTCAGGCTCCGGCACCGGCAACAACAGGCGCGACTTCAGATAGGCGAGCCACGCGGCCATCACCAGATAGTCGGCGGCCAGATCGAGATGGCGATCCCGTACCCGGGTGACGAAGGCCAGATATTGATCGGCCAGCCGCAAGATCGAGATGCGCGACAGATCGACCTTCTGCTCGCGGGCCAGCACCAACAAAACGTCGAGCGGCCCTTCGAAACCCTCGAGATCGAGAACCAGACGTTCCGCCGCACCCGCCGATGGCGGGGCGTCTTCCTCGAAATCGGAATCCGGCGGACGGGTCACATCCCGACCATCCGTGCCACCACGCCCATCAACCATTCGACAGGTCCGCTCACCAGCCATCCGAAAACATTGAGATTGATATGCAGCGCCTGCCCGACCAACGGCAACAGGAACAAGGCCCCCATGATCAACAGCAGCCCCACATTCTCAAGTCTGGCCCAGCGCATCGCCAAAGGCCGCGGCAACAGACCGACAACCACCCGGCCGCCATCCAGCGGCGGTACCGGAAGCATGTTGAATACGGCCAATAATATGTTGATGAAAAACAGGTGTTGAAGATTGAGGAGAAGCCATTCACGCCCGTAATCCGGCATGGCCGGCATCATCACCATTCCCCAGGCGCCGATGATGGCCAGCACCATGTTCATGCCCGGTCCGGCCAATGCGACCCCCACCATGCCCAATCGCCGCCCCTTCAGCTTGCCGAAATTGACCGGTACCGGCTTCGCCCAACCGAAGATCACGCCGCCCAGAACCAGCAATATGGCCGGCAGGATGACGGTGCCGAAGGGGTCGACATGGCGGATCGGATTGAGCGACAGGCGTCCCATCCGGCGAGCCGTGTCATCCCCGAGAAGAAGCGCGGCATAGCCGTGCGCCGCCTCGTGCAGGGTCACCGCCAGCAGGATCGGCACGGCCCAGACGGTAATGGCTTGGACGATGCCCCCGAAATTCATCATGTCGCATCCAATTCGGTCGCCATTCGCTGAAGAACATGGCCCACATCCAACGGCGGGGCGTTTCGTTTCATGGCGCCGGCCCGGGACAGGCGACCCAACGCCTGATCGTCCAGGCGCCTGGTTCCCCGCGCCACCGCCATCATCTCATCCATGTCGCCATTGCAGTGAAGGACGAGATCGCAGCCCGCGGCAAGAGCCGCCCGCGCGCGTTCCTCGAACGGACCGCCCAGCGCGCGCATGGACAGATCATCCGAAACCAGCACGCCGGAAAACCCGATGGCGCCGCGGATGATTTCAGCGATCACTTTCGCCGACAGGGTCGCCGGGGCGTCTGCATCGATCGCCGTATACACCACATGGGCGGTCATGGCCCAGGGCGCGTCGGCCAGGGCGCGAAACGGCGCGAAATCGCGCTTTTCAAGCGCTTCGTAAGACGCATCGACCACCGGCAGGCGCTTATGACTGTCCGCCGTGGCCCGCCCGTGACCGGGGCAATGCTTGACCACCGGCAGCACCCCCTCGTCGAGCAATCCATCCATGGCGGCGCGACCAAGCCGCGCCACCCGATCGGGATCGTCGCCAAAGGCCCGATCGCCGATGACGTCATCCGCCCCCGGTACCGGCACATCGACCACCGGCGCGCAATCGACATCGATACCCAGATCCGCCAGATCGCGACCGATCAGCCGGTAATTCAGCCGCACCAGATCCTCGGCCGCCGACGGATCGCGAGCCGCCAGCCGTCCAAAAGCCGCCGCCGCCGGCGCCCGCCGCCAGCCGGGCGGCGCCAGACGCTGAACCCGTCCGCCTTCCTGATCGATCAGAATCGGCGCATCCGCCCGCCCCACCGATTCGCGTAAGCACGCGACCAAAGCGCGCACCTGGGCGGGCGTATCGATATTACGGGCGAACAGAATGAAACCAAGGGGGTCGGTCTCGGCGAAAAACCGACGTTCAGCATCGCCGAGAACCGTGCCGGAACAACCGAAAACGGCTGCCGCCGGGGGATGGTCATTCATGGGCAATGAGGCATCCCTGTCTGCGTTGCGCCAATCGCCGGCAAAGGTCGAGCGCCGCCTGCCGGCTCATGCTGCCGGCGCGCAATCGCCAGAACGTCCCCCGGGCTCCGAGATGGACCACCGCGTAGCTGGGCCGCAATCCTCTGAGCAGGGAACCGTTGACCCGCAATTGATGGCGCCATTCCACCTCGGCGGCGGCGCGGGTGCGCAGGGCCGCCAATTGCACGACGTAATCGCCATGCTCCATCCGCGTTGGCGCCGCCGGCCGGTGCCGGGCCGCGACCTGGCGGACCGGATGATGCGCAACCGCAACCGCCTTTGCTTTCCCCGCTTCCTCTTTCCGGTGGAAAACCGGCCGGGGCGCGGGGGTGGGGACATATCTTACCGGCGCCGCCGGCGGCTGAGCCGCGACAGCGGCCGGCGCTTTGGTCTGAGGCTGGGGCGCAACGGTTTGAGGAGCAACGACGGCCTGGGGGGCCGGAGCCGATGGCTGTATCGCGGTGGCCGCTTGCGGGATGGCCGCACTTGCCGTCTGGGAAGGGGGCGCGACCGCCGGCGCTTGCGCGGCCCGGGACGCGCCGGGATACAAGGTCTCGGTCGAAGCCGGCGGCGGTGGCGCCGCTGGACCAGCCGGCGGCGCTACCGGCTGTTCAGGCCCCGGCAACAGACGATCGTTCTTGGTATCGGGTCCCGGCAGGCCTTCCAGCCGCCGATAAACCAGCTTGTTCTGATTGGGAATTTGCATCCCGCCGCGATTTTCCGGGCGTTCCTTGAACGGGCCGTTACTGGCCCGGATCACCGGAATGCCGCCCGGTCCCGGGCCGCTGCCCTGCACGAAATGCCAAATGGTGGCCACCACCGCGCTGACGCCGACCACGGCCAGCAACATGGCCAAGGTATTGCGCAGACGATGTCCGCCCTGTTCGTGGTGCGATTCCCCATCGATATCAAAGCGTTCAGGAATGATATCGAGAATATCGTGCTCGTCGCCGCGACGCTTGGCCATGTCAGCGCATCTCCTCAACCGGCTCGACGCCGAAAATTGCCAGGCCCGACGCCACCACCATCGCCACCGCCCGAACCAGACCCAGGCGGGCAAGCGACAAATCCCGATCCTCTTCGACCAGGAAACGGAGACTGGTCTCGTCCCTGCCCTTGTTCCACAGGCCGTGGAAGGCCGCCGCCAGATCGGAGAGATAGAAGGCGACACGATGGGGCTCGTGCGCCTCGGCGGCGCTTTCCACCAGACGCGGCCAGCCCGCCAGGATACCGATCAAAGCAAGCTCGGCCGGGTCGGTCAAGCGATGCAGCGGCCCGGCCGCCAGGGCATCGGCCGATATATCGGTATCCGGCCACAACTCCGCCGCATGCCGCAGCACCGAATGGGCGCGGGCATGGGCGTATTGGACATAGAACACGGGATTGTCGCGCGACTGCTCCAGAACCTTGTCCAGATCGAAATCGAGATGGGCGTCGTTCTTGCGGGTCAGCATGATGAAGCGGACCACGTCCTTGCCCACCGCATCGACCAGATCGCGCAAGGTGACGAAGGTCCCGGCGCGCTTGCTCATGCGGTAAGGCTGACCGCCCTTCAACAGATTGACCATTTGGCACAATTTGACATCCAGCGCGCCCCGGCTGCCGGTGATCGCCTTGACGGCGGCCTGCATCCGCTTGACATAACCGCCATGGTCGGCGCCCCACACATCGATCATGTCGCCGAAACCGCGGCGAAATTTGTCGAAGTGATAGGCGATATCCGAAGCGAAATAGGTCCAGGAGCCGTCCGACTTCTTCAGCGGACGGTCCACATCGTCGCCGAATTGCGTGGCCCGGAACAGGATTTGCGGCCGGGGCTCCCAATCGTCGGGCTGTTTGCCCTTGGGCGCGTCGGGAATGCCTTCGTAAATCAGTCCATCGGCGGTCAGCGTGGACAGGGCCGCGTCCACCTTGCCGGTTTCGACCAGAGCGCGTTCCGAGGTGAAAACGTCGTGGCGCACGCCCAGGGCGTCCAAATCCTCGCGGATCATCGCCATCATCGCCTCGATGGCCGCGGCCCGGATCGGCGCCAGCCATTCCGTTTCCGGCGCCGAACGCCACTTGTCGCCGTGCCGGGCTGCCAGAGCCTCGCCCAGCGGCTTCAGATACTCGCCGGGATACAGGCCTTCGGGAATGGCGTCGATCGCCTCGCCCAACGCCTCGCGATAGCGCAGATGGGCGGACCGGGCCAGGACATCGACCTGGGCGCCGGCATCATTGACGTAATATTCCCGGGTCACCGCGAACCCGGCCTTGGCCAGCAGCGACGCCAGGGCGTCGCCGAACACGGCGCCGCGCGCGTGACCGATATGCATGGGGCCGGTGGGGTTGGCCGAAACGTATTCGACGTTGACCGCCCGGCCCCCCCCCAGGTCCGACTCCCCATAAGCCGTCCCCGTCCGCAAAACGCCGGCCAGCTGCTGATACCAGACCGCATCCTTCAGACGCAGATTGATGAATCCCGGGCCGGCGATCTCGGCCGCGGCGACCAGAGGATGGGCGGCGAGCGCCTCGGTCAGTATTTCGGCCAGAGCGCGCGGCGCCATGCCGGCCGGCTTGGCCAGCACCATGGCGGCATTGGTGGCGACGTCGCCATGGCTGGGATCACGTGGCGGCTCCGCCGCGACCCGGGCGGTATCAAGCCCGGACGGCACCTTGCCCTGCGCCGCCAATTGCTCGATCATCACAAGAATATCGTCGCGAAACGATTTGAAAATATTCATTATTGCTTTGCCCCACCGTGCCAGCAGCTACGGTTTTTCCTGCATATCAAACAGCCGGCGATGTTCATCCAGCGCCAGACGATCCGTCATGGCGGCAATGTAATCCGCCACCACCCGCGCCGTTTTCGCGGTCTGCGGCCCATCGGTCAAGCGTCGCCATTCCGGCGGCAAACATTCCGGTTCGGCATGCAGCAACCGGAACAGGTCCTTGACCACGCGCCGCCCCTTGCTGGTCATGCGGTTGACGGTGAAATGACGGTACATGTTGGCGAACAGGAAACGCTTCAGCGCCGTGTCGTTTTGCCGCATTTCCTCGGAAAATCCCACCAGCGGCTGCCCCAGAGCCCGAACCGCGGCGGCGCTGTCGGGCTTGAGGCGGGCGACGCGCCGCCTGGTTTCCTCGATCAGATCGACGATCATCACCCCGATCAATTGCCGAACCGCCTCGTGGATACGGACCGATTCGTCATGATCGGCGAAATCCCGGGCCACGGCGGCGAACACCGGCCCCACCAGCGGCACGTCCTTGAGATCGTCGATGGAAAACAGTCCGGCGCGCAATCCGTCGTCGATATCGTGGTTGTTGTAGGCGATATCGTCGGACAGAGCCGCGACCTGCGCCTCCGGCCCGGCGAAGGTGGCGATCTCGAGATCGTGGCGGGCGACGTAATCGGTGATGGCGCCGGGAATGCGGGTGGGACGGCCCGCCCCGACCAAAGGCCCCGTCAACGGCCCGTTATGCTTGACCAATCCTTCCAGGGTCTCCCAGGTCAGATTGAGACCGTCGAAACGCGGATAGCGCTTTTCCAGGCGGGTCACCACGCGCAGGGATTGGGCGTTGTGATCGAAACCGCCGTGATCGGCCAGCACGTCCTGCAAGGCGTCCTCGCCGGCATGGCCGAAGGGCGTATGGCCAAGATCGTGGGCCAGGGCCAGGGCCTCGGCCAAATCCTCGTCCAGCCCCAGTACCCGGCTGATGGAGCGGGCGATCTGCGCCACTTCCAGGGAATGGGTCAGCCGCGTGCGGAAATTGTCGCCTTCATGATAGACGAAGACCTGGGTCTTGTATTGCAGGCGCCGGAAAGCCGCCGAATGGATGATGCGATCGCGGTCGCGCTGAAACGCCGTGCGGGTACGGCTTTCCTGCTCGTCGTGAAGGCGGCCCCTGGACTCCTCCGGCCGGCTGGCATAGGGGGCAAGGGCATGCGAACGCACAAAAGGACTGGCGGTCATGATGCGGGAGCGTACAGAGCCCTTTCGACGAACGCAACCGCACCGGTCCCGCCGGACCACTTGCAGGACGGCCCGTTTATCACCAATTTGTACGGGATTGGCGGGCGCGGCGCCCTTTCCACCGTACGGCGCCGATGATACCTTTCCGGCAATCATCATGCGCCGGCATCGACCGGCCCCAGTTTTTGACGAGGACTCCCCCATGGCCGAGACGGCTCTCGATACCACTCCGCGGGTTGCCCTGACCGAGAGCGCCGCGAAACGCGTGCTTCAGCTCATCGATATGGAAGGCAAGCCCAACCTGATGCTCCGCGTCACCGTGTCGGGCGGCGGTTGCTCCGGTTTTCAATACGGCATCACGCTGGACGACAACGTGACCGATGGCGATCAGGTGTTCACCGAGTATGGCGTCAGCCTGGTGACAGACGAAAGCTCCCTGGAATTGCTGCAGGGATCGGTGGTGGATTTCGTCCAGGACCTGATCGGCGCGTCCTTCCAGATCCGCAATCCCAACGCATCCTCGACCTGCGGCTGCGGCAGCAGCTTCTCTGTGTGAGCCCCCGAACAGGGCACCCGCGCGACGGCGGATCGCCATGACGATCCGCATCGCCACCTGGAACGTGAATTCGGTCAAGGCCCGGCTTCCCAACCTGTTGGCATGGCTGGGCGAAGCCGCTCCCGACGTGGTGCTGCTTCAGGAAATCAAATGCACCGACGACTCCTTTCCGCGCATGGAAATCGAGGCGGCCGGATACCGGGCGGAAACGCACGGGCAGAAGACGTATAACGGCGTCGCCATCCTGTCGCGCCGCCCCCTGGCCGTTCGCCGCCGGGGCCTGCCGGGCGATGACGACGATCCCCAGGCCCGCTATATCGAAGCCGACATCCAGGGCGACGGCGGACGACCGGTTCGGGTCGCCTCCCTCTATCTGCCCAACGGCAACCCGGCGCCGGGGGAGAAATACGATTACAAGCTGGCCTGGATGGATCGCCTGATCGGCCATGCGGCGACGCTGCTGGCCCAGGAAACCGCGCTGGTGCTGGGCGGCGATTACAATGTCTGCCCCACCGATGCCGACGTCTACGATCCCAAAGGGTGGCAGGCGGATGCCCTGTGTCGGCCGGAAAGCCGCGCCCGTTTCCGTCACCTCCTCCATCTCGGCTATACCGAGGCTTTTCGCGCCCTCCACCCCGACCGCGAGCGAGCCTACACCTTCTGGGATTATCAGGCGGGTGCCTGGCCGCGCGATCTGGGCCTGCGCATCGACCATCTGTTGTTATCGCCGCAAGCGGCCGACCGCCTGCGCGCCTGCGATATCGACAAGGGACCGCGCGGCGCCGAGAAAGCCAGCGACCACACCCCCATCTGGGTCGAATTGGACGACTGAGAGTTTGTGAAAGAATGCCCATCCGGCGTGAAATCGACGGAAAAACGTCAGCGTTTCCAATGGGCGTTCTTTTGCAAGTTCGATTGATTTACAAGCTCTGACCCGTAATACCAAATCCCGCGCGGCGCCTGAGAGCCCGCCCCGAAAATCGCCAGGGCGGCCTGCAAATGGCGGTTTTCTGCGCATCCGCTGCTCACGTACATGAAGTACGCTCCGCTGCGGGTCTCGAAAACCGCCATTTTCGGCTCACCCTGCCGATTTTCGGGGCGGGCTCTGAGCGACGGTATTATGACCAAAGATCCATACCCTTGTCAGGGGCAGTCCTGGGTTGCGTCCCACCCGGCGCATGCTTACCCTGTCAGCGGGATTTACGCCGGACGCCGTGCCCTGTTCACGATCGCCCGGCGGTAGGGGCGCCAGGACACTGTCCATCCGACATCGCGCGGATCGGGACCGTTCCGGTTTGGCGTGGCGTCAGCCGTCGGGGATGCGGGGCGGGATGAAACCGTATATCGTTGCCATATTCAACCAAAAGGGTGGGATTTCCAAGACAACCACCAGCACGAATCTGGCGGTATGCTTGGCTGCGGCGGGAAAATCGGTCGCTCTCATCGACCTTGATTCCCAGGGCGATTCTACCAAAAGTTTGGGCGTCGACCCTGAAATCCGCAAAGGAATTTATGACGCCTTCATTGGCGACGCGGAAATCAACGATATCGTTGTCCCGACGGCTTTCGACAATGTGCACATTCTTCCGTCCACCTACAATCTGGCCGGAATCGAGATCAAGCTGTCGGAAATCAAGGATTCCCAGCGGACCTTGGTCAATATCCTCTCCGGCCATGATCTTAATTGCGACTATGTGATCGTCGACTGCCCTCCGGCGCTCGGCATCCTCCCCATCAATGCCCTGGCCGCCGCCGACGCGGTGATCATTCCGGTAACGGCGACCCCCTACGCCAATGACGGGCTGATGCGCACACTGCCCTCCATCAAATATGTGCAGGAGGGATTGAATAAATGCCTGCTGCTCCAGGGCGTCCTGTTCACCATCAACGACCGGAAAAAAACCAACCGCAAAATCAACGCCCTGATCCGCAGCCGTTTGGGCGGAACCGTGTATCACACCGAAATTCCCCGCGATAACAATGTGATCGAAGCCGCCAGCGCGCATCTCCCGGTTTGCGCCTATGCGCCGCTCAGTCCCGCCGGTCGCGCCCACCTGAACTTCGCCTACGAGTTCCTGGAACGCCACGCGAAAACGGCGGCCAAAGCCGGCCTCGATCTGCCTCCGCCCCGAACGCAGGAGCATGCCATACGAATCTTGGCGTCTTGGCGCGAAAACCACGCCCGAACGATGAATCAACCGCTAACGGAAAACATCAAGGATCAAAAAACAAGGCTCGACAAAGCCCTTTATGGAAATCACAGCAAAATCGAAAGGCTGCACTTATCACTTGTTCACTTTTTCATAGAAAATCGAGCGGGATTTTTTATTTTCTTGCTTTCAATTTTAGCCATTTTTGCAATAGTAATTCGCGCCAGCATATCCGGGATACATATTATTACCGCCTTCATGGGCATAAGCTGAGAGCCCGACCCAAAAGTCGCCATGGCGGGGGGCACGAACAAACTCCTTGACCCCGGATAAGAACGAGAATAGAACATCATTCAATGTTTTTGGTTTGTTCCATTCGCTCGTTGTCGGGGGGTGGTGCTGTCATGCTGACGCGCAAACAGTACGAATTGCTGATATTCATCGATCAACGTCTTCGAGCCACCGGCGTTTCTCCGTCCTTCGACGAAATGAAGGATGCGCTCGATCTCAAATCGAAATCCGGCATTCATCGACTGATCACCGGGCTTGAGGAACGGGGCTTCATTCGTCGCCTCGCCCACCGGGCCCGGGCGCTGGAGGTTCTGCGTCTGCCGGAAAACTCCGCCGACGTTCCCGCACAGGTCCAACCCCGTTTTTCGCCCACGGTGATACACGGCAACTTCGCCCAGAACGCTTTGGCCGGCGCCGTCCCCGTCGCAGCCGCCGCCGAGGCCGTCACCCTGCCCCTCTATGGCAAGATCGCCGCCGGCACGCCGATCGAGGCCTTGCGCGACCATGACGACACCGTCGAAATCCCCGCCGCGATGCTGGGAAGCGGCGAGCATTACGCCCTGACGGTGGAAGGCGATTCGATGATCGACGCCGGCATCTTCGATGGCGACACCGTTCTCATTCGCCGCTGCACCACGGCCGAGGCCGGGACCATCGTCGTCGCCCTGGTCGACAATAACGAGGTGACCCTCAAGCGCCTGCGGCGCAAAGGGGCCTCCATCGCCCTCGAGGCGGCCAACAAGAAATACGAGACGCGCATTTTCCCGCCGGATCGGGTTCAGGTCCAAGGGCGCCTCGTCGGTTTGCTGAGGACCTACTGATGCTCACCGCCCTGATCGCCCCCCGCTCGCCCCTGCGCTTCACGTTCACCACCGATGGCCGTCGCGCCGATGATGGTGAAGGCGACATGTCGGTCACCTATATCGGCCGGATCGATCGCAAGGCCGCCGCCTGTGACGCCAGACGGCGTTTCGAAGCCTGGTCCAACCTTCACAACCCGCTTGTCCGGCGCTGGCAGGCGGACCAGATCGTTCTGGCCTGATCGAACGGGCCGCTTATACCGTCGCTCAGGCGTCGCGCGGGCTTGGACCTTATCCCCATGAGTCACCCTCATCGGGATTTGGCATTACAAGCTCCTTACGCCCTGAAGGAAGTCACCCACCACCCGTTTCAGCATGTCCGCCTCCTCGGCCAGGGACTGGGCGGAGGAAAGCACCTGGCGGGACGCGGTTCCGGTGGTCGCCGCGGCCTCTCTGACGCCACTGATGTTTTCCATCACCTGTTGGGTGCCCGACGCCGTTTCCTGGACGTTGCGGGCGATTTCCTGAGTGGCGGCCGATTGCTGCTCCACCGCCGCCGAGATGGCGGCAGCGATATTATTGATTTCATCGATGCGCTGAACGATGGCCTGGATGGCGTCCACCGCGCCGCCGGTGGCCTCCTGAACCGCGCCGATCTGGTTACCGATTTCCTCGGTGGCCCGCGCGGTCTGGCTGGCAAGATTTTTGACTTCACCGGCGACAACCGCGAATCCCTTACCGGCATCGCCGGCCCTGGCGGCCTCGATGGTGGCGTTCAGCGCCAACAGATTGGTCTGGTTGGCAATATCGTTGATGAGATCGACCACTTCGCCGATTTTGACCGACGTGTCGACCAGACCGCGGACGGTGGCGTTGGTACGTCCCGCCTCTTCCGAGGCGCTGGCGGAGATGCGCGAGGAATGCGCCACCTGCCGGCCGATTTCCTTGATGGAGGCGGCCAGTTCCTCGGCCGCCGCTGCCGCCGTCTCGACGCTGGCGCCGGCCTGTTCGGTGGCGGCGGCCACGGCGACCGCCCTGGTGTTGGTTTGATCGGCACTGTCGGACATGGATTGAGCCGTAGCCTCCAGGGCGGTTCCGGCACCCGACACCGTTTCCAGGATGCTGCCGATCTTGGTATCGAAGGATGTGGTCAGGGATTCGATGGCTCTGGCCCGCTGCTCCCGGGCGGCGATTTCATTGCGTTCACGCTCCTCAAGGTCGCGCTGGGCAAGGGCATTGTCCTTGAAAATGGCGACAATGCGGGCGATGTGGCCAATTTCGTCGGCCCGGCCGCGGTTGGGAACGTCGACCGATAGATCGCGGTCGGCCAAACGCCTCATCGCCTCGCCCAAAACCATCAATGGCCTGCTGACGCTGAAGCGCACCAGAAGAAAGGCGGCGATCAGGGTCACGAGCAGCCCGCCTCCGACCAAAGCGAAGGTCTTGATGACGGTGGCATGGGTGATCGCCCGGGCGTGGGTATCGGCCGTCAGCATATGGGTGGTGACGGCCCCGGCGATGGCGGCCAGGTTTCGGGCCATCCGGTTCAAGGCCGGGGAGCAACTCGCGCTCATGATCTGGACGGCGTGGGCCTTGATCGCGGGATTGGCCGACTGGCCGCCGACGATAACCTCGTCACAAGGCCCGTCGATGGCAGTCTGCCAGATATCGCTGACTTTTGAGAGATCGTCGATGCGATCGGGCAGCATTCCCATCGCCTCGTTGAGATGAACGAGGAAATCCTGGCGTGATCGGACGATCCGGTTCATGGCGCCTTGATTGCTGGCCTGCGACGTCTGGGTGGTCAACAAAAGCAAAGCCTGGCCCAGGCGGTAGACGTCGGACCGGACCGCTTCCACCGCGGCCAGCCCTTTCACCGGGCCGGCCAGCAACTGGCCATAGGTGTGATCGAGCTTGCCCATGCCGATGGTGGCGAACGTGGTGGCCCCCACGGCGAAAGTGGCCATGACGGCGACGACGGAAATGACTTTGGCGCCCATACTGAGGCGCGAGAAAGAGACGCGTTTCACGGCGTTGCGGAGACGCCCAGGCAGGCTCGACATTACGTCCCCCTTACATCTGGCAGCACGGGAATACAATGTCCAAAAACTCACGCGGCATTCATCTGACAATGACTGCGATAAATCATAATTGATATAATTATATCGCCGATTATTGTCTGATTTTTATTTGTATTACATTCTGTAGATGCGCACTCAGTGAACGACACTGCGTATGTATAGCGCACAGATCCCACAGACCACTTTATTTAAATGTGATCGTTTTGTTTCATTATTGTCACGGAGCTGAAATTCGACGCGGATACGCCATGATTCGGGTCCAGCTCGCCCTGAACCTGAGGACGACCGTTCTCGCACTGAATGTGTCTGGGGGATTTACGCGAAAAGCTTGGTGTGCCCGCCGGGACTCGAACCCGGGACCCCATGATTAAAAGTCACGTGCTCTACCAACTGAGCTACGGGCACCCCTTGGAGGCGGATCAGATCAGACTGAACCGTCCCTGCACAATATGGCGGAGAGCGATCCGATACCGAGCTCGCTCCAGGCAGGGCGCACACCATAGAAAGGTGCCGGGCGCCGGTCAATCGAAGATGTCGCTCGACCCTCGCGCGCCCTGTCCGTCCTGTTATTTCCGCTGCTTCTTCATGACATCGGCGGCGACGCGCATGCGGATGATGCGGGTTGGATCATCCACCATGCCGTTATTGTCGGGATCGCCGGTGGCGATCTGGTCGACATATTTCATGCCTTTGATGACCTTGCCCCAAATGGTGTACTGGCCATCCAGGCTGGGGGCCGAGCCCAGCATGATGAAAAACTGGGAATCGGCGCTGTTGATATCCACCGGCGTCCGGGCCATGCCCACCACGCCGCGGGTGAAATGCCCACCCGAAAATTCCGCCGGCAAGGTCTTGCCCGATCCGCCGGTACCGGTACCAGTGGGGTCGCCCCCCTGTGCCATGAAACCCTTGATCACTCGAAAGAACGGCGTGCCGTCATAGAATTTCTCACGCACCAACTGCTTGATGCGAGCCACGGTGACTGGCGCCAGATCGGGGCGCATGGCGATCACCACCCGACCGAACGGCAAATCCATGAACAGAGTGTTCTGCGGATCGAAAGCCATCGCCGGACGAACCGCCAACACGGTCAACACGGCAACGGCCAGCGCACCGAAAATCCACGATGTTTTCCGCGACCTTACGGACATGATCATTCCTCGACGTCGGCGGCCACGCGCATGGCAACGATCACGTCGGGTTCCTCGACGATTCCGTTGCGCGAAGACGCGCCCTTTTTGATGGAATCGACGAATTCCATCCCCGATTCAACCTGCCCCCAGATGGTATATTTGCCATCCAGGTGCGACGACGGCTCGAACATGATGAAAAACTGGCTGTCGGCGGAATCGGGACTGGATGCCCGGGCCATGGAGCAGGTTCCCCGCACATGCTTCTCCTTGGAGAATTCGGCCTTCAGATCCTGGCCGGAGCCGCCCATCCCGGTGCCGGTCGGGTCGCCCCCCTGGGCCATGAACCCGGGAATGACGCGGTGGAACGGCGTACCATCATAAAAGCCGTCCCGGGTCAATTCCTTGATTCGCGCCACATGGGCGGGCGCCAGATCGGGACGCATGACGATAACCACGCGCCCATCCTTCAAATCCATGTACAAGGTATTTTCAGCGTCCATACCCTACCCTCGATTCGCCGCCGTCATCCGTGGACCGGATTCCGGAATTTATTATCCAACGCGGCCATCACCCGCGGACTCACAAAGGACGAAATATCCCCGCCCAGCCGGCCGATTTCCTTGACGAAACGCGATGAAATGAACTGGCAGCGTTCCGAAGCCATCAGAAACAGGGTTTCGATGTCCGGCGCCAGACGCGCGTTCATCCCGGCCATCTGGAATTCGTACTCGAAATCGGAAACCGCCCTCAAGCCCCGAACGATCACCGTCGCGCCGGAGGCCCGGGCGAAATCGACCAGCAGGGTGTCGAAGGCCTGAACCTCGATACGCGTTCCCTGGCCGAGAACCAGATCGCCGACCTCCTCGCTCACCAGGGCCAGACGCTCGTCCACATCGAACAGGGGATTCTTGCCGGCATTCAACGCCACCGCCACCACCAGACGATCGACCACCCGGGCGGCGCGGGCGATGATGTCGAGATGGCCGTTGGTGATGGGGTCGAAGGTTCCGGGGTAAAGGGCGATCCGTTCAGCCATCCAGCCCCTCCCCTGGCGGCATTTCGCCGGCCGGCTCGCCATCCTCGTCGATGCCATCCTCGTCGTCGGAGCCGCTGATATCGCCGAGGCGCGCCGCCGAAACCACCCGCTCGCCGTCGGAGGTGCGCAGCAGCGTGACCCCCTGGGTGCGGCGGCCGACGATACGGATGTCATCGACGGCCATGCGGATCAGCTTGCCGCCGTCGGTCACCAGCATGATCTCGTCATCATGGCCGATGGGGAAGGACGCCATGACCGCGCCGGTCTTCTCGGTCATGTCGATATTGGCGATGCCCTGCCCGCCGCGGCCGGTGATCCGGTATTCATAGGCCGAGGTCCGCTTGCCGAACCCGTTTTCGGTGACGGTCAGGATGAATTCCTGTTCGGCGGCCATCGCCTCGGACCGTTCGGCCGACAATTCGCCGCGCAGGAAGGCATCCCGTTCCTCGCCATCGAATTTCACATGGTGCAGGATCGACATGCCGATGACCTCGTCGTCCTTGTCCAGGCGGATGCCGCGAACCCCAGTCGAATCGCGCCCCTTGAACACGCGCACATCGGTCGCGGGGAAGCGGATGGCCTTGCCCTTGCGGGTCGCCAGCAGGACGTCCTTGTCCTCGCTGCACGGCGACACGCCGATCAGGCGATCGCTGTCGCCCAGCTTCATGGCGATCTTGCCGTTGGCCCGGATGCCGACGAAATCCGACAGCAGGTTGCGCCGCACGTCGCCGCCGGCGGTGGCGAACACGACGTGGAGATCGCCCCAGCTTTCCTCATCCTCGGGCATCGGCATGATGGTGGAGATGGTCTCTCCCTCGGCGATCGGCAGCAGATTGACCATGGCCTTGCCCCGCGCCTGGGGCGTTCCCAGCGGCAGGCGATAGACCTTCATCCTGTAGGCGATGCCGGTCGAGGAGAAGAACAGCACCGGCGTATGGGTATTGGCGACGAACAGCTCGGTGACGAAATCCTCTTCCTTGATCGCCATGCCCGACCGCCCCTTCCCGCCGCGGCGCTGGGCGCGATAGGTGGAAAGCGGCACCCGCTTGATGTAGCCGGTGTTGGTGACGGTCACCACCATGTCTTCGCGGGCGATCAGGTCCTCGATATCGGCCTCGAATTCGCTTTCCTCAATGGTGGTGCGCCGGGGCGTGGCGAATTGCTGACGCATATCCAGCAATTCGTCGCGCATGACCTCCAACAGACGGGAGCGCGAGGACAGGATCGCCAGCAGATCGCCGATCTGCCGACCCAATTCCGTCAGTTCCTGGCCGATCTTCTCGCGTTCCAGACCGGTCAGGCGCTGCAGGCGCAATTCCAGGATCGCCTTGGCCTGAGCCTCCGATAGGCGATAAAGACCGTCGTCGGCCAGCATGCCCGGTTCGTCGATCAGGCGGATCAGCGCTTCGACATCGCCCACCGGCCAGGGCTTGGCCATCAACTGTTCCCGCGCGGTCGCGGCATCGGGAGCGGCGCGGATCAGTTGGATCACCGCGTCGATATTGGCCACGGCGATGGCCAGACCGGCCAGGACATGGGCCCGTTCCCGCGCCTTGTCCAATTCGTAGATCGACCGCCGCGTAATGACTTCCTCGCGAAAGGCGAGGAAGGCCATGATGATCTGGCGCAGCGACATCTTTTCCGGCCGCCCGCCATTCAGGGCCAGGGCATTGACGCCGAACGTGGTCTGCAAGGGGGTGAAGCGGTAAAGCTGGTTCAGGACCACGTCGGCGATGGCGTCGCGCTTGACCTCGATCACCACCCGCACGCCGTCGCGATCGGATTCGTCGCGCAGTTCCGCCACCCCTTCGATCCGCTTGTCGCGCACCAGTTCGGCGATCTGCTCCAGCATGCGCGCCTTGTTGACCTGATAGGGGACTTCGGTCACGACGATGGCGTCGCGGTCCTTGCGGATCTCCTCGATATGCACCCGTCCGCGAATGACGATGGAGCCGCGCCCCTCCAGATAGGCAGATCGGATGCCCGAATGGCCGAGAATGATCCCGCCGGTGGGAAAATCCGGACCGGGCACCAGGTCCATCAGGCGCTCGTCGGTGATGTCGGGATCGTCGATGGCCGCGCAGCAGGCGTCGATCACCTCGCCCAGATTATGGGGCGGGATGTTGGTCGCCATGCCGACGGCGATACCACCGGCGCCATTGACCAGAAGATTGGGGAAACGCGCCGGCAACACCACCGGCTCGGTGGTCGATTCGTCGTAATTGGCGCGGAAATCGACGGTGTCCTTGTCGATATCCTCAAGCAGGAAATGGGCGGCCCGGGCCAGACGCGCCTCGGTGTAACGCATGGCCGCCGGCGGATCGCCGTCCATCGACCCGAAATTGCCCTGACCGTCGATCAGGGGCAGCCGCATGGAGAAATCCTGGGCCATGCGCACCATGGCGTCATAGATCGCGGCATCGCCATGGGGGTGATATTTACCCATGACGTCGCCGGTGATGCGGGCCGATTTCCGGAACGGCTTGTTGTAATCGAAGCCGCTTTCCTTCATCGCGTAGAGGATGCGCCGATGCACGGGTTTGAGCCCGTCGCGCACATCGGGAAGCGCCCGGGACACGATCACGCTCATGGCGTAATCGAGGTAGGACCGCTTCATTTCCTCTTCAATGGTAACTGGCGTGATGTCGAATTGCGGCGCCGCTGAAGGAGTCGTCAACGCGTTGTTCCGTTATTGAGGGGAGATTAAGGAAAGATTGGAGACGAAGGGGGGCGCCCGTCATCGCCAGGTGGGCAAAATCCCGATGGTCGGTTCCCCCTCCGTTCATCAGGGATTTACCGTGACCCCGCCGCGCGGAGAACACTCGTCCGGCAACGGGCACGAAAGCTGTGGCGGCACGCCGCCGGATGTGCGCAAGGCCCATTGCGACACCACCGCAAACTACCAGATAACAGCCGCAGCGACAACCGAATGAACGGCGCGGAAGATATCACCGCCTGACGTTCTTCGGCGATTTTTCCGCCTTCAGATAAGCCGCCAGATCGGCGATTTGCCGGTTGCTCAACGGATTGACCAAGGTGGTCGCCGGCGTGCCGCGAACGCCGCCGATCAGGCGCGCCACCAGATCGGCGGAAGGCAGGGAGCGGGCCATGGCGAACAGATCGGGCGCGGGCGCGGGCGATGCGGGATCGGGATAGGCGTGACAGCCCATGCACAGATTTTGATAAAGAGCGCGGCCCGCCTGCAAACGGGCGGGCGCCTCGTTCAGGGGCAATATGCCGGTGGTATCGACGGGGTAGCGCCGGCTGAGACGGTCGATGAGCGCCGCCATCTTCGTTTGGTCGCCTTGCCGAAACGCGGTTTGCAGGCGGTCGATTTCCGTCAGCAATCGGGGATTTCGCCGCCGCAGCTCCTGGAGACGCGCGCGGGCCAGCAGACCGATCACGCCGACGTCGCTGGACAGCTTGGCGCGCAGGCGGGCCCGCGCCACCGGGGCCAAATCGCCATGGGCCAGGACGCGGGTGTCGATGGCCATATTGGCCAGTTCCACGGCAAAGATCTGGCTGCGCTGGCCAGCCGCCATGGCGCCGGAGACCGACAGCAGGCCGAACAGGAAAGCGGCCGCGACGACCAGAACGGGCGTCGCGGCCGTATGCTTGGATAAAGGGTTAATCGGTGACCTTCCGCTCGACGGGCAGCTTGGTATTACGGGACCATTGGGACATGGACCCTGCATACAGCCTGGCCTTCTTGTTGCCCAGCAATTCGTAGCTGGTGAACCAGCCCAGCGACGCCCAGTGTCCGGTATTGCAGAAGGTGATGACCTCGCCCTTGGTCGGGATTTTGGCCGTCTTGTAGAGCGAGGTCAGCGCCTTGGCCGAGCGGAACGTGCCGCCGCCATTCTTGGTCACCCATTCCTGCGGCAGATTGCGGGCGCCGGGAATGGTGCCGTTGCGGACATCCACCGCAGGCCGGTTAATGCCCAGATATTGCGCGGACGGACGGTCGTCGATCAGGGTTACGCCCTTCTTGCCCAATGCCGCCTGAACCTCCTGTTCGGTGGCCAGCAATTGCGGTTGCACATGGGCGACGAACTTGGCCGGAACCGGCTTGTTGAAACCGCTCTGGACCTTATGCGCCGGCGTTTTGCCGTTGCCCACATAGGCCTTGTAGCCCCCATCCATGATCGAGACGTTGTTATCGCCCAGATATTTCAGGGTCCAGAACACCCGGGTGGCGCTGCCCATATCGGTGGAATTGGTGCCGCCGGAATAGATCACCACATGATCGGCGTTGCTGATCCCCAGACCGCTTACCAGCTTTTCGAGATGGGCGACGGTGGGAACCAGACCGGGGGCGCCATCGACCTTGACCCGCCAGACGCCGTTCTCGGCGTAGTTGCTATAGACGGCGCAAGGCACATGCCCCTTCAGATAGGCGGTGAGATCGCCCCCCCCGCCGATGGGATTACGGATATCGAGCATCACCACGCCGGCTTTGCACGCATGGGCCGCCACCCATCCGGGGTTGACCAGAGGCGGTGCCGACGGCGCCGCATAGGCGGTGGCGGAGAACAACAACGGGACCGCATAGAAAGCTAGTCTTTTCATG
The DNA here is from genome assembly GCA_021848545.1 of Pseudomonadota bacterium. Taxonomy (GTDB): domain Bacteria; phylum Pseudomonadota; class Alphaproteobacteria; order Rhodospirillales; family Magnetospirillaceae; genus JAJZUL01. The sequence continues at coordinate 33,220 of JAJZUL010000001.1, forward strand.
ACGTTTCCTCCTCCCTGTTAAAGCGTAATGATCAGATCGGACGCCAGTAGTTCATCCAATATCTGATCCCAATCGTGGTTGCACAAACCGGTCCGGTTCGCCGCACATCGATAGACGTTGTGAAACGGCTCCAACTCGGACAGCGCGTCCTCCATGGTCTCCCGGTCGGGGAACAGGCCGGTATCCAGCACCGCAATAATCATTGCTTCCCTCCCTTCGGCTCAGACGCAGATCACCGCATCGGCTTCGAGCATGGCCATGGACAAGGCGGCGACATCGAGATGGGGGATTTCCTGCCCGGCGACGGTGGTTTCGGGTTCGATCTCCGACAATTCCAGCAGTTCCGCCTGCTTTTCGTTTTCCGTGCTCTCCTCCACCGGCCCCGTCATGAACACCAGCCGCACCTTGTGCCCGGAGATGGTCAGGCCCGCCGCCACCCGCATGGCTTCGGCATGGTCCGCCCGTCCCAGCAACACGATGGATTTCTTCATCTTCGCAGCCCTCCCCTCACAGACTGATGATTCGGGCCGAAACCGCGGCCAGGGCGCTGTTGTCGGTTTGACTGCCCAATTCCGTCGGACAGGGCCGCGCCCCATTGAACCGTTCCCACGAATATTCGCAGGCCACCGCCTTATCGGCGTGCGGCAGCAAGTCGGTCACTGCGCCGTCGCTCAGGATTTCGACCCCGCGACTGGTGAAAAAGCAGGACCAGCTTTTGCCGCGACGGCGACAGGCCCCCATCAGCGCCGCCAGAATCGCCCCCGATTGGGGACGGGATACGATGAACAGAATGTCCGTCATGCTCGGCTTCTCCCCAGGTGAAACGCGGCCGCCGCCAGAAGCAGACCGATTCCGATCAACACGATGGCCTCGCCGGTGGCCAGGTTTTGAAAAGCCGGCACGGGCGCCACGTCCGCATCCTCGTAATCGGGATAGGTCTCGGCATCGACCGGCAAGGCGGTATGAGCAGCCCAATCCCGCCAGCCGGCCATGTAGACGCGGGTCTTGATGCCCGCCAGACGCAGCAAGGCGAAATAGGCGATCGAACGATAGGGATCGGCGCCATAGGCGACGATGTCGGCGGCACCGGGGCGCACCACCGTTCCCTTGGCCATGGCCAACCGCAGACGATCCATGGGCAGGGGCTGGGCGCCGGGAATATGGCCACCGCGCAAGGCGCGGATGCGCCGTCCCCAATAAGCGGACAGGGTCCGACCGTCGAGCAGCATCGGCGGATGGGCGCCGTCGATGGCATGGGCCAGCTCGGTGCGCAGAACCACCAGGCCGGCACGCGGCCAAGCGCCAAAGATGGGATTGCGGATCATGCCCTTGGGCGTACCCGGCGCCGTCTTGACCCCGCGCGCGGCGATCAGGGGGGTCAAGGGCCGGGTCAGGACCGCGACCTGTTTCTGGCCGGCCAAATACAGCAAGCCGGCAACGAAGTCGCGCCGGTCGGGGCTGTCCCCCGCGACCAGGACCGTCCCCTTGCCCGACAGCCCGTCCGCGCCCAACACCCACAGGATGTCCCGGAAATCGGCCAGCCGGCCATGGGGTCCCAGAACATCCTCGGGCGACAGGCAATGCGCTCCGGCCAGGGAACGCCGGCCGCATACGGACACGGCCCTGGTATCGACGATCACGGCGCCGGCCACCCGCGGATCATGCGGGCTCGTCACCGGAAAAATACCGGCCATCGCGGGCCGGCCGGCGATCAGGGCCACCAGAACCGCGCCAAGGACGACCAGCGGCCGCACCATCAGCACCCGCCGATATGGGTGGGCTGGGCCGCCGGACCGGCGGCCGCCTTGGGCGGATGCTCGATGTAATTGCCCACCAGATCGGCCATCGACACCGAGCCGTAGGGCGAGCCGAGATTGATGGACTTGAAGGATTCCATCGATTGCGGCGTGGTGGCCTGGGCCAGAGCCTCGGGCGTCAGCGCCGCGCCCTGAAACAACAGCGTCAGCCCTCCCAGGGTCAGGAAAAAGGTCGCGGCACAGAACAGCAGGATCTGCCTTGTACTCATGCTAACCACCTTTCATTCCGATCGGTCTCCGGCCGATCGTTCGGTATCGTTCGTTCCAGGACGGGGACGCCGTCGGCGACCCTCAGAACACATCCTTGGTAAAAGCGACGTACATCAGGTAGAGCATCACGAAAAACATGACGATCTGAGCCCAGCTTTGCAAATCAAGATGCATGGCGCTTCCTTTCGTTTCTGAGGCGCTTCTATCTCAATCCAGACCGGCCGGACCGCCACCACCCGCGCCCTGGCCCTTATAGTCTCGGACCAGCGAATCGACGCTCATCGGCTTATTGGTCACGGGATTGATCACCGGCGGGGTGAAATAGGGAACGCCGTTGCGGCTTTCGCGCAGATAGGCCGGGGGCCAGCCGAGCAGGTAGACGAAACTCCCGATGGTCGCCAACGCGGCGATCACCGCCACCGCCAGCATCTGATTGCGGCCGCTGAACATCGCCCCCTCCTAATTCTTCCGCACGATGACGCGCCAATAGCGATCGACTTTCAGCGTTCCCAGATGGGTCGCGTTCAGTTCCGACATCATCGGCGGTATGGCTTCCATCGAGGTGGGATTGTCCACCTTCACTTCGATGACGTCGCCCGGCGCCGCCTTGCCCAGGGCCTTTTTGGTCATGAGCTGGGGCCGCGGACAGGAATCGCCCAGGACGTCCACGACTTGACTGAGCGTATAGGTCTGCCCGTCGATGGCGACGGTCTCGACGGCCGCGGCCTCAGCCGCATCGTCGGCTTTCTTTCTGCTGAAAAGTCCCATGATCGATTCTCCTTGTTGGTCAGCAACCGCCGCTTGGCTTATCCGAACCGCCCCGCGCCTTTTCCTTCTTCAGGATGGCGCGATACAGGAACAACAGGCCGGCGAATTGAACGATGCCGAACACGATTGCCGGAACGCCGGTCTTCTGTTGCAGCGTCAGGGCGTCGGCGAAACCCAGTTGCAGGCCGGCCAGATTGGGCTGGCCGGTCATGGTCGATCCGGCCGGCGGCCAGTAGGTGTAGGACCACAGCAACGACGATACGAACAGGCCGATGATCAGGAACAGCAGCGCCCACAGGGCGCCGATATTGCCCTCGCCGGTCTTGACCCACGACGACACGGTGCAGGCTCCCGCCAGCACCATGCCGATGCCGAACAGGAACAGACCGACGAACTGGTTAAGGCCGACGTCGAAGCGCATGGGATTGCCGTTGCCGACGCTGATGAAGGCGGTGAAGCCCAGCGTCAGGATCATCATCGCCACCAGCAGCGCCTTGGCGTTGCGAAAGGTCTTGAACAGCATGGCGTCGCGCAACGCCGCCGTGTTGCACCAACGCGACCGCTGCACCAGCAGGCCCACCACCGAACCGAACATGAAGGCCGCAACGCATTGCCCCGTCACCGTAATCATCGGTCACGCCTCCATCACTTTTTTGTAGATCAGGGTTCCGACCCAGGCGCCGGCGATGATCCCGCTGACCGCCAGATAACCGCCCAGATTCATCTCGGGGGTCAGGCCGAAGAAGGTGCTGACGTTGCACACGAAAGACAGGCGGATACCGATGCCCATCAGCAGGCCGCCGATGGTGATCATCACCCATTCGGACAGATGCCGCGGCACCCGCCAATAGAACTCGCGGCTGAGCACCGCGCCGACGAAAGCGCCGAACCCCATGCCAAGGCTGATATAGATCTTCCAATAGGCCCAGCTCGGCTTGAAGACCAGGCTCCAGAACGGAATGCGGGCCAAGGTGCGCGCCCCCAGGACGTACTTTCCCACCAGACCGGCGATCATGGTTTCACCGCCGCCGACGGTCCACGCGCCGACGATCAGGAACAGGAAAACGTCGAGCATGGCGATGATTGAAAGAGCGATTACCGGGTCGAGGGTTCTCTGAAACAGATCGAGTTCCCGGATCTTCCGCAACAGATCCATACGGCATCTCCTTGTATGCTGACCGACGACGGCGCCTGCTTTCGACATAGCAACGTCGATGCCATAAGGAGATATTTGCGCCGAAGCGCCGCAAACTGCGAAATCCGAGCTGTTTCGTCCCTTGTTGCGCCGCAACCGAACTGTTCTATTTTGGAACAGCTCTGTATCGATATGGGTCAGTCCAACTCGTCAAGTTTGCGCCGCAACGTTGAGCGACTGATCCCCAGAATTCGGGCGGCGACCACCTGATTGCCCCCGTTGGCGGCGAGCACCCGGCGGATGTGTCGCGCCTCCACCGCCGTCAGGCTGAGCGCCGTTTCATCCTCGCGGGCGGCGGGAAAAGCCCCCAGAGCGATGGAATCGGCATCCAGCACCGATCCGCCGCACAAGGCGAAGCTGCGTTCGAGCACGTTTTCGAGCTGGCGCACATTGCCCGGCCAATCGTACAGAACCAGCTTTTGACGAGCCGCCAAGGTCACCGACAGATCACCGCATCCCGAGCGCGCCCGCATCCGTCCCAGGAAATGATCGATCAGAAACGGTATGTCGTCGCGTCGCTCCCGCAACGGCGGGATATGAATCGGCAACACGTTGAGGCGGAACCAGAGGTCGCTGCGAAAGGTCTTTTCGGCGACCATCGCCTCCAGATCGCGATTGGTGGCGGCGATCACCCGCACATCCACCTTTATCTCGGCCTGACCGCCGACCGGCCGCACCGTGCTGTCCTGAAGCACCCGCAGAAGCTTGGCCTGGAGACGGGGGCTGATATCGCCGATCTCGTCCAGAAACAGGGTGCCGCCATGGGCCTGTTGGAACAGGCCGCGCATATTGGCGGTGGCCCCGGTAAAGGCCCCTTTGACATGGCCGAACAGTTCGGAATCGAGAAGCTCTTCGGGCAGGGCGCAGCAATTGATGGCGACGAAGGGGCCGCGCGCCCGCCCGCTGACGCCATGAACCGCCCGGGCGATCACCTCCTTGCCGGTGCCGGTTTCACCGCCCACCAGAACGGGAATATCCTGGTTGCGGATGCGCTCGACCACCCCCAGAATCCGGCGCATGGCCGGGCTGGCGGCGACGATGTCGGTCAGGGCGGACCGGCCGGACAATTCCTGGCGCAGGCGGGTGACCTCGTCGCGCAAGGATTTCTTTTCCAGAACCTTGTTGACCCGAAGCAGCAATTCATCGGGATTGATGGGCTTGGTCAGGTAATCGTAGGCGCCCAGACGCATGGCCTCGACGGCGGTCTCGATCGAGGCGAAGGCGGTCATCACGATGCTTTCGGCCGGATGGCCGATGGCCCGCAAATGGGACAACAGGTCGATCCCGTTGCCCTCTCCCAGGCGCAGATCGGTCACCATCAGATCGACGGGATTGCGCTCCAGGGCCGTCTTGGCGGCCTCCCCCCCCTCGGCCTCGATGACGGCATGCCCCTCCGAGGACAACAGCATGGCCAGGGTACGGCGGATGGAAAATTCGTCATCGACGACAAGAATCGTGGCCATGACCGCTTACGCCGCCTCCAGGGTAAAGCTGACTTCGGTGCCGGCGCCGACATGGCTCATGACCTCAAGCCGGGTGCCGTGTTGCATCAGAATGCGCTGAACGATGGACAGACCCAACCCCGTGCCTTGCTTGCGGCCGGTCACGAACGGCCGGACGATCCGTTCCAGCAGATGATCGGGTATGCCGCATCCGGTATCGGCGATACTGACGCGCACCAGCGCTCCCTCGCGCACCAGCCGGCAATAGACATCCCCGCCATCGGGCATCGCCTGCACCGAATTCAGGATCAGATTCCAGATCACCTGGCGCATCTGGTCGGGATCGTGGAGCGTCCGGCAGGGTCGGTCCGCCGATTGGACATGCACCCGCACCGCCCGCGCCTGGGTGTCCTCGCCGATCAGATGGGCGACCTCGTCGATCAGGGCGCAAATATCGTCCGCGACCGGCCGCGTTTCCCGGATACGGGAAAAATCGAGAAAATCGTTCAGGATTCGTTGCAGACGTTGGGTTTCGGTATTGAGAATACCGATGGCCTGGGTGCGATCCGCCGCCGTCAGGGACGGATGGCCCAGCAGCTTCACGGAATTGATCACGGCCGACAGGGGATTGCGGATTTCATGGGCGATGCTGGCCGACAATTCTCCGACGCAGGCCAACCGTTCGGCGTCGGTGCGCTTTTCATGTTCCCGACGGGCCTGATCCGATGTCGCCTCCAGGGATTCGGCCATGGCGTTGAAGGCCCCGCCCAGCAACCCCACCTCGTCGCGCGCCCGAATGTTCACCCGCGCCGCCAGATGGCCGCCGCCGATGTCGCGCGCCGCCCCCATCAAGGTGTGGAGATTGCGGGTGATCACGTAGGACAGCGCTCCCGCGACCAGACTGCCGGCGACGATGGCCAGCAGGATGAAGGCCACGCCCTGGTCCCGGGTCTCGGCGATATGGGCGTCCAGGGCGCGGGTGGACATGCCCAACAGCACCGTTCCCACCGGCTGGCCGGCCGCCCGCACCGTGTCGCGCAGATCGAGAACATGACTGCGCCGGGATCGGCGCGCCAAATCGATATGATGGCCGACCTGGGCGGGATCGGTACTGGCCAGCACGTCGCCGCGTATATCGACGATGGCGCCGTAAACCACGTCGGGCTGGCGTTTCACCCGCCCGGTGATCTCGGCCAGGGACCCCAGATTCTCGGACAACAGGGCATTGGTGCTGGCCACCGCCATCAGGCTGGTCAAGGCATGCGCCCGATTGATCAAATCGGTGCGAATGTTCTCCGATTGCTTGGTGACGGCCAGCCAGACGAAGGCCCCCATCAGGATGGCGTGAACCAGCGCCACCGAGACGATCAGCCGGAACCGCAAGGTTTGAAAAAACGAGACTTTCGGTTCCGCCGGCAGGGGATAGACCATATCCGTCATCGGCACCTCACGGCTTGACCCCGTCATATTCCCGGTTGGTGGCGGCGACGAACCCCTGCTTGAACCCGAGATGGTCCAACACCCGCCGTCCCTGGGCGCTGTCGGTCAGGTGGGTGAGCAGATGGCGCAAGCGGGCCGCCACCCGGGGCGGCATGTCGCTGCGAACCGCAATGGGCATTTGCGGCTGCGGCGGCGTTTCGGCGACCACCCGAAGATCGCGCCGCACCTTGGCCGGCATCGAACGCAAAGAGGGAAACCAGGTACCGGCCATATCCACCAGCCCGTAATAGACCGCCATCAGGGCCGAATCCTGCGACCCGAAATAGCGGACCTTGAAATCGCGCTTCACCGACAGGCCCAGCGAGCGCATGTACTGACGGACCATGACCGTGGCGGCATAGGCGTTGGGATCGGGGAAGCCGATCTTCAGCCCCTTGGGCAGGCCCTTGCCGCCCAGATGGCGGATACGGCTGTCCTTCCGCACCACGACGATGCCGGTGAACGGCTCGCCCGCGACCTTGACGATGACACGGTATCCGGCCTTGCGGGCCCGGGTGTAAAGCAACGGATTGAGATAGATGATGTCGTATTCGCCGCGCCGCACCCGGCGCATGAAACTGGCGAAACTGGGCGCGGTCACGAACTCGACGGGATGATCGAGCCCCCGCGCCAACGCGTCGGTCAGGGGCAGAAACATTTTGGCCAGCATGGTCGGGCTTTGCAGGGGCAGAACCCCGAACCGGTAGTATCGCGCCTCCGCCGCCCGCGCGCCGCCCCATCCCGCCCAGAGCAGGATAACCGCCACCGCCAGTCGCCACGCCGCGCGCCGCATCCCGCCTCCTCGTCTCGTCGGGGGACGACAAGTGGATCACGGCCCGGGTCTGGAAGGAAGGGGTCTGTTCCCCCATCCCAGAGGAATCGGGTGAACCCGCTTCCCCTGCCTTATGTATATTTCCCTCGCCGGGCGGGCGCGTCCGCGCCCTGGGCTATCCTCGCTTGCGCTCCGAGGCCCCATTGGGGCCTCTCCGCACGCTGCGGCGGCCTCAGCGGCCTAGTCGCTCCGCTCCAACTCGTCTTAACCCGATTACCCTGCCCCCACCCAAAAGACTCTTGCGACGCCCCGGCGTTCCGATAAAGTTCCCATTCGAAAACGCGAGCGGAGACGGCAAATATGGCGGGCAGCGTCAACAAGGTCATTCTATTGGGCAATCTCGGCCGCGATCCCGAGGTCAGGACCTCCCAGGACGGCTCCAAGATCGTCAACCTGTCGATCGCCACGTCGGAAAACTGGAAGGATCGCAACACCGGCGAGCGCAAGGAAAAAACCGAGTGGCACCGGGTGGTGATCTTCAACCCGAATCTGGCCGATATCGCCGAACGCTATCTGAAGAAGGGCAGCTCGGTCTATGTGGAGGGCGCGCTGCAGACCCGCAAATGGACCGACCAGAGCGGCGCCGAGAAATATTCGACCGAAGTGGTCATCGGCCGGTTCAAGGGTGAATTGACCCTGATCGGCGGCCGCGGCGAAGGGCCGGGTGAAAGCGGCGGTTACGGCGGCGGCGCCCCGTCCAGGGCTCCGGCCGGTCGCGGCGGCCCGGCGGAAGGCGGCCCCTCCGGCGGCAGCGGCTGGGATGCGCCAGCCGATTTCGACGACGAAATCCCGTTCTGACCCGGTTTGGGGCGGCGCCTCCATGTCTCGCGGAGTGGACGCGCCGTGCCCCGGGACGCCGTTGACAGCACCGGCCGATTCATTTATCCCCAAAAACGTTCAGTATCCCGGAACACGGTGTAATTCCGTGGCGGTCCCGCCGCTGTAATCGGGGACGTCGGCTGCACGGCGACAAGCCGGCCACTGAGGGGGCACACCCCCTCGGGAAGGCGCAATCCGATGGACGATCCGAGAGCCAGAAGACCTGCTGAACACACGCGACGAAGGGCGGAATCCGATGGAAAGGGTTCCGGCGGGCGATATGCCCTGCCGGCGTCCTTTGTTTGTGTCGACACATCGGAGCAATGTCATGAAACAGACCGCCCTCGACAAGCCCCAGCCGGCCCAACCGCGGCCGGAGATCATCGCCGTCCGCAAGACCTGTGATGCCGAAGGCACCGGCCTTTCCCATTACATCCTCATGGATAAGCGGGTGAAACGGTGAGCCTGATACCGGCCGCCAAGGAAGAGGGCTCCGCCGCTGGTCCTCTTCCGCCGTTCCACACCATCGACATCGGCCACGCCACCCATGTCGCTCTGGTCGAACCCGATACGGCCTTTTGGGGCCTGGTCCGCAAAGACCGGCTGGCCGACCCGACCGCCGTGGCCCAACTGGGAGACATTTATCGAGTCCAGGCGGATGGCTTCGCCCGCGAAATGGACATGCTGCGCTTTCACCTGCGGCCGTCCGCCGTCTATTTCAATCCGACCGAGCGCTGCAACCTCAACTGTTCGTACTGTTATATTCCAGAGGATATGCGGCGAAACGGCGAGCATATGACCGCGGCCGCCATGCTGGACGCCCTTGAACGCCTGCACACCTACTTTCGCGGCCACATGCCGGAAGGACGCCTGCCCCAGGTCATCTTTCACGGCGCCGAACCCCTCATCAATCGTCGGGTCGTCTTCGCCGGCATCGAAGCCTTCGCCGACCGCTTCCGCTTCGGGGTGCAAACCAACGCCACCCTGCTCGATGACGAAGCGGTGCGTTTCCTCACGGGGCACGGCGTCGGCATCGGCCTTTCCCTTGACGGCCCGGAGGCGGAAATCGCCGATCGAACGCGCCGCCGCTGGAACGGCACCGGCGTTTACGACCATGTGGTGCGAGCCATGGAGCGACTGGACGGATATGCCGGCTACAACGTCATCTGCACGATGACCACCGAGAACCTGCCCCATCTGACCGAACTGGTGGCGTTCCTCCATGCCCACCGGGTCCCCGCCTGCATGCTCAACGTCACCCGCTGCACACTGCCGGGCGCCCGTCGGATCAATGGCGGCGACGAGGCGATGGCCGGGGCCTACATCGCCGCCCTTGAACGGACGCACGAGCTGTACCGCGAAACGGGGCGCAAGCTGGTGGTGGCCAATTTCGCCAATATTCTCATCGCCATCATGGCCCCGACGGCGCGGCGCCTGATGTGCGACATTTCGCCCTGCGGCGGCGGACGGAGCTTCTTCGCCCTGGCGCCGAACGGCGACCTGTTCCCGTGCAGCGAATTCATCGGCCTGCCCGCCTTCAACGGCGGCAATCTTTTCCGCAACCCGATCGATGATGTTCTGGCCAGCCCACCGTTCAAATTGGTCAGCGGCCGCAAGGTCGAGGATATCGCCGGTTGCGCCACCTGCGGCATTCGTCACTTCTGCGGCTCGCCCTGCCCCGCCGAAGCGCACGAAATGAACGGCGGCATGAACCGCAAGGGAGCCTTCTGCGCGTTCTACGAAGAACAGGTACGCTACGCTCTACGTTTGATCGCCGATGGCCGCCACGAAGATTTCCTGTGGGACGGCTGGGACGAAGACGCCGAAACGCTCTACTCGATCGGCTGATTTTAAAAACTCGGGGCCGTTTCCGCTTTGGAGTGTGATGCCCTAAATATGCATCACACTCCAAGCCGTTTTGTTTTTCCCTCTGCCGCTCGCTCAATGCTCGCCGGAGCGACGCGTCCAAGATTTAGCCCGATCTATTCATGGGGCCGCGAGGTGATGGCGCAGGGATTTGATTTGGATGGGATTTTTCGCGGACGCCGCCAATACCGGGGTATTGGCCAGGCCGCAAAAAGCCCAGGCGGATCAAAGACCAAGCCAGCGCCCGCCGGAACCGTGAATAGATCGGGTTAGCCAGACGTTTCAGATTTGAGGCGCGTCGCCGTCTTCATCGTCGCCACACCGTCTGGGGCTCAATCGAGTCCGGCCTCCAGGGCGCGGAATGGATGCAACGGGGCGGGAAAATCCCTCACATCCCCGATTCCGTCGCCAAAAGCGCCGATATCTCCCGCTCCAGCGCCACGTAATCGACCTTGCCGGTAGCCAGAAGCGGCAGGGACGAACGCGCCAACACGGTTTGAGGTCGGGCCAGATCGGGAAGGCCGCGCGCGGAAAGAGCGGCGGCCAGGCCGATCCGATCGATACCCGTCGCCGTGGTCGCCAGCAGCAGCCTTTCCCCTTTGCGGGGATCGGGCGCCGCCACCACCGCATGCAACCCATCGGGCCAACGGGCCGCCACCGCTTCCTCCACCGCGCCCAGACTGACCATTTCACCGGCGATCTTGGCGAAGCGCCGGACCCGCCCGACGATGGTGACGAACCCGTCTTCGTCCAGCCGGGCGATATCGCCGGTATCGAACCAGCCCTCGGCCGGCGCCGTCCAGTCGCCCGGTCGGCCGGCGTCAAGATAGCCCAGCATCACATTGGGCCCCCGAACCCACAACCGGCCGCCCTGATCGATGCCCGGCACCGTCTCCAGGCGCGTCTCCACGCCGGGCAGCAGCCGTCCGACGGTTCCGCTTTTGTAATAATGGGGGGTGTTGACCGCCACCACCGGCGCCGCCTCCGTCACCCCGTAGCCTTCCAGCAGACGCAGGCCGAATTTCTCACCCCACAGGCGGCGTGTTTCGTCGCGCACCCGTTCACCGCCGGCGAACACATGACGCAACGACCGGAAATCCAGCGGATGGGCGAAACGCCCGTAGCCCGCCAAAAACGTATCCGTGGCGAACAAAATGGTGGCGCCCGAGCCATAGACCTGTTCGGGCACCCGCCGGTAATGCAGGGCGTTGGGATACAGAATCGAACGGACGCCCCATAGCAGGGGCAGCAACAGCCCCCCCAGCAAACCGAAGGCGTGGAACAGAGGCAAAGGCGCGAACACCGTATCAGCGGCGGTGAGGTCGACGATGGAAGCCACCTGATGGCAATTGGCCAGCACGTTGCGATGGGACAGGACCACGCCCTTGGGCACCCCCTCCGATCCCGACGTGAACAGGATCACCGCCGGCCGGTCCGGATCGGCCATGGGCCGACGCCGGAACCGCCGTCGTCCCGCCAGATAGCGGATCAGCCCCCGCATCCGGTCGAAAACGCCAAGATCGCGGCGGAGCGACTGAAGATCGATAATGGTCACGGTCTCGCTCAGCGCGTCCCGTACCCGCTCCAGACGGGCGGCTTCGATAAATCGCGCCGAAGTCAGCACGGTTTTGATCCCGGCGGTGTGGCACGACGCGGTCAAAGCGGAGACGCCCGCCGTATAGTTCAGCAGAGCCGGAACCCGCCCGAACATTTGCAGGGCCAGCATGGTGATGGCGGTACCGGCGGCATTGGGCAGCATGATGCCGACGCTTTCTCCCGGCGCCGTGGACCGGGCCAGATGCCGCCCCAGCACCAGGGCGGCGATCAGGATCTGGCGCAGGGACAGGGGCCGGCGATCCATATCCTCCAGGACGGGACGACCGGCGCCGTGACACGCCGCCGCGTCCCACAGGGCGTCGGGCAGGGTCCGGTCCAGGTCGGCGGCGGCCATGGCCATATCGATCATGCGATCGTAAAGCCAGCGCCCGGCGGCCTGGCGCCTTTGCCGCCCCCGCACCATTCCCAATCCTTCCAGGCGCCGCGGCGGCCCGATGGTCAGAGTCAGGGCGGGAAATGGCCGGCGCCGTATTTTCCCGCCCATATAGGAAAACGGCGTCCGCTCCGCTCCGGCGATATGCACCGGCACCACGGGCGCCCCGGTGCGGTCCAGGATCAGCCCCGGACCGTTATAAAGCTTCATCAAGCCGCCGGTCACGGTGATGCGCCCCTCGGGGAAAATCACCACCTTCCGCCCCTCTTCCACCCGGCGGACCATGGCGCGCACCGCCATCGGGCTGGTGGGATCGACCCTCAACACATCGACGAAACGCAAAAAGGGGGCGACCCACCACCAGTCCGCCACCTCCGTATCGACGACATAGGTGGGCCGTCCCGGCAGGAAGGCCGCCAGCAACAACCCGTCCAGCAGGCTGACATGGTTGGCGACGATGAGCGCGCCCCCGTCCACGGCAACCAGGTTTTCACCCCCCCTGACCTGGATTCCGTACACCAGTCGCAGCAGCCCGGCCAGCAGCCGCCGGCCCACCGGCACGGACAAAAAGGCCAGCACCGCCATTCCGGCCACGGCGATGGTGGCGGCGCCCAACGCCACAAACACGCCGGTCAGCGACAGACCGGCCGCCAACAGGCCGATGGTGGCGACGGACCCCGCGACCATGAACACGGCGTTGTAGACGTTGTTGGCGGCGATGGCCCGCGCCCGCATATCCTCGGGCGCGCGGGCCTGGATCATGGCGTACAGGGGAACGGTATAGAAACCGCCGCAGATCGACGCCCCCAACAGATCGCCGACGATCCGCCACCCCTGCCAATGGGCGAGAAAAGCCGAAATGCCGCCCAGCCCCGGTCCCGCCAGGGCGGCGCCTGGAACCGCCAGGGCGAAATCGATGGTGAACAGGCCGATCCCCAGGGCCGCCGCCGGCAGAATCCGGGGAGAAATCTCGCCTTTCATCAGCCGCGCCGCGCCCAGGGACCCCAGACCGACGCCGATGGAGAACAGCGCCAGGAACAAGGTGACGACCCGGTTGTCGGCGTGGAGCGTCCCCTTGGCGATGGCGGCGAATTCCGCCAGATAAACGGCGCCCACCAGCCAGAACCAGGAAATCGCCAGAATCGACAGATGAACGTCGCGCCGGGCGCGACCGGCCGCCAGCAAATCGCGGAGCGCCGCCGCCATGTTGCGCCGGATCGGCAATCCCGGCGCCGCCGCCACGGTGGCGGGAATGAAGCGACTGGCCAGATAACCGAAGACGGCCAGCAAAACGAGCGCCGCCGAGACGATGGCCGTCCCGCCCGGCAGACCGATCAACAGGCCGCCGGCGATGGTCCCCAGCAGAATGGCGACGAAGGTCCCGGCCTCGATCACGCCATTGCCGGTCACCAGATCGTCGGTATCGAGATGCTCGGGCAGAATGGCGTATTTCAGCGGCCCGAAAAAAGTCGCCTGGGTTCCCAGCAGGAACAGGATGCTGAGCAAGGCCCAGACCTGTCCGGTCACGAACGCCGCGCTGGCCAAGGTGGCGATGACGATTTCGGCGATCTTGATCCGCCGGATCAGCATGGCCTTGTCGTAACGGTCCGCCACCTCGCCGGCGGTGGCCGAAAACAGGACGAAGGGCAGAACCAGCGACGCCGCGGCCAAGGTGCTGACCACGGGCGCCGCCATGCCGCCGCCGGCCAACCGATACACCACCAGGACGATCAGCGCGTTCTTGAACAGATTGTCGTTGGCCGCCCCCAGGAACTGGGTGGCGAAAAGCGGCCCCAGCCTGCGGCTTCGCAGCAAAGCCAATGGCTTGTGCACCCCGTCCCCCTTTCGCTTTGCGCGGCCGCCCCTTTGAGGGCAGGCGGCACTTTATCACGGGCGGCAAACCCTCTACCATCCGCCGGCTGACGCGGCAGACCCAGGACGGACGGTACATGAGCGGATTCATTCGCGTGCGCGGGGCGCGCGAACACAACCTCAAGACTGTCGATGTCGATTTGCCGCGCGACCGCCTGGTGGTCATCACCGGCCTGTCGGGATCGGGAAAATCGTCGCTGGCCTTCGACACCATCTATGCCGAGGGCCAACGGCGCTACGTCGAATCCCTGTCGGCCTATGCCCGCCAGTTTCTGGAGCTGATGCAAAAGCCCGATGTGGACAGCATCGAGGGGCTGTCCCCGGCCATTTCCATCGAACAAAAGACCACGTCCCGCAATCCGCGCTCGACCGTAGGGACGGTGACCGAGATCTACGATTACATGCGCCTGTTATGGGCGCGGGTCGGCATCCCCCATTCGCCCGCCACCGGCCTGCCCATCGAAAGCCAGACGGTCAGCCAGATGGTGGACCGCATCGAGGAAATGGCCGAGGGAACGCGCCTGTTGCTGCTGGCGCCCTATGTGCGCGGCCGCAAGGGCGAATATCGCAAGGACCTCCAGGATCTGCAGAAAAAAGGGTTCCAGCGCGTCAAGGTGGACGGAACCCTGTACGAGATCGACGCGGTCCCCCCGCTCGACAAAAAGAAAAAGCACGATATCGAGGTGGTGGTCGACCGCCTGGTGGTCCGTCCCGGTTTGGGCAACCGGGTGGCGGATTCCCTGGAAATCGCCCTGTCCCTGGCCGACGGCCTGTGTTTCGCCGAAAACGCCGATAATGGCGAGCGGACCACTTTCTCGTCCAAATTCGCCTGCCCGGTCTCGGGCTTCACCATCGAGGAAATCGAACCCCGCCTGTTCTCCTTCAACAATCCCTTCGGCGCCTGCCCGGTCTGCGATGGTTTGGGGATCAAGCTGTATTTCGATCCGGCCCTGGTGGTGCCCGATATCGACCTGTCCCTGCGCGACGGCGCCGTGGCGCCCTGGGCCAACGCCTCGTCCCATTATTACCTTCAAACCCTGGAAGGTCTGGCCCGCCATTACGGCGCCGACATCTACACGCCCTGGCGGCGCCTGCCCACCACCCTGCGCGATGCCATTCTGTATGGCTCCGGCGCCGAATCCATCCGCATCCGCTATGAGGACGGAAGCCGCGCCTACGACACCGAGAAGCCGTTCGAGGGCGTCATCGCCAATATGGAGCGACGCTATCGCGATACGGATTCGGCCTGGATGCGCGAGGAGCTGTCGCGCTATCAGGCGACCCAGCCCTGCGAAGCCTGCCATGGCGCGCGGCTGAAGCCGGAAGCCCTGGCGGTCAAGATTCGCGGCCAGGACATTTCCTCGATCACCGCCCTGTCCATCGCCGAGGCCCGCGACTGGTTCGACACCCTGTCTCCCGCGCTTCGTCCCAAGGACCGTGACATCGCCCGGAGAATTTTAAGGGAAATCAACGACCGCCTGGGATTCCTTGTCGATGTCGGGCTCGATTACCTGACGCTGGCGCGCAATTCCGGCACCCTGTCGGGCGGTGAAAGCCAACGCATCCGTCTGGCCAGCCAGATCGGCAGCGGCCTGACCGGCGTGCTGTACGTTCTCGACGAACCATCCATCGGCCTGCACCAGCGCGACAACGACCGCCTGCTGGGGACGTTGAAGCGCCTGCGCGACATCGGTAATACGGTCATCGTCGTCGAACATGACGAAGACGCCATCCGCGCCGCCGATTATCTGGTGGATATGGGGCCGGGCGCCGGCATCCATGGCGGCGAAATCATCGCCGAAGGCACGCCCGAGCAGGTGATGCATCATCCCGACAGCCTGACCGGCCAATATCTGACCGGCCGGCGCTTCGTACCGGTTCCCGAAACCCGGCGGCCGGGCAACGGCAACCGGCTGGCCATCAAGGGCGCCAGCGGCAACAACCTTCAATCCGTCGATGTCGAGGTACCGCTGGGAACCTTCACCTGCGTCACCGGCGTTTCCGGCGGCGGCAAATCGACCCTGGTGATCGAGACCCTGTACCGCGCCCTGGCCCGGCGGCTGATGGGCGCGCGCGAGCATCCGGCCCCGTTCGAGCGCATCGACGGCATCGAACATCTGGACAAGATCATCGATATCGACCAGTCGCCGATCGGGCGGACCCCGCGTTCCAACCCCGCCACCTATTCCGGCGCCTTCACCCCCATCCGCGAATGGTTCGCCGAATTGCCCGAAGCCAAGACCCGCGGCTACAAGGCCGGCCGCTTCAGCTTCAACGTCAAGGGCGGACGCTGCGAAGCCTGCCAGGGCGACGGCGTAATCAAGATCGAAATGCACTTTTTGCCGGATGTCTATGTCGAATGCGACGTTTGCAAGGGCAAGCGCTATAACCGGGAAACCCTGGAAATAACATTTAAAGGCAAATCGATATCCGACGTTCTTGATATGACGGTCGAGGAAGCCGCCTTGTTTTTTCAGGCGGTTCCCGCCATCCGCGACAAGATGGAGACCTTGCGCCGGGTGGGGTTGGACTACATCCATCTCGGCCAGCAGGCCACCACCCTGTCCGGCGGCGAGGCGCAGCGGGTCAAGCTGGCCAAGGAATTGTCGCGACGGGCCACCGGCCGCACCCTGTACATCCTCGACGAACCCACCACCGGCCTGCATTTCGAAGATGTCCGCAAATTGCTGGAGGTCCTGCAGGCCCTGGTCGAAAGCGGCAACACGGTTCTGGTCATCGAACACAATCTGGAAGTCATCAAGACCGCCGATTGGGTGATCGACCTCGGACCGGAGGGGGGATCTGGCGGCGGCCGCGTGGTGGCGGCGGGCACGCCCGAGGCGGTGGTCGTCTGCCACGACAGCCATACCGGCCGCTATCTGGCCCCCGTTCTGGAACGCCGGCTGTCGATCCCGGCCTGAGTTTCATGTGGAAAAATCGGCCGCGGCGCGGCTATGGTGCGCTTTTTCCCGTTACCGGAGCCTGTCCATGCCCTCCCCCTCCTCTATCCGCGCCTCCCATATCCTGCTGATGTACAAGGGGTCCATGCGCTCCAGCGCGACCCGCAGCGCCGAAGAGGCGCGCACCGAAATCGAAACGATGAGAAATGAAATCGCCGCCGGCGCCGACTTCGCCGATGTGGCCCGCGATCGCTCCGATTGCCCGTCCGGCAAGGAAGGCGGCGATCTCGGCGAATTTTCGCGGGGAGCGATGGTGCCGTCCTTCGAAGTCGCCGCTTTCGCCCTTCAGCCCGGCGAGGTCAGCGACGTGGTCGAAACCGATTTCGGCTTCCATCTCATCAAGCGCACCGCCTGAATACGGACTGGGCGGTCTGTTACGGTTGGGCCGCCCGTCGCCGTTCCTCGATATCCTCTTTCGTGCACAGATCGTAGCGGATCAGCGCCGAATCCACCGTCCGCGCCGCCAATTCCCGCCATTTGGCCATGGCAGACTCGTGGTCGAAAGGCCCGTAAACCTCCAGCGGATGGCCGGGCGCCATGCGAATGAAATCGGTTTCGGCATATTCGCCGCCGGTGACGTACCAGTTCTCGCCGGCCCTTTTGTCCTCGGCGCGGATGAAATAGCGGACCATGGCGTTGTCCACCGTCTTGCCGGTCAGCGCCCGCCAGCATTCATGGGCGGCGCGCTCATCGAACGGCCCGAACCGTTCCTCGCCGTGACCGATCGCGAATTCGGTGAAGGTGGTGTCGGCGTATTCCCCACCGACCACGAAATATCTTTTGGTCATGGCACCCCGCTTTCCGCCCGGGACATCTTATTATCCGGGGCGGAAAAAATCTCCCGGTGCGGCCGACGGCGGCAAATTTTTCCGACCTATCCAGCCGAAAACGCCGGATTTGATGGCAAAATCCTGGCACGCGCCTTGCGTCTTCATGGCCAAACCACCAGGAGACGATCATGAATCCCGTGCCGTCGATACCACCGCAGATTCTGCTTCAGCCCATGCGCCAGGGCAACAGCCACTCGATCAATCCCCCCAAGGGCGACGCCACCGAATCGGTCTTCGCCAATTACGCTTTCGGCCCGCTCAAGCCCGACAATGGCCGGGGCACCAAGGGCGCCGCCCCGATCGACCCCTTCGGCAAGCCGGCCGCCGCCGCGCCGCCGGCCTCGACCGCCTGGATCGCCCAATTGCAGGCCAGCAGCAGCACCAACAAGGGCTGACACTTTTCGCCGGCACCGGCAGCCACTGGACAGAGTCCGCGGGCCGGGGTAAGTCGAGGGCATGAATCGTCCCCTTCATGTCATCGGCGGTGGTCTGGCCGGCTGCGAAGCGGCCTGGCAGATCGCGCGTGCCGGTCTGCCGGTGGTGCTGCACGAAATGCGGCCGCACCGCACCACCCCCGCCCACGCCACCAGCCATCTGGCCGAACTGGTCTGCTCCAACAGCTTCCGTTCCGACGACAGCGCCCATAACGCGGTCGGCCTGCTGCATGAGGAAATGCGCCGGGCCGGTTCCCTGATCCTGGCCACGGCCGACGCCCATCGCGTTCCCGCCGGCGGCGCGCTGGCGGTGGACCGGGACGGCTTTGCCCAAGGGGTCGAAACGGCGCTGGCCGCCCTGCCCAATCTGACCATAGAGCGGGAGGAAATAGCCGGTCTTCCCCCGTCCGACTGGGAACAGACGATCATCGCCACCGGCCCCCTGACCTCTCCGCCTCTGGCGGAGGCCTTGCGGACGATCACGGGTGAAGACAGCTTGGCGTTTTTCGACGCCATCGCTCCGATCGTTCACCGCGATTCGATCGATTTCGACAAGGCCTGGTTCCAGTCGCGCTACGACAAGGGCGAAGGATCCGACTATATCAACTGCCCCCTGACCCGCGACCAGTACGAAGCGTTCATCGACGCCCTGCTGGGCGCCGAAACCGTGCCGTTTCGCGATTGGGAGCGGGATACCCCCTATTTCGAAGGCTGCCTTCCGATCGAGGTGATGGCGGCGCGCGGTCGCCAGACCCTGGCCTTCGGGCCGATGAAGCCGGTGGGATTGACCAATCCCCACGGCCCCAAGCCCCATGCGGTGATCCAGTTGCGCCAGGACAACGCGCTCGCCACCCTGTTCAACATGGTGGGGTTCCAGACCAAGCTTCGCCACGGCGCGCAGATAGAGGTCTTCCGCACCATACCGGGACTGGAACAGGCCGAATTCGCCCGTCTGGGGGGGCTGCACCGCAACACCTTCGTCAACGGCCCCAAGGTTCTGGACGAGCGCTTGCGCCTGCGCGCGGCGCCGCATATACGGCTGGCCGGCCAGATCACCGGTTGCGAAGGCTATGTGGAAAGCGCGGCCCTGGGGCTTCTGGCCGGCCGTTTCGCCGCCCGTGAACGCCTGGAGCGGCCGCTGGTTCCCCCGCCGTTGACCACGGCGCTGGGCGCGCTGCTGGGCCATGTCACCGGTCTGGCCGAGGCCGAGACCTATCAACCGATGAACATCAATTTCGGCCTGTTCCCCCCGCCGCCCGAACGCGACGAAAACGGCCGCAAGATCAAGGGCCGCGACCGCAAGGCCCTGTATTCCGCCCGCGCGCTGACCGACCTGCAGGCGTGGCTGGACTAAACCGGTCCCAGCGCCCCCCCATACCGCGCCTTTATCGAAGGAAATCCCATGGTCGCCAGACTTGCCGCAATCCTGATCCTGCTCGCCGGTCTGGCCGGAACCGCCAGAGCCCAGGACGGCGCGCCGCTGACCCCCCGTCAGGTCCAGGACGTCCAGCAGATCATCCGCTCCTATCTGACGGCGCACCCGGAGATCATCGCCAACGCCATGGAGGCGTTGCGCGAAAAGATGCAGGCCCAGGCGGCAGCCGCCACCCGCCAGGCGATCAGCGCCCATAAGACGGAATTGTTCGACGATGGGAACGACCCGATCGCCGGCAACCCCAAGGGCGATGTGACCATCGTCGAATTCTTCGACTACAATTGCGTCTATTGTCGCGCATCGACAAAGGCGCTGCTCGACGCCGTCAAGGCCGATGGCGACGTCAAGGTCGTCTATAAGGAATTGCCGATCCTGACGCCCAGTTCCGTAGTGGATTCACGCATGGCGCTGGCGGCGATGAAACAGGGAAAATATGAAGCGCTTCACCGAGCCTTCATGGCGGTCCGCGGCCTGTTGGACGCGAAAATGGCCTACGGCATCGCCCGCGGAACCGGTCTCGACATGGCGCGCCTCAAAAAAGATATGAAATCGGCTGCGGTCACCGAAGAAATCCGCCGCAACAAGGAATTGGCCAGCGCGCTGGGAATCGACGGCACGCCGACATTCGTGATCGGGGATATGATGTTTGCCCAGGCCCTGGATGCGGCACAATTCACCGAGCTTTTCCACGCCGCCCGCGCCGACGAGAAGGTCGGCTCTCAATCGGAAAAATAGACGAATCTTAGTTCTGCAGGTCGCGCGCCGTCATCAACATCTGATTGGCGGCCCTGAGGACTTCGGCGTTACTGGCATATGCCTTTTGCGTCAGAATCATGTCGGTGAATTGGGTTCCCAGATCGACATTGGATTGTTCCAGGGACCCGCCGACGATGGTGCTGTTATTGCCGATCTGATTGACGCCCTGCACCGTCACCGTTCCCGCATTCTGGGTCAATTGGAACATATTGCCGCTGGTCGGATTGAGATTGTCGGGTGCGGTGAAGGTGGCGACCGGCACCTTGAACAAGGTCCGGCTTTGACCGTTGTCGTAGGTGGCGTTCAGATTGCCCTGGGTGTCGAACTGATAGCTGCTCAGATGGCCCGAGGGATAGCCGTTCTGCTGGCTGCTGGCCACCTGGATTTGGCCGTTGCTGACATACTGGGTCAATTTGCTGAGATTGATGTCCACCGATGACGTGGCGCCATCAGCCCAGGTCGCGTTCACGGTCGTCGATGTCGGGGAAATGATGTTGCCGGCCCCGTCGAAGGTTATGGGCACGGGCGCCGTCGAAATCGAGGCCCCCGACTCGCTGGTGCCGAAATGAAGGTACCAGCTGTTGGCCCCGGACTTCTCGAATTCCAGGGACAGGTTATGCGCCCCCGATTGGGAATCATAGACCGGGATGGTCGTGCTCTGGGTGGAATAGCTGGGACGATAAGTGGTGAGATTGACGCTTGGTGTCGTAGTTCCCGGCACCCCCCAATTGACGGAAAAGGCCTGGGTGGCCGGCGACGGCGAGGTGATGGCGCCGGTATTGTCCATGGTGACCGTATAGCTGCCGCTGGGGGTGCCGCCGCCGGTGGCGCCGGTGGCGGCGACCGTCCAGGTATTGCCGCTGGACCGGGTCCAGGTCAGGGTCAAATTCTGGGGATTGCCGCCGGCATCGGTGATCGGCACCGTACTGGTCTGAGGGTCCTGGGTGATCGCGGCATCGGCCGGAACGTTGGCGACCAGGCTGGCCGCCGTGGTCGCCACGGCCGGCATGGCGGTGGTGGGCGTGATATAGACCGGTTGCAGTGTCTGGGTGGCGCTGCTGGAAATCGTTCCCGTTTTGGGATCAGGCATCCACCCCATCAGATAATTGCCGCCGGAAGTGACGAAATAGGATTTGCCGGTACCATCCGCCAGTTGGGAAAAGGAGCCGTCACGGGTGTAGGCGGTACTGGTGCTGGTGGCAAGACTGGTGGGCGCCGTCGGCGCTCCGCCGGTCGAGCTCGGCGGCTCGGTAATGAAGAATCCGGAACCGTTGATGGCGATGTCGCTGTACTGGTTGGTGGAGAGGAGATTGCCCTGAGTGCTGATCTCGTAGGTATTGACCGGCTGAACGCCGAAGACCTGGGTCGAACCGGTATCGCCCGTATTGGGATTGTTCGGCGTCGCCAATTGTTCCGACAACTGGGTCTGGAATGTGGTGTTTTCAGTCTTATAGGCGGTCGTATTGACGTTCGCGATGTTCTGGCTGATGGTCCCCAGCTGAACACTCATCGAATTCATACCCGACGTGGCGTTGGCCAACGCACCCCAAAGCATTCTTGCCTCCTGACCCCACGGACACGCGTCCATCCAGGTTGATGCAAGTGTCGGGCCAAATGAAGGGCCCAGGATTTCCGGGAGATTCGCGCTTATATGGGCAGATTCTGCCGGGTAGCCCGGAAGTCACCGGCACCTTTTGCCGATCGGCAAATGCCGCAGCGCGCGACGGGCTTGAACCCGTCGCGCGCTGAACTGGTGAAAACCGATGGCAGCGATCAGATGTAATACGCCTTGAGCGGCGCGAAGCCGTTGAAATTGACGGCTGAATAGCTGGTGGTATAGGCCCCCGTGGCCATGATCCGCACCCGGTCGCCCACCGCGAGGCCCAGCGGCATTTCGTACCCGGCCTTCTCGTACAGGATATCGGCCGAATCACAGGTGGGACCGGCCAGCACCACCGGACCGGTGGCCTCGCTGTCGCGATCGGTTTCGATGCGGTATTTGATGGATTCGTCCATGGTTTCGGCCAGCCCGCCGAACTTGCCGATATCGAGATAGACCCAGCGCACCTCCTCGCCGTATCCCTTCTTCGAAATCAGCACCACTTCGGCTTCGAGAATGCCGGCATCGCCCACCAGGCCACGACCCGGCTCGATGATCATGGTCGGCAGATCATTGCCGAAATGACGGGTCATGGGATGCATGATGGCGTCGGCATAGCGATCCACGCCCGGAACATCGGTACGATAGCGGGCCGGCAGACCGCCGCCGAGATTGACCATCTTCAAGGTGATTCCGACAGCGTTCAGGGCGGTGAACAGCATCGCCGTCTTGCCGACCGCCACGTCCCATTGGTCGAGATCGGTCTGCTGGCTGCCCACATGGAACGATACGCCGTAAGGCACCAGCCCGCGGTCGCGGGCGGCCACCAGCAGGTCGCGGGCCATGTCGATCTCGCAGCCGAATTTGCGCGACAGCGGCCATTCCGCCCCTTCGCAGGTCATCAACAGGCGGCAGAACACCCGGGCGCCGGGCGCGGCTTCGGCCAGCTTGTCCAATTCGGCCTCGGAATCGAAGGCGAACAGCCGCACGCCCTGCTCATAGGCAAAGGCGATGTCCGCCTTTTTCTTGATGGTGTTGCCGAAGGACAGGCGATCGGGCGTCGCCCCGTTGGCCAAGCACAGTTCGATCTCAGGCCGGCTGGCGACGTCGAAGCTGGAGCCCATATCGGCCAACAGGCGCACGATTTCCGGAGCGGGATTGGCCTTGACCGCGTAATAGACCCGCGCCAACGGCAACCAGTGACGCAGGTTCAGGTAGTTGTTCTTGATGACGTCGAGATCCACCACGACGCAGGGGGTGGGCGGGCGAACGTCTTCGAGGAAACGGGAAATCTTGGCGGTCATGACGGATGCTCCAAGCGGAACCCGGAGCGGGCTTCGCTCTCGGGGACAGGAAAGAATGCCGAACCCGAAGGCGCGGCTAAAACCAAACGGCCGATAGGGGGGGGCCGTCAGTCCCGCTTGGACATACTTCGTCTATCACCCCACAACACGGCCCAGGCCTGCCGTGGACGGCAATCCGTGGTCCCGATCGACGGGGCAAACGCCAGAGAATAAGAAATACCGCGACACGACAGCGCGTGCGCAACAGCCACGTTCATAGCTCGATCCCCTAAGCACCGGAGGAGTTCAACCTCCATCGCACCCAGAAGACGCCTCGGACGTCGTTACGTAACCAACCTTAGGGTCAGAGGCACGTGCGCT
The DNA here is from genome assembly GCA_021848545.1 of Pseudomonadota bacterium. GTDB lineage: Bacteria > Pseudomonadota > Alphaproteobacteria > Rhodospirillales > Magnetospirillaceae > JAJZUL01. The sequence goes on from JAJZUL010000001.1 coordinate 57,189, forward strand.
GTACGTCTAGAGCCGCTATATACTCTGATTTTCAGCCGAGAAAAGAGGAATTTCGCGAGCGGGGGGAAAAAAATTTGCGCCTGCGGAAAAATCCCATGTTTTCAAGTCTCTGCTTATTTTCTTCAAAAGGCGCCACGGGCCGCGCCCCCCCACCAATAGCGTCACGATCTCTACGGCGCCCACCATTAGCGGGGGGCTATCGCCCGGCGACTCCCTTGGGGGTCCAGCTGGTCACCGCCACCGCCTTGCCGCTTTGCGAGCGCAGCATGCGCGGCCGGATGACCTTGTCCACCGATGGCGCGCCGCGACGCTGGGCGGCTTCGCTGGCGCAATAAGCGACCATGGCATCGAAGGGAATTTCCTCGCCCCGCCCCTTGGCCATCGCCTCCATCACCGGCGCGTGCTGGGCGACCTTGCGGGTCAGCTGCTCCGCCGAGGCATTGCCGAAACGACGCCACAGCCCGTCGAGAAAATGAGAGGCGGTTTCGGACAGGGCATTGGATTCCAGCATATGGGGGCGGCCATACGCGAACGCCTGATACACATTGGGTTCGATCGGGCCGAAATCATCGGTGACGAACACCGCCGGCATCAGCTTGGACCGCGGATAGGCGACGGTGAAATAAGCCTGGGCCAGGTAAAGCAGCCGATGCAATTTCTGCGGCTGGAGGTACTCGCCGTCCCCCAACGCCCGATCATTGAACCACACCACCACGTCCAGACATGATCCGACCGCGAAGGGCATATCTCACCACGCTCCCGTTCGATTCCGCCCGGTTCGGATCATAGCGCCGCGGCGACCCTGGCGCCACACCCGGTCATTGCGCGCAATTGGCCCCGCCCAGAAGACGCCAGTACCGGGGGTCGCTGCTCTGGTGGACGCTGTTCAGATCGATGATCTTCACCATGAAAATCCGTTCGTGGAACGGCACCACCATCTTGCAAAGAATGCTGGCGTATTGGTTCCACGACACCCGATTGTCGGGAACCACGGACACCCAAAGATTGCCGGCGTTATCGGCGACGGCATTGACGACGCGGGGCTGCCGCAGAATGAACTCGACCGCCGGTGGGGCGGCCAGGGCGGGAATCGCCGTCATCACGGCGAGAAGACAGGCGATCGCCAGTGCCGCTGGACGCATGGATGACCTCCTCAGGATTTCGGCTGGTGAAGACGACCGCCCAAAGAGGGGCCGGACCCACCGGTTGTTTCGGGAAAGGTAAGCGGCAATCCGCGCAGGGAGCGAACGGCGAGAAAGGCGAAGGCCTGCGCTTCGAGGGCGTCGCCGTCCCAATCCACCGATTCGACCGCGTCCACCGGCCCGATCAATTCCGATGTCAGCGCCGTCATAATGGCCGGATTATGGCGGCCGCCGCCGGTGACCAGCCAGCGCAACGGCGGTCGGGGAAAATAATTGGCGGCCAAAGCCACCCCGCGGGCGGTGAACGCGGTCAGGGTGGCGGCGCCATCGGCCGGGGATCGCCCGGCCACCAAAGCGGCGGAGAATTCCCCGAAATCGTCGCGATCAAGCGATTTCGGCGGCATCCGTCCGAAATAGGGATGGCCGGAAAAGGCGGCGAGAGCGGCCTGATCGACTTGGCCGGCACCGGCCAAGGCCCCGTCCGCATCCATCGGCCGGCCGGTATGGGCCATGATCCAATCGTCGATCAGGGCATTGCCCGGACCGGTATCGAACGCCAGCAGACGGTCATCCTCGCCGATCCAGGTGACATTGCCGACGCCGCCCAGATTGACCACCGCCAGAGGCCGGTCGAGCCCGGCGGCCATGGCGCGATGGAATACCGGCACCAGCGGCGCCCCCTGCCCGCCCGCCGCCACGTCGGCGCTACGGAAATCGTTGACCACGGGAATGCCGGTTTCCCGAGCCAACAAGGCGCCATCGCCGATCTGCCGGGTCTCACCCGCGTCGGGACGATGCAGAATGGTATGGCCATGGAACCCGATGACATCGATTTCCGCCGGGCTCAGGCCGTTCTCGTCCAACAACCGCCGGACCGCCTGGGCATGGATCAGGGTCAGGTCGCGTTCGACCGGAGCGACGGCGCCACCGCCGCCCAGAACCCCGCGAATCGCTTCGCGCAACGGAGCCTCGTAGGGCACGGTCAAGGCCGGCCCCAGCCGCTCGACCGCCACGCCATCGGTCACCACCAGAGCCGCATCCACCCCATCCAGAGAGGTCCCGCTCATCAGTCCCAAGGCAAGCATGGTCATAAACCGGCGCTCCTCATATCCTGCTTATCCTGCCCCAGCCAGGAAAACCGCGGAAACGACACGCCGGTCGGGGACAGCGCTCCCCGATTGTGCTAAATCCAGCCGCCAGTCCGCAAGCATGGGACGAATGATGACCAGTTTCCGCTCCGACTTCCTCGCCACTGTCGCCGAACGCGGCTTTCTGCACCAATGTACCGACGTCGACGCTCTCGACCAGCGTCTGGCCGCCGGTCCGCTGACCGCCTATATCGGTTTCGACTGCACCGCCGACAGCCTGCATGTGGGGTCCCTGCTGCCGATCATGCTGTTGCGCTGGTGGCAGAAGACCGGCAATCGCCCGATCGTGCTGATGGGCGGCGGCACCACCCGGATCGGCGATCCGTCGGGAAAGGACGAATCGCGCAAGCTGTTGGGGAATGCGGACATCGCCGCCAACATGGCGGGCATCCGGGGCATCTTCACCCGTTATCTGGATTTCGGCGACGCGTCCTCCGACGATCTTGGCAACGCGTCCTCCGACGCGGTGATGGTCAATAACGCCGACTGGCTGGATCATCTGAATTACATCGACTTCCTGCGCGATTACGGCCGCCATTTCACCGTCAATCGGATGCTGTCCTTCGAGTCGGTCAAGCTGCGTCTGGAGCGCGAGCAGCCGCTGACCTTCCTTGAATTCAACTACATGATCCTCCAGGCCTACGACTTCCTGGAATTGCGCCGCCGGCAAAACTGCCAGCTGCAAATGGGCGGTTCCGACCAATGGGGCAATATCGTCAATGGTGTCGAACTGACCCGGCGCATCGATCAGCAGGAGGTGTTCGGTCTGACCGTGCCGCTCCTGACCACCGCGTCGGGGGCGAAGATGGGCAAAACCGCCCAGGGCGCCGTCTGGCTGAATGCCGAACGGCTGTCGCCTTACGATTTCTGGCAATACTGGCGCAATACCGAGGACGGGGATGTCGGGCGCTTCCTGCGCCTGTTCACCGAATTGCCTTTGACCGAGATCGCCCGGCTGGAAAAGCTGGACGGGGCCGAGATCAACGAGGCGAAAAAGATTCTGGCCACCGAGGTCACGCGCCTGGCCCATGGCGACGAAGCCGCCCGGGAGGCGGCGGAGACCGCGCGCAAGACCTTCGAGGCCGGCCAGGTGGCCGAGGCCCTGCCCACCGTGCGGATCGAGGAAAGCGCCTTGGCGGCCGGCGTGGCCGTGGTGTCCCTGTTGGTGCAAAGCGGGCTTGCCGCCTCGAACGGGGAAGCGCGCCGGTTGATCAAGGGCGGCGGCGCGCGCATCAACGACGCGCCCATCGCCGATGACCGGCAAACGCTCACCGCCGCCGACATCCGGGATGGAATCGCCAAATTGTCGGCCGGCAGGAAGCGCCACGCTTTGATCCGAATCGGCCCCGGCTGACCGAATTCCCCGCCGAAACCGGACGCATCCGGCTCTAACTTATTGTTTTAGAGGCGGATTCAGCGATCAGGTGGAATCGCGGAGCGATCCAGCCTGATCGCATCCGGCTCTATTGACCTGCACGCTCGGATATTGGGAACATATAGCGAACGAACAACGGTCAAAGCATGCCCGATGGAAACCCTGCCTCTGTTTCCGGCGATCGATCCCGCTTTATACCGCCGCGCGCGGCGGTATTACGGCTGATCCAGTTGCAGCTCGATCCGCCGGTTTTTCGCATAAGCGGCCGGGGTGTTGGCGGTATCGATCGGATGATATTTCCCGAACCCGGCGGCGGCGAGATGATCCGGCGACACGCCGTCGGCCATCAGGGCGCGCACCACGGTAATCGCCCGGGCGGAGGACAATTCCCAATTGGACTTGAATTGGCTGTTGGAGATCGGCCGCTTGTCGGTATAGCCGTCCACCCGCACGATCCAAGGCAAGGATTTGGGAATTTCCTTCTCCAATTCCTTCACGATGGTCGCTACCTTGGCCAGTTTCCGGAGCCCCGCCGGTTCCAGCTGGGCCGAGCCGGTGGGGAACAGCAATTCCGCCTGGAAGACGAAACGGTCGCCTTTCACCAGAACGCCCTTGCGCCCCCCCAGCACCTCGCGCAGCTTGCCGACGAATTCCGAACGGTATCGCCTCAATTCCAGGACCTTGTTGGCCAGAGCCAAATTCAGCTTGGCGCCCAAGGTCGAAATCTTCACCTTCTGGCTGGAAATCGTCTTGTTGGAGACATCCAGGGCGGCGGCCACCTTGGCCAGTTCCTGCTTGAGCGCGGCGATCTGCTGGGACAAAAGCGCCCGCTCGGCCTCGGCGGCCATCCCCATCGTCTTGATCTTGCCCTGGGCCGTCCCCAGCTTGCCGTTGAGGGCCGCGATCTTGGCCTCCAGCTCCGCTTTCAGGGCCGACAACGCCGCCACGTCGTGACTGAGCGCGGCCTGTTTCTCGGTGCCGGCCTGAAGCTGCTGGGACAACACCGCCAGATTGCTGTGCAGCGACGCGTTGCTTTTCCGCTCCAACGACAACTGGCCGGTCAGTTCCGCCAATTGGTGCGCCAGACGCAGATTGGCCTTCTGGCTACCCGACAGGGCGTTGCCCAGAAAATACTGGTCGAGCACGAATACCATCAGCACGAAACTGATCACCATCAGCAGGGTCGACAAGGCGTCGACGAAGCCGGGCCAGATATCGAGAGTGCGGCGTTTGCGGCGGGCCAGGGGCATGGATCAGCACTCCGTCCCGCCGGTCACGGCGCCTCGTCCGCGACAGCGGCGATGGTGCGCGCCAGCAGTTTGAATTCCGAGCGCAATTCGCCCACCACCTCGTCCCGGCTGCGCACCGTCTCTTCCACCAGACGGGCCAGAGAGGTATCCATGTTGCGGATATGGGAGCGCATGGTCTCGTCGATACCCCCGCCCATCTGGGCCGTATCGCTCAACCGGGCCAGCAGCGGACGGATCTCCAACTGGCTTTCGCCCAACTTGATCATCAGAGCCTGTTCCGTCCGCATATGGTCGGTCAGGGCCGACATCTTGTCCATCAGCCCGTGCAGGGCGGCATTGGTGGCCACCCGGCCCTCCTCGCCGCTTTTGACCACGCGCTGCAATTCGTCGATGGAATCGGCGGTCTGTTCCAGCAGCGCCTGAAGATAGGCCGGCACCGGCTGGTCCTCGCCGACCGCCAACGATCCACCACCGCCAAGCTTGGTCTGACTGGCCAGCCATTCCTCCAGATCGTTGTAAAAGGCGTTCTGCGCCTGCCCCGCCTGAAGATCGAGGAAGCCGACCACCAGCGACCCGGCAAGACCGAACAGCGAGGTGGAAAAAGCGGTGCCCATGCCCCGCAACGGCGACGCCAGACCGGCCTTGAGCTTGGCGAAAGCGGCCACCGCGTCGTTGCCCGACACCGACAGCGAACGGATCACCTCCCCGATCGAACCGACCGTGTGGGACAGCCCCCAGAAGGTGCCCAGCAGACCCAGAAAAATCAGCAATCCGACGAAATAGCGCCCGAAATCGCGCTGTTCCTCCAGCCTGGCCGCGATCGAATCGAGCAGGGAACGCAGCCCCATGGCCGACAGGTTCATGCGGTCGCGACGCTCGCCCAGCATGCTCGCCATCGGCGCCAGCAGCCGCAATTTCCCGCCCGACACCGGCTGACCGCGTCGCCAGCCATCCAGCCACTCGACCTCCGGCCGGAGAATCAGGACCTGGCGGAAATTGATAATGACCCCGGTGATGAACACTCCCAGGATCAGACTGTTGAGACCGGGATTGGCGTGAAAAGCATGGATCAACCCGCCGCGCAGGACGACGGCGACGATTGCGACCACCACCAGGAAGATCGCCATGCGAATGAGGAAATGGTTGGAACGGCTCATGGCTGCCTGACACTCGTCCAGAAAAGCCTACGACACGCGACGGCATCCATATCCCGACGCACGCGACCGGGCGCTTTGGTGCCCTGCCATGGTGAAGGCGCGTATCTCACCACGTTTTCGCCTTCCATGGGCCGCCCGGACATCACGCCCCGGCGTCAGCGCATTGGTATCACGAATTGCGCCGCCGCAACAGCGACGATCCCGGCTACCCCAGGGGAATCGGGTGAACCCGCTTCCCCTGCATTATGTATATTTCCCTCAATCGCCGGGCGGTCGCGTCCGCGCCCTTGGCTATCCTCGCTTGCGCTCCGAGGCCCCGATGGAGCCTCTCCGCACGCTGCGGCGGCCTCAACGGCCTAGTCGCTCCGCTCCAACGCGCCTTCACCCGATTACCCTGCCGGCGTCACCGCGCCGTCAGAACCGCGTCCACGCGGTTCGGCGGTCCACCGCCCTCCAGCATGTTGCCCAAGGCCCGAATATCCATTCTGGTCGAGCTGATTCCCTGCTTCATCAGGTAGCGGCGAACCTCCAACGCCCTGGACAGCGACAAGCGACGGGCCCGGCTGACATCGTTGGCCGATCCCTCGGCATAGCCGAGGATCTGCAGACTGATATCCTGGTTTTTCTTCATGCGCGCCGCCAAAGCGTCGAGAGCGTCATAGGCTCCGGCGGGCACATTGGTGCCGTCCGCGGTGAACATCACCGACAAGGTGTCGCCCTTTTGCTCCACCACCGGCGGCGCCTTGGCGACGATCGTCGCAACCGGCGCCGGATTCTGCGTCTCTATCTTGGCAACGATCTGGGCCGAAGCCGGAGCGGGAGCCGTGTCCGCCTCGGCCGCCTTTGCCGGAACAGGCTTGGCCGGCGCCGGTTTGGACACCACGACCGCCGCCGGCGGCTTGGGCTTCGGCGCCGTCTGCTTTTTCGCCTCGGGCGCCGGCATCGCTTCCGGTTTCGAGGGTTTGGCCACGGGGGACGGGCGCTTGGCTTCCGCCACCTTGACGGCCGGCGTCTCGATACGAGCCGGCGTCTTGACCGGCTGCGCGTGATGTTCGATGACCGCCGGGGCCGCTTTCACCGCCACCGCCCGGTGGACGGCCGCCTGCCGATGACGCGCCGGAACAGGGCGGCGAGGGGGAGCGTAGCGATGAAACACGATTCCGCCGCCCTCTTCCGGTGGCGTCTGGGGCGCGGCAGCGGATGCATCGACCTGGACCGGAGCGAATTGCGGGGGCGGACTGGCGGGGGCGGTGGAACCGCCCAACAGGCCGGCCAAATTCGGCGGCGGCCCCAAAGCCTTCAACACCTGCCGATTGACCTGAACGTCCGACTTGCCGGAACCGCCGATCACCACCTGAGCCGTCGCTTTTCCGTCGCTGGCCAGCAATAGCGCGGTAAACACCCAGGCAATGACAAGCGCCGTCTTCATCGGACACATTCCCCTGATCGCCGGTGATCGCCTGGACACTAGCCCAGATTTCTCACACTTGCACCGATTTGATCGCATTTCGGGGAAACGAAGTGCCGAATCGCCACCGGAATGCGACCTCGAAGGAGTGGGGTCAGTCGGGGTGGCCACCGTCTTTGCGAACCGACTGCAACAGCGAGAAAAGCGGCCGGTGCAACTGGTCGTTGGCCGCCACCACTTCTCCCTTTTGCAGCATATCGCCTTGACCGTCGAAATCGGTGACATACCCGCCGGCTTCGCGCACCAGAACGATACCACCGGCGATATCCCAGGCTTTGATACCCGATTCCCAATAGCCTTCGTAACGGCCGGCGGCGACATAGGCGAGGTCGAGCGCCGCCGAACCGAAACGGCGGATACCGGCGCTGTTGGCCATCACCGCTTCGGCATCGGCCAGGAACTGGCGATGTCCGGGGCGTCCTTTATAGGGAATGCCGGTGGCGAAGATCGCCTCGTCCATCCGCCGCCGGGCCGAAACCCGCAGGCGATGTTCGTTGAGATAGGCCCCTGCCCCTTTTTCGGCATGAAACATCTCGTCATGGACCGGCTCATAGACCACGCCGGCGATGATTTCGCCGTCGCGTTCAAGGCCGATGGAAATGGCGAAATGGGGAATGCCATGCAGAAAATTGGTGGTCCCGTCGATGGGATCGATGATCCAGCGATGGCTGGCATCGCTGCCTTCGATCCGACCGCCCTCCTCCATCAGAAAGCCGAAGGCGGGCCGGGCCTTCTGCAATTCCTGCCTCAGGATCTTTTCGGTCTTGAGATCCGCCGATGACACGAAATCCGACGGACCCTTGAGCGAAACCTGAAGCTGCTCGACCTCTCCGAAGTCGCGGATAAGCCCACGCGCAGCCTTGCGCGCCGCGCTCATCATCACATTGAGCGTCGCGGATCGAGTAATCACAGCTTTGTGTCCTTAAATTTATTTCGCCCGTTCCACGTAGGAACAATCCCCCGTGGCGACGACGATCTTCTCGCCCTCGGCGATGAAGGGCGGGACCAGGATTTTCAGACCGTTTTCCAGCTTGGCCGGCTTGTAGGAGGAGGACGCGGTCTGCCCCTTGACCACCGGATCGGCCTCGACGACGACCATGACCACCTTTTCCGGCAGGGATACGCTGACCGGCGATCCCTCGACGAAATCCACCTCGACCACCATACCATCCTGAAGGAAGGCCGCCGATTCCCCGAGAACGTCGCGAGGGATGGAGAATTGCTCGAAGCTCTCGCTATCCATGAACGTCAACAGGGAATCGTCACCGAACAGATAGGTGCATTCCTTCTCTTCGACGTTGCACTTCTCCACCGTGTCGGCGGTCCGCCACCGTTCGTTGCTCTTGGTGCCGGTGCGGATATCCCGCATCTCGACGGTGATGAAGGCGCCACCTTTGCCCGGCTGCACGATCTGGGTCTTGAGAATCGCCCATTGCTTACCGTTATGTTCGATAATATTGCCGGGGCGCATCAGGTTGGCGTTGATTTTCATGGATTTCGGCTCGTATGCGGGAAATTGGCGCGGACCCTAACAGGTTGCCCCGCCGAAGGCAACCCGGCGCCCGCTCACGCGTCAGTAGCGGTGCCGTTCTCCGTTCCAATCCTCGACCGTCCCGCTGCCGGCATCCCAATAGTCGGGAGCGATGGGCACCTTGCCGGCGCCGCCGGGAATATCCAGGACATAGGTGGGCTGGGCGATGCCGCTCAACCGGCCGCGCAACGCACGGACCAGGGCGCGGCCCTCGGCCACGGTCATGCGGAAATGGCCGGTGCCGCGGGCGCGGTCGGGATGGTGGAGGTAATAGGGTTTGACCCGGTTGCGGATCAAGGCCCGAAACAGGGATTCCAGCACGGCCGCGTCATCGTTCACCCCCCTCAGCAATACGGTCTGACCCAGCAGCGGGATGCCGCCGTCGGCCAGCCGGCCCAGGGCGGCGCGGGCGGGATCGGACAATTCCCGCGGATGATTGACATGGATCGCCAGCCAGACTCCCATCCCCGGCGGCGGCCGAAGCGCGCGCACCAAAGCGGGCGTCACCCGCGCCGGATCGGCGACCGGCACCCGGCTATGCCAGCGCAGGGTTTCCACATGGGCGATGGCGGCCACTTTTTCGGTCAGGGACTTGATACGGGCGGCGGACAGCATCAGGGGATCGCCGCCGGTGACGATCACCTCGGAAATGGCCGGGTTGGCGGCCACATAGGCCAGGGCATCGTCGATCTGGCGCGCCGACAGACCGGCCTGCCCCCCCCCCACCTGCTCGCGGCGAAAGCAAAAGCGGCAATAGACGGGGCACACCAAAATCGGTTTCAACAACACCCGGTCGGGGTAGCGGTGGACCAGCCCCGCCACCGGGCTGTAGGCTGCGTCGCCGATGGGATCGTCCCGATCCTCGGGCAGATCGGCCAATTCGGCGGTGCCGGGCACGAATTGCCGGCGGATGGGATCATGGGGATCGTCGCGATCGATCAGATCGGCCAAAACCGGCGGCACGGCCACGGCGAAACGGGCGGCGGCGGCGGCCAGGGCCGCCTCGTCGCCGGGCGCGATCAGACCGGCGGCGACGAGATCGGCGATCTTGCGCAAGGTGGGACGGGGATGGGAAGCGGACGACATGACGGATGACAGCCGAAAGGAATCGGGGCGAAGGGCAGGCCAAGAGTGGTGGCGCCCGGACGCATTGGCAAGGCGAAAGGCTGCTCTGGAGACGCGGGGACGGACAATCGCGGCCATCCGCGCCTTTTTCGCAGGATGCGGCTTTACCGAGGTCGAGACCCCCTGTCTCCAGGTCAGTCCCGGCCTGGAACCGCATCTGAAGGCGTTCCGCACCACCCTGTCCGACCCTTTTGGCGAGGCCGACCGCACCCTCTACCTGCATACCAGCCCGGAATTCGCCATGAAAAAGCTTCTGGTCGCCGGGATGGAGCGCATATGGCAGATGGCGCGGGTGTTCCGCGACGGCGAACGCTCGCCCACCCATCATCCCGAATTCACCATGCTGGAATGGTACCGGGCCGGCGCCGGCCTGGAGATTCTGATGGAGGATTGCGCGACCCTGGTGCGCCGGGCCGCCGAAGCTTCCGGAATCGCCCGGTTGCGCCGGGGAAACGCCAGTTGCGATCCCTTTCGCCCCTGGGAAATGCTGACGGTGGCCGAGGCGTTCCGGCGCTATGCCGATATCGATGTCCTGGCCACCGCCCCCGATCCCCTGGCGCCCGACCGCGACCATCTGGCGCGCGAAGCCCAGCGCATCGGGGTTTCCGTTTCGGCCTCCGACCGCTGGGACGATATCTTTTTCAAAATCGCCATGGATCGCATCGAACCCCATCTGGGGTGCGACGTCCCCACCATCCTTTACGCCTATCCGGCGGCGATGGCGGCCCTGGCCCGGCGCAATGCCGCCGATCCCCGGCTGTGCGATCGCTTCGAGCTTTACGCCTGCGGGCTGGAACTGGCCAACGCCTTTGACGAACTGACCGATGCCGCGGAACAAAGGCGGCGTTTCGATGCCGATATCGCCCTGAAACGGACGCTTTACGGCGACACCTACCCCGTCGACGAGGATTTTCTAACCGCCCTGGAAGCGGGATTGCCGGCCAGCGCCGGGATCGCCCTGGGACTCGACCGCCTGGTCATGGTGCTGACCGGAGCGGAGACCATCGATCGGGTGCTGTGGGCGCCGGTCGCCGGACGGTGATCAGTCGCCGCTCAAATCGGCCAGGGTCTTGCCGTCGAACACGGCCAGAAACGCGGCCAAAGCCTCGTCCACCGTCGCCCGCAGCCGACAGCTCATCAACGGACAGGCGTCATCCCCGTCGAAGCAGGGCAGCAGATCCAGACTCTCCTCCTCCCGGAACAAAGTTCCGAGATTGATTTCGGCCGGATCGCGCGCCAGCCGCAAACCGCCATGTTTACCACGGACCGTCTGAATATGGCCGAGATCGACCAGTTGCCGGACGATCTTTTTCAGATGCTCGGCCGAAATGGCGTAATATTCGGCAACTTCCCGCACGGTCACCACCCGGTCGCGTTCGCGCAACAGATAAAGAAGGAGCCGTAGAGAGTAATCGGTAAATTGAGTAATTTTCACGACGGGATGCTCGAGCCAGCGCCTATTCGGTCGTATAATGCACCAATCACGACCGAGGTAACAGTCCGTCCTTTTGTCCGGTACGCCCTACACCCGTTCGGCGATCAGCCGTCGGAACGCGTCCGCCGATAGCGGTTGGCTCCAATAAAATCCTTGGACGTAATCGCAGCCCTTGGCACGCAAAAACTCCATTTGCGCCGCCGTTTCCACCCCCTCGCCCAGCACGGCCATGCCCAATGAATGTCCCAAGGCCACAATTCCTTCGACCAGACGGGCGTCCTCGTCCCGATCCAGCGCCCCCCCACGAAACTGCGATCGATTTTCAAGATATCGACTGGAAAGTGCTTGAGATAGCTGAGCGAGGCGTAGCCGGTTCCGAAATCATCCACCGCCAATCGGCATCCCATCGCTTTCACGCGATTGAGATCGGCCAGAATTTCATCGCCGCTGGCGAGAAGCACCCCTTCGGTGATTTCGACGCACAGCAACCGGGGATCCAACCCGCTTTCGGACAGAGCCCGGCCGAGGGCGTCGGAGACCTCGCCCCGATGCATCTGCCGGGGTGATACGTTGACCGCGATTTCGATCGGACCGTACCCCAGCGTCTGCCATTCGGCGGCTTCGCGACAGGCCTCGGCGAACAGCCAGTCACCGATCGGCGTGATCAGCCCCATTTCCTCGGCCAACGGCACGAACTGCACCGGACTGATCGCTCCAAGATAGCGGCTGTCCCAGCGCAACAGCGCCTCGGCGCCGAAAATGCGGCCGGTGGCGACTTCGATCAAAGGCTGGTAGACGAGCGAAAATTCATCATTGTCCAAAGCCTCGGACAATTCCCCCGCCAGCCGCCCCCGCGCCCGGGCGCGGGCATCCATGGTCACGGTGAAAAAGCGGAACGTATCGCGCCCGGCCGCCTTGGCCTCGTGCATGGCGCTGGTGGCGTTGCGCATCAACCCCTCGACATCGTCGCCGTCACCCGGCCACAGACAGGCTCCGACCGAACAGGACATCAGGATTTGATGTCCTTCGATGGCGAACGGGGTCCGCATGCTGGCCAGCAGGCCGCGGATACGGGCTTCCACGTCATCCACCGACGCGATATTGGGCAGAACGAGAGTGAATTCGTCACCACCGAAACGGGCCAGGGTATCGGTGGCGACGATGGAGGCCGACAGCCGCCGCGCGGTTTCGTAAAGCACCTTGTCGCCGACCGTATGGCCGAACGTGTCGTTGATCGCCTTGAATCCGTCGAGTCCGACGAAGAGCAACGCCACATGATGCCCGGAATTGCCGGCCAGCACCAGCGCCTGCAACAGGCGATCGAGAAACAGACCGCGATTGGGCAGATCGGTCAGCCAGTCGTAATTGGATTCCCGCCACAGCCGGTCGACGGTCTCGCGCATCTCGGTGACGTCGCGAAACGCCCCGATCCGCCGCGCCCGTTCGGGATCGTCGTCGGAGAGGCGGATCAACGACAGGGCTTCGCGATACGCGGCCCCGTTTTTCCGCCGCCCCCACAATTCCCCGCGCCAGCGGCCCTTCCACCGCATGGTTTCGGCGATCTCGACCCGGCAGGGTTCATCCACCCGCAAGGAGCGCAGGCTCCAGCAATCCCTGCCGACGGCCTCCGACGCGGTGAAACCGGTGATCGCGGTAAAGGCGGCATTGACCGCCAAGACCCGGTCATTGCCGTCGGTGACGAAAACCGCCTCCGACAGAAGATCCAAAGCGATGCGGTACAAAGAGGGATCCACCCTCCCCGCCTCGTCCATCAGCTCTGTCTCGCGCAAAACCGTCCCTGCTCCACCATCAGGCGCGCGCTACCTCCGGGGCGGTCTTACAACCCCTTCTCAAAAGCGGCGGGAGCGCGCAGGTACGCACCGAACAAATCCGGCAACCGGCTCTCGAAATCGGTGAGCGGGTCGCCGGGGTCGAGCTTGTATGAGGCCGCTTTCTCACAAAAAATCTTAATCAATTTTTTGTTGGCAGGCGAATCGAATATCTCCCGAAACTTGTTTTCCCCTAATTTTTCCAGGCCGATCCGCAAAAAAACCGGCATGTACTGGAATTGAAGAAGACGAATAACCTGATCTATGGTCTCTGCGGAAACAAGATGAAGGAAATCGGCAATTTGCTCCAAATCTTTTGCGTTTTTTTGCTCCATGATTTCAAGACGATTGCAATCCGTACACATCTCCCAGAAATTCTCGCCCATTTTTTCGTAAACGGCACCGTGAAGGAATTCATACCGTTCCTTGCCCAGAAAGGCGATTCCCTTGGCGGCCAACGGTTGGGTATCGAGCATTTCGCGCATCATGTCGTCAGACAAAATGCGACGGGCCTGCTCCATGTTGTGACGCCCGATATCGGCCAGTTGGGCAATCGCATCCGGATTACGCAAGGTGGTGCAGCCCGGACCAAGCTCCAGCAACAGCTTGACCGGCAATTCGGCGAACAGCGGAATCAGCGGAACTTGCCAGTCGTAATTCAAATGATCGTTGATCGCCGCATAGAATTTGTCGGCCTGGGTAGGACTTGGTTTCGGCTGCTCCGATTCCGACCATTTGCCGCGAACCAGATTGGCGATGCGGTCCAACAGCGTGCGCGTCTCGGCCTTCATGACCGCATTGGCATCGGCGGACTTCTCCCAACGGCTTTCCGCATAGGCCTTGCAGCCGGACCGGACCACCATGCCGACAACCTGATTGATGCTCCGCTCGCATTTGAGAGGCGCGTCGTCATCGGTCACCGGCTGCCCCGCCGCATCGACCAGAAGATCGGCGAACAACTGACGCTCCTTGGCGAAAACCTGGAGACAGCCGTAAAGCAGTTCCGGATTTCGTATCACCGTATTGTATGGATCGTCATAGGATGACAGGCCGGGAATGATCTTCGCCAGACGCTCGGTCACCGGCCCTTTAATGGTCCGGACGATCTCCTTACGGTTGGCCGCATCCTTGTCCTGCCGGCTGGTCGCCACGGTCTTGGCCGTTTGGGCCATTCCACCCCCTAAAAAACCTGGTCTGAATTCAACGTCGCGGGCAATTGCCCCATGCGCGCCAGCAGATATTCGAGATCGTCATTCTCGAATCGAACGCCGAGATCGCCGTACTGGGTCAGGATGCGTTCGATCATCCGCCGGGAAAAACGCTCCCGATCGCGAGGCCCGCCGTCAAATTGCATGGTTTGGCGCAAATCGACGGCGGCCCGCATGGCCGTGTACAGTGTCTTGGGCAATCCGGCCTGGGCATACAGGGCGGCGAAGCCACGATTGCCGGCATCATGGATCAAGGTGCGCGCATTTTCCACCGGGATGCGGGCGAGCTTGGCCAAAGCCGCCTCGAAAAACGTGATATCGCCCATGCAAACCGCCCGCAAAATGATCGAGGGCGTCAGACGATTGTTGCGGAACAAATGGTCGGCCAGCTTGAGCGCGTCGGTTTCGGCCTCGGCCAGCCCCAGCACGGCCCGCTCCCGCGCCTGGACCAGCAGAATATCGGCGATACCGGGATCGAGATCCCGACGCTGCCGCAGATATTCGCGGATATCCTCCGACACACGGGTCATCAAGCGTTCGGCGATGGTGACCGGCAAATTGCGGCGCAGGGCCAAAGGCTGGCTCACCAACCGGCTATCGCTATATTCGTCGACCACGCGCCCCAGGGTGGTTTCGCTGATCTCGGCGCCGGCGTTGGCCATCAGGGTGGCCACGGCCCCCTCGTCGTGGCTATCGACCAAGGCGTCGGCGACACCCGACGAGACGCGGGCGCGACGCGCGACCGCTTCGTTTTTCGAGTGATTGTGACCGCGGACGATATCGATAAGGTCCTCGTCCGACAGGACCTCGGAAAATTGCAGGATCGGCAGCGCCACCGTTTCCACGTCGCGAGCCAGGGCGACCGCCACGTCATGGGGAAGCAGGGGATTTTCCTTGAGCTGCAGGGCCAGAGCCTCGCGCACCCGCACCTCGGCATCCCGGGTCATCGTGCGAAAGATGTCCTCGGCCATCCGGCGCTCGGTTTCACTCAAGCTCGGATGCTGTGCGGCGATCTTGCCGGCGATCTCCGCCCGAACCCCACCGTCGCTGTCAGCCAGAAGGCGCTGAATATCCTCGCCTTTTAGAAGCTGTGTCTCGTCCCGGTCAGCCATTCCCGTGTCCCAGACCGCCCCATTGAAGGCCCCTTGGCGCCCATCGCCGTCAAGTGGACACTATACAACCGTTGCAGCAAGGTGAACAGCCCGACGCCCCGTTTCCGGATTTGCGGCCGGATTTCAAAGCCCGGCCCGATCAAGCCAGCCGGACAGCATGATCCGGCCGGCCGGATCGAGAGCCGGCGCGCGACGACGATTCTCGCCCCGAAGCGCGGCGACGTCGATTGCCTGGGCGGCAAGCTCGGCCGTGTGGCCGATCAGCCAGGATTCCAGTCCATCCGCCGTCACCTCCGGATGAAATTGCAGGGCCAGCGCCGCGTCGCCCCACGAGAACGCCTGGACGGGCGTCATGGGGGTCGATGCCAAAAGCTCGGCGCCTTTGGGCAGCTCGATGATGTCGCCGTGCCAATGCAGGACCGGAATCCCCGTCAACGACGCCAGCGGCGATCTCTCTCCGGCCGGGGTCAGGCTGAGAGCCGACCATCCGATTTCCTTGCCGGCCGGATTGGCGCCCACCCCGGCCCCAAGGGCGCGCGCCATCAATTGGGCGCCCAGGCAGATGCCAAGCACCGCCCGGCCGGCTTCCAGACGCTTGGCGATAATCGCCGCCTCATCCGCCAAAAATGAGTAAAGGGCGTCGTCGCCGGCGCCGATGGGACCGCCCAATACGACAAGAAGATCGGGATCCTCGGCAATCAGGCCGCGCACATCGTCGCGACCGGCCTCGACGTAGCGCGACGCGATTCCCCGCGCCGCCAAAATCGGCGCCAGCACGCCCAGATCCTCGAAGGCGACATGACGGATCGCGACACAGTTTTTCATGACCTCACCCCTTGTCCAGAATCGACCGGGGCGAATCGCCCGTGCGATCGGGCCTGGTCGCATCCCGGCTCCGGCATTGGCGGTTGTTCCGGCCATCCATGTGGTCGCCATATACTACGGAAGGTTGCGCCTAAACTTGCGCACATATTAATTTTCCTTTACCCTTTTTTTCGTTCACAATCCCCCTTGTAGTTCGGCAGGGTGCATATGGCGGATGAATCGGATCTTGTCGATAAATTGCGCCAACAACGCGATCGATTCATCGCGTTCGCGTTCGCCGGCGCGGACATGCTCGTCGAAATGCGCGACAACGACATTATCGGCTATTCGGCGGGCGCCGGCGAGGCTCTGCATGGGCTGACGGACCGTGATCTGGTGGGCCGACCGCTTAAGGACTTCGTTCACCCCCGCGACCAGAAACTGTTCGAGGACGCCATTCAGCGCCTCCATAACAGCGGGCGCCTGGATCAATTGACCATTTCCCTGATCGGCCGCGACGAGGTGGTTTCGCGCATGCGCCTTTCAGGCATTCGCCTGCCCCAGATGACCTGCAGCCATCTGGTCCTGGGGCGGATACCGACCATGGCCGATAACGAGGCGCAGGGCCGCAACGTCGACGGCAAGACCCGCTTCGTCGAAACGATGCGCCAACGCCTTAACGACGCCAATCGCGCCGGCCAGGCGCTGACCCTGACCCTGGTGGATTTGTCCGCCAGCGATTTCAGCGGGCTCGACCCCGCCATCACCCAGAATCTGCTGACCACGCTTCATCACGCCTTGGACGGCATATCGGTGGATGGGGCTTCGGCCGGCCATCTGGGCGAACGCACCTTCGGTGTTCTGCATCATCCCGACACGACCCCCCATGTACTCGAAGAGAATTTGATGCGGGTGGGCCGGAAATTCGCCGATGGCAGGGTGGGATTGAAGCTGAAATCCAATTCCGTCGCCATGAAGGATAGCGGGCTGAGCAGCGACGACGTAACGAAAGCGCTGACCTACATCATCAACAGCTACCTGCGCGACAGCACCCAATTCGCCATCACCACGCTGGCCGAGGGGGCGCAAATCGCTTTGGAGGACAGTCTGATCCGGGTGAAGAATTTCCGCAAAATGCTGCGCCAGGACAAGCTGACCTTTCTGTACCAGCCCGCCATCAATATCCGGACGGGGGCGCCCCTGAATTACGAGGCGTTCACCCGCATCGATCACAACAACGCGCTTTTCACGCCGGCCCAGATCCTGCCTTTCGCCGCCGAAGCCGGCGTCATCGGCGAGATGGACGTGGCGGTGTGCCGCAAGATCCTGAGCCTGATGAGCGACCCCAAGCTCATTTCGCCGCTGGCCCACATCGCGCTCAACATTTCGGCTCATTCCCTGGTCAACCCCATCTTTTTCCGCAATCTGCAGCAGGTGCTGAAGGAGCATCAGCCTCGGCTGGGGCGGTTGATCCTCGAAATCACCGACGTCGCCACCATCTCCAATCTCGACGACACGCGGCGTCTGTTGACGCGCCTGCGATCCCAGGGCATTCGCATTTCCCTGGACGATCTGGGAGCCGGAAGCGCCGCCATCGATCTGTTGCGGACCTTGCCGGTGGATTTCGCCAAGGTCGATCACCATTACATCGCCGAAGCGAACACACCCAAGGGGCTGGCGGTGATTCGCGCGATCGCCAGCCTGTGCCGCGAGCTGGGCGTGGTGGCCATCGCCGAGCGGGTCGAGGACGTCAAGACCCTGGCCCTGATCGCCGATGTCGGAATCGACTATGCCCAGGGATACTATTTCGACAAGCCCACCGCCGAGCCGCCGCAAAAGGTCCGCTATTACACCGAACAGGTGGAACGCGCCGGCCTGGCGACGCCGTCGCTCGCCAGCACCGCCTGACGAATCAAACGGCAGCCCGTTTGCCTCCGGGCGCCATGGCGAAGGTCACCGCGCAGATCACCACCAGACCGCCGGCCATCTGCAAGGCGGTGGGCGGCGTGCCCAACACCGCGCTGATGGACATCGCCGCCACCGGCACCAGATTGAGGAACAGGGCGCCCTTGGCCGCCCCCAGCCGCACCAGCCCGGCATTGTAGAACAGATAGGCGAAGACCGTTCCCGCCACGGCCATGACCAGCAGGCTGATCGCCGCCCGCGGCCCGGGCATCGCCAGCGGCACCCCGGCCAGGATCACCGCCACCCCCAGGGTGATGGCCGCCCAGATCATCAGCACCGCCGTATTTCCCAGTGAATTTCCGGTCGGCATCAGGCGCCGCACCAGCACGTTATAGCCACCCCAGACCAGATCGGCGACCAGCATCAGCCCGTCGCCCGGCGACAGGCTCAGCCGCGCCCCGGCCCCCAACACCACCGTCGCGACGCCGGCAAAGGCCAGGGGAACAGCCATCATCTGCCGCACCCCCGGCCGTTCCCCCAGGAACAAGGCCGCCATCAGGGCGGTCACCAGCGGATTGGTGGCCATGACCAGAGCGCCGGTCACCGGCGAGGTCATGTGCATGGCGTTGAAGAACAGAACGTTGAACAGCCCGGCCGTCACCCCCAACACCCCCAGGGAACGGATGCGCCCCATCACCGGCACGGTGTTTCCGCGCATCCAGGCCAGCGGCACCATCACCAGCGCCGCCAGGATGAAGCGGCCCAGCGCGCCGGCCAGGGGCTGAATATCATGCACCACCAGACCGGCCAGGGGGAAATTGGCCCCCCAGAACACCACCGCCAGCACGGTCAGGACATAGGTCGCGCCCACTGTTCCATTCCTTCAGGAATTTTTACGATGCCAAACTCTAAATGCTCATAATATGGGGCGCAAACGAGCTTCTCTTGCGATACGGAATAAGATTTTCTAATGAAACGCCAACTGCCTTCGCTGCGGGCTTTGTGCGCTTTCGAAGCCACCGCCCGGCATCTGTCCATGGCGCGCGCCGCCGAGGAACTGCACGTTACGCCGGCCGCCATCAGCCAGCAGATCAGGGCGCTTGAGGAGCATTTGGGCGTCGCCCTGTTCCACCGTTCGGGCCGGCTGGCCCTGACGGCGGCGGCGGCGGCTGTCCTTCCCCAATTGAGCGACGCCTTCGACGCCCTGGAACGGGCGACGGATCGCCTGCGGGGCGTGCGGCCGGGCGGGTTGCTGATGGTGTCGGCCCCTCCCAGTTTCGCCGCGCGCTGGCTGATCCCCCGCCTCGACGCCTTCCACAACGCCCATCCGGACATCGATCTGCGGCTGGCCGCCACCACCCGACTGGTCGATTTCGCCGTGGACGATGTCGATGTGGCCATCCGCTACGGTCCCGGCCACTATCCGGGCTTGCATGCGGACAAGCTCAAAACCGAGGAAATCGTGCCGGTGGCCAGCCCGCGTCTGGCCGAACGGCTGGCGGCGCCCCGCGATCTGCTCGACATGGTCCTGCTGCACAACGAATCGATGGACTGGGACCCGACCTTTCCGTCCTGGCCGCGTTGGCTGCGCGACGCGGGGGTGGAAACCGGCGGCGCGTTGCGGCTGCGCCGTTTCAGCGACACCAATCTGGTGATCGAGGCGGCGGTGGCCGGCCTCGGCGTCGGCCTGACCTGGCGCACCCTGGCTTCCGAGGAACTGGCCCAGGGACGGCTGGTGGCGATCTTTCCCGGGCAGCCGTCGGGCAGCGCCTATCATCTGGTCTGCCCGCCCAGACGGCTGGACGATCCGCCGGTGGCCGCGTTCCGCCGCTGGGTGCGAACCCGGATGAGGGAAACGGAGGATGAGGGGCTCAATAATCCTGTTTCCAGGTGAATCCCACGGACCCCCCGCTCTGGTCGCCGATCCCGGTGGTCACCGACAGGCCGTGGCCGACATTTTCCTCCAGCATGACCCGCCCCACCCCCTGCACACCCTGTTCGACGCGCACGAAGGTGTCGGGGCCGATATATTTGCCGAGACTGAGAGTCGGACCGCCGGCCGAGCCGCCTTGACCGCCGCCGACCTCCAGCATGTCGAGCCCCAACAGAGTGCGCAGATCGCCCAAAGGATCGAACCCGCCGTTCCCCCCCAGCCCCAGTCCCACCGCGGCCATCTGAGCCAGCTGCAATTGCTGAAAGGAGGTCAGCGTGCCGACATCCTTGCCGAACAGCAGCCGGGCGAGAATTTCCTCCTTGGGCAAAGGCGGCGTCGAGGTGAAACCGACGGAGGGGTGGTCGGCGCTGCCGCCAACCTGGACGGTCGCGACGATATCCTGGGCCTGGGCCTGGGCCGAAACGTCGAGCAGCGGATCGATGGCGGGACCGCCGGCGAAGGTGACGGAGCTGGCGGGCGACAGGGTGAAGATGCGGCCGAACAGATCGTAGCGGCCCCGCACCGGATTGAGCGATCCGCTCAGAACCGGCTTATCCAGCGTGCCCGTCGCCTTGACGGCCCCGCGCCATTCCGATTCAAGCCCGCGACCGCGAACGTAAGCGTGGTGAATGGCGACCCCCACGTCCAAAGCCATCGGCAGCGATGGTCCCGCCGAGGCCGGCGCGGGCGACGTCTTGGGCGCGGGAGCGATGGGCCGCCCCTTGCCGTCGACCTCGATCACATCCAGGGTCGGCGGGCCGCCGCCGGCCAGACGGCCGATATCGAGTTCGGCGCGATCGACCACCAGGGCGCCGGACAGATGGCCCCCCTGTCCGCTGCCGGCGACGGACAGGGTACCGGACGCGGTCGCCTCGCCCTCGCCGGTGGACAGAACCCGGAATTCGGTCAATACCGCTTTCGCGTCATAGGCCCCCGACAGGGCGGCCCGTCCGTCGAAGGCCACCCGTCCCTTGCCGCCATCCCCCCCCGTGCCGGTCACCGTGACCGTGTTGCCGGCCAGGACCGCCGTCGCCGCGACTTTCGACAAAAGGGTGCCGGTGGCGAAATGATCGATGCGGCCATCGGTGATGGCGGCCCGCCCGGACCAGACCGGCGCGGCGACGGTGCCGCCCATGGTGACGTCGGCTTGCAGCCGGCCCAGCAACGCGGTCCCGTTCAGGGGCAAGGCGGCGCTCAAGGCGCCCATGTCGCCGGTCATGCGCAACCGGCCGGCGATCGGCGCAGCCCCATTCCACACCCACGGAACCGACAAGCGGGCCGTCGCCCGCAACCGGTCGCCGCCCCGGGCCTCGATATCGGCGTTCACCCGCCCCCGACTCACCGCGACGTTCGCCTTGGCCCCGATGCCGCTGACCAACGCGCCCCCCGTCCCGCCCCAGCCCAGATCGCGCCCGCTGACGATCATGCGGCCGTCCGGCTGAGCGACGGTGCCGCCGATGGTGGCGGAGCCGTCCACGGCGCCCCGCAACGCCATATCCGGGGCCAGCAGCGCCACCAGCGAAAGCGGGACGGCCTTCATCCGCGCCCGCACGGCCAGACGTCCGTCGCGCAATCCGCCCTGGGCATCGATGCGACCGCCATCGACCATGACCGACAGCGGCGACGCGACGATCGTTTTCGGCCCCCAGACCAGACGGGTCCGATGGATCAGCCCCATCCTGTCGGAGCCGGCCTGAACGGACAGATGGTCGAGATCGACGCTCCCGCCTTCCTTTTGCAAAGCGACGGACCCGCTGGCGGCCAGACTCGCTCCCCGGCCCTTGGCATCGATGCGGAATCGGGGGGCCGTCGTCAAACGGCTGGCCTCCGCCCGCACCGACACCTTGCCCGCGTGGATGCCCGCTATCGCCAGGGCATCCGCGCTCCCCTCCAGACGCACCGTCTGCCCCCGGGCCGGATCGAGCCGAGCCGTCATATGGATGGCCCCGGAAGCCTGTGTTCCGATCACCTTCGCCCAATCGGCCAGACGCGCCGCGTCCAGCACCAGCCGGCCTTGGATTCCTCCGTTGCGAAGGGTGAGCGCCCCCGTGATCCGCGTCCCCTTCGCCGTCAGGGCAATGGGATCAAGGCGCAGGCCACCGGCGGTCGCGATCCCGATCCGTCCCGACAAAGGCGGCGCGCCCATCGCCGTCACATCCGTCACGGCGGCGCCCCCTTGAAATGACGGATTTTCAATGGAACCAATGAGATGGCCAGCAATTCTCACCCTTCCAGAGAGGCCGTGACCCACCCATGAAACGGTCGGCAGATCGATATCGCCCCTCAGCGACAGACGTGGCGTCACGTCTCCGGCGGCATCGACGGTCCCGCCGGCGGCGGATATCCGCCCCGATACCAGACGAACCGGTTTGCCGGGGGCGACGGCCAGCACGGCGTGAACGCCCGGCTGCCGACCCAGCAGACGGTCGATCGCCCCATTCCCCGTGACCAGCCCTTCCGTTCGGCCGGCCATGGCCAGCCGGAGCCGCCCCGCCGGCACATCGCCGGTCAGAACCAGATCGACAACGGCTCCGCCGGTCACCTTTCGCCCGACCAACCGACCCAGATCCTTGACTTGCAGATGGCCGCTCAGACGGCTGTCGCGCCCCCACTTGGCCATGACACCGCTCAGGACCAGATCGGCGGCCCCATCCGTCACCCCCACCCGCCCCAGGGTGATGCGCCCGGCATCGGAATCGATAACGGCCGCCAGATCGGCGAATAGTGTGTCGCCGCCGAATCCGGCGCCATGCCAGCCGGGCCGCAGAACCTCCAGCCGCGCCGTGGTGGTCCATCGCCCGTTTCGGCGTACCATTCGGGCCTCAAGCCCCATTCCGCGCCAGGAACCGGGGCCTGCCCGCCCCGGACCGGCCAATGCCCGCGCCGTGATCGTCGGCGCCCGCGCGGTTCCGGCGATGGTGCCCTGGGCGTCGAGGCGCCCGCTTGCCGTCACCCCCGCCAAAGCCGCCCACGGGGTCGGATCGGGCACATGAACCCCCCACGACAGATCGAGAGCCCGGCCCGTGGCCCGGCCGATCAGCGACAGGCGGGACCCGTCATCGGCGGCGACATGAAGGGAAAAAACGGCGTTGCGCGTCTCGGTGCCGGTGACCGCAAGACGGGTCGGGCGTCCCAGAACCGGAGCCGCCAGAGTCACCGGCAAATTCACATGGCCCAGGCGCAAGCCGCCCGGAAAAGCGGCCAGCCAATCCAGCGGATTTGCCGGCGCCGCGTTGGGCGCCGCCCGGGGCGGGCGCAAGACGGCAATGTCCTTCGCGCTCAGATCCGTCACCGCCAGACGACCCGCCAGCAAGGATTGGGGAGATACCGCCATGCGCAAATCGCGGATACGGAGCCAGGCCCCCCGGCCGTCGCCAAGCTCGATTTGGCCGACGGTCACCGCCAATGGCCAAGCCAGCCGCAGATTTTCGACCGTCACCGTCCGCCCGGCCGAGGACATCAGCCTCCCGGCGAGATGGGCGAGCGCCCGTTCGATCGCCGGCTTGTGGGTCAGCGCCGCCACCACGGCGATACCGAGGACCGCCGCCGCCAGAATCGCGATGAAACGGCCTGTCTTACGCCGGCCGGAATCGTCCGTCATGATCGCCGCTTAGAATGCCTGACCGAGACTGAGATAGATCTGGAAGCGCTTGTCGATGCCCGATCGCGGATCAAGCGGAAAAGCCAGATCGGCGCGCACCGGTCCCACCGGCGTGTAATAGCGTAGGCCGATGCCCGCCCCGCTGAACAGGGGAAGATGGAAATCGGGGGCCGATGTGGCATAGGCGCGGCCGGCTTCGATAAAGGGAACCACGCCGACGGTCCTGGTGGCCCGCATCCGGATTTCCCCGCCGAACGCCACGGCCGAATCCCCCCCCAGCGGCGTCCCGCCATCGGTGACCGGCCCGGCCATCTGATATCCGAAGCCGCGAACGGAACCGGCCCCGCCGACATACAGCCGCTTGTCCGGCGGCACGGCGAAATCGCTGGCGCCCAGGATGGTACCATCCCGCGTCCAGCCGGCCAGAACCACCCGGGGCGCGTCCCACACCTTCACATATTTGGTGGCGTACAGATCGAGCCGCTGAAAAGCGGTATGATTGCCGATCAGGGAGAAATAGGGCTGCGCCGTCAGCGTAATACGATCGCCGGCGGTGGGATCGAGCGGATTGTTGCTGCTGTCGTGACGCAGTTCCAAAGGCAGCGAGAACAGCGACACGTTGTAATGGGCGCCGATCTGGGTTTCCAGGGTTCGTTCATAGGCGGCGGACAGCGAAATCCGCCAGTTCAGCCCCAGCATTCGCGACAGCCCCACCGACCCGCCTTCGGTTTGCGAGATGAAAGCCGAAGTACGCTGGGTTTCGGCCTTCACCGCCGAAATCAGATCCTGGTCGCGCCGGAGCACGTCCGGCAGGGTCAGATCGAGCTCGACGGCATTGCGGGTCTGGCTGCCAGCCACCTTGGCGCGCAGCCGCTGGGCGCCGCCCCACAGATTGCGATCCTCCCAGAACGCCTCACCGCCCAAACCTTCGGTCGATGACCAGCTGCCCCCGAAACCGATCGAATGCGGTTTGGCCTCGGTCACGTCCAACGCGACGGGCAACGCCCCATCGGCCAAGACCTTTTTGGCGGTGGAAATCCGGACCGAACTGAACAGACGGCTGTCGAGCAGACGCTTGCGCAGGGTCTCGACGGCGCCGATGGAAAATCGCTGCCCCGGGCGCCAGGGAATGCGGTTGCGCACCCACCGTTCGTCCACATGCTTGAGGCCGGTGATGGTGACGGGTCCGAAGCGCGCCTCGCGGTCAAGGGCGACGACCAGGTGCACCCGCATGCGATGGTTTTCCATATCCACCACGACGCGGCGCGACGCCACCCGCGCCAGGGGATATCCCCGCTCCGCCAGATAATGCAGCAGGACCTGCTGGGCGGCGATCACCGAACGGGTGGCGGCCGGATCGCCCCGGGCCAGCCCCAGGACCGACAGGACCGGCGGCGGCGGCAATCGGCCCGGCCCTTCATATTGGATTTCATAGGCGCCCAGTCGAAACAGCGGACCGGGATCGACGCGGATGGCCACCGCCGCCGGACGGGGCGCGCCGTTCACGGCGATATGAACGGTTCCGGCGTAATAGCCCCAGGCCCGCAGGACGGAAAGGATGCGGCCGCGATCGTCGTCGGCGCGGCGCCGCAACGCCAACAGATCGGGGGGCGGCCGATCCTGAAGCGACATCAGCCAGGATTGTTGGGCGATGGCGTGACGCAGGTCCCCCTGCTCCACGCCCGAAAGAACGGTCCGGTAGGCCAAACTCTCCCGAGCCACGGCCATATCCGCCGTCAAAAGGAGCAGCGCGCCGATCAAAATCAGAAACCGCATCCGGCTCCACCCTCTCTCGCGACCCGGCCATATACCATGATACGGTGGCGCCCCTTCGCCAACCCGCCGCCTTGTCATGAATACGCTTTCAGCCGCCGCCGCCGACATCCTCGTCACCGCCGAACCCGCCGGAAAATGCCGGCTGACCCGCCATCACGCCGCCCGTTGGCGCGCCGGACATATGGACGGACCGGGCTCGACGATCATGCCCGCGCGCCCCCGGCGACCGGACCGGCCGGTCCTGATGGCGCCGCGCGACATGCCGCGGCGGTCCTATGGGGCCGGGCTCGGCCGCATCGCCCTGCTGCACGCCTTGGCCCATATCGAACTGAACGCCATCGATCTGGCCTGGGACATCATCGGGCGTTTCACCGCCGAATCCCTGCCCCGCGCCTTTTACGACGATTGGCTGGGCGTGGCGGAGGAAGAGGCGACCCATTTCGAAATGCTGAACGGTCTGCTCGCCGCTTCGGGGGCCGCCTATGGGGATCTTCCCGCCCATGACGGATTGTGGCAGGCGGCGGAAAAAACCGCGGACGACGTGTTGGCCCGTCTGGCCGTGGTGCCCCTGACCCTGGAAGCGCGCGGCTGCGATACCACGCCGGCCACCATCGCCAAATTACGACGCAACGGCGACGAGGCCACGGCCGAGGCGTTGACCGTCATCGCCCGCGATGAAACCGGCCATGTCGCCGCCGGCATGCGCTGGTTCCGCCATGTCGCGGCAGGGCGCGGAATCGACCCGAAAGCCGAATACCACCGCCTGCTGGCCGAACGCTACCGGGGAGCGCTCAAGGCGCCCTTCAACCACGCGGCCCGCGCCCAGGCCGGCATGCCCCGGGATTGGTACGAGGATCAGATCAGCCCGGCCAGGGGCGAGGACGGATCGGCGTAGCTTTTACGCGGCATGCGCCCCGCCTGATAGGCGAGCCGCCCGGCCTCGACCGCCAGGCGCATGGCCCTGGCCATGGCGATGGGGTCCTTGGCGTTGGCGATGGCGCTGTTGAGCAGAACGCCGTCACAGCCCAGTTCCATCGCCACCGCCGCATCGGACGCGGTCCCGACGCCGGCATCCACCAGAACCGGCACCGACACGCTTTCCTTGATCAGACGGATGGTGACCGGATTGAGAATGCCCAGGCCCGACCCGATCAGCGATCCCAGCGGCATGATGGCGACGCAGCCCATATCCTCCAGCCGCTTGGCCTGGATGGGATCGTCCGAGCAATAGACCATCACCTGGAACCCGTCCTTGATCAGCGCTTCGGCCGCTTTCAAGGTCTCGGGCATATCGGGATAGAGCGAGGTGGTGTCGCCCAGAACCTCCAGCTTGACCAGGGACCATCCCCCGGCCTCGCGGGCCAAACGCAGGGTGCGGACCGCCTCGTCGGCCGTGTGGCAGCCGGCGGTGTTGGGCAGGAAGGTGTAGGTCTTGGGGCTGACGTAATCGACCAGCATCGGCTGGGACGGATCGGTCAGATTGACCCGGCGCACCGCCACGGTGACGATTTCGGCCCCCGACGCCTCGATGGCCCGCGCCGTCTCTTCGAAATCCTTGTACTTGCCGGTTCCCACCAGCAGGCGCGAACGGAAGCGGCGGCCGGCCACCTCGAACCCGTCATCATTGACGCCATCGCCGCCACCGATGAAATGGACGATTTCCAGCCGGTCGCCGTCGCCCAGCGCGACCGACCCGTAGGCGGATTTGGGAACGATTTCGAGATTGCGCTCGACCGCGACCTTGCGCGGGTCGAGCCCCAATCGATCCAGCATCTGATCGACGCTCAAGGGGGCGACGAATTCCCGCTCTTCTCCATTGACGAGGAGCTTCATGAATAAATTTCCCGGATGTGCGGCGTGAAGGGGCCACAGTATGGGGCGACGGCCATCGGGATGCAACGGCGCTCCCGCGTTCGATTTTGATCGCCCCCGGTCGTGAAGCGCTCGCGCACATGGATTTCAAGCGATTGGCGGCCCCTTGACACGGGGGATGGCAACGCGTAAAAGCACGGTCCTCACGTCGGCCGCGGCGGGACCGGCCGGGTGGCAGAGTGGTCATGCAGCGGACTGCAAATCCGCGTACGTCGGTTCGATTCCGGCCCCGGCCTCCATCCGCTGATACGCCGCACGGCAGACGTGATACCCAGGTTTCGAAGCCGCGCGACCGCCCGGTTTCTGATCCGGAGTAGCTCAGTCGGTAGAGCAGGCGGCTGTTAACCGCCGGGTCGGGGGTTCGAGTCCCTCCTCCGGAGCCAGTTCGGCCCCAGATACGGCGACAGCCGTGTCTGGGGCCGTTTTGCTTTTGCCTCGCGTCGCGCTTGCCCCATCCGCCGCCATGGCGGCATGCTGGCATGGTCACGATGACGGGGAACCCCATGACCGCCTATCTTTTCGGTCCCGTTGCGCCGCCGGCATTGCCGGTGGTCGGTGAAACCGGCCTCTATCCGGTCCGCCGCATTTTTTGCGTGGGCCGCAATTACGCGGCGCACGCCCGCGAAATGGGCGGCGACCCGGTCATCGAACCCCCCTTCTATTTCACGAAATGCGCCACCGATCTGGTCCCGGAGGGCGGCGCCATCGCCTATCCCCCCGCGACCGCCAATTTCCATCACGAGGTCGAACTGGTCGTCGCCCTGGCGGCGCCGCTGTTCCAGAGCGATCCCGGCCAAGCCGCAAAGGCGGTTTTCGGTCAGGCGGTGGGAATCGACTTCACCCGGCGCGATCTTCAGACCATCGCCAAAAAGGCCGGCCGTCCCTGGGATCTGGGCAAATCCTTCGATGGCGCCGCCCCCGTCTCCGCCCTCCGGCGTTGTACCGCGCCGGCGACCCGGGGCGCCATCCGTCTTGCGGTCAATGGCGAAACCCGCCAGCAGGGCGAGATCGCCGACATGATCTGGCCGGTCGCCGAGCTTCTCGCCCATCTGTCGCAATATCACCGGCTGGACGTGGGCGATCTCATCTTTACCGGAACCCCCGACGGTGTCGGCCCGGTCGTCATCGGCGACCGAATTGATGCCGAAATCGACACTATCGGTCATTTATCGGTGATGGTAACGACACCGCGTTGACCATTGATCCGCCCCTATTCGACCGATAATGCACAACGGATTTGCCGTAGCTCATGCTTCGCGATATTTTGGAACAAACCGGTATGAACCGGATCGTATCCTTGACCCGGCACAATCCGGCTGGTTTGCCCGGCCGTGAGGGCTTAGGGAGAATGACGGCCGAAGACCGTCGGCGGCAGGCGGGGGAGACTGCGTTGACGTCGTTGATGGGATCGGCCTCCGGACGATGGAGCGGCCGCTGGCCATGAGTACGCCGACCAAGGAAGATCTTGACAGCATCGCCGACGGGGTCATCGAACAATCCTATTGCGCAACGGTTGACGATCTGTTCAAGCCGGCCTCTTGCGACATTATCGGACGGTATCTCGGCAATTTTTTGAACCAACTGGTAATCACGCCGACCGAGCTGGTCCATTCGGCGAAATACCAGAAGCGTCTCCACGACGCGGGCCGAACCATGCTGAATGTCGTGGACAAGGTCGGCACCTTTCAGGCCCGGGTCAAAGGCGAATCCCCCACCACCCGCATCCGCGACCTTCACACCCTGGTCAGCGACGCCAGCCGCAAGGTGTGGGACGACGACCGCGACCATCCCGCCCCCGCCATCAAACCCGAAACCTTCGCCGACGCCATCGACAAACTGGCGCCCACCGAGCGCAGCTATCTCGGCTATCGGATGCTGGCCGAATACCTGTCGCAATTTAAGGTCTGGAAGGAAAAGATCGAGACGCTGCTGAAAATTCTGACCTTGTGCGAGGGCCGCGCCGCCTACGACATGGTGGAATTCCAGTTGGGCGAGACGTTCCGGCGCGAACCCGCTCTCGACCAATTGCTGGGCATGCCGGAATACCAGGAAACCCGCTGCAACCAATTGATCGATTTATGGAAAGGCTGCTGGAACGGCGAGGACGACCCGTCGCCGACCGTCAGTCAGGTGGCCGCCCTGATCGCCGCGAACAAGGCGCCCACGGTCAAAGCCGCCATTGAATCGACATTGCTGCGCATGCTGAGCGGCAAGGCGCCGTTGCGTTCGGCCTCGCCGCGCCTGGAACTGCAAGCGGTGTTCGAGCTGGCGCGGCGCATATTCGTGGACCAGATGCCGATCGGGGGCGTCAAAACCCTGGCCCTGCTGGAAAAACGGCAAACCCGGCATCTGAACGCCGAGGGCATCACCGACATCCTGCGGGAAGAGCGGGTGCTCGTCGACCGTCTGCTGGCGCTCACCGAGCTGGCGGGCCTGGCGGTCGGCCAAAGCAGCCGGGCCATCCTCCAAACCTTCTTCGACCATTATTTCGGCGACCGCGACCTTGTTCCCCGCCTGATCTCGGGCCAGGAACAACCGGTGCCCAAGCTGCAGACCCTGACCCAGATCCACCGCGCGCTGAAAGGGTCGTGGCTGGCGGACGACGACAAGGCCAGAGCCATGACCGCGATCGAAACCGCCCAGGCCGAGCTGTTGAAACGGTCGCGACTGTTCGAACAGATCGAGAAAAAGGGCGAAGGACCGTCGCAAAAGGCCCTGACCCTGATCGAACTGTGCCGCAAGGGGACCTTCATCGAAGGCGCCAACCTGGATTCGGTCCGCCTCATGGCGCAGAACTACATGCGCGATCCACAATTCCTGCCGGACTATATCGGTACCGCCGAGGGCGACGAGCGCCAGCGCAAGATGGCCCTGCTGACCCGCACCCTGGCCACGCTCGGCATACCCTGGCCGGCGTGACCCGTTGCTGACGCAACGCGGCGAAAAGCCCCCCCCGGTCCCGCCCTATGCGCGAAAAGATGAGGGATTGCGCGCGGTTGCTTTACTGTCGCGTGCGTGCATCGCAATATAATGTTGGCGCGAATATTTTCCACATCTGATGTTGTAGTTTTGTGCGGATTAAGTGACTATATTACCAACATGATCGACGACCTCCCCATACTGGACACCCTGCTTGGAACGATCCGCGATGCGGTTGTTCTGACCGATCGGACCGGCCAACCGCTTCGGGTAAACACGGCTTTCGAGGTTTTATCGGGTTTTCAGGAAACGGAATTCATCGGCACGGCGGTCCCCTACGCGGTGGCGGCGCGCGAAACGGTAGCCTCCGTTGTTTCCAACGGGGCGGGACGGCGGACGCTCGGGTTTCGTTGCGCCGGCGGCAATGACTGCCATGTCGAGGTGACCGTCAGCCCGGTTGTGCCACCGGCCCCGACCTCCGATACGGATGTCGCCTTCGTCGTCCTGATCCGTCCGGCGGACACTCTCGAACGGGGCACCGCCAAGGCCCGCTTCGGCTACGATCTTCTGACCGGCCTGCCGGGCCGCGACCTGTTTCTGGACCGCGTCGAGCAATCGGTGCTGCAAACCTACCGGACGGGCGGGTCGGTGGCGCTGCTGATGATGGGGTTGGACCGCTTCACCCTGGTCAACGACGCTCTCGGCCATCAGGCCGGCGACCGCCTGCTGATCGAGGTATCGCGCCGTCTGCGTCAATGCATTCGCGAAGCCGATACCGTCGTCCGCCTGGAGGGCGATCGCTTCGCTTTGGTGCTGGTGATCGCCGACGATGACGACGCGGTGGTCATCGCCGAAAAAGTGCTGGCCGCCATGAACGAGCCTTTCACCGTCGAGGGCAACGAGGTCGTTCTGACCTTTTCCATCGGCATCGCCATTTACCCCCTGGATGCGGTGGACGGCCCGCATTTGATCAAACAGGCCGAGAACGCGCTGCATCATGCCAAAAGCGGCGGGCGCAACCAGTACCGGTTCTTCGCCCGGGACATGAATCGCAAAGCCAAGGCGCGGCTTGAACTGGAATCGCGCATGCGCCGGGCCCTGAACCAGAACGAATTCGAGGTCTATTACCAGCCCAAGGTTCGCGCCGAAGACGGCGAAATCGTCGGTGCCGAAGCTCTGATCCGTTGGAACGATCCCGATTACGGCATGATTTCACCGACCGAATTCATCCCCGTGGCCGAAGAGACCGGACTGATCGGCCAGATCGGATCATGGGTGCTGCTGCAGACCTGCAAACAGAACCAGGCGTGGCAGGACCAGGGGATCGCCCCGCTACGCATCGCCGTCAACGTCTCCGCCCGGCAATTCCGCGACCGCGGTTTCGTCGATGTGGTGCTGCATACCCTGAAGGAAACCGGGCTCGATCCCAGTTGGCTGGAACTGGAAATCACCGAAAGCATGCTGATGCACGATATCGAAGTGGCGGTCGAGAAAATGACCCTGCTGAGGACCATCGGCGTCGGCCTGTCGATCGACGATTTCGGGACAGGCTATTCCTCGCTGTCCTATCTCGGCCGTTTCCCCATCACCACCCTCAAGATCGATCGCGCCTTCGTCGCCGACGTGGACACCAATCCCAAGACCGCTGAAATCGCCCGGGCGATCATCGGCCTGTCCCGGGGTCTCAATCTCGAAGTGGTCGCCGAAGGCTGCGAAGTGGCCGAGCACGTCCTGTTCCTGAAAACCCATGGCTGCCACACGGTCCAGGGATTTCTGTATTCGCAGCCGGTTCCGGCCCACGAATTCGAACTGATGCTGCGCGGAAAAGTCCTGAGCGCCCATCACAAGGACGCCCCCGGCACCCAGCAGGTTCTGGTGGGAACGACCCTGATTGGCCCGTCCCTTCCCGCCTGACACTGATCCCGCGTCCAAAAACGAACGGCGCGTCCCGCCCTGGGGCGGGACGCGCTTTCCATCGTCTGTCTTCTTTTTATCGGGGAAGCTCGCTGGAGCCCATCAGGAAGGCGTCGACCTCGCGCGCGACCTGGCGGCCTTCGCGAATGGCCCATACCACCAGGGACTGGCCGCGACGCATGTCGCCGGCGGCGAAGACCTTGGATACCGACGTCTGATAACGGTCGGTATCGGCCAGCACATTGCCGCGCCCGTCCTTCTTGACCCCCAGCCCGTCCAGCATCCCGGTATGCACCGGATGGACGAACCCCATGGCC
This sequence comes from Pseudomonadota bacterium, assembly GCA_021848545.1. GTDB lineage: Bacteria > Pseudomonadota > Alphaproteobacteria > Rhodospirillales > Magnetospirillaceae > JAJZUL01. Next base: position 90,010 of record JAJZUL010000001.1, read on the forward strand.
AACAGCACCAGATCGGCCTCGATCCGGAATTCGGTTCCGGCGAAGGGCTTGAAGGCCGAATCCACTTCGACGCAATCCAGCCCCACCAAACGGCCGCCTTCGCCGCGGAAAGCGGTGGTGGCCACCGACCAGCGCCGGGCGCACCCTTCCTCGTGCGAGGACGAACTGCGCATCTTATTGGGCCATAGCGGCCAAACCGCCGCCTTGTCTTCCCTTTCCGGCGGCTGCCCCATGATCTCGATCTGAGTGACGGAGACGGCGCCCTGGCGATTGGAGGTGCCGACGCAATCGGCGCCGGTATCGCCACCGCCGATCACCACCACCTTCTTGCCCTTGGCCAGAATTTCGGGACCATCGATGGCCTCGCCCGCCAGACGGCGATTCTGCTGGGTCAGGAAATCCATGGCGAAATGCACGCCGTCAAGGTCGCGGCCCGGAATCGGCAGATCGCGCGGCTGCTCAGAACCGCCGGCCAGAACCACCGCGTCGAAATCCTTGACCAGGGAATCGGCCGGAATATCGATGCCGATATGGGTGCCGGTGCGGAACTCCACCCCTTCGGCCTCCATCTGGGCCACCCGGCGATCGATGACGGTCTTTTCCAGCTTGAAATCGGGAATGCCGTACCGGAGCAGGCCGCCGACCCGGGCGTTCTTTTCGAACACCACCACCTGGTGACCGGCACGCGCCAATTGCTGCGCCGCCGCCAATCCCGCAGGCCCGGACCCCACCACCGCCACGCGCTTGCCGGTGCGCCGGGTCGCCGGTTCGGGCGCCAGCCATCCTTCGGCCCAGGCCCTCTCGACGATGGCCTGCTCGATGGTCTTGATCGCCACCGGCACGTCCTGAATATTCAGGGTGCAGGCCGCTTCGCATGGAGCCGGACAGATCCGGCCGGTGAATTCCGGGAAATTGTTGGTCGAATGCAGGGTTTCGATGGCATCGCGCCAGCGTCCGTGAAAGACCAGATCGTTCCAATCGGGAATGATGTTGTTGACCGGACATCCCTGGTGACAGAACGGGATGCCGCAATCCATGCAACGCGCGCCCTGGCGGGCCAGTTCATCCTCGGCCATCGGCAACGTGAATTCGCCGAAATGGCGCAGCCGCTCGCCCACCGGCTGATAGCGGGGGGTCTGGCGGTCGAATTCCTTGAACCCGGTCGGCTTGCCCATCTCAGCGGCCTCCCGCCACGGCGCGATCGCCGTCCACAAGACCGCCGCCGGTCGCCGTCACCGGCGCCGCGTGCATTTCGAGCAGGGCGCGCCGGTAATCCACCGGCATCACCTTGACGAACTTGGGCATGTAATACTCCCAATTCAGAAGAATATCGTGAGCGCGCTTCGAGCCGGTGTAGTGGATATGGCTTCGCAGCAGCGACAGGATTCGCGCATCATCGTCACGGGTCATGTCGTGCATGACGTCCACCTTGCCGTGGCCTTCCAGATCGCCCGTCTGGCCTTCGTACTCGGTGTTGGCCTCCTCCTCGGCGGCGACCGGCTCCAGTTCGACCATGGCCATATTGCAGCGCTTCTCGAAATCCCCGGTCTCGTCCAGCACATAGGCGACGCCGCCCGACATGCCGGCGGCGAAATTCCGACCCGTCTGACCGATCACCAGGACGCAGCCGCCGGTCATATATTCGCAGCCGTGGTCTCCCACGCCTTCCACCACGGCGATGGCCCCGGAATTGCGCACGGCGAAGCGCTCGCCGGCCACGCCTCGGAAATAGCACTCGCCGTCGATGGCCCCGTACAGGACCGTATTGCCGACGATGATATTGTCCTCGGCCACCAGCCGCGACCCCGTCACCGGCCGCACCACCAGGCGTCCGCCGGACAGGCCCTTGCCCACGTAATCGTTGGCTTCGCCCTCCAGGTCCATGCTGACGCCACGCGCCAGGAAAGCGCCGAAGGATTGCCCGGCGGTGCCGGTCAGATGGACATGGATGGTGTCGTCGGGCAGTCCGGCATGGCCGTACCGCTTCGCCACCTCGCCCGACAGCATGGCGCCGACGGTACGGTCGACGTTATGGATCGGCAGATCGATGGAAACCGGCGTCTTGTCCGACAGGGCCGGCTCCGCCCGGGCGATCAGCGTGCGGTCGAGCACCCCGTCCAGGTCGTGTTCCTGGCTCTCGCAATGGACGGTGGCCACCCCCGCATCGGCCTTCACCTTATGGAACAGCGCCGAGAAATCGAGCCCCTTGGCCTTCCAATGGTCAATGGCCTCCCGCGTGTCCAGAAGATCGACACGTCCGATCATGTCGGAGAAGCGGCGGACACCCAACTCCGCCATCAGGGCGCGAACCTCTTCGGCGACGAAGAAGAAATAATTGATCACATGCTCGGGCTGGCCGGTAAAGCGCTTGCGCAGTTCGGGGTCCTGGGTGGCAACCCCCACCGGGCAAGTGTTGAGATGGCATTTCCGCATCATGATGCAGCCGGCGGCGATCAGGGGCGCGGTGGAAAAACCGAATTCATCGGCGCCCAGCAAGGCCCCCACCACCACGTCGCGGCCGGTCCTGAGCGCGCCGTCCACCTGCACCGCGATGCGGCCGCGCAAACGGTTCAGCACCAGGGTCTGATGGGTTTCCGCCAGCCCGATCTCCCACGGGCTGCCCGCATGCTTGATCGAGGTCAGCGGCGACGCGCCGGTGCCGCCGTCGAAACCGGAAATGGTCACATGGTCGGCCTTGGCCTTGGACACGCCGGCCGCGACCGTCCCCACGCCGACTTCCGACACCAGTTTGACGGAAATCCGGGCTGCGGGATTGACGTTCTTGAGATCGAAGATCAGCTGGGCCAGATCCTCGATGGAATAAATGTCGTGATGGGGCGGCGGGCTGATCAGGCCGACGCCCGGCGTGGAATGACGCACCTTGGCGATATTGGCGTCCACCTTGTGGCCGGGAAGCTGACCGCCCTCGCCCGGCTTGGCCCCCTGCGCCATCTTGATCTGGATATCGTCGGCATTGACCAGATATTCGGCGGTCACGCCGAACCGGCCCGACGCCACCTGCTTGATGGCCGAGCGCATGGAATCGCCGTTGGGCAACGGTTTGAACCGCTCGGACAATTCACCGCCTTCGCCGGTATTGGACTTGCCGCCGATGCGGTTCATGGCCAAAGCCAGGGTGGTATGAGCCTCCCACGAGATCGAGCCGAACGACATGGCGCCGGTGACGAAGCGTTTGACGATCTCGGCGGCCGGTTCCACCTCGTCCAACGGCACCGGCGTACATTTCTCGGTGGCGAACCGGAACAGCCCGCGCAGGGTCAGCAGGCGCTGGGACTGGTCATCCATGTGGCGGCTGAAGGCCTTGAAGGTCTCGAAGGACGAACCGCGGACCGCGTGCTGCAGGGCGGTGATGCTTTCCGATGTCCAGGCATGGTCCTCGCCGCGCAGCCGCACCGCGTAATCGCCGCCGACATCCAGGGCGTGACGATAGACCGGCGCATCCGAATAGGCCAACCGGTGACGACGGACCGCCTCCTCGGCGATTTCGGCGATGCCGACCCCGCCGATGCGGCTGGCGGTCCCGGCGAAATACTTGGCCACGAACGCCGCCGACAGGCCGATGGCGTCGAAGATCTGGGCGCCGCAATAGGATTGGTAGGTGGAAATCCCCATCTTGGCCATGACCTTGAGGATCGCCTTGTCCATCGCCTTGATGTAGCGCTTCTGCGCCTCGGCCGGGCTCAGATCGCCGGGCAGGGTCGGGCACATGGCCGCCACCGTCTCGAAGGCGAGATAGGGATTGATGGCCTCGGCGCCGTAGCCGGCCAGACAGCAGATGTGATGAACCTCGCGCGCCTCGCCGGTCTCGACCACCAGTCCCACCTGGGTCCGCAACCCTTCGCGGATCAGGTGATGGTGGACGGCGGAAACCGCCAGAAGCGACGGAATGGCGATGCGGTCGGCCGACAGGCCGCGATCCGAGAGGATCAGGATATTGTATCCCCCGTCGGCCTTGGCCCGCGCCTCGGCGCACAGCGCCTCAAGCGCCGGTTCCATCCCCGCCGCGCCGGCTGCGGCGTCCCAGGTGATGTCGAGGGTCACCGACCGGAAGGCCGAGTCGGAGGCCTGTTCGATGCGGCGGATCTTTTCCAGATCCTCGTTGGTGAGAATCGGCTGCCGGACTTCCAGCCGCTTGCGCTGGGCGCCATCCTCGTCGATCCCCAGAAGGTTGGGCCGGGGACCGATCAGGGACACCAGGCTCATCACCGATTCCTCGCGGATGGAATCGATGGGGGGATTGGTGACCTGGGCGAAACATTGCTGGAAATACTGGAACAAGGTGCGCGAGCGCGACGACAACACCGCCAGCGGCGTATCGCTGCCCATGGAACCGACCGCTTCCTGACCGGTCACCGCCATCGGCTGGATCAGGAATTTCAGGTCCTCCTGGGTGTAACCGAAGGCCTGTTGACGGTCGAGAAGCGTGTCGGAATTGGGAAGCGCCGGCGTGACGTCGATGGCCAGATCCTCAAGGACGAACTGGGCCTGATCCAGCCAACGGCGATAGGGCCGCGCGGCGGCCAGATCGGCCTTGACCTCGGCATCGTCGATGATCCGGCCCTGCTCCAGGTCGATCAGCAGCATCTTGCCGGGCTGGAGCCGCCACTTCTTGACGATGCGCTCTTCGGCGATGGGCAGAACGCCCATCTCGGACGCCATCACCACCAATCCGTCATCGGTCACCAGATAGCGGGCCGGCCGCAATCCGTTGCGATCCAGGGTGGCGCCGATCTGGCGCCCATCGGTGAAACACACCGCCGCCGGACCGTCCCAGGGTTCCATCAGCGCCGCATGGTATTCGTAGAAGGCGCGGCGTTCCTCATCCATCAGCGGATTGCCGGACCACGCCTCGGGAATCAGGGTCATCATGGCGTGAGCCAGCGAGTAGCCGCCCATCACCAGCAATTCCAGCGCATTGTCGAAACACGCGGAATCCGACTGGTCCTCGGCGATCAACGGCCACAGCTTGGCGAGATCGTCCCCCAGCACCGGCGAAGCGGTCGATTGGCGCCGCGCGTTCATCCAGTTGAGATTGCCGCGCATGGTGTTGATCTCGCCGTTATGGCTGATCATGCGGAAGGGATGGGCCAGACGCCAACTGGGGAAGGTATTGGTCGAAAACCGCTGATGGACCATGGCCAGCGCCGATTCCATGCGGGGATCGGCCAGATCGCGGAAATAGGTGCCGACCTGGTCGGCCAGCAGCATCCCCTTGTAGACCATGGTCCGGGTCGACAGGGACGGCAGGTAGAAATCGGCTTCGGCACCGGCCGGCACCGCGTTTTCGGCGCGCTTGCGGATGACGAACAGCTTGCGTTCCAACGCCTCGGTGTCGGCGCAGGACGCCCCTCGTCCGACAAAGATCATGCGGATGGCCGGCTCGCTGGGCAGAACCGAAACGCCGAGGTCGCTATTGTCGGTCGGCACGTCACGCCAGCCCAGGACCACCTGGCCTTCGTCGCGGATCAGCGTCTCCAACGTATGCTCGCAAGCGCGGCGCAGACCGGCATCCTGGGGCAGAAACACCAGACCCGCGCCATATTCCCCGGCCGCCGGCAAGGTCATGCCCAGCGCGGCCGCCTCGGCGCGCAACAGGCCGTCGGGCATCTGGATCAGGATTCCGGCGCCATCACCCGCCTTGGGGTCGGCGCCCACGGCGCCGCGATGAGTCAAATTCACCAGCAGCTGCAAACCCTGGCGGACGATGTCGTGGGATTTTCGATTCTTGATATCGGCGACGAATCCCACCCCGCAGGCGTCATGTTCTTGGCGCGGGTCATAAAGTCCCTGTCCGTCGGGCAATACGCTCATCTCACTCTCGGTCCTTTTGACGGGGCGCAACCCACGCAGCCCCTGGTGATAAGCCACAGAGATGGGCCGCATCGACGAAGCCCCCTTCGCGATCGTCCATCCGGATGCCGGTTATCGGCGTAAACACGCACTCATACGGCATTCCGCCGTATTCGCCAACCCCGCCCTGCATCACCGCCCTAGATTCGAGCGGAGATGCCCCATGGCCGCCCCGGACGCAAAACCAGCCGGTCACCATGGCGACCGGCTGGCGGAAACCCGTGATCGGGAACGCGTTCGGCTCTATCCGAATCGGCCGGTGATGTAATCCTGGGTCCGCCGCTCGCGGGGACTGGAAAACATGGTCGCGGTAGCGTCGAATTCCACCAATTCCCCCATATACATGAAACCGACGAAATCGCTGACCCGCGCTGCCTGCTGCATGTTGTGGGTGACGATGACGATGCAATAATCCTTGCGCAATTCCCAGATCAATTCTTCAATCTGGGCGGTGGATATGGGATCGAGCGCCGAGGCCGGCTCATCCAGAAGCAGGACTTCCGGCCGGATGGAAATGGCGCGCGCGATGCACAGACGCTGCTGCTGGCCGCCCGACAGGCTGAGCCCGCTGCGATGGATCTTGTCCTTCACCTCGTCCCACAAAGCGGCGCCGCGCAAGGCCCGCTCGACTTCGTCATCCATTTCCGACTGCGACATCTTGCGATACATCCGCAAGGGAAAGGCGATGTTCTCGTAGATCGACATGGGAAACGGAGTCGGTTTCTGAAACACCATGCCGACGCGGGCCCGCAGTTCGGTCAGATCGCACTTGGCGGACAGCATGTTCTCGCCATCCAGCAGAATCTGGCCGGTGGCCCGGTGGCCCGGATACAGATCGCTGATCCGGTTCAGGGAACGCAAAAGGGTCGATTTGCCACATCCGGAGGGCCCGATCAGCGCCGTCACCATACGATCGCGAAAGGCCATCGAAACGTTTTTGAGAGCCTGGGTCGCGCCATAATAGAAATCGAGATTACGGACTTCGATCTTGATGTCGGATATGGGCTCGTTGGTCACGGTCAAACATCTCCCTTAAGGGCCATCGCCCTGACGGTAAAAGCAAGCAATTGAAAAATAGACCCGCAGTTGCGGAAAACTAATAATGCAGACGATCCCGTAACCCAAGGGCTCAACGAGGATTTCCCGGATATATTATCAAACTGTAACTGAGCTATTGTCCCGACATGACCGTCGGCCGGGCGTCCTTGATCGCATCACGCTCCCGCCGTTATATGCGTTCCCGGGTCATGATGTAGCGGGACAGGATGTTGATGATGAAGACGAAAGCGGTCACCAGGAAGGCCGCCGCATAGGCCAGGGCGACGGCGGAGGAAAAGGGCTCGCTGTAGAAGGTCCAGATCGCGTAGGTCAGGAAGCCGATGGGCGAGTGGGTCAGATGCCCGTCCCACATGTAATTGGACCAGCCGGCGGTATAAAGCAGCGGCGCCGTTTCACCCACCGAGATGGCCAAGGCCAGCATCACGCCGGTCAGCACGCCCGGCATCGCCGCCGGCAGACACACCCTCAGGATCACGCGGCGTTCCGACATGCCCAAGGCATAGGCAGCCTCCCGCAAGGCGTCGGGTAGTTCGCCCAACGCGAACTCGGTGGAGCGCGTGATGTAGGGCAGACACATGACGGCCAGAACGATACAGCCCGCCGCAACCGAGAAATTCCAGCCCAGCCCTTCGACCATGGTCACATAGCCGAAATAACCCAACACGATCGACGGCACCCCGACCAGAACGTCGGCGACGAAACGAATGGCGCGCGCCCAGCGGCTGTAACGATATTCGGCGACGTAAACGCCCGCGGCCACGCCCAGCGGCACCGCCAGCAGCAAGGCCCCCACCGACAGGACCGCCGTCCCCTCGATGGCGTTCAGCAGGCCGCCGCCCGTACCTTGGGTGACGGTGGTGAACAGGGACGGCGACATGGCGCTCCAGCCGCCGACGAACACCGTCCACAGGATCGACCCCACCAACAGGACCATCAGCCCCACGCCAAGGCTGGTCAAAGCCCACCCGGCGATACTGAAGGCCCGCCGGCCCAGGCTGACCTTACGAATGATTTTCGGCACGGCCACGCCCCTTCCGCTGCCGCCGGCGATGGTCAGGCTCGAACGGCTCGACGCCTGAGCCGATTCGGGGGATGCATGGTTGTCATCGCCCGAAATCATCGCTGGACCGCCCCTGCGGGATTACCGGCAAAGCTCCATACTTTCAGGATTCCCCGGGCCAGCGCATTGACGCCGATCGAAATGATCAAAAGAATCAGCGCGATCTCGGCCAACGAGCGGACGGCCATCTGGGTCGGGTCCTGCAAGGCACTGTCGAGCTGCGAAACGATGAAGGCCGCCATGGTGGAGACCGGCGAATAGATGTTGGATGGCAGGTAATTGAGAGCGCCGCCGCTGACCATCAGCACCGCCATGGTCTCGCCCAGGGCGCGGCCGAGAGCCAGGATGGTGGCGCCGATCAACACGGTGCGCGTCCCCGGCAGCAGCACTCGCCAGACCGTCTCGAATTTGGTCGCGCCCAGCGCCATCGCCGCTTCCCGCAGCGCCGCCGGCTGACTGATCAGCGCGTCGCGGAGTATGGAGGCGATCAGGGGCACGATCATCATCGCCAGCACGATGCCGGCCGTCAGAAGCCCGTACCCGCTGCCCGGCAGCCCGCCGAAAAACGGAAGCCAGGACAGCGTCTTGGCCATGAAGGGATAAACGTGATGGCCCAGCAGGGGCACCAGCACGACATAGCCCCACAATCCATAAACCACGCTGGGAATGGCGGCGAACAGCTCGACGATCACCGACATCACGGTGCGGAGCTTGCCGCGGACCACTTCCGCCAGAAAGATCGCCGCCCCCACGCCGACCGGCACCGCCAGGAGCAGCGCGATCAGCGACGACAGCAACGTGCCGGCGATCAGGAACAAGATCCCGTAGCGGGCGCCGGGCATGATGGTGACGCCATTGACCTGGATCGGGTTGGCGTAGACGTTGCCGATGTTCCAGGTGTCGCGGAAAATGAAGCCGATCCCGTTCACATGGGCCGCCGGCCACGAATAAATGACCAGAAACAGGATGATGGCCGCCAGGCTTGCCGGCACCCCCCCGGCAATGACGGCCATCCACGTCTTGAACCGCATCGGCTTGAAACTGATCGACCTAAAGCTCATCGGCGAGTTCCTGCCCCTGACCGGAGCGTGTTCGACGCGCTGGCGACGACATTGGTCTGACCGTCTACCCGTAGCGCTCGCTTCTGGCAACCATGAAAATGACAGGGGACGGGAAACCACCGGGCGCCGCAGAATTTTTTTCTTATACCCGGCGGGGTAGGAACGCGCCGCCACTCCCGGATGGGCGTGACGGCGCTTTCCGATCGATATCCTTAGTGGATCTTTTCGATCTGCTTGCGGCTCAGCTCGCGAATGGCGGCCGGCAGCGGCACGAAGCCGACCTGCTCCATGAAGTGCTTGGAGTTGCCATGCTCGGCGCTCATGGCCCAGGTGAAGAACTTACGCATGTGCTCGGCCACTTCCTTGCTGGCCTGCTTCTCCTTCACGATCGCATATTCGTAGTTCACGATCGGATAGGCGGACTTGCCCGGGGCGTAGATCAGGCTGATCCGCTCGTCGGCCGGGGTCTTCTTGGCCATCGCCACCACGGCGTCGCTGACGGTCTTGTTGCTGATCAGGACGTAATTGCCGTCCCGGTTGCCGATGCGGGCCTCACCCATCTTGGCTTCCTTGATGGCGTTCCGGAAGCTGACGCCGATATAGGCGATCGAGTACGGGGTGGTCTTCAGAGTGGCGACCATGCCGGGATTGCCCACGGCGCCCTGGCTGCCCGGAACCGCCGGCCAGCTGACCGTCGTGCCGTAGCCGACCGCCTTGTTCCAGGACGGCGTGCTGAACGACAGGTACTGGGAGAAGATGAAGGTATCGCCGCTCCCGTCGGTGCGATGCACCGGCACGATCATCTTGTGCGGCAGCTTCACGCCGGGATTGGTCTTCGCGATCATCGCGTTGTCCCAGTACTTCACCTTGCCTTCATAGATGTCGGCGATGGTGTTGGCGCTCAGCTTGAGGTGGTCGCCATTGAGACCGGGGACGTTGTAATTGATCATCTGCGAGGAGATGGCCAGCGGGATGTTGAGCATGCCCTTGTGAGCCATCATCTGGGCGTTGCTCAAATAGGCGTCGGAAGCGCCGATCTGGGCGATACCCGAAATGGCCTGGGAGATGCCGGTGCCGCTGCCGGTCGACTGGGTGGTGATCTTCAGGTTGGGATTGACCTTGGCGTAAGCCGGAACCCACAGATTGAAGAGCGGGTAGAGCAGGCTGGAGCCCGTCTCCAGCATGTGGGTCGTCGCGGCCACAGCGGTGCCGCCGCCGAGCAGGGCACCGGCAACCATCGCGGCCATCACGAAGCTGCCCTTAGCAGCCTTTCGGCTCGGCAAACGAGTTCCGTTGTTCACATCATCCTCCTGGGGCTTGAAGCGGAAAAACTCGGACAATTGGATAAAGCACGTGGATAAAGCACGGCGCCTGAAGCAGGCCTTCGAATACTATGCCCATCTGACGCAGAACATTGCGGTGAATTCTTAGTAACGCAACCATTAACATTTACGTCACGATCGAACTATTTCCCGCCAACTCCGCGCAATTCAAAACCTATAGTTACCGTCCTGCAACATAGCAGCCGGGACCTTTTATAACAAAGCGCGGGAGGCACTATATCCGGATTTACCGAAACGAATAGTCCCCCCGCCTCTTTCAACTTGCATTTTAACGAAACCGTCACACCAAAAGTCACAGGGTGCGGCGGGCCCGAAGGAGGGAGGCGGTTCGATGCCGCGGAGCGGCCTCAATCCGCTCCGGCGATCCATCCCCCACCCAGCACCCTTTCTCCTTGATACAGCACGCAGGCCTGGCCGGGCGCGACCCCGATTTCCGGCTGATCCAGAATGACCTCGGCCGTACCGTCGTTCCGACGCAGCACGCGGGCGGGCCGCGGCGGCCGCGTCGAACGCACCCGCGCTTCCACCCGCGTTTCCATTTCGTCGCCGCCCAGCCAATTCACCGCGCGCAAAAACACGCGACGCCGCGTCAGCGCCGCCTGCCCGCCGACGATGATTCGCGCCGCCCGGGCGTCGATGGCCACCACATAGCGCGGATCACCACCGCCCAACCCCAGCCCCTTGCGCTGGCCGATGGTGTAATGGGCGATGCCGGCATGGGCGCCGATCACCCGCCCCTCCAGATCGACGATCTCGCCCGGCCGCAAAGCGTCGGGCGCCAACTGGGCGACGACCCGCGCATAATCGCGGTCGGGCACGAAACAGATATCCTGGCTGTCGCGTTTTTCGGCCACCGGCAGGTTGTGGCGCCGGGCGATGGCCCGGGTTTCCTCCTTGCTGGTCATAGCTCCCAGGGGGAAACGCAAATAGGCCAATTGATCGCGGGTGGTCGCGAACAGGAAATAGCTTTGATCGCGCGCCGGATCGACCCCCTTGGCCAAAATCGGGCCATCGGGACCGTCAAAACGGCGCACATAATGGCCGGTGGCCAGAGCCCCTGCGCCGAGATCGCGGGCGATGCCGGTCAGATCGCGGAACTTCACCGTCTGATTGCATAGAACGCAAGGGATCGGCGTCTCGCCATCGGCATAGGACTGGGCGAACCGGGTCATGACCTCGGTCCGGAAGGTGGTCTCCATATCGACCACGTAATGGGGAATGCCGAGCGCGTCGGCCACCGCCCTGGCGTCGTGGATGTCCTTGCCGGCGCAGCAGGAATTAGCCCGGCCGATGGCGGCGCCATGGTCGTAAAGCTGCAAAGTCACGCCCACGACGTCATGGCCGGCTTCCACCAGCAAGGCCGCCGTGGCCGAGGAATCGACCCCGCCCGACATGGCGACCACCACGCGGGTCGGGGACGTGTCCCCTTCCCCGTCGGTAGCGAGACCGCTCATCAGCCGTCAGTCGCGCTCGTCGATCCAGGCCATCTGGATGGCCTCCAGGATCTTTTCGGACGAGGCTTCGGGATCGTCGTCGAATTCCTCCAACGCGCACACCCAATCATGCAGATCGGTGAAGCGCAGATTGACGTTGTCGACGTCCGGATGAGCGTCTTCCAGGGCGATGGCGATGTCGATGACGTCAGTCCATTTCATGGGCGCGGGCTACTTCTTGTCCACCATCATGTTGCGGGTGGCCGAGGGTATGGTGACGGTCAGACCGTCGAGCTTGCCGTCCATGATGATCTGGCACCCCAGGCGCGACGTCGCGGTCAGGCCGAAGGCGAGATCCAGCATGTCCTCCTCGTCGTCGCTGGCCGGGGTCAGCTTGTCGAACCATTCCGGCGCCACCACCACATGGCAGGTCGAACAGGCCAGCGACCCTTCGCAGGCTCCCTCGATGTCGATCTTGTTGCGATGGGCGATTTCAAGGATGGACAATCCTTCCGGAGCCTCCACCTCGGTGGGGCTTCCGTCGGGACCGATGAACGTCATCCTGGGCATCTTGAAGATTCTCCTTATTGTCGCGGCGCCACGCCGCCGGTTTTTGGGCGCCACCGGGCCAGAGGTTTATTCCCCGTCGCTCAGCGCCTCGTCAAGATGATCGACGGCAATTCCGGCCAAAGCCTGGCGAATACCGCGATCCATCCGCTTTTCGGCGAACCCCTTGGTCGCCGTCTCCAAATCTTCGACGGCGCCGTTGACCGTGTCGCGGTCGCCGCCGGCGATGGCGGCCTCGACGGCGGCCAGCGCCTCATCGATGGCCCGCCGCTCGGCATCGGACAACAGATCGCCATCGGCGGCCAGCGCCGACCCCACCGCCAGGGCCGACCGCCTGGCCTCGACCACCGCCTCGGTGAACAGGCGCCGATCCATGTCGTCGCGGGCGTTTTCCAGGGAATCGCGCAGCATCCGCGCCATCTCCTCGTCGCCCAGGCCATAGGAGGGCTTGACCGCCACATGCTGTTCGATCCCGGTGGTGGTCTCCTGGGCCGAAACGGTCAGCAACCCGTCGGCATCGACGGCGAAGGTCACGCGAATGCGGGCGGCGCCGGCGGTCATGGGGGGAATGCCGCCCAAAACGAAGCGGGCCAACGACCGGCATTGATCGACCATCTCGCGTTCGCCCTGGACCACATGGATGGCCATGGCGGTCTGGCCGTCCTGGTAGGTGGTGAATTCCTGGGCCATGGCCACGGGGATCGGCTGGTTGCGGGGGATGACCTTCTCGACGATCCCGCCCATGGTCTCGATCCCCAGCGACAGGGGCGTCACGTCCAGCAGCAGGGTGTCCGACCCGGCGGTCAGGGCTTCGGCCTGGAGAGCCGCGCCCACCGCCACCACCTCGTCGGGATTGATGTCGGACAGGGGCGGACGGCCGAACATCTCCGCCACCTTGGCCCGCACCAGCGGCATGCGCGTGGAGCCACCCACCAGAACCACCCCGTGGATATCGGCGGCGGTGGCCCCGGCATCCTCCAGCACGCCCCGGCAAATCTCCAGGGTGCGCTCGATGAAAGGCGTCGCCAGCCGGTCGAGAGTGGCGCGGTCGAGGAAATGACGCGACGGCTTGCCGTCCACTTCGATCATCCATTCCCCGCCCATTTTCCGCGACAGGCATTCCTTGCCGAGGCGGGCGACCATCAGCGCCTGCTTGGCCTCGCCGGCGGTGATGGTCTGTTCGCCGAGATTGGCGGTCCGCTCGGCCAGGAAATATTCGGCCACGGCATGATCGATATCGTCGCCGCCCAGCGCGGCGTCGCCGCCGGTGGCCTTCACCTGGAAAACGCCCTTCTCCATGCGCAGCAGCGAGATATCGAAGGTCCCGCCGCCCAGATCATAGACGGCATAAAGCCCTTCGGCGCCGTTATCGAGTCCATAGGCCAGGGCCGCCGCCGTCGGTTCGTTGACCAGCCGCAGTACTTCCAGCCCGGCCAGCCGCGCCGCGTCCTTGGTCGCGGTGCGCGCGGCATCGTCGAAATAGGCGGGCACCGTCACCACCGCCCGATCCACCGCGCGGCCCAGAGCGGCTTCGGCGCGGCCGCGTATGGCGCGCAGGATATCGGCGGAAATCTCCACCGGCGTCAGCACCCGACCCGAGACGCGCAACCGCACCATGCCGCCCTGGGGCGCCGATTCCACGTCGTACGGCAGGGTGCCGGCCAGACCCTTGACGTCCTCAAGCCCGCGTCCCATCAGCCGCTTGATGGAACTGACCACCCGTTCCGGCGTCTCCAGGATCGCCTCACGCGCATGTTCGCCGACGACGACCGAGCCATCCTCGCCGTAACAGACCACCGACGGCATCAGGCCGCGACCGTCTTCGCCGCGCAGCACTTCGGGCTTGCCGGCCTGCACCATGGCCACGACCGAATTGGTCGTGCCGAGATCGATGCCCACCGCCAGACCGGTTTCGTCGGCGTGAGGGGCCGGCGTCTCGCCGGGTTCGTGAAGTTGGAGCAGCATCGCCACCAGTCCCTATGTCCATGATCCGCCCGGCTGTCTGGCGACTCCGTCGCAGCGGACGCACTGTGGTTGTCACCGCGGTCCGACTCCCCGCCACGGGGATCGACCCAAGAGAGTCGAAAGCGATTGGAGCCAATCGCTTAATCCGCTTTCCGTCAATACGTTACGGAGCAATCCCGATCTTTGACCGCGCTCTACCGCCCCGCCATGCGCACCTTGCGGGAGCGCGCATCCTCGACCAGCTTCAGCAGATACTTCAACCGCACCGCCAACTGCGCCGCCTCGCCCTGGCGGTTGGCGGCAAACGCGGCGGACAAATCCTTCTGGCAGCCTGCCACCTCGGCTTCCGCCTCGGCGATCAGGGCGCCGATTTCGGCGACATCGGCCGCTTCGGCGATGGCTTCACGCTTTTCCATCTGCTCCATCAGCAGGACCGGATCGGAAATGGTGGCGCTGGAATTGAGATCGACCGGCTTTCCCGCCAAACGCAACAGATAGGCGGCCCGCTTCAGCGGGTCTTTCAGGGTCTCGTACGCATCGTTGAGCGCCGTCGCCTGCTGCTGGGAAAAGGCTTTCTCCCGCGAGGATTTGGCGGCGAACCGGTCGGGATGCAGACGGCGCTGAAAGCCGAAATACTGGCGGTCCAGCGCGTCCAGATCGACATCGTAGCCCGGCCCCAGCCCCAGGCGGGTGAAATGGTCGATATCGCCGGGACCCTGAACCGCGCCGCAGACGGAACAGAACAGGGCCCGCGCCGCCACCGGCCCCTTGCAGGACCAGCAGGAAATGACGGCGGGAGCGGCAACGGAAACGGTCATCGTCAGACGTGGAACGATTCGCCGCAGCCGCATCGTCCCTTTTCGTTGGGATTGCGGAAGACGAAACCGTTCTGCATCTTTTCCTCGACCCAATCCATCTCGGTCCCAAGGATGAACATCGTCGCCTTGGGATCGATGAGGACCGTCACCCCCTTATCCTCGACCACTTCGTCGTAGGGGGTCTGTTCGTCGGCATACTCCAGGGTGTAGCGCAGGCCCGAACAGCCTTTGGACTGAACCCCGATACGGATGCCGACCGACGGCTTGCCACGAGCCGCCAGCATGGCCTTCACCCGCTCGGCGGCGGCATCGGTAAGCGTAATGGGCGCCATGCGTTCCATGCCAACCCCTCCTGTTTGCAATTCCCCTGACCGGCCCTATTCGGCGGCGGTGTCGGTGCCGTTCCCGGACTCGGACCCGGTCTTCTTTCTGTAATCGGCGATGGCGGCCTTGATAGCGTCTTCGGCCAGGACCGAACAATGGATTTTAACCGGTGGCAGCGCCAATTCCTGCGCGATCTCGGTATTTTTGATCTGAGCCGCCTCGTCCAGGGTCTTGCCCTTGACCCATTCGGTGACCAGCGAGCTCGACGCGATGGCCGAGCCGCAGCCGAAGGTCTTGAACTTGGCATCCTCGATGATGCCGTCGGCGCTGACCTTGATTTGCAGCTTCATCACGTCGCCGCAGGCCGGCGCGCCCACCAGACCGGTGCCGACGCCTTCGTCTTCCTTTCCGAACCCGCCGACATTGCGGGGGTTTTCGTAATGATCGATGACTTTGTCGCTGTACGCCATTTCATCCTCCGCGATCAACGGCCGCAGCCGTTTATCTAAAAATTTCGCCGCATTGCCTCAATGTTCGGCCCATTCGATCGATTTCAGATCGACACCGTCCAGGTGCATTTCCCACAACGGGCTCAATTCCCGCAGATGGTTGACCGCCTTGACCACATGGTCGATGGCGTAATCGATATCGGCCTCGGTGGTGAAGCGCCCGATACCGAACCGCAGGGAGGTATGGGCCATTTCGGCGTCGAGCCCCAGCGCGCGCAGCACATAGGAGGGCTCCAACGACGCCGAGGTGCAGGCCGACCCGGACGACACCGCCAGATCCTTGACGCCCATCATCAGCCCCTCGCCCTCGACGAAGGCGAAGGACAGATTGAGATTGCCGGGAACGCGCTGTTCCGGATCGCCGTTGAGATAAACCTCGGGCAACCTGGCCTGAATCCCGTTCATCAGGCGGTCGCGCAGGAAGCGCAGACGTTCGCCCTCGGTGGCCATCTCGGCCTTGGAAATGGCGCACGCTTCGCCCAGTCCCACGCAGAGCGGCGTCGGCAGGGTGCCGGACCGCATGCCCCGCTCCTGGCCGCCGCCATTGATCAGCGGCACCAGACGCACCCGCGGCCGACGGCGCACGTACAGGGCGCCGATCCCCTTGGGCCCGTAAAGCTTGTGGCCGGAAATGCTCATCAGATCGATATTCATGGCGTTGACGTCGAGCGGGATCTTGCCCGCCGCCTGCGCGCAATCGGTATGAAAGAACGCGCCCTTGGCCCGGCAGATGGCGCCGATCTCGGCCAGGGGCTGGATGACGCCGATCTCGTTATTGACCCCCATCACCGAGACGATCGCCGTCTTGTCGGTCACCACCGATTCCAGCTCGGCCAGATCGATCAGGCCGTTCTTCGCCACCGGCAGATAGGTGACCTTGAAGCCTTCCTGCTCCAGATGGCGGCAGGTATCGAGCACGCATTTATGCTCGGTCACCACCGTCACGATATGGTCGCGCTTGGCCTTGTAGAAGTGGGCGACGCCCTTGATGGCGAGATTGTTGGACTCGGTCGCGCCCGAGGTGAAGACGATCTCCTTGGCGTCGGCGCCGATGATGGCCGCCACTTGCGCCCGGGCCGTCTCCACCGCCTCTTCGGCCTGCCACCCATAATAGTGGTTGCGTGAATGGGGGTTTCCGAACTTTTCGGTGAACCAGGGCAGCATCTTTTCGACCACGCGCGGATCGCACGGGGTGGTGGCCTGGTAGTCCATATAGATCGGCTCGCCCGGCCCACGGCCGATGATGCCCTTGTCGATAGTGACCGCAGTCATCACAGTGCTTCCTCTCATCACGCGGCGCTCGCCGCTCCATGAACGTCCATACCCTTGCGCCGGGCCAGTTCGGCCCACGCCTCGATGAATTTTTCCACGTCGGTCCCGGTGCTGCCCCAGCCCAGGCTTACGCGGATGGCCGAGCCCGCCAATGCGGGCGTCAGCCCCATGGCGGCCAGGACATGGGAGGCCGCCATCTTTCCCGACGAGCAGGCCGCCCCGGCACCGACCATCACGCCGGCAAGATCAAGGGCCATCACCTGGGTCTGACTTGCCACTCCCGGCAGGGCCAGACAAGAGGTATTGGGCAGGCGAGGCGCCCCTTTGCCGATCACGACCGCCGCTGGAACACGCCGCAGAGCGTCCTCTTCCAGCCGGTCCCGCATATCACGCATGCGTAATATGGTGATTTGATCGTCGGCATCCTTTTTTGCAAGAGACGCGGCCACACCGAAACCCGCTATTCCGGAAATATTTTCGGTCCCGGCCCGACGCCCCCGTTCCTGGCCGCCGCCCTTCAGCAGCGGCGCCGGTGCCGGTTCGAAATCGGCCAGAACCAAGGCGCCGACGCCCGACGGTCCACCCATCTTGTGGGCGGACAAGGTCAGCAGATCGATACCCAATTCAGCCATGGAGACCGGCAGGCGGCCCGCCCCTTGAGCGGCATCGCAATGAAGCCGGGCGCCATGGCGGTGGGCGAGGCGGGCCACTTCGGCGACCGGCTGCACCACCCCCGTCTCGTTATTGGCCAGCATCACCGAAACCAGCGCGGGCGCATCGGCCCGACGCAACCGGTCTTCCAGCGCGCCCAGATCCACCAGACCGTCGCCATCGACGGGAATGGGATCGATGTCGGCCCCGGCCTGGGCGCCAACCGATACATGTTCGATCGCGGAGATCAGCAGAGAGCGCCCGCCCCACCCCGCAAGAGCCAGGGCGTTGGCCTCGGTCCCGCCGGAGGTGAAGATCACGTTTTCGGCCCGGGCGCCCACCAGAGCGGCGACCGCCGCCCGCGCATCCTCGACGCGGCGCCGCGCCATCCGGCCGGCCGCATGCACCGAAGAGGGGTTGCCGGGCTCGGCCAGGGCCTCGGCCATGACAGCCACCACCTCGGGACGCGCCGGAGCGCCGGCGTTGTAATCGAGGTAGCGCGAACCGAACACCTGATTCTCCTTTTTCTCGGCGGAGGCTTATTCGGCGGCGGCGATGCCGCCCTGCCCCGCTCCGTGGAACATGCCGGACGTCCCCAGAACCCGGCGCTCGACCACATCGGCCAGGGACACCGAGGACAGGTACAGATAAATCTGGTTGCCCAACTCCTCCCACAGATCGTGGGTCAGGCAACGGCCCTTGTTGTGATGGCATCCGGCCGGCGTTCCCGGCGAACAGCGGGTGGTCTGGATCGGTTCGTCCACCGCCAGAATGATGTCCGAAATGCGCAATTGCTCGGCCGGCCGCGACAAAAGATAACCGCCGCCCGGCCCGCGCACGCTTTTCACCAACCCGCCCTTGCGCAATTTTCCGAACAATTGCTCCAGATAGGACAGGGAAATTTCCTGGCGGTCGGCGATATCGGCAAGCGCCACCGGACTCCCTTGGGAATGGTTGGACAGATCCACCATCGCCATGACCGCGTACCGCCCTTTGGTGCTGAGCTTCACGTCGTCGTCTCCCGTAACGGCACCGGACCACCCCGGCCATTCGTCCGCGCGGCCAATCCCGGCCGCCGGACCGTCTTATCCCTAACCGCCCGATGCGGTGGGGATATCGTTGTCTTCAACCGCATTGCCGGCCACCACCCTGGGATGGCGTACCGGACTGCCCTCGCTATGGCCCCGCACCTCGCCTTCGAGGTCGGCGACCCGCTCCATCAAGGTCACCACCTGCCCACGCAGCCCTTCGATGGCGCGCACCACCGGATCGGGCAGATCCTCCGGCAAGCCGTAAGCGCAGAATTCCGCGTCCTCGGGCTTGCGGCGGCGCATCACCGGCCGCGCCGGCACGCCCACCATGGTCATCCCGGCCGCCACATCGGTCAGCACCACCGCATTGGCGCCGATGCGCGCCCCGGCGCCGATCAGGATCGGTCCCAGCACCTGGGCGCCGGACCCCACGATCACGCCGTCCTCCAAAGTGGGATGACGCTTGCCCAGATGCAGCGAGGTGCCGCCCAATGTCACGCCCTGGTACAGGGTGACATCGTCACCGATCACGGCCGTTTCGCCGATCACCACGCCGGTTCCGTGATCGATGAACAACCGACGTCCGACCACGGCGCCCGGATGTATTTCGATGCCGGTGAATATCTTGGCCAGGTGCGACAAAAATCGCCCCAAAACCCGAAAACCGCGCAGCCAGCACAGATGAGCGAGCCGATAGGCCAGCACCGCGTGCAATCCCGGATAGCACAGCAGAACCTCGGTCCAAGAGTGCGCTGCGGGATCACGCTGCCGTATCGACAGAATATCTTCGCGAAGAGCCTTGAAAATCATGGTTCACGTTATGCTAATCTAGAGTTCGTTCGCCGCCCCGCATGAGGGGGAACGCGTCCGCTGGCGGCTTTCCCCGACTTCGCGGGAACACCCGATCCATGCGGCCGTACGCGATTATGGGACGGCGATTCTGGTTACGTATATAGGATGCCCGACTACGGGAGTCAAGTTTAGCCGACCTTTCGTACCTTGCCGTTTTTACACCCGCCCTTTATTTCCCGATACCGTGACTCGAGTTTTAACGATTTCGGATTCGACTCGGTTGGTGCCCATTGCGACACCGGGGACACTGCACGGAAGAAACGATGCCCGACGTGATTTTTAATGGACCTGACGGCCGCCTCGAGGGCCGCTACCATCACGGCCGCACGCCCAATGCTCCGATCGCATTGCTGCTGCACCCCCATCCACAGCATGGGGGCAGCATGAACAACAAGGTCGTCTATGCCCTGTATCAGACCTTCGTGCGGCGCGGGTTTTCAACCCTTCGCTTCAATTTCCGGGGCGTCGGCCGCAGCCAGGGACGGTTCGACAACGGTCTTGGAGAATTGGCCGATGCGGCCGCCGCTTTGGATTGGATGCAGACCTACAATCCCAACACCAGCGCCTCGTGGGTGACGGGATTTTCGTTCGGCGCCTGGATCGGCATGCAATTGCTGATGCGCCGCCCGGAACTGGACGGCTTCGTCTCGGTGGCGCCGCCGGCCAACCATTACGATTTCTCGTTTCTGGCCCCCTGCCCCTCGTCCGGCCTGATCCTTCAGGGCACGGCCGACACCATGGTACCGGAAGCGGCGACGGCGAAGCTGGCGCAGAAATTGGCGATGCAGCGCAATATCGAGGTCACCTATCGCACGGTGGACGGCGCCAGCCATTTCTTCCACGACCACCTCGACACCCTGACCGAGGAGGTCGACAGCTATCTCGCCCAGGCGGTCACGGAACGGCCGGCCCCGGAGCCGCCGGTGGAACTGGCCGAGGCGTTGTCTTAACGTTTCAGCGGCGCCACAGGTTGAGGCGGCGCACCGCCTCGACCATGTCGGCGGTGGCGCCGGCGAAGGAAAACCGCACGAAGCGATGGCCGCGCACGGGGTCGAAATCGACGCCCGGCGTGGCGGCGATGCCGGTCTCGGCCAGCATGCGGGCGCAAAAATCCTGGGAATCGTCGGCGATGCCGGCCAGATCGGCATAGACGTAAAAGGCCCCGTCCGACGGCGCCAGACGGGCGAAGCCGGCGCGGGTCAACCCGTCCCGCAGAATGTCGCGATTGGCGGCGTAAACGGCCACCCGCCGGTCCAGTTCCTCGCGGCACTCGAAGGCGGCGATGGCGGCGATCTGCGACAGGGTCGGCGGCGAGATGAACAGATTCTGCTGCAAACATTCCACCGCGCGGACCAGATCGGGCGGCAGCACCAGCCAGCCCAGACGCCAGCCGGTCATGGCGTAATATTTGGAAAAACTGTTGACCACCACGGCGTGGGCGCCATGGGCGCTAGCGGTAGCGGCCGCCTTCCCAAAGGTGATGCCGTGGTAGATTTCATCCGAAATCAAACGGATGCCGTGGGTCTCGCACCAACCGGCCAGGGCGGCCAGCTCGGCTTCGGACATCATGAC
Source organism: Pseudomonadota bacterium (assembly GCA_021848545.1). GTDB lineage: Bacteria > Pseudomonadota > Alphaproteobacteria > Rhodospirillales > Magnetospirillaceae > JAJZUL01. The sequence goes on from JAJZUL010000001.1 coordinate 111,398, forward strand.
GCCGGTGGGATTGGCGGGGCTGGCCACGATCACCCCGTCCAATTCCCCCTCCATGCCCGCCAGATCGCGCGCGGTCAGGCACCATCCATTGTCCGGCCCCACCGCGATGGGCACGCAGGTGATGTCCAGCGCCTTCAGGATGTTGCGATAGGCGGGATAGCCCGGCGCCGCCACCGCCACCCGGTCGCCGGCGGAAAAGGAGGCCAGGAAGGCCAGCAGGAAGCCCCCCGACGAGCCGGTGGTCACGGCGACCCGCTCGGCCCCGACGGCGAGCCCATAGGTCTCGGCGTAATGGCGGGCGATGCGTTCGCGCAAGCCGTCGATACCCAGGGCCAAAGTATATCCCAGGGACTCGCCGTCCAGCGCCGCCCGCGCCGCCCTCAGCACCCCCGCCGGCGCCGGTCCTGACGGCTGGCCCACCTCCAGATGCAGGACGTCGCCGCCTTCGGCGGCGCGCTGCTGGGCGCGGCGCATGACGTCCATGACGATGAAGGGATCGATGCGCCCCCGTTCCGCGACCTTGAACGTCATTGCGCTATCCGCCCTGCCCCACGGTCACGGCAAAGCCGTACCCACGGGGATCGGTGGCGATTCGGCAACGCGCGGCACTGGCCCGCCCGCTTTGGCAATGGAAGGCGTTGACATGGCTGCCGCCGACCGACGCGGCCGCCACCGCCCGATCGATGCCCCGACCATGTCGGGAGGTCGCGACCAGCGTGGCGGCCAGAGCGGCGGCCGCATTCCCGCCACCGGCGGCGCCGGCGAAATGCACCTCGCCGGTGGGCATGTTGACCACCATTCCCGGCACCGCCGCCACCTGGCCCGGCTTGGGCGGCGCCGCCAGCACGATACCGGTCCCGGGCGCGACACGGCCGTCGCCGAACAGACGGTTGGCGGTAATGCCGCAGGCCACCGCGTCCCCCTTGGAATCCAGAACGACGAAACCGGTGCCGGCCGATGGCGCAGCGGACCGGACCTCCCGCGCCGCGCCGCCACGAACCAGTTCGGCCACGCCGTCACCCGGCGGCAACACCGCCGTATCGTCGCCGACGGCGACCTGGGTTCCCGCCACGAAACGGGGACGCGTATCGCTCAGATCCCGTACGGTGACATTGGCGCCGATCGATCGCGCCGCATCGGCGAACCGACGTTGCAGACCGCCGGCATAAAGGGAACCGGGATTACGCCGCAACGACGCGATCACCGCCGCCAGATCGTAATTGCGCATCAGATCGCCTTCGGCCAGAACCTTGCCGTCGGGATGAAAGAAGATTCGTTTGGCGGCCGGATCGGCGGCCAGACGCGGCGCGGCGATCGCCAGATCGTTGGCCAGGGCCCGCGACACCATCACGCCGCGTTCGGCCATGAGCTCGGCCGGAGCCAGCAGCGACGCCCAGCGGAATTTTCCATAGGTGGCCTGCAGGGCGTAGAAGCCCCGGACATTGGCGGGAATCGCCGCCGGAATCCGGCCTCCCGTCGCCGCCACGGCGGGAAATTCGACGACCCGGGTCACGTTGCCGTGTTTCTCATGCACCAGGCATGTGCCGCCCCCCCCCAGGGTGGCCGTTGACGGGAGGGTAACGGCCAGGGAGAAATAGAGAGCGGTGGCGGCATCGACGGCGTTGCCGCCGGCGGATAGTACGTTCTGGGCGACCATGACCGCCCTGGGCTCGTCGCCGGCCGCTTCGCCGGCGAAGCCTTGCACGTGACCGACCGCCCCTTTCGGTATGGGGGTGGCGCACCCATTAAGAATAAAGGCTAATAGCGCGAAAAGGGCCACACGGCCGCCGATGCCGCCCGGCGATGCGAACGACGGAGAACTATCCTTGCTCAAGCGCATTTTCCTTTTGGCGATTATCGTGCCCGCCGTTCTGGCGAGCGCCCTGCGGGCCGTCGCCGGGGGGCCAATCTTCATTCGCGACGCCGAAGTGGAAAATACCATCCGGATTTTGGCGACGCCAGTTTTCAAGGCGGCCGGACTCGACCCCAAGGCGATCCACATCTACATCCTCCTCGACCCCACGGTGAACGCCTTCGTCGCCGGCGGCCAGAACCTGTTTCTCGACACCGGCCTTTTGCTGAAAGTGCAGAATGCCAGCCAATTGATCGGCGTCATGGCCCACGAAACCGGCCATATCGCCGGCGGACACATCATCCGCATGTCGAACGCGATCAAATCCTTGACCACCGAAGCCATCGCCAGCCTGCTTCTGGGGGCGGCGGTGGGCGTCGCCTCGGGCCAGCCCGGCGCCGGCGCGGCCGTCCTCATGGGCGGGCAGAATGTGGCCGACCGGGGCATGCTCGGCTACAGCCGGAACAAGGAAGCCACAGCCGATCAGGCCGCCCTCAAGTACCTGGACGCGTCCCATCAATCGGCGCGGGGCATGCTGCAATTCATGGAGATTTTGCAAAACGAGCAATTGCTCTACGCGGCCCATCCTGACCCTTACCTGCAAAACCACCCTTTGACCCCGTCGCGCATCAGGCTGATCCGCCATTGGGTCGAGACCTCGAAATGGAGCAACACCCCGGTCCCGCCCTACAAGGTCAAGCTGTTCCGGCGCATGCAGGCCAAATTGTTCGCCTTTCTGGAGCCGCCGGCCCGCACCTTCGACCGCTACAAGGCGGATGATCACAGCATTTCCGCCCGCTATGCCCGGGCCATCGCCGCCTATCGCATTCCCGATGTGCCGAAGGCCCTGCGTCTGATCGACGGCCTGATCGCCCAACGCCCAAAGAACCCTTATTTTTACGAAATGAAGGGACAGATCCTGTTCGACAACGCCAAAGGGGCCGAGGCGCTGGGCCCCTACCGCACCGCCGTACGGCTGCTGCCCGACAATCTGCTGATGCGCATGGAACTGGCCCATGTGGAAATCGAACAGGACGATCCGTCGCTGCTGGCCGACGCCGCCGCCAATCTCAACATGACCGTGGATGGCGAGCCCGACAACGCGGCCGCCTGGCACCTTCTCGGCATCGCCTACGGCAAACAGGGCAAGGAGGGACTGGCCTCTTATGCCCTGGCCGAAGAGGCCCTGCTGGAACATCATCTGGGGCAGGCCCACTATCTGGCCGAAAAGGCCGCCCGCCTGCTGCCCAAGAAAGGCCCGGTCTGGCTGCGTCTCCAGGACATCCGCACCACCCTGCTTCAGGATGGCGCGGGATGATCCCGTCGCTCACCGGGGGGCGCTATAATCGCCGAAACGGGTGGCGGGTGCGGGTCGAGAACAGCAGCAAATGGCCGCCGACGATGAAGCGCAGGAACATCACGGCTTTCGAGCCTGTACAAGTCTGAAATCGACTCGGGAAGCCACACCCTTCCCCCTCCGACCCTAGAGCCGTTTCCGATCAATCGGAAAACGCCGCGCGGGCTTGTCGCATTTTCCGACTGATCCTGTCAGATCGGAAAATGCTCTAAAATCCGTATTCGCGTCCGACCAGACAGACCCGGACCCGAAACTGGCTGTACCATTCCCTGGCCCGCGCCTGCGCCTGACGGTGCTGTTCGTTGTTCTTCCACTTCTCTATGGATTCGAGGGAATCCCAATAGGAAATAGTGATTCCGATCTCCTGGCGGGCCGATTCGAAGCCGAGAAATCCCGGCTGGGTCGATGCGAGATCCAACATCGCCTTCGCCGTCTCCGCATAGCCGTCATCGAGCTCCGCCCTGACCGACGTGAAGATGACCGCGTAATAGGGGGTATTGATCTTGGGAGAAGTTGCCATGACACCCTGACATCTGCCGTGGACAGCGGACATCCACCGGAATCGTCGCAGCCCTTACCAAAGCCGTGCGCGAAACCGTCCGGCGGAAGCTTACAATGATAGCATCCGCCGGCTTCTGCCTCGTGTCAAAGATGACGTGCCCGCGTCAGGCCGACGCCGGCGCCGTCAAAGCGGGACCGGACGGCGGCCGCCCCGCACGATAGGTGAGCATGCCCCGAATGACACGGTAGGCATACCACACCCAGGCCGGGACAAAAACCAGCCAACCAAGGAGGCCAAACGGAAAAAGAAGAAAAGCGAAGGCGCTCCAGAGCAGGAATACCAGGGACGAGCGTAGCCGCCAATGGCGATGACGCTCGCTGAAAGCGTCGATGCTCACGATCCGCGAGTGGCGGGTGTCGATGAACACCTGAAGCCAGATCGTCACGATATAGAAAACAAGACCCGTCGCCATCGCCACATAGGCAATGCGAGCGCGCTTTTCAGCGCGCTCGCGTTCCTGCGGGACCGAAGACGTTGGGGACGTATTCGACTCCATTATTTACCCTTTTACCGGTGATTCCACCACCGCTCGTGGGACGTATCCACGCGGCGCCAGTACACCTTATACAGCAAGAAGCTGAAGATCGTCAGCAGACCGAACAGCCCCATGATCCACGGCCCGAGCGCCGCACGCTCCTTGGCATGGGGATGGGCGACCACATACAGGAAATCGACGATATCCTGGGCGGTCTGATCGAACTGAGCCGGGGTCATGGTGCCCTTCGTCAGCTGCTTCACCCCCATCGCCACCTTGGCCGGCTGGCCGTAAAGCCACCCTTCCTTAATCACCGGCGACTGCAAGCCTTGCAGATTGGCCAGCACGTCCGGCATCGCCACATTGTGGAACAGGACGTTGTTGACGCCGGTCGGACGGGTCGGATCGAGATAGAACGACTTGAGGTAGGTGTAGAGCCAATCCGGGCTTTGGGCTTCGGCCATCACCGTCAGATCCGGCGGCGTGATCGAAACGAACTGTTTCATGATGCCTTTCGGCATCGCCGTGACCACCGTGTCGTGAACGAGGCGACCGCTCTCGTTCAGATATTTCTGCATCTCGGAATTGGTGATCCCGAGTTGCTTGGCGATGGAGGAGAAACGAGTCCCCTGAATGCTGTGACACGCCGCGCAACGATGCAACACATACAGCGCGCCGGTACGCAGATTGGCGAGATTGGAAGTATCCACCTTCATGTGCATCAACGGCGGGACCGAAGTCTTCGTTGAGGCACGGGCCGCGGGGCCGGAGAACGCAACCGCGAGCGCCAGTGGCAGCGCGGCAGCGGTGAGGCGGACGGTGCTAAAAGAGCGACGCATGATCATTAGTCCTCGATAAGCGGGCGACGATGGTACGCCAGTCAGTGTGTCAGACCACCTTGGGTGAGACGCTCGGGCACCTTGCCATCCTGGGTAAGCTTGGGGCTCACCAAAGCAAGGAGCAGGATGAAGGCGATATACAGCGTCGGGATCCAGTTGGTCTGCAGCATCAGCCCCCAGCTATGGGCATCGATGGCGTACATCCAGAAATCCACGCCCCAGACCAGAGCCTCCAGCACCACGAGCCAGACGATCGTCGTCATAGCGGAACGCTGGCGATTGAAGTAGGGCAGCAGGAAGAAGGTCGTGTAGTACAGCAGGGTGGCGTGCATACCGATGACCATATTGTGCTCGGTCGCCTGGCCATTGGCGATGACGCCCAGCCAGATGAACACCACCGGCATCGCCAGAAGGTTGACCTTGTAGAGGAACGAGCGGTAGCGGATCGAACGGATCGGGTTGCGGTCGAGCAGCGGCATTGCGGCCAGCATCACGAACGCGGCGGCGAAGGTCATAACACCGTAGAGCTTATCCGGAACCCCGCGCAGCATCGCGTAGAAGGGCAGGAAGAACCAGAGCGGATGAATGTCCGAGGGCGTCTTGATGCCATTGGCCGGCGCGAAGTTCAGCTTGTCGACCAGATAGCCCCAACCCGACGGATTGTAGAAGACGAACCAGAAGAAGACGAGCATGAAGACGCTGACGCCGAAGATGTCCTTCACCGAATAGTACGGATGGAAGGGAATGCCGTCCTTGGGCCAGCCGTCCTTGTTCAGGTTCTCGCGGATATTGACGCCGTCGGGATTGTTCGAGCCGACCTGATGGAGCGCGATGATATGCACCAGCACCAGCGCCATCAGCGCGAAGGGCATCAGGAAGACGTGGAACACGAAGAAACGGTTCAGGGTCGGCTGGCCGACGATGAAGGAACCGCGCAACCATTCGGCGATCCCGTTGCCGATCACCGGAATGGCGGTCACGAAATTCACCACCACCATGGAGCCCCAGAAGGACATCTGGCCCCAGGGCAGCAGATAGCCGAGGAAGGCTTCGCCGGCGAGCACCAGATAGATGGCGATGCCGATCAGCCACAGCAATTCGCGCGGCTTCTTGTACGAACCGTACATGATGCCGCGATACATATGCAGATAGACCAGCACGAAGAAGAGCGAGGCGCCGGTAACGTGCATGTACCGGATCAGCCAGCCCCAGTGCGAATCCCGCATGATGCCCCGCAGAACCGACCAGAAGGCCAGATGCGTATTGGGCTGATAATGGATGGCGAGAAACAGGCCGGTCGCAAGCTGCAGGACCAGCACCAGCATCGAAAGCGAGCCGAAGAAGTACCAGAAGTTAAAATTCTTCGGGGCGGCATAGCCGGTCAAATGCTCACGCCACATGTCAACCACCGGAATCCGGTGATTGATCCACCCCATCAGCCCACGCTGTTCACTCGTTGTCCCAGTCGTCATGCTACGTCACCTGTTTTGCGAATGGACTGGATCGTCCCGTTTGCGGGACGCATCCCCACCACCCTACTTGTTTCCAGCCTTCTTGTTGCCAGCCGCCTTGTTTTCGACCTTCTTGCTCACCGCCTTGACGGGCATGGCGAGCGCCGAAGCGAGAACGCCAGGAAGCGGCTGCGAAGCCCGATCCTTGACGTAGGTGGCGTAATCAAGCGGCCCGATCCCCTCGATCAGCTTCGGATCCAGCACCTCGGCATAGGCTGCCACCGCCTTGCGCTGCTCCGGGCGCAAACGCCGGGCGATCACTTCCATCACATGTCCGGCGCTGTTGTGGCGCTGTCCCGTGGCGAAAAGATTGAGTTCGTTTTCGACATAAGTCGCGTGCTGACCCGCCAGAGTCGGAATCGCCATCGGCGCATTGCCCAGACCGCTCGGCATATGGCAGGCGGCGCAGGCCGGCACCTTATGCGAAGGCACGCCACCCTGGTAGATGAGGTAGCCCTCTTTGGCGAGGTCAAAAGGAACCTTCGGCGTCGCCGCGTTGGCGTTGGCCTTGAGGTTCAGCGTCTGCGACGAGAAGTAGCGGGCGATATTCTGCAGATTGGCGTCGCCGGGTGCCGGCGGCACGGTCTGGATCATCGCCGACATGGTGGCGTTCTGACGCGCACCGCTGCGGAAATCCTCGAGCTGCTTGAGCAGATAATTATAGTTCTGCCCAGCCAGATTCGGGAAATTGGGGGCCATGCTGTTGCCGTGCTGGCCATGGCACGAAGCGCAGACCGCGACGTCGCCCGCCCCCTGAGCGGCATTGCCCTGAGGGGCAACGCCAAGATATGGCGCCGTTGCCGCGGCGTGCGCGAATGGCGCGCCGAGAACCAGCAAGGAGCCGAAAACGGCTGCCGGAAGCAGCCGAGATGAAACCTGATGCATTCCTCTGCCCCTCTTCACCAGATGCTCGGCGTCCAGGATTTATCGGCACCGCTTGGCGAACCCTCACCGACCCGCACCACGGTATCGCTGACCCAATAATAGGGGGGAACGGGCATGTTGAGCGGAGCCGGCGAACCTTCGATGACCCGGGCCGAAAAATCGTACATGGACCCATGACAGGGGCAGTGGAAACCGCCGTACCACCACTGGGTCACGGTATGAGGCGCGGGACGATAGTCCGGAATGCACTGCGCATGGGTGCACAGAGCCACCGCGATGAACATGTGCGGCTTCAACGCGCGGTAATTGCCGTTGACGTAGGCCGGAGCCGGCTGCTGATTGGCCTGACTCGCGGCGTCCTTCAACCGCTTCAGAAGACCGGGCTCGGACAGCGTCTTCAGCATCCAGTCCTTACGATGCAGAATCCACACCGGCTTCTTTTTCCACTCGGCAAGGAGCAACTGCCCCGGCTCAACTTTGCTGACATCGATATCAACGGGAGCCCCGAGCGCGGCGATCGCCTTACCCGGATTCATGGTTTGAATCAGTATGTCGGCAAAAAGTCCAACTGCTCCGGCCCCAAGCACACCTACGGCACCGATAAGAAACCGGCGCCTTCCTACAGAATGCTCGTCTTCCGGAAGCAAGGAATCCATATGTGGTACAGACATCGCTTCTCGACTCATAGAGTTGCCCCTGCAAGGGCCTCCGCTTGACATTCGTCAAACACCCCTGCGACGAATGCTTTTGTTAATGGAGGCGGGAGCCCGATTGATGGGCGGAGCTTATACCCCACCATTGCAGAGGGCTAGTAATACTACATTACAAATCGTTAATGTTTCAATCTTGGAATGCTAACAAACAAAGTTTTAAAGGTGAGTTGTTGGGGTTTTAGGAGGCCGGCCGCACAACCACCGGAACGATACAGCCCCATTTGACATCGGCGCCCCCCCTCCTTAATAAGTGCCTGCAATGGCGACGAGCCGCATATCGTGGTGGATTTCATGACCGAAGACTTCGAAACGCTGCGTGGGTACGAACCGGAACAGGGGGCGTTGGACGGCCGGGTGATCTTGATTACCGGCGCGGCCGGCGGCATTGGCCGGGCGGTTGCCCGCGGCTGCGGGCGTCACGGGGCGCAATTGCTGCTGCTCGATCACGATGAACGCGGACTCAATAGTCTATATGACGAATTCATTGCCGAACGGTGGCCGGAGCCGGTCCTGTGCCCGGTGGATCTGGGCGGTGTCGGCATCGAAAACCTGCGTCAGGTCGCCGATGCCGTCGGCGCCCAGTTCGGCCGGCTCGACGGATTGCTCAACAATGCCGTCTGGATGGGGCCGTTCACGCCTTTCGAACATTACGTGCCCCAGACGTGGGGGCATGTCATGAACGTCAATCTGGCGGCGCCCTTCTTCCTGACCCAATGGTGCATGCCGCTTCTGCACAAGGCGCCCGACCCGGTTCTGCTGTTTTCGCTGCAGGACGCCAGCCGCGCCTATCACGGCGCCTTCGCCCTGGCCAAGGCCGGACAGCGGGCGATGGTCGACATGCTCGCCGCCGAGTACGGTCCCGAAAGCATCCGCCCGGTGCGGGTGATGGGCATCGACACCGGGCCGGTCGAAACCCATGGCCGACGCCAGAATTATCCGGGTGAGGATCCGAACCTGCACCCGGCGCCGGAAACGGTGGTGGGTCCCTATCTTTGGGCGCTGGGTCCGAATTCGGCGGGCCATACCGGCCTGGTCCTCGCCCGCAAGACGGGGAACGCCGGATAAGAACTCTGTATTTTCTGTGAAGCGAACACGAACACCGCCTTCATTGTGAAGGCGGTGTTTTGTTTTATCGATCGCGGCGGAACATTTGGCCACGCGATCCATCGCTCTATGTCGGACCGTCCCCTTAGAGCCCGACCCCCAATTCAGCGCGCAGCAATACATTGGCGAAGGGCGTCCGGTCCCTCATCGGAACCGTGAATAGATCGGGCTAACATCCTCAACCGCGCCCGACCAGGCATCTCCGTACGCCGAAAGCGCAAACGCTCAGGATGGTCCAACGACTTCGCCCGCTCCATCCTCGGCCAAATGCGATGACCCCGGCGAAACCCCACCCCGCCATCGGCAAGGTCAGCTGACCTTGATCCGCAGGGTCTCCCGCCCGTCCTCGCCCACCATATGCACCGCGCAGGCGATGCAGGGATCGAAGCTGTGGAGGGTCCGGAGGATTTCCAGGGGCTGGTCGGGAACGGCAAGCGTCTGTCCCTTCAGCGCCGCCTCATACGGCCCCGGCTGACCTTGGGCGTCACGCGGCCCCGCGTTCCAGGTGGTGGGCACCACCGCCTGATAATTGGCGATCCTGCCGTCTTCGATGGTCAACCAATGCCCCAGCGCGCCGCGCGGCGCTTCCATGAAGCCGACGCCGCGCGTGCGCGCCGGCCAGGTCTCGGGCTCCCATTTCGCTTCGTTGTGGGTGGCAAGGTCGCCCGCCTTGATGTTGGCGACCAATTGACGGAACCAGCCGCGCATGAAATCCAGATAGATCTTGGTTTCCAGCGTCCGGGCCGCCGTCCGCCCCAGGGTCGAGAACAAAGCCGTCGGCGGCAGATCCAACGTCTTGAGGGTCATGCCGACCAGTTCCCTGGCCTGGGCGTTGCCGGTGGCGTACAGCATCAGGACGCGGGCGAGCGGCCCCACCTCCATGGGCCTGCCCCGCCAGCGCGGCGATTTCAGCCAGGAATATTCCGCACCGACGTTCAACTGCTCATAGGGCGGATTGGGGCCGGTGTAATGCAGCTCGGTCTCGCCCTTGAAGGGATGCAGACCGATTTTCTTGCCGCCGCCGTAGCGATACCAGGAATGATCCACGAATTCCTGAATCTGGTCGTCGGCGTCCAGGTCCAGCGGATGGATTTTTGTGAGATCGCGATCCAGGATCACGCCGCGCGGCACCAGAAAGCTGGCGACATCGTCGGTATCGCCGGTGGGATAATCGCCGCAGGTGAGGAAATTGCCGGTTCCCTCGCCGACCGTGGCCCAATCCTTGTAGAACCCGGCGATGGCCAGGGTGTCGGGAAGATAGGCTTGGTTGACGAAATCCTCCATGCGGGTGATGACGTCGGAAACCCGCGCCAACTGCTCCATATTGATGGCGGAGTCGGAATTGGGATCGATGGGACAGGGCACCCCGCCGACGACGAAATTGGGATGCGGATTCTTGCCGCCGAAGATGGTGTGGATCTGGACGACGTCACGCTGCCATTCCAGAGCGTCCAGGTAATGCGCCACCGCCAGCAGGTTGGCCTCGGGCGGGAGCTTGTAGCCGGGATGGCCCCAATAACCGTTGGCGAAGATGCCGAGCTGGCCCTCATCGACGAAGGTCTTCAGCTTCTTCGCCACGTCGGCGAAATAGCCGGGTGAGGAGCGCGGATAGGTGCTGATGGAAGCGGCCAGCGCCGCCGTGGCCTTGGGATCGGCCTTCAGCGCCGATATGACATCGACCCAATCCAGGGCATGCAGGTGGTAGAAATGCATGACATGGTCGTGGACGTACTGGGCCGCGATCATCAGGTTGCGGATCAGTTGCGCATTGGGTGGAATCTTGTAGCCCAGCGCGTTTTCCACCGCCCGCACCGACGCGATGCCGTGCACCAGGGTGCAAACGCCGCAGATGCGCTGGGCGAACGCCCAGGCGTCGCGCGGGTCGCGCCCGCGCAGGATGATTTCGATGCCGCGCACCATGGTGCCCGACGAATAGGCCTGGGCGATGGCGTTGCCCTGCATCTGCGCCTCGATGCGCAGATGTCCCTCGATGCGTGTCACCGGATCGACAACCAGCCGTGTGCTCATGGCTCCGTTCCCCCTCTCAAGCGCCGGCCGGTTCGTCGTCCAGATAGGTGGCGACGAAATCGGTCAAACCCTGAACCTCGATCTCCATGTGATATTCCTCCATCGCCTCTTCGATGGTGTGATGGCAGTAGGCGCACATGGTGATCAGCTTGTCGGGGTTCACCTTTTCCAGTTGGGCCTTCTTGCGCTTGAACGCCGTCAGTCTCAGCTTGGTCGCCCGCTCGTTGGCGCCGACGCCGCCGCCGCCGCCGCAACACCAGTTCATCGCGCCCGCATCGTCGGTCTCGACGAAGTCCGAGGCCACCAGCGCCATCAGACGGCGCGGCTCCCGATCGATTCCGCCACGGCGATTGATCTGACAGGGATCGTGAAAGGTCACCCGCCGCGACTCCATCCCCTTGGTCGGCAGTTTGCCTTCGGCCCGCAGCCGATCGAGCAGTTCGACGATATGCACGACCTCGAAATTAAAGGCGCGGCCCATGAGGTTGGGGCCTTCCCACCGCAGCGCCTGATAGGCATGCCCGCATTCCGGACTGACGACGCCCTTGACCCCCAACCGTTCGGCCGCCTCGACCACCCGCGCCACCAGAATGCGGGCGATGTCGCGGCTGCCGATTTGAACACCGACATTGGTCGCCTCGAAACCGTCGCTGGCGATGGTCCAACTGATGCCCGCCTTTTTGAAGATGCGCGCCATGGAAGACAGGATTTCCGGGTAATCCATGGTTTCCTGGGCCGACAGGATGACCATGTAATCGACGCCGGGCTGGTCGAAACCGATGTCGATCCCGGTTTCGGCGACGGAGCGCTTGACCTGGGCGCGCAGCGCCGGCGCCAGATTGCCCATAAGACTGTTGGTTTCGACATGACGCACGGCGGCGCCGATCAGTTCCTTGGGCGTATGGCCGGCGGCGCTCATGCCCTCGCGCATCTTGCGGATCATCAGGGTGATGTCGTTGCCGACCGGACAGACCAGGGTGCAGCGGCCGCACAAGGTGCAACTGTCGTAAACCAGGGTTTCCCATTCCCCGAGATCGGCGTCGGTGACCGGCCGGACCAAACCCAGCATGGCGCCGATGCGCCCGAACAGGGTGAATTCGCGCCGCCACAGACGCCGCATCGGGTCAAGCTTGCGGATGGGGATATAACGGGGGTCCTCGGTCTCCCGGTAGAACACGCATGCCTCGGCGCACAGGCCGCAATGGACGCAAGAGGTGAAGAAACTGGCGACCGGCGCGTCGATTTGTTCGCGCAGCGCGTTCAGGCCCCGCTCCAAGGACGCCGTCATGATTCCGCTCCTTTCCGGCCCTGGATGGCGCCGTTGTAATAGCGCGAGAAGACGAAACTCACCGAATGCATCAGCTTGGTGAAGGGAAACACGATCAGCAGCGCGTCCACGCTCAGCACATGCACGGCCAGCATCATTTCAGGATTGCCGAACAGCTTGTTGGCGGCGACATAGCCGGTCACCAGGGGCAGCACGCTCAGCAGCAGCACCAGATAATCCTCGAAGCCGGTCAGCGCCCGGCGCACCGGGTCCATCACCCGCGAGAAGAACAGGATGATCGCCGCCACCACCGCCAGCGCCGTCGCGCTTTCGACGATGGCGCGGTTGGCGGCCGGCCAGGACAGACCCAACGCGTCCCGGATCAGGGCGATGTGAGGCGCGAACAGAAGGAAGGCGGCGAAAAAGCCGAGATGAAACACATATCCGCCGAGATAGGTGCCCGGCGCGAAACGAACCAATCCCGGCCGAGGGATGGAACGTGTGAAAATCGTGGCCAGACCCTGCCGGATGGGATGGCCCTTGGCCGGCGCCAGGTCGGTCTTGCGCCCCAGCACCACCATTTCCACCAGCCGAAGCGTGATCCCGGCGGCGAATATGGCGAGCGCGACGTCGAAAGCGGGTCCGCGCGCCCACATGAAGAGCGTGAAGGCCGGATTCATGACGGCTTCTCCAGATCGTGGGCATCGACGGTTTCGTGTTTCCTGGCGGCCTCGGCTTTCACGCCGCGCCCGACCAGGGCGCCGGCCGCGCCGACGACCGCCCCGACACCGACACCTCCGGCCGCCAGCGCCCGGTAATCGCCGGTGGGCACCGACAGCGGCTTGTAGAACCCGCCGCCATCCCAGAAATCGGGCTGGGTGCACCCCAGGCAGGGATGCCCGGACTGGATGGGAAAACTGACCCCGCCATTCCATTTGACGGTCGCGCACACGCTGTGGGTGGTCGGCCCCTTGCAGCCCAGCTTGTACAGGCACCAGCCGGCCCGCGCGCCCTCGTCGTCGAAGGTTTCCGCGAACAATCCCTTGTCGTAGAACGGGCGGCGATAGCAGCGGTCATGGATGACGTCGCCATAGAACGCTTTCGGCCGCCCCAGATCATCCAGCTCCGGCACGCCGAAAGTCAGGAAATGCGCGAGCACGCCGGTCATGACCACGGGAATCGGCGGGCATCCCGGCACGTTGATGATCGGCTTGTCGGTGATGATGTCCGACACGGCGCGCGCGCCGGTGGGATTGGGCATGGCGTGGGGAATGCCGCCATAGGCGGCGCAGGTCCCTACCGTGACGATGGCGGCGGCGCCGGCCGCCGTCTCTTTCAAAACGTCCAGATTGGACCGGCCGGCGAAGCAGGAATAGGCCGGGTTCGCCACCGGTATCGACCCCTCCACCACCACCAGATACTTGCCGTAATTCTCCTTCATCGCCTGATGGCGCGCCGCCTCCGCCTGGTGGCCCGCCGCCGCCTGCAGGGTGTCCTGGTAATCGAGGGAGATCGTGTTGAAGATCATCTCCTCGATGGTCGGCGCGTGCGAGCGCGTGATCGATTCGGTGCAGCCGGTGCATTCCTGGAACGACAGCCAGATCACCGACGGCCGGCGCGCCCGCTCCAAAGCCTGGGCGATGCGGGGCGCCAATGCCGGCGGCAACGCCATCACCGAGGCCAAGGTCGCGCAATATTTCATGAAGGTGCGCCGGCTGACGCCATGCGCGGCCATGGTCTCCGACAATAAGGGTCTGGTCTTCATGTCCCCCCCTTTGGATGGGGACGCGAAAAGGCCGCACCACCATCCAGCCGTTCCATATCAGCCTTCTACACCGGCGTGCCGCCATCCAATGCCGCCAAGCGGTCCTCCAGCACCTTCAGCCCCCGCACCGCATCTTCGCGCTGGGTCTTGAGGATGTCGGGCATCATGGTGATTTCGACGAAACGGGATTGAAGGGCGCCCGCCATGTCCCGATGATCGATGCGCCATACGCCGGGAATCGCCGTCTCGCGGACGTGGCTTTCCCCCATGGCCGTCAGCACGGCATGGACCTCGCCCGTCCCCAGCGTCTCCTCCAGCACCGCTTCGTCGCCGGGTCCGAAGGGAATCGCTCCCAAATCGATGATTGTTTCCGTGCCGCCGGTCAGCAAAGCGGTCAAGGCATGTCGGATTTGGTGCAGCAGCGGCAGCGCGTTGCCCACGGATGCGGAGAAAAACATCCCCGCCGGCATCGGTGAAAATCGAGGATCGGCTATCGGTGCCATCATCAACACCTCGGCGCCCGCTACGGCACAAGGATAATCGAGTCGCCACCCCACCACAAGATATACAAGTACATTAGCCACAAGTAATATAATTGGTTGAGAATTCCGCCAGGAATCAGGAGCCGCGCCAGCTTTGCGCCAAATTCAGAATGCACTCGACCGCCTGCGGCACCGCGGCAGCGACTTGGGGGCTCAATGCTTCGCCGATGGTCAGCACAGCCGGTTCGATACCGACCAGGGCCCGGCGCGCTGGAACGGCCCCTCTCAGACGCAGCCCGTCCATCAGATCATCCAGCCCGATATCATGGGGTGAACGCCCCCGCCGGCGCAGAAAACCGTCCATCTCGGCACCGGTGAAGACCCGCACGGCGCCCACCTCCGCCCCCAATTGGGCGGCATCGACGACGATCAGGGCGCCGGCATCCTCCATCTCCACCAGCAGCGACAATCCCATGGTGCCCCCGTCGAGCGCCCTCAGGCCCAGGGCCGCCGCCCGCGGATCGGCACCCACGGCCTCCGCCACCCGCACACCGACCGCTTCGTCACTGAGCAGGATGTTGCCGACTCCGAGAACCAGAATCCGATCATTGTCTTTCGTCATAGGTCTGAGACAATACAGGGATCGGTCCGATTGACAATGATCCGCCCACGGTCCGCCCATGTGTCTGTCCGTTCCCATGAAGATCGAGGAAATCGTCGGCGACAAGGCGCGCTGCTCGGCCATGGGCGAGGAACGCTGGGTCGATTTGCGGCTGATGCCGGGCGCGCGCCCCGGGATCGGCGATTATGTCCAAATCAACCGGGGCTTCGCCCAGGACATCGTGCCGGCGGCGGAAGCGCTGCAAGCCTATGCCCTGTTCGAAGAGATGCTCGCGATCCTCGACGGCGAATGATTTCGGCCGAAAAAGTTCGATGGCATCGCGGACTCGCCGCCAGGGCGCAGGTTCCGAATACGTTGGTCAAATCGCTTTAGCGCGATACGTATCCATGATCGCCGTCAGAAGAGCGTTTTCGGCCAGGATCAGATCATCCTGGGCGGTGGTCTCCGTTCCCGCCAACGCCTCGTCCCGCACCCGGTCAATGGCGGCGTGATAGGCCGTGTGCAGGGCGAAGAGAGGGTGATCCCCGGCCAAGCCCATATCCCGCAAATCCTCCTCCACCATGCAATGCCCGGTTTCGGACAAGGCGCCGCTGAGCAGTCCCGTGTCAGGAGCGCCACCCGTTTCAGGGAATTGTGATTGACGAGATGCCGGGCATAAACGCCGAGAATGCAAACGCCGCCTTCATTACGAAGGCGGCGTTTTGTATTATGGACCGCGACCGTGAATTCCGACTCTTCCGATCGCCGCGATTTTTTCGTCCGAGGGTCGGTCAATCCTTCAGCATCACCCCCATCCGCACCGAGCCCCAGTGGCGGCCGGCCACCGCGATCGGAGCGTCGAATTCCTTGATGATGACGGTTTCCGTCCCCATGTCGCGGGGATAGACCTGGGAGAAATCGGGACGGGTGTTGCGGGCCGCGGTCAGGCTTGCCCTGTCGTCGAAAAGGCGGCGGTTGCGGCTGTGGGAAATGTTCCAGACGCGGTCGCCCGGCCGTTGCGGTTCGGAATATTTTTTGTTGTGGGTGGCGACATAGCCGTTGCGGTCGCACACGCAGCAGAAAGCGATTCCGGGTTTCCGGGTCAGGGGCGGTTCGATCAGCGGCGCCACCACCCGATCCGCCAAATCGGTATGGCGCGCCAGCATCTGCTGGGGATCGGTGCCGTCGACCGGCCGATAATCGACATCGAACAAATCGGCTTCACCGATGTCGCCTGCGGCGATCGCCCGTTCGAAACCGGCGGCGACGGCGCTTGCGACCTCGGCGGCGACCGCCGCGTAGGGCGCATCCAACTCCCTGGCCCGCTGCTGCGCCGCCGCCAGAGCGGCCCGGACGGCGGGATCGGCATCGGCGAAGCGGACATGCGCGCCCAGGGAACTGACGGCGAGAACCTCGGCCCGTACGGTGCCGACCCCGTCGATGTCGATATGCCCATGGCTTCCGGCCGCGACGGTGCCGCGGTTCAGTCCCACCAGCGTGCCGCCGTCGGACAGGTCGATGGTCCGGCCCGCCACCTCTTTACCGCCCAGACGTCCGCGGATACCGGCGACCACCGGCACCCGGTCGGCGGTGCGGCGATCGACCTCGGGTGTCGCCGTCCGCACCACGCTCCTCAAGGCACGGCCGAGATCGTCGATCTGCTCGGCCATGCTTTCCATTTGGGTTTCCATCATTTCCGCGTGCCGGCCGGTGGTCGCGGCTTCCTTGGCGACGGCGACGATCCGCTCGCTCACCTCACCCGCCGCCTGGGCCGATTGCTGGACATTGCGGCTGATCTCCCTGGTGGCGGCGTCCTGTTCCTCGACCGCCGCGGCGACGCTGCCGGCGACCTCCTCGACCTCGTGGATATGTCCGACGACTTCGCCGATGGCGGCGGTCACCCGTCCGGCCATCTCCTTCAGGGTGGTGATGCGGGTGGTAATGTCGCCGGTTTGCTTGGCGGTCTGGTTGGCCAGATTCTTGACTTCACCGGCGACCACGGCGAAGCCCTTGCCGGCTTCACCGGCCCGGGCCGCCTCGATGGTGGCGTTCAGGGCCAGCAGATTGGTCTGGCCGGCGATATCGGCGATCACCCCCACCACCTCGTCGATGGCGCCCATGGCCGCGGCAAGCTCGCCGACGGTGGCCGACGCGCCGCCGGCGGCATGCACCGCCCGAGCGACGGCATCCCGGGAATGTTCGACTTGAACCGAAATTTCGCGGATCGAGGCCGACAATTGTTCCGACGCGCCGGCCACGGCCTGGGCGTTGGCGAGGCTTTGCTCGGCCGCCGCCGCCACCCGTGCGGCGTTGTCTTCGACGTTGCTGGCCGATTTGGCCATGCGGCCGGCGGTCTCACCGACCCGGCCGCTTTCCTCGGTCACGCGGGCCACCGCCTCGCCGGTTCGGCTTTCGATGCGATCGGCCATAGCCGCCAGGGCCTGCCGCCGCGCCGCTTCGGCCGCTTCCCGCTGGCGTTCGCTTTCCTCCGTCATCTCCTCGACGGTCAGGGCCTGTTGCTGGAACACCAGAACGGCGCGGGCCATTTCGCCAAGCTCGTCCGATCGCTCGGTTTCCGGCACGTCCAGCCCCGTATGTCCGCAGGCGAGATCGCGCATGGTTCCGGTCAGCCTCAAAGCGGGCCGGACGATGCCGCGCGCGATCAACAGGGCCAACAGACATGACAGGACGAGGCCCAGCCCGGTGAGGGTGTTAAACATGATGAATCGCTGGCGATCCCAGGCGTAGCTCTGTTTCAGCACCCCGGTCATGGTGACAGACGCCCCATCCTCAAGGCGGGCGAGCCGATCGATGTGGCGGCCCGCCGCGGCCCGCCACGCCTTGGCGGTGACGCCCGCGATTGATCCCGACGCCAGTTGGTCGCTCAGACTGCTGAAGGTGTCCCCCGTCAGGGCGGTCAACAGCGATCCGAACCGGTTCTGCCAATCCGGCGGCACCGCGGAGCCGATCATGGTCAGGCGCTCAGCATCGGCCGCGGACGCCTTGGCCAGCTTGACAGGGGCGCTTTCACTTGCCTTGCCCGCCAGCAGGGCCTGCCCGATCTCCAGCGCCTGGGACGACCATTCCTTGGCGCGGATGGCGCTGTCGAGAATGGTGAAGGCGGTCCGGGCGTCGGCGGGGGCGTCGGACGGCATGGCCACGTCGTCGGACATCAGCACCGCGCCGATGACCGTGTTGTAAAAGGTCCGGATGTCGCCGGGGGCCATGGCCGACATGGTGGTGCGCGCCTGCTTCAGGCTGCCGACCAGGGCGGTGGCGGCGGCGAAGCGGGCCAAAGACGGGTCCGAGGCCACCGGCGCCAGCCGCCGCTTCAGCACGGCGAGGTTTTTGGTCACGGCGGCCACGGCGGCGCCGGTCGGCTGTCCGGTCAGACGGGCCTGTCGTTCGGCCTGAAGGGCGTTGACCAGGGGCCTGGTGGCGGCGATGACGCCGACCACCTGACGAACATGGGCTGCGGCGCCCAAATCATTCACAAGGACCGCATCGTTCCACCCCAGCAAAGCCAGGGCGAGCAGCAGCGGCAAAGCCATCACCGCCCAGACCCGCGCCTGAATGCGGCCGAAAACGGTCATCCGCAGCCCGCGCACCCACCGCAACGGCAGCACGCCGGCAGCGCAAGACCCGGAGGCGATTCGGCGTTGCCACCGAAGCAACGCCGCTGACAAGGCGTCGGCCGCCTGGTCGAACGCGCCGCCGCCCCGCATATCGAGATGGGCGCCCGCCGAATCGCCCTTCAGCGCCTTGGCCAGAGTCGTACCGGCGGCGCGGTGGAAATCGGTATGAAGTTGAAAAACGGTGCGGTAATCCTCCGACGCCTTCATCGCATCCGGGATGGTCGGACCGCGCAGCCACTGGCCGAAAGCGCAGCGATCGTCAGCGGAGACTTCGCCGGGATCGTGGTCGCTGTGCCCGTTATCGGCGGCATGCGCGAGCCGCGCCTTCCAGGCATTGTGAGCGCCGAACGCTTTGGCGATTTCCCGGATGATGTTCATTGCTGCCCTCTGTAAACGCGGTAAGCGGACGAATGCGTCGGAAAATTTTTCCAACACGACGAGCACGAAACGACGAATGTCCAAACAAATAGTGTGTTTTAAGCGCGCAAGAACAATTACCGCTCTCAATTATAGTTGTTATTTAATAAATACCTTCAATTTGCCGCGCATCGCCTTTCAATACCGTTTTTTCGCGATACGTATCCATGATGGCGTTCAGGAAGGCGTTTTCAGCCAGGATCAGATCGTCCAGGGTGACGGTCTCCGTTCCCGCCATCGCCTCGTCCCGCACCCGGTCAATGGCGGCGTGATAGGCCGTGTGCAGGGCGAAGAGAGGGTGATCCCCGGCCAAGCCCATATCCCGCAAATCCTCCTCCACCATGCAGTGCCCGGTTTCGGACAAGGTTCGGCTGAGCAGTCGCGGCGTCAGGAGCGCCACCCGTTTCAGGGAATTGTGATTGACGAGATGCCGGGCATAAACGCCGAGCAGGCTTTTCGGCCGGCGGTGGATCGCCGGCGGCGGGCGACCGACAAAGGCGACAAGCTCGGCGAACGGCATGGGACGGCCGATTTCGTACCCTTGCAGGGCGGGAACCCCCATCACGCACAGGGCGTCGAAGATGTCTTCGCTTTCCACCCCCTCCACCACCAGTTCCACCCCAAGTCCCTCGGCCAGATCGAGAATCGCGGCGACGAAATGCAGATCCTCGGCCCGTTGCTCCAGGGTGCGGACGAACCCCTGGTCGAGTTTGATCTTGTCCACCGGCAAGGTCTTCAGGCGCAGCAGCGACGAATAGGCGCTGCCGACATCGTCGATGGCCAGACGCACGCCCTCTTTTTTCAGGGCGTCCAGATGTTCCAGCGTCCTGAAGTGATGGTCGAAGGCGCTTCCCTCCAGGATTTCCAGGTAGATGCGCTCGGGTGCGATCGTCGTGCCGCCGATGATTTCCTGCAAACGGGCGACGCAGCGGTCCGAAACGTTGCGGGGGTCCAGATTGATCGAAACCCACAGCCGGTACCCCGCTTCATCCAGCTTTTCCAGATCGGTCAGCGCCTGCCGCAGGACGCGGCAACTGAGATCGAACAGATCGTCGATGGCGAGACCGGGAACGAACTCGGCCGGGGAAATAATACGGCCGGACCCGTCCTCCAGCCGGGCCAGGGCTTCCACCCCGACGATCGCGCCTTTCCCGGTATCGAGGATCGGCTGGTAAAAGATGCGCAGACCGCTGCCCAGCAGCAGCGCCTGGGCGGCGGTTTCCCGTCGCGGCGCATCCTCGCCGTACCGCATCCAGAATCGCCGCCGCTGGCCTTTCAGCGCCTTGCTGGCGTACAGGGCCTGATCGGCATAGCGCAGCAGCGCTTCGGGATTGTCGGTGTCGGTCTCGGGATACAGGCACAACCCGGCGCTGACCTCCACTTTCACCGTCAGCGTTTCCAACAGGGGAATGGGGGCGGCAATGGCCGCCTCCACCTTGTTCAGGACGGCGGCCACTTCGTCGAGACCGTCGCAATCCTCGACCAGCAGCACGAATTCGTCGCCGCCGAGACGGGCGACGAAATCGGTTCGGCGCAGCGTGTTCTGGAAGCGCTGCCCGACGGCCCGTAAAACCGCGTCGCCGATATCGTGGCCATGGGTGTCGTTGACCGGCTTGAAGCCGTCCAGATCCATCATCACCACCGCCAGAACCTTGCCGGAGCGGTTGGCGCGGGCCACCGCCTTGTCGAATTCGGAATCCAGGGCGCGGCGGTTGGGCAGTCCCGTCAGCCGGTCGAACAACGCCTGACGCGACAATTCCTGGTTCAATTGATGGCGCCGGGTCACGTCCTCGACGGTCCACACCGTCCAATCCGGCTGCCCCGCCAATGCCGTGACATGAAAATCCCCGATGACGATGCCACTGTCCCGCCGCCGCATCTGCACCGAAACGACCAGGGTTTCCCCTTTGGCGTCGATTTCGCCATAGGCGCGTTCGACCCGCCGCCATTCCTCGTTGTCGGCGCACAAGATCCGGATCGGCAATCCCCGCATCTCCGCCGGGTGCCGTCCGAGCATCTCGGCGCCGCGGCCGTTCACCTGCTCGATGGTTCGGCCTTTGACCAGCAGCGTCATCACCGCCGAATTGTTGAAAAGCGCGTCCCGTAAATTACGGCTTTCGATCATTTCCAAACCGCGGGAAATATCGAGAGCCAGCTCCTCCAGCAGCGCGCGCAAGGCATGATCGAAAACGTCGCGCTGCGAATGGTAGAAGGACACGACCCCCCAAATCTCGCCGTGGCGGAAAATCGGAAGCGAGGCATTGGAAACGAAGCCGTGTTCCCGCAGGCGATCCAGCCACGGCGCCGTGGCTGGATTGGCCATCAGATCCCCCCGGAACAAGGCGCGCTTTTCCCGCCACACCGTCCCGGTCACGCCCAGGCCTTCGGGAATGGCGCTGTCCGTGGAAATCCTCAAACCGGCCAGATAGGCGGTTTTGCCGGCGGCCGTGACGAAATCGAACCATCCGTCCCGATCCGGGCGAGCGATCGCCGCCAGTTCCACATGGCCGTAACGGACGGCGAGATCGCAGATTCTTCTCAAAAAGGCCGCCTCGTCGATGGCGGCGGACACCTCCTGGTTGACGTGCGCCAGCAGGGTGTTGAAATCGCTCAAATTCTCTCGAACGGTGACGTCCTCGATGGTCCACACCGTCCATCCATCGCGTCCCTCCAAAGGCAGGCCGGAAAAATCGCCGATGCGGATGCCGCCATCCTTGTGGCGCATCCGCACGGAAGCGACGCGGACCCGACCGCAGCTTTCGATTCCCGCATAGGCCTCGCCGACCCGGCGCCATTCCTCGCCATCGGCGTAAAGAATGCTGGTCGGCTGTCCCGCCAGCTCTTCGGGCAGCCACCCCAGCATCTCGGCGCCGCGGGCATTGGCCCGCTGAATGACCCGGTCCTTGGCGAGAATCGTCATCACCGCCGTATTGTGGAACAAAGCGGTTTCCAGACCGCGGCTTTCGATGGCTTCCAGCCCACGGGTGATGTTCTGACTCAGTTCCTCCAACAGAACATGCAAGTCCCGGTCGAAAACGTTCGCGTCGGCGTGATAAATGGAAAAAACGGCCCACATTTCCCCGTTACGGAAAATGGGCAGGGAGGCGGTCGCGTTGAATCCGTGAGCGCGATAACGCTCCCGCCATGGCGACAGCGGCGGGTACGTGTCGAAATCATCGACGAAGACCGCTTTGGCGGTCCGCCAGGCGGCGCCGCTGGGACCGCATCCTTCGGGCAGAGCGGGATCGGTTGAGATCGCCACGCCGTCCAGATAAGAGACGTCACCGGCGGCGGCGGGAAACGTGAACCGATTGTCCGGCCCCGGGACGGCGATCACCGCCAGTTCCACATGGGCATAGCGGACCGCCAGCGCGCAGATTTTCTGCAACAGCGCCATTTCGTCGTTGGCGACGGCGATTTCCAGGTTGATTTGCCCCAGCAGCGCATTGAAGTCGCTGAGACGTTGCAGGCGCGCCGAGGAGTCCCGAAGCGCCGCCTCCATCGTCCTCTGGTCGGTAACGTCCATGCCCAGGGCGATGACATGGGCGGGATCGCCCTTGTCATCGTCGAGAATGGTATTGACCCAGCGGAACAGGCGTTTGACGCCCGACCGGGAAACCCAATGGTTTTCGACGTCGCGAGGAATGGTCCGGCTACGCATGGCCTCGAACACGCCGCTCACGCGGGGACGTTCATCCTCGGGAATGAATCGCGTCCAGAAATAAGGCCGGCCGCGCACATCGTCCATGTCGTAGCCCATGAAGCGTTCGGCCGCCTCGTTCATCCGCTCGATTTCGCCCTTGTCGTTGATGACCAGCGCCACCGCGCCGACGGCATTGAACAACTTTTCATTGAAGGCCAGTTCCCGGGCGATCTCGCGCTTGCGTACCAGATCGGTCAGGGCGATTCCGATCGACAGGGCCACCTGTTCGAGAAGCCGGCGCACCGCTTCCGAAAAATGACCGACGGCGGTTTCCTCCACCACCAGGACCGCGTTCGGCCGGGACTCGCCGGCGATGAAGATCGGCCACGCCATCACCGCCCGTACCCGCGTCAGCACCGGATCGGCCGCCTGAACCGCTTTCAGCATCGGATTGGCCTGGGGGTCGAAGGGACCGATCGGCCGGCCTTCATGAAAGGCGCGGCTGGCCGCCATCCGCCCTTCCGGTTGTCGTTCCGGATCGCTGGACGGGCGAAGCGCCAGCATCGCCGTCCGCAGCGCCTCGCTTTCGGCGGCGGCGGCGATCGGCCGCAGCCAGGAATCGCGCTCGTCGGGTATGGCGATGAACGCCCCGCATGCGCCCGTCTCCGTCACCACCAGATCGACGACCCGCTGAAAAATGTCACGTTCCCGATGCTGGCTTTGCAGATCCTGCATGATCCGCACGGCGGCGGCCTGATAGCGCCGCAGCCGGACCGCCTGCCCGTAAAGCCAGGCGACGGCCACATCGCCGGCCAACAGCAGCAGCAGAGCCACAGCCAGGAACGCCGCCCGCTGTTCCATGCCGGCCCTGAACGCGCGGGCGAAAGCGGCGCCGCTCCATCCGGCCCGCACACTCCAGGGAAAACCGGGAACGGCACGGAACACCGATCCCGCCGCCGCCGGCAATGACGTGTCCGGCGGCGCCCAGCCGCCGCCCGTCCATACCGAAGCCATTCGGCCGGATCGGCCGAACAGCCGGACCTGGAGATCGGGTGCGGTGTGAATGCGGCGTAAGGCGGACAGACGGAACGGCGAACCGATGAAGCCGAGCACCTGGCCGCGGTTATCGCGAATCCTTTGGCGCATGGTCAGCACCCACCCCCGCGCCCGCGCCGCGTAGGTGACCCGTCCCAGCAATTGGTCGGGATGCGCCGGCAGGGAAACGAATTCGCCGGCCGGGGTGATCGGCCGGGACGGTTGGCGACGGCTTGACCAGATGATGGCGTTTCCGGTCGGATTCTGGATATTGATGCCGAAAATATCGGGATGAGCGCGCTGATAATCGGCGAACGCCGCTTGAACGGCGGCGTCGGGCAGCAATTTTCCGGACTGATTGTTGAAAAACACGGTGCGCAGAAATTTCAGCGCCGCATAACGCCGTTCCAACTGATAGGAGACGGCATTCGCCACCTGATTGGCCGTGTTCGCCGAAACGTATTTGAAATGCTCGGTCAGGTGACGCCGGAATTGGACCGTCGAATAAGCGAACACGAACAAATACACCATCGCCACCGCGGCAAATCCCGCATGCAGCGATGCGAAGCGAAGACCATCCCGACTCATGGCGACGTGCCTCATCCCTGGCGACATCGACGTCACTCCCCCGCCGCCGCCGGGCCGGCGGCGACCGCGCTCAGTCACTCAATTGTACGGGAGGTGCCGAATTTCCGACGTTCGGCCTACATAACCGCCTCTAAATACTAATAACATAATATTGACTGGAACGTTCTAAACAAACATTTTTCCGCGCCATTTCCACACAATTCAGGTCCAATGCTCCAAATGGGGAACAGTCCTTTGGCGTATTCAACTTTCAATCATCCGATCGAACGGGGGCGTCAACAGTGCCGGCAATTCGGCGAGACTGCGCACCTCGTGGTCCGGCGCTCCCGGCAACCGCTCGCGCCGCTGGCCGTAGCGGTTGCACCACACCACACGCATCGCCTACGGCTCCCTACAACGTCATCCCCCGGCCAGCGCTGTTAGAGCCCGACCCGAAAATCGCCATGGCGGCCTGCAAATGGCGGTTTTCTGCGCATCCGCTGCTCACGTACATGAAGTACGCTCCGCTGCGGGTCTCGAAAACCGCCATTTTCGGCTCACCCCGCCGATTTTTGGGTCGGGCTCTTACACCACTCGGGAGCATATTCCCAACGTAAAAGCCGCACCCACCGACAATATAACGGAACGATAGATATAAATAAAGCGTGATGGATCGTCGTCATGGAATCAGAACGTCGCCCCTTGAATCTGAAGCACGACGCTCAGGCGGCGTCCGCCACCGCATTCACAACCGCCTCCTCGCGGGCGCACAGGACCGCCGCCAGGGCGCAACTTCCGAATACGTTGGTGACGGTGCGGAACACCTCGATGACGGGATCGACGGCGAGGAACAGGACCATCGCCGCGCCGATCGGCAACCCCAAAGGCCCGCAGACCACCCCCACCAGGGTGATGGCGAGAAGGCCGCTGGCCCCGCTCGCCGCCAGCCCCGCCGCCACCGATCCGGCGACCACCAGCGCCAATTGCGGGAGATGAAGGGGAACGCCGTAAAGCTGGGCGATGAACAGGGTCGACACGGCGAAATAGATCACCGGCCCGACCCGGCACAGGGTGATCCCCAGCGGCACCACCAGTTCCAGGTCGCGCCGGCTGATGCGAAGCGTTCCCGACATCCTGTCGATCACCGACGGGATGCAAGCGACGCTGTCGCGGGTGCCTATCGCCATCAGCAGCGGTTCGCGCAGGGCGATCATGCCGACCAGCACGCCCCGGCCGCTACGCCGGCCGACCGCTGCGGCCGACAACGCCAGCAACACCCCCGCCCCGGCAAGCTGGGCCAGGACGAACAGCGCCATCGCCTGCAGCGCTCCGGCGTTGGCCCCCGACGTGAACCGGCCCACCAGCGGCGCCACCGTGACGCACATGGCGATGGGCAGCAGGGTGTTGGCCCCCCGCATCATGGTCTGGCAGCTATGAAAGCCGACCTCCATCATTTCGATCATCGCGTTGCCGCGGCCCCTGGACGTCGCCCCCAGGGCCAGGCCGAACAGCACCGAGAAGATCACCACCTGCAACCGGTGGCCCCGGCTGAGCGCATGGAAAATGTTGTCGGGTACCACGTGGGCTAATGTTTCCGACATTTTTTGAATCCGGTCGGGTCCCGCCCGCGGCGCCGTCAGGCTGACCTTGGCATCGGCGGCGAAGGCATTGGTCGCCGTGTCGACCATTTGTCCCAGGGCCACTTCCGCGGCCGGCGGCAGTTCGCCCGGCGCCAGCAACTGGCCGGTTCCCACCCCCACGGCGGCGGCGATCACCATCCACAACAGGATCGCCCCCACCAGACGCCCGATTTCGGTTCCGGCGCTCCACCGGCTCCACAGCCGGGCCAGACTGACGACGATGGCCGAGACCATGAACGGCAGGACCAGCACATTGAGCAGGGTGACGTACAGTTGCCCCACCGGCGCCAGGGCCGCGGCCAGATCGGCCCGCCCCAACCCGACCGCGATCCCCGCCGCCACCCCACCCAGCATCGCCGCCGGATGGGACATCAGTCGCAGTCCCGAGGAAAACAAGGATGACGGAGTCATGGCGCGATCACCTGCCCGGCGGCGCCCTCCACCCTTTCCCGTTGACAGGTCAGGGCGGCCAGGGCGCAGGTGCCATGAACGATGGCCAGAACCCGAAAGCCGGCGATGATCGGCTCGACGGCGATGAACAGCACCATCGCCGCGCCGATCGGCAGACCCAAAGGCCCGCAGACCAGCCCCACCATGGCGATGGTGATGATGCCGCTGCTGCCGCTGGAGGCCAGCCCCGCCATCATCGACGCCATCATCACGATCGCCAGTTGCGCGAGGGTGAGGTGGATGGCGTAGATCTGGGCGATGAACAAGGTGGCGATGGCGTAATAGGTCACCGGTCCGAACCGGCACAGGGCGATGCCCAGCGGCACCACCAGTTCCAGATCGTCGCGGATCAGGCCCAACTGCGCCGACATCTTGTCGATCACCGACGGGATGCAGGCGATGCTGTTGCGGGTGCCGAAGGCCATGGTGATCGGTTCCCGCAGGGCCACGATCCCGGCCACGGTCCCGATGCCGGTCCGCCACCCGATGGTGACGGCGGCAAGGCCGAACAGCACCGCCGTGCCGACGATCTGGGCGACGACGAACATCATCATCGCCTGCAAAGACCCGCCCCCGGCCCCGCCGGCGAAGTGTCCCACCAGCGGCGCCACCATGGCGCACATGGCGATCGGCAACAGGGCATTGACCCCCCGCATCATGGTCTGGCAACCGCGAAACGCCATTTCCAACGCGTCGATCAGCGCATTGGCGCCACCGTGCGGGGTCGCGCCCAGGGCCAGGCCGAACAGAAGCGAGAAGATCACCACCTGCAAGCTGTTGCCCAGGCTCAACGCATTGAAAATATTGTTGGGAAAAACATGGGCGATCGCCTCGGACACTTCCTTGATCTCGTCGGGGCGCCGCGGCCGGGCGGAAAGATCGACCCGGACAGTGCCGGCGAAGGCTCCGGTGGAATTGCTAACGATGCGTCCCAGCGCCGCCTGGGGACCTCCATCGACCTTGCCCGGCGCCATCGCCAATCCCGTGCCGATCCCCACCAGAGCGGCGACGGCCATGAAAATCACCATGGCGGTCGCCAGCCGACCGATCTCCGCGCCCGCCGCGCTACGGTTCCATAGCCGCGCCAGACTGACGATAATGGCCGACACCATGAACGGCAGAACCAGCATCGTCAGCAGACTGACGTAAAGCTGGCCCACAGGGGCGAGAGCGGCCGCAACCGGGGCGCTGGCCAACCCGACCGCCACGCCGGCGGCAAGCCCGCCGAACACCGCGGCCGGATGGGACATCAACCGCATCCACGAGGACATGACGGACGAGATGGTCATGGCCGGCCCTCCCTGCCGATACGAGCTTCCTCGATATCGCGTTGCAACAACGCCGTGGCGGTCAGATGGAGATGGAGACCGTCGAGATAGATGTTGACCAGATGCAACAGATGAAACTCGTTCGGTCCCAAGGCCATACAGACATTATCGGTGTAATCGACCAGATCCACGGTCCGGACCTTGAGCGCCAGGGCGGGATCAACCCGGACCATCTCCTTGATCGACAGGGCCTCGCGGTAGATCGCCGTCACCTTGTTCGTGGCCAGGGCCTGGACCACGTCGGCCCAGGTGGGATAACCGACGATATCGGCATGAGGCATGGCCTGGTGGGCGTAGCCGACAAAGGCCGAATGGGCGATGACCCCCACCCGCCCGGTAAAATCGCGGATGACCGTCGCCAGGGAATGGTTCCGGGTCGCCTTCGTCAGCCAGAATCGGTTGATCGCCATGGCATGGTGCAGCTTCACATAGGGGTGGGAGAACAGCACCCGCCGCGCCCGGCTGAGATTGCGGCTGAGTTTCGAGATGCCGATATCGGCCTTGCCGTCGGCAACCTGGTCGATCACCCCGTCGAAGGACTTGGCCGACATATCGTAGGTCACCGTGACTCCCAGCGCCTTGGCCAGCCCTTTGGCGAGAGCGACGTCCACGCCGGTCAATCTGCCGTCGCGATAGCTGTGGAACGGCGCAAGGTTCCCGGCCGTCATGGCCACGATCAGCGTCCCGCGATCGATGATCCTGCGAATGTCGGGGGGATAAGTGGGCGGCGCCGCCGCCCGCGCCCCCGTTGCGGCCAACCCCGCCAGACATATCCCCACCCACAACCAGCCTCGTACCGCCATCACATCCCTCGCCGTTCAGTCACCGGACCCGCGACGGTTTCGTCCGACCGGGTTCCGGCGTCGCGCCGCGCACACACTGTATGCGTGCATCATTGATCGATATAAACAACTTTTGCGGATGCTGTCTGTTTTGAGGACGATTGTCAAAGCGCAATCGAGTGGCGTTTCAAAAATTCGCCAACCATCCGGCTGCGGGCGATCGTGGCCGGATTTCCCGAAAGGATTTCCGACGGGCTTGCGTGCAAAGCCTGGGCGCCAACGCAAAAAGCCGCCCTTATTGGCTAGCCGAGCACTTAATCTGTTGAAATTTTCGGGTGTCGCATAGCCCGATCAAAACCCCGGAGCGCGCCGGGGTTTTCTTTTCAGGATGGACGGCATTGCGGCGAGAACTGTTGCGCTTTAGGCTTATCTAGCCCGTCTTATTCATCGGAACGGCGGCACGGGTTGGCGGATGTAGCGTAAGGCGCTGATACGGCATAAGATTTTGTTGTCGAGACACAATCCTTGCCAAGTGCCGAGAGGCCACACCCGCCATGACCGAAAATAGCCTGCTGCCCTTCGCGTTGCCAGCGGTTCACCGCAAGAAAATCACGGCCGCCTTCGACGGCGGGCGGCTCACCTCGGATGGCGGCGTCGTGTTGCTGGCCGAAGCGGAGCGGCGGTTGGGACTGGCCGACAAGCTGGCGGCGGAGATCGCCGATGGCCGCGATCCCGCCCGGGTGATCCATCGGCTGCCCGATATCCTGCGGGCGCGCATCCTGGCCATCGCCTGCGGCTGGGAGGATGCCGACGACCTCGATACCCTGCGCCATGATCCGGCGTTCAAGCTGGCTTGCGGCCGGCTGCCCGACAGTGGGCGGGATCTGTGCTCGCAGCCGACCGTGTCGCGGTGGGAAAATGCCCCGTCTTTGCGCGAGATTCTGCGGCTGATGGCGGTGATGGTCGATATCTGGTGCGCCAGTTATCCCACGCCCCCGGCGGCGGTAACCCTGGACATCGACGATACCCTCGACGTGGTGCACGGCCACCAGCAGCTTTCCCTGTTCAACGCGCACTATGACGAGCGCTGCTTCCTGCCGATCCACATCTACGACACGGCAACGGCCCGCCCGGTGGCGGTGATCCTGCGCCCCGGCAAGACCCCGACCGGCAACGAGGTGCGCAGCCACCTGCGCCGCCTAATTCGGCGCATCCGCCGCCACTGGCCCGACACCCGCCTCACCATCCGGGGCGATGGCCATTACGGCCGCCCCGCGGTGATGGACTGGTGCGACGCGATGGGGATCGACTACGTCTTCGGCCTGCCGGGCAACGCCGTGCTGGCCCGCGCCGTGGAGGACGCCGCTGACGACATCCGCACCCGCCGGGCACTGACCGCCAATCCCTGCCTGCGCGGCTACACCGAAACCCGCTACCGCGCCAAGTCGTGGAAAACCGAACGGCGTGCCTGCGCCCGCATCGAGGCGACCACCCTGGGGCTCGATATCCGCTTCGTCGTCACCAGCCTGAGCGCCCGCTCGGCCGAGCACATCTACGACACCCTCTACTGCGAGCGCGGCCAGGCCGAGAACCTGATCAAGATGCACAAGGCGCAGTTGGCCTCGGACCGCACCTCGTGCCGGTCGCCGCTGGCCAACCAGATGCGGCCCATTCTCCACACCGCCGCCTACTGGCTGATGCTCACCGTCCGCGACGCCATCCCCAAGGGCTACGCCCTGGCCAGGGCCGAATTCGCCACCATCCGCCTGCGCCTGCTGAAGCTCGCCGCCCGCATCATCGAAACCACCGCGCGCGTGCGCATCGCCTTCGCCGCCGCCTATCCCGAAGCGACCCTGATCCGCCACCTTGCCATCGCGCTGATGCCCGCCGGACCGTGACCGGCGGGGCCGTCATCGCCCCCAACCCACCCGCCGGCCTCAACCCCAAGCCCGAACCTCTCCACGCCGACACCCTTCGGCGCGAAGCCCTATGCCTGCCGCCGCTCGACGGCGGCTGATCCGCAACCCCGGTGAATAAGTGCGGTTAACCCGGATTTGTCACACCGACACCGATTTGGCGGCGATGAAGCCGGCGGCGAATGGCCGGGCGGCGCGGTCAGTTCACCACATGGTGGGACAGCGCGAATCCCAACTCGGCCGCGACATCGGGCGTGGCGTACTGGGCGACGGTCTGGCCGACCACGTCGATGTCCTGGCGCCGCGCGGCGTCGTCGATATCGCTGGCGCCGATGAGGCCGCCAAGCACGCGGGTAAGCGCGTGCTTGGCCTGACCGGGCGTCGCGCCCGAGGCGCGAACGGTCTCGGCCAGAAGAAGGGCCAATGCCTCGACGACGGGCATTGGAGAATCGGTCATGGCAGCCTCTTCGCGAAACCAGCTATGGGGGAAAGGTAGGATAGCGGGACCGATCTCCGCAATGCCGGCGAGAATCCCGGGTTTCACATGAAGGGGCGACAGGAAACGCCGGCCGGCGCGATACCCCGTTTTGCCGCCTTTTGCCCCGGAACCGGCCACCGATGGCTTACAAGGGGACGAACCGCCCGTCCTCCATGTGGAGACGACGGTCGGCCACGCCGAAATACTTGTCGTCGTGGGATACTGCGATCACCGTCATCCCGCGCTTTTTCAGCAGGGGCAGCAGCTCTTCGTAGAATTTCTTGCGGAAAATCGGGTCCTGGTCGGCGGCCCATTCGTCCAGGACGCAAATCGGCCGGCGTTCCAGCATGGCGACGATCAGAGCCAGACGCTTGCGCTGCCCCGCCGACAGATCGACGGTGGTGAAGGATTCGTCGTCCAGATGGGTCTTGTCGTCCAGCTCGAAGATGTGAATCAGTCCGGGCACTTCGCCGATAGCGTCGGAGTCGATCCCGTACAGACTGCGGAACAGGTGGTAGTCGGAGAAGACCGCCGAGAACAGCGACCGATAGGCCTCGACCCCCTCCGGCCGAAGCGGCCGGCCATCCACCAGAATGGTCCCGGAGGTGGGCTGGTAGAGCGCCGTCAGCAACCGCATCATCGTCGATTTGCCCGACCCGTTGCCCCCCGAAATGAACAGGGTCTCGCCGCGGCGCAGCGTGAAATCAAGGGGGCCCACCTCGAAAGGCTGGTCACCTCCTGGTTGGTCGAAACGGAACCTTATGTTTTCAAGGCGAATTTCCTGAAAGCCCGAGAACACGCTGCCGTCATCGGTCAAGGGCGATTCCAGGCGGGCCAGGATCATCTCCAGATCCAGGACGCGCAAGGCCGAGGTGTTGGCGTTGGCCAAAACAGGCACCACCCCGATAATCCCCGACAGGGGCCCGAAAATAAACAGCGTCACCAGCACCGTCTTGGTCAGGGTCTGGCCCGAGACCGACCCGCTGGTCAGGATCGGCACCAGAAAGGCCATCGCGCCGAGCAACAGCAGAAAGATGTTCTGGACGAAAAGGTAATTGTGGGTGAATTCAACCTGGGCCAGCAGCCGCTGATCGCCGGCCCGTCGCGACAGGCCGGCGACGTCGCCGGTGACCGCCTCGCCGCGGCGGCGATTGAGCTTGACCTCCTTGAAGCCTTCGATGAAACCGGTGATCAGGTCGTGCAACTCGTATTCCGCCACGGAAGCGGCGCCGATGGCCCGGTCCACCCGCTTGGCCCGCACCACATACATGGTGCCGGCGATGACGATGAAGCCGGCCGCCAGCAGGAACGCCACCAGCGACACCATCATCATATAGCCGACGCCGCACACCACCAGCACCGCCAGCGGCGCTATCTGCACCAGGCTGTTGGCCGATTGGGCCAGAATCTGGATTTCCTTGCTGACCGCGTTGAGAATGCGGGTCCGCCCGATCCGCTCCACCTCGAGAAGCTCGCACCGGCGCACCGCCTCCACCAGACGGTTGCGGATGCGATGCATGATGCGCTCGATCTCGGCGGCGCAATTGACCATCACATAGCGCTGCGACAGGGTATAGATGCATAGCGCCAGCACGAACATGACGATGATACGGATGCCCGTGGAATAGCCGCCATGGTGGCCGTGCTCAGACCCGGACCCGGTGACGCCGCCGACCAGGGCGAGAACGGCGGTATTGCTGATGCCGGCGATGAACACCATCACCACCAGACGCCGCAGATCGAGGGTGTTCTCGTCGCGCAGCAATTTGAGAAAATGCATCTCGGT
The DNA here is from genome assembly GCA_021848545.1 of Pseudomonadota bacterium. Taxonomy (GTDB): domain Bacteria; phylum Pseudomonadota; class Alphaproteobacteria; order Rhodospirillales; family Magnetospirillaceae; genus JAJZUL01. Next base: position 144,516 of record JAJZUL010000001.1, read on the forward strand.
CCCCCAGTGCGGCCCCTCCGCGAGGGCGGAAACGCGGCGAGCGGCAAAGACGGCCTCGTCCGTTCCAAAGAAGACGGCCTCGTCCGCTCCGAAATTGATGCGATGGGCGCGAAACGGCCCCGCCGGGCGCCGGCAGCATGCGCTGGGGTATCGGGCCTGTCAATACGGGGGGTGCACGGGTTTCGAGCCCCCGGCGCGAAAAAAAAGCGACCGGGACACAGGCGAAGCCATTACGAAAGGTTGCGAAAAACACTTGGGGGCTGGCCGCAGGGTAATCGGGTGAAGGCGCGTTGGAGCGGAGCGACTAGGCCGTTGAGGCCGCCGCAGCGTGCGGAGAGGCTCCATCGGGGCCTCGGAGCGCAAGCGAGGATAGCCAAGGGCGCGGACGCAACCGCCCGGCGATTGAGGGAAATATACATAATGCAGGGGAAGCGGGTTCACCCGATTCCCCTGGGGCTGGCCGGATTCCCCCTTGCGCCCCGGCACGCCGGAGAGTAAACGTCAGAGGTCAGTGGCCTTAGAAAAATTCAACTGAGCGAGGGCACTTATGCAAGCCAACCAAACTGAGGTTCCGGCCGATACCGACGCCGAGCAGAAGAGTGACGATCGCTTGGCCGAATCCCACGTCACGATTCGGAATCACATGTATGCCGCGATGGGCGTCGGCCTCATCCCGGTGCCGATGGCGGATTTGGTTGGCCTGACCGGCATCCAGGTCAATCTTATCCGGCGCCTGTGCGAGATCTACGAACAGGGATTTTTCGAAGAGATCGTCAAGAAATCCATTGCGACCCTGACCGGCACCGTGGTCCCGCTGACCCTGGCCGCGCCGGTGTTCAGCGTGGTCAAGACCATCCCGATGATCGGCCAGGCCTGCGGCGTGCTGGTGATGCCCGTCTTGGGCGGAGGCGCCACCTATGCGGTGGGCAAGGTGATGGTCCAGCATTTCGAATCGGGCGGCACCCTTCTCGATTTCGACCCCGTCGAAATGCGCGAGCATTTCCGCCGGGAATTCGAGGAAGGCCGCAAGGTCGCCGCAGCCGCGGTCAAGACCGGCGGCAAGCCCGCCGAGCCCGCCAAGGCCTGACCGACAGTCGCGCCTTCCCGCCTTTCGAACCATCCTGGGTTTCGGCCGCGCCCATCCGGCGCGGCCGATCACATGACGGGTGCGGTCATGGGCACACCACGGCGGACGTGCCGGGCGGTGTTCTCGAACGACCGAGGCGCCACCAGACCGCAATGGGTCGCCCCCGCCAAACCGACGGGACGGGGGAGCATGGGAGCACGGTACGATGAGGGGCCGAGAGGACGGCGACGGCGTGATCGACAGTCTCCGGCGGTGGGGCACCGGCGGCGCGACCGGCCTTACCATCCTGGCTCTCATCGTTCTGTTCGTTACCGTCTATTTCTGGCCGCGCATTTTCATCCGGATTCAACCGGGCCATGCCGGCGTTCTGTACCGGCTGTTCGCGGGCGGTACCGTCGTCGATAAGGTTTATGGCGAAGGTCTGCACGTGATCGCGCCGTGGAACCACATGACCATCTACGATGTTCGCGAGCATGTCACCACCCGCGAAGTCAAGGTGCTGACGGCGCAGGGCCTGCCGGTCACGGTGACGGTGGTGGCCCGCTTCAAGCCCGAGCGCGACGTCCTGGGCGTGCTGCAAGCGGGAGTCGGACCGGACTACGCCCAAAAGATCGTGATGCCGGAGGTGCTGGCGACGGTCCGGCGCGTGCTCGGCACCTACAGCTTCGAGGAAATTTCCCAGACCAAGCGCTCCTTGATACAGAAGCTGTTGACCGATTCCCTGGCCCAGGCCCAACGGCGCTACGTCGTCATCGATTCGGTGCTGATCACCCGGTTGTCGCTGCCGAAATTCATGAACAAGGCCATTGAGACCAAGCTGGAACAGCAGCAATTGGCGGAAGCCTATACCTTCCGCCTGGAACGGGCGCGCAAGGAGGCCGAGCGCAAGCGCATCGAGGCGCAGGGCATCAAGACCTACAACACCATCATCTCGTCGTCCCTGAATCCGGATCTGCTGACCTGGCAGGGCATTCAGGCCACCCGCGACCTAGCTACCTCGAAGAACGCCAAGGTCGTCGTCATCGGCAGCGGCAGGAAGGGCTTGCCGCTTATTCTCAATCCGGACCATTGACATATGGCCCGTGGCCCCCGTCCGGTTTCCCGGCGTGCCCTGCTGACGGCGGCGCCGCTGTTTTTCCTGACAGCGCCGCTCAGCTATTGCGGCAACCGCTACAAGGACATGACGGCGGCGCGGCAGCGCTATGCCAAGCGGGGACACGGCCCGGTGGTCATCGGCGCGGTCCAGCAATTGAACGACCGTAGCGGCTTCGTCAACGGCGTCAAAATGGCGGCGGCGGAGATCAATGCGGCGGGCGGGTTGCTGGGGCGCCATGTGCTGCTGGACGTCACCAATGACGGGGGCGAACGGCTGGCCGTGGCCCGGCGCAATGCCCGGGACCTGGCGAGCGACGAAGCCCTGCTGGCGGTGATCAGCTGCGAATCCTCGGCGACCGCCATCGGCACCTCGGTCACCTATCAGTACGAGGACGTCCTGTGCCTGGAGGTCAGTTCCACCAGTCCCCGTCTGACCGCCCACCACTTCGACATGGTCTTCCGGACCATCCCCAACGACATCCAGAACGCCAAGGCGACCGCCGCCTATATGGAGAAGAAGGGCTACCGCAAAACCGTCATCGTCAGCGACCGCTCAGTTTACGGCCTCGGCCTTTCCGAGCTGATGCGGAAAGACCTGGACGACCGCGCGGTGATGCAAAGAATCTATCTGCCGGATGTTAACACCTTCTGGGAACTGGTCTCCGAGATCAAGGGAAGCGACTTCGATTCCGTTTTCCTGGTCGGCGCGCCGCGGAGCGCCGCCCACTTGATCAAGGTGATGCGCACCGTCGGCGTCACCGTCCCCATCGTCGGCGGCGACAGCCTGGATTCGCCGCTGGTCTGGAGCATCGCGGGAAAGGCGGCCGAGGGGCTGGTGGTGCCGACGGTGTTCGACCGCGAAAGCACCGACCCCCGGGTGGTCCGCTTCGTCACCGATTACCAATCGCTCTACCTCACGGCGCCCGACACCCGGGCCGCCAAGGGATATGGGGCGTTGAAATTGCTGGCGACGGTGGTGGCCAGCAGCAAACGTCTCGACCCCGAGGCCGTCGCCGCGGTCATGCGCTTTCGTCAAGGGTGGAAGGGAGCGTTCAGCACCATCTCGTTCGACGCGCAGGGCGACGTCGTCGGACGAAAGATTTATTTCCAGACGTTGCGGGACGGGATATTCATCCCCATCACCGAATGAGCCGGACCGCCGGAGGGATGGCGAGGCTGCCCCGCCCCATCGCCACCGGTTTCATCCAGCAAAAGGACGCATCATGAGCGACGGATGGGTGGCGGCTTTGGTTAAGGCGGCGTCGCGCCCATGGGTGGTGGCGATGGCGCTGGCGATCGGGGTGGGCGTCGGCAGCCTCAGTCCGCGCGTCGCCACCCTGATTTCGCCGTTCGGCACTCTCTATTTGTCCCTGCTGAAGATGCTGGTGCTGCCGTTCATGGTGTCGGCCATCACCGTCAGCCTGGCCCGGCTGCTGCAACAAGGCGGCGGCGGACGTCAGGTCGCCCGAATCATGGGCGCCTTCGTGGCGGCGATGGCTCTGACGGCCCTGGTCGGCGTCGGCGCCGGGACCAGCGCCGCGCCGGGCGCCGATCTGGGCGCCAACACCCTGGCCTCTCTGGGTCGGCTGGTCAGTTCCTCGAACTCCGCTTTCATCAACGATATCAGGGTCAATCTGACGGGAGCGTCGCAGCGGCCCGACACCGCCGCGACGGTCGATAGCGCGCTCCAAAAAGTGATCCCGGAAAACATCTTCCAGGCGCTGGGGATGGGGGACAATCTGAAGGTCGTGGTGTTCTCGCTGCTGTTCGGCCTAGCGGTCGGCGCCACGCCGCGCGCCCATGCCGCCTCGCTGTCCATGGTCCTGGAAACCGTCTTTTTGTCCTGTCAGCGCATGCTGCGGATGATCAATATCCTGTTGCCCCTGGGGCTTTGCGCGATGGTGGCCGATCTGACGGCCAAGTTCGGGCATTCCGGCGGCGTGGGGCCATTGCAGGCGATGGTGAAATTCCTGGGCACCCAGTTGGCGGGGGCGGTCATCGTCTTCCTGATGTCGGCCCTGACGGTGGCCCGGCGTAGCGGCACCGGCCTGTGGCGCGGTCTGGCGATGGTGCAGGAGCCAACGGTGATGGCCTTCTGCTCGCGCAACAGCATCGCCTGCATCCCCTCGGTCATCGACACCATGTCGAACAAGCTGGGAATGCGGCGGAGCGATCTCGAACTGGTGGTGCCGCTGGGGATCACGCTCTGCCGCATCGGGCCGGTGCTGTATTACGCCATCGCCACCCTGTTCATCGCGCAGCTCTACCAGGTTCACCTGGGCCTGCCGCAGCTCGGATTCGTGCTTTTCGGTTCGATCATAACCGGGGTGGCGTCCAGCGGCAGCACCGGCCCGATGACCATCGCCCTGCTAGCGGTCGTCTGCGGGCCTTTGGGACTGCCGATCCAGGCCGCCCTGGCGTTGTTCATCGCCATCGACCCGATCATCGACGCTTGGCGCACCGTGCTGACCGTCCATACCACCTGCGCCATCTCGACGGTGGTCTGCGGCCGCGACCTTCCCCTCGGCCCGGCGCCCGTTCAGATGGCCCGTCCGCAGGCCGGGCAATAGCGCATCCCGGCCATCTCGGCGTTCTCTTTCTTGCAGACCTTGCACACCTTCACCCGCAAGCTGCGAACGGGGGATTGATCGATGCGGCTGACCAGCAGGAACACCAGGGTAATAATCGGCGTGAACAGGACGGCCAGCAGAAAATAGCCGAAAACCCCGATTCGCCGTCCCCGTCCGAGCAGGGCGACGGTCAAGCAGAGCAGCAGATACCCCGCAACCATTATGGGCATGACCGCACCCTCAACCGGCTGATGTCTCGACCCTGAAAAAGCCCTATATATCAATCGCCTAATCAGCGATTACGGCCCCTCCACCGAGTCATATAACCACACTCATGAAGCGCGTGTAAAGCTTTGGGGCGGCCATCGCCACTGTTTGCGCCCAACCCGCCACGCCGCCATCTTCGCCAGGCCGGCCCATTCTCCGCCCGCCGCCTCCGGGAAGAGGCCGGTTCGGGGAGAAAACGGTTGACCGGCTTCAGGTTTTGAATTGTTTTTACGATATTCACCTGTTGCGCTCGGGTCGCGCGCCTCGGTGCATGGAGCCCCGGCCATCCCGTGCGACCGCCTGGGTTGATAACGCGGTGGCGGCTTCAGAATTATTCGCGTAAATATTGTACCCGGTTTTCAAGGGCAGCGCGGGGGATCACATGCTTGACACAAGCCGCTTTCACGGACGGATGCTTGATGTTGATATGCATATCCAGCCCTCGCCGGAAACCTATGAAATCGCCGCCGGCGAAGTCGGCCGGGACTTCGCCGCGACGTTGCGCCAGATGCGCGCAAGCGCTCCCGGCGAGCAGCAGCGACGCATCGCCCAACTGATGGAACCGGAGACCGGGGACTATACCGACGAGACGGTATGGACCCTCAAAGGGGCGGTCGCCCCCGGCGCCTTCACCGCCGACGGCCGCCTCAAGACCATGGACCACATGGGGGTCGCCCGGGCGCTGATCATGTCCGACCCGCTGGTGATGGCCACCAGCTTCGCCGAGGGCGAGGTGGCGCTTCGGACCATGCGCCATTGGAACCGCTTCATCCTCGATTACATCCGCCACGACCCCGACCGTTTACGGGCCGCCGCCCTGCTCAACACCCATGACGTGGGCGAAGCCATCGCCGAGGCGCAGGCGATGGTGAAGGCCGGCTGCCGAGCCTTCGCCATCTCCAGTTCGGTTCCGCCGGGCAAGGCGTCGCCGGCCCACGACGCGATGGACCCGCTCTGGCGCCTGCTGGAGGAAGCCGATGCCGCCATACTGCTCCATGCCGGCGGCGAGGCGGGGTTCCTGGCCAGCTACGACTGGGCCAAGGGGGTCGAACATCTCAGTTTCAGACCGACCGACATCGCCTCCGAATGCGAACAGATCAACATATACACCTTCTCGACCCTGCCCTACGCGGCTCAGAACTTCCTGACCACCCTGATTCTCGGGGGTGTTTTCGAGCGCTTCCCCCGGTTGCGCCTGGGCATGGCCGAACTGGGCGCCGGTTGGCTAGGGCCGCTGGCCGAACGCCTGGACCAGATCGCCACCATCTATCACCGGCGCCTGTCGCCGGTCCTGTCCCTGAAGCCGTCGGACTATATCGCCCGCGGTGTGCGGGTCTCGCCTTACCGGTTCGAGCCGGTGGCCGATTACGTCGAGCGTTTCGGCCTGGGCCAATGCTACTGCTATTCCAGCGATTTCCCCCATCCCGAGGGGGGAACCGCCCCGCTCCGGGAATATGCCGGCCATATCGAGCGGTTGGGCGGGGATTACGCCGAGCAGTTCTTCATCCATAACGGCGCCTGGCTGCTTCCGGCCTGACCCTCCGCTCGTCGCCGCGGCTTAACCGCACCGCCCCAACTCCCCGACAAGGACCCAGCCCGGGATGCACGAGACTTGCGAAGACGGCACCGGAATTGAGGAAGCGGGCGACGAGGCCCTGGCGACGGCCGACGCGATTTTGAGTGACCCTTCGGTCCGCGAATGCGTGATCACCGAACGGCGGACCCGGTCGGGCGGCCTGGACCGCATCGCCTATGTGGTGGTCGACGAGCCCGATGGGTTCGACATACTCCGCCCCCAGCTGAGCGCGCTGGCCGCCGCCCGCGTCGCCGCCTTCGTCCCCGTCCGTCGCATTCCGGCGACCGCCGCGGGCGCGCCCGATCTCGCCGCTCTCGCCGACCTGCCGGTCTGGTCCGACGATTCCCTGGCGGCCTGGGAGGACTCCGTCGCCGGCTGCGACGGCATCGACCGGGTCGCCTGCATCGCCGCGCCGGACGAGGCGGGACCGCGCCACCTCCATGTCGGCCGGCTACTGCGCGATCTGCTGCCCGCCGCCCCGACGCGGCCGAAGACCGACGTTCCGGCCGCCATCCGCACCGCTGACACCGGCACGGCGCCGCCCGCCCTTTGCCATGGCGGCCCCCTGCCGGAGGAGCCGGACGGGCCGGCCACCCTGCCCGACCTTTTGCGCCGCGCGCCGGCCGACACCGCCATCATCCATGTCGCCGCCGACGGGACGGAACGGGCCAGCACCTACGGCGCGCTGCTGGAAGCCGCGCAACGGGTGCTCGGCCGGCTGCGCCGAAGCGGCCTGGACGCCGGCGACACGGTCATTTTGCAACTGGAGCGCACCGAGGACATCCTCCACGCCTTCTGGGCCTGCATGCTGGGGGGCATCCGTCCGGTCATCACCTCGGTTCCCGTCGCCTACGACACCGACAGCCGCAGCCTCGACCATCTCAAGCATGTCTGGGCGCTGCTGGACCGGCCGCCGATTTTGGCCGCCGACAGCCGGGTCGAGGCCATCCGCCATTCCGCCCTGGGCGAAGGAAAGGTGGCCGCCATCGAGGATCTGCGCGACGGGCCGCCGGATCCGGTGGCGCACCAATCGGCCCCCGACGACATCGCCTTCTTCACCCTGTCCTCGGGCAGCACCGGCCTGCCCAAGGCGGTAACCATCACCCACCGCAACGTTCTGGCCCGCGCCCGCGGCGTGAATCTGTTGTGCGGCCACGATGCCGCGGACGTGATCCTCAACTGGCTGCCCTTCGACCATATCGGCAGCATTTCCGACTGGCACATACGCTGCGTCGCCCTGGGCTGCCGGCTGGTCTATGCCCCCAAGGAGCTGGTTCTGGGCCGACCCTTGCGCTGGCTGGACCTGATCCATCGCCACCGCATCACCCACAGTTGGGCGCCCAATTTCGCCTATTCCCTGGTGACCGCCGCGCTCAAGACCGAGCGCCCCGGCGATTGGGACCTGTCCTGCGTCAGAGGGCTGCTGACCGCCGGCGAAATGATCACCGAGACCGCGACCCGCGACTTCCTGGGCGGGCTTGCACCTTACGGCCTCGCCCCCTCGGTGCTGCGGACCGCCTTCGGCATGGCCGAAATGGGCTCGGGCACCACCTATCATCTGCCCCGCCCCGGCCGCAGCCTGACCTTTCACCACATCGCCAGGGATTCCCTGGGCGGCGCCCTCAGGGTCGCCGATGCTGACGACGATACCGCCGTCTCCTTCGCCAGCCTGGGCGCCGTCATCCCAGGCATGTCGGTGCGCATCGTCGATGACCGCCAGCAGGTGGTGCCGGAAGGAATCGCCGGTTACGTCCATTTCAGCGGCGCCGCCGTGTCACCCGGCTATTACCGCACCCCCGAGGCCAACGCGGTGTTCCTCGCCGACGGCTGGTTCGACACCGGCGATGTCGGCTTCATCCGCGACCGGGAATTGGTGCTGACCGGGCGGGCTGACGCCGGCATCATCATCAACGGCGCCAATTTCTATAACAACGAGATCGAATCGGCGGTGGAGCAAGTGGACGGCATTACCGCCTCGTTCACCGCCGCCTGCGCCGTGCGCGACACCATGGACGACGCGCAGAAGCTGGCAGTGTTCTTTCACACACCGCTGACCGGCGACGCCGTTCTTCCCCCGCTGCTGCGCGCCATCCAGACGCGTCTGGCCAAGCAGCTCGGCATCAAGGCCGATTACCTGATCCCGGTGGATCAAGAGACCATCCCCAAGACCGCCATCGGCAAAATTCAGCACAAACGGCTGATCCGCCAGTTCCAGGAGGGCGCCTTCGCCGCCGTCGTCGAGCGGGTGGACCTGCTGACCGGCAACGAACGCACCCTGCCCAACCGCTTTCACCGCCGGGTCTGGCTGCGCAAGGAGCCGGTCAACCGCCCGCAGCCCCCGGACGGGCTCTGGCTGGTGGTTCTCGACCGGCCGGGCCATGGCGTCCGGCTCGAAGCCGCCCTGACCCGGGCCGGCCTGTCCTGCGTAACCGTTTCCGCCGATGCCGATCCCCGTGACGTCATCGGCCAACTGGCGGGACGGCGGCTCGACACCATCGTGCATCTGGCCGCCACCGAGCCCGGATACCGGGCCGAGGGCGCCATTGTCGAACTGGTCCGGGCCTTGGCGGCGACGGCGCCGTCCCGGCCGGTGCGGCTGATGGCGGTGTCCAGCCAGGCCCTGGCGATCGGGCCCGACGAAGCGACCATTCCCGGCAAGGCCGCGTTGTCCGGCCTTCTGGCCGCCTTCACCCGCGCCCTGCCCTGGCTGGACTGCCGGCATATCGATTGTCCGGACGGATGGAGCGAAGCGGCGGTCGCCCTTCTCGCCCGCGAGGTGCGCATCCCGTCCGCCGACGACGAAATCGCCTTGCGCGACGGCCAACGCTGGATCCCGGCCTTGACGCGGATGGCGGTCGCCGCCGAGGCCGAGCGCGCCGGCTGGCGCAATCCGTTCAAGCGCAACGGCACCTACGTCATCGCCAACGGCCTGGACGGATTGGGTCCCTATCTGGCGGAATTCCTGCTCGGCCGCTTCCAGGCCCGGCTGTTGCTGCTGGGCGCGGCGGATGGGGACGAGGCCGGACGGACGGCGCTTTTGCGCCGCCTCGGCACCCTGGGCGGCACCTGCGACTTCGCCGCGATTCCCGCCGGCGCCCCCGATGGGGTGCGCGAAACGGTGGAATCCGTGGCGGCCGCCTGGGGTGGCACGGTGGACGGAATCATTCACCTGCCGGCCGACCGGCCCACCCAGGTCCTGGAGGCGCTGTCCTCGGCCGCCCTGACCGCCGCCCTCGACGAAGAGGCCGCCGTTCTTCACGCCCTGTCCCTGCTGGCGCGGGAACGGCGGGACTGCCCCCTGATGGTGGTCTCGCCGATCATTGCCGGCGGCGGCAACGCGCAGGATGCCGGCCGGCCGATCATGGCAGCCATCGCCGCCCTCCACCAATCCCTGGTGACGGAATTGGCTCGCGAAGGCGTGCCCCTTTTGTCGTGCGGCCTCGCCACCCTGACCGCGGCGAATCCGGCCGAAGGGGAGCGCGCGCTCGCCGCCCTTCTGGTGGGGCTGCGGCTGGGCCGCGCCCGGCCGCTGATCGGCGCCGCTGACGGCGACCCCGCGATCGGCCGTCATCTGGCCGACGCCTCCCCGGCCCTGGAGATCCCCACTGCCTTCTACGCCGCCGACCATTTGGCGACGCCCGAGGACCTGGGCCTGCCCGCTTTCGTCGATACCTATGGCGAACAGGCGCGCTGCCGTTTCGTGCAGATGCGCGAACCCGAGACGGCGGCCGCCGAACAGATGGAGCTATGGCCGTCAGTAGCGGAATATTTCGTCTATGATGATCTGATCTATTACGCCCTGGCCAATGACGAGCGCCGCAACCGGAAATACGTCGCGGCGCTGGAGCGCACGGTCAAGGACAAGGTGGTGGTCGATATCGGCACCGGAAAGGAGGCGATCCTGGCCCGCCTGGCCCTGGCGGCCGGAGCGCGCAAGGTCTATGCCGTCGAGAAGGGGGACGAGGCTTACGCCCTGGCCGCAGCCCATGTCGCCCGGCTGGGCCTGGACGACCGTATTTCCATCATCCACGGCGAAGCGGGCGCGGTTTCCCTGCCCGAACCGGCGGACGTGTGCGTTTCCGAGATCGTCGGTCCCATCGGCGGCTGCGAGGGCGCGGCGGTCATCATCAACGATTGCCATCGCCTGCTGCGGCCGGACGGCATCATGATCCCGACCCGCAGCGTCACCGTGATCGCCGCCGCCACCCTCCCCGACGAGCTGCGCCTGCGGCCGGGCTTCCATCGCGTGCCCGCGTCCTATACCGAAAAGATCTTCGCCGAAATCGGCCACCCCTTCGATCTGCGGATCTGCGTCAAGAAATTCCCGGCCGAGAACCTGCTGTCGCCGGAGGGGGTGTTCGAGTATCTCGATTTCAGCCGGCCGATCGCGCCGGAGGAAAGCCATGCCATCCTTTTGCCGATCGACCGGAAAGCGCGCCTCGACGGGTTCCTGGTGTGGCTCAAGCTGCACACCATCGATGGCGAGGTGATCGACATCCTGGAGCACGAATATAGCTGGCTGCCGGTCTATATGCCGGTCTTCGAACCGGGGATCGAGGTCGAGCCGGGCGACCGCATCAAGGCGACGGTCACCCGCAGCCTGTGCGACAACGGCTTCAATCCCGATTACGTCATCGACGGCGCGCTGATCCGCGCCGACGGCACGCGCATCCCCTTCACCCATGCCTCCTATCACCACAGGCCGCAATCCCGGCCTCACCCCTTCTACGAGCGCCTGTTCCGCGACGATCCCTATGGCCGCCTGCCCTCGTGCCGGCCCGGCACGCCGCTGCATTACCTGCCCGAACTGCCTGTGACCGCCACCGGGCGGATCGATCGCCTCCGTCTGGCCGCCCGGGCCGCGGGCGACGGGCGGAGCGGCGGCGGCCAGGGGGGTCCTGCCTCGGACGTGGAAAAGCGCATCGCCGAGGTCTGGCGGGACATTCTGGGCGTGTCCGAGGTCGGGCTGGACGACAGTTTCTTCGAACTGGGCGGGCATTCGCTGCTGCTGGTACAGGCCCATAACCGGCTGGTCGATCTGTTCGGCCCCCAGGTTCCCCTGGTCGATCTGTTCAAATATCCGACGGTCCGGTCGCTGGCGGCGGTGCTGGCCGATGGCGGCGCCCCGGCCGACACCGCGCGGCGCGGAACCGCGCGGGCGCAGGTGCGCGCCCGGGTAAATGGCGCCGAGGACGGGCGCGCCATCGCCGTGATCGGCCTGTCCTGCCGTTTTCCCGGCGCCGACGATCCCGAGACCTTCTGGCGCAATCTGGCCTCGGGAACCGAATCCATCGCCTTTTTCAGCGACGAGGAGGTGCTGGCCTCGGGCATCGATCCGGCGCTGGTGCGCAACCCCGCCTATGTCAAAGCCAGCCCGATCCTGTCCGACGTCGAATCCTTCGATGCCGAATTCTTCGGCTACGGGGCGGCGGAAGCGGCGCTGATGGACCCCCAGCAGCGGCTGCTGCTGGAGTGCGGATGGGAAGCGCTGGAGAACGCCGGCTACGACCCGTTCAGCTATCCCGGCGATATCGCCGTCTATGCCGGCGCCAGCATGAACACCTATCTGCTCAACAACGTCCATCCCAACCGCGACGCCCTCGACGCGCTGGACAGCCTGGAGGTGACCACGCTGGATTCCATGGGCGGTTTCCAGCTGATGGTCGCCAACGACAAGGATTATCTGCCGACCCGCCTGTCCTACAAACTCAATCTCCGCGGCCCCAGCCTCAATGTCCAGACGGCCTGTTCCACCGGTCTGGTGGTGATCCATCTCGGCTGTCAGGCCCTGCTCGCCGGCGAGGCCGACATGGTGCTGGCCGCCGGCTCGGCGGTGCAGATTCCCCACCGCGCCGGCCATCTGTACCAGGACGGCATGATTGTGTCGCCCGACGGCCATTGCCGCGCCTTCGACGCCGAGGCCAAGGGCACCGTGTTCGGCAGCGGCGTCGGCGTGGTGCTGCTCAAGCGGCTCGACGACGCGCTGCGCGACGGCGACCATGTCTGGGCGGTGGTCAAAGGCTCGGCGGTCAATAACGACGGCGGACTCAAGGTCGGTTACATGGCCCCCAGCGGCGAAGGCGAAGCGGCGGCGGTGGCCGAGGCCCTGGCGGTGTCCGGCGTCGATCCCGACACCATCGGTTTCGTCGAGGCCCACGGCACCGGCACCGAGATGGGGGACCCCATTGAGGTCAGCGCCCTCACCCAGGCCTTCCGCCCCCATACCCAGCGTACCGGCTTTTGCGCCATCGGCTCGGTCAAGACCAATATCGGCCATTTGCAGATCGCGTCGGGCATGGCCGGCTTCTTCAAGGCGACCCTGGCGCTGGACCGCAAGGCGATTCCCCCCAGCCTGCATTTCGACCGCCCCAACCCGGCCATCGATTTCGACAATTCACCCTTCTACGTCGCCACCAGCCTGACCCCCTGGCCGGAAACCGGCACCCCGCGGCGGGCGGGGGTGAATTCCCTGGGCATCGGCGGCACCAACGCCCACGTCATCCTGGAAGAGGCGCCGCCGCCCCGGGCGGCGGCGGCCGACGCGCCGGAACGGCCCCGCCATATCCTGATGCTGTCGGCCCGTAGCGAGGCCGCCCTGGCGGCCCTGGCCCGCCGCTATCACGATCATCTGCGGGCCCATCCCGATTTGTCCCTGGCCGATGTGTGCTTCACCGCCAATACCGGCCGTAAGGCCTTCGATCATCGTCTGGCGGTGTGCGCAGATTCCCTGGCCGAGATGGCGGCAGCGCTGGACGGAGAGGCGGCGACCGCGGCGCGCGGGCGGGCCGACGGCACCGGCCGGCGGCGGGTCGCCTTCTTGTTTACCGGCCAGGGCTCGCAATATGCGGGGATGGGGCGGCAGCTCTATGACACCCAGCCCGGTTTCCGCCGGGACCTGGAGACCTGCGCCGCCATCCTCGATCCGCTGCTGGACCGGCCGCTGCTGGAAATCCTTTATCCCGCCGACGATGCCGACCCGGCGATCCACGAGACCGCCTATGCCCAGCCCGCCTTGTTCGCCGTGGCGTACGCCCTGGCCCGGCTGTGGATGGCCTGGGGCATCACCCCCTCGGTGGTCATGGGCCACAGCCTGGGGGAATATGTCGCTGCCTGCATCGCCGGCCTGTTCAGCCTTGAAGACGCCCTGACCCTGGTTGCGGCCCGCGCCCGGCTGATGCAGGCCCTGCCGCGGAACGGCGAAATGATGGCGGTGTTCGCATCCCGGGAGGATCTGCAGCCGCTGCTGACCGAATTCGCCGGCCGGGTGTCCGTCGCCGCCGAAAACGGCCCGCGCCATCTGGCGCTGTCCGGGCTCGGCCCGGCGATGGCCGAGATTCGCGCCCGTCTGGCGGAAAGCGCCGTCGCCACCCACCCGTTGCGGACCTCCCACGCTTTCCATTCGCCGCTGATGGAACCGATGCTGGCGGACTTCGCCCGTATCGCCCGTCAGGTGCGCTACAGCCCGCCCCGCATCGATCTGGTGTCCAACCTGTCGGGCCGCCTGGAATCCGACCGGCTGGCGGAGCCCGATTACTGGTGCCGCCATATCCGCGAACCGGTCCGCTTCATGGCCGGGCTGGCGAGCCTGGTCGAGTCGGGCTGCGACGCCATCGTCGAGATCGGCCCCAAGCCGGTCCTGCTGGGCATGGCCGCCGACAATCTGGCGCCGGACACCATCCCGATGCTGCCCAGCCTGGCCGAAGGCCGCCCCGACTGGGAACGGATGCTCGACAGTCTGGCGCAACTGGCCGTACGCGGACCGGTGGATTGGGCCGGGCTGGACGGCGATTATGCCCGCCGCCGTCTGCCGCTGCCGACCTATCCCTTCCAGCGCCAGCGCTATTGGCTCGACCCGCCGGCCCGGTCGCGGCGCACCGCCACTCCCCGCGGCGCCAATCCCTTGGCCGGCCGCCGCCTCCCACTGCCGGCCCTGGGGGCCATGATTCACGAGATTCCGCTCGATCCCGACCGTCTGCCGTTCCTGGGCGACCACCGCATTTATGGCGACATCGTGGTGTCGGGCGCCTGCCATCTGTCGATGATCCTGACCGCCCTGGGCCGGGAGCGGCGCGGCGGGTCCTGCGCGGTCAAGGATGTCTGTTTCCTGGCGCCCCTGATCCTCGGCGAGGGCGAAAGCCCGATGGCGCAGGTCATCTTCTCGCCGGCGGGCATCCGGGTGACCAGTCTGTTGAGCGACGGCGACGATGACGAGCCGATGGCGACCACCCATGTCGAGGCGGTCATCGACGAGGGCGATTTTCCCGCCCCCGCCCAGGCGCGCGACGCCGTTTGGGCGCGGTGCCCCGACGCGCTTTCCCCGGAATCCTTCTACCAAACCCAGGCCGACCGCCAGATCCGCCTGGGCCTCAGCTATCGCTGGATGCGGACGATACGCCTGGGCGATGGCGAGGCGGTATGCGTCCTGGCCCCGCCGGCCTCTCTCGGCGGGCTGGCGGCGCGGCCCCTGCATCCGGGCCTGCTGGATGCCGCCTTCGGTCTGCTTCTGGCCGCCGCCCCCCTGGCGGAGGGTGAAACCTGGCTGCCCTTCGCCATCGAGGCGGTGCGCCTGCATCACGATCCCCGGCCGGAGGGAAGCTGGGCCCATCTGCTCCTGCGCCGCAGCGAAAACGACGACGTGGTCGCCGCCGATATCCGTCTGTACGACGGCGAAGACCGGTTGGCGCTGGAATTCGTCGGTTTGGAGGGGCGGCGGGCGCGGCGCGAGGAGATTCTCAAACATCGCCCCGGCGCCGCCCGCGGCTGGACCTACGTCAAGGAATGGCGGGCGTTGGAGACGGCCCCCGACACGGCCTCTCCCGGTGGACGGTGGCTGCTGCTGGCCGACCGGACCGGCGTCGCCGAGGATATGGCGCGGCGATTGCGCGCCGACGGCGCCCAATGTCTGCTTGCCTTCGCCGACTCGGCCTATGGAAGCGAAGATGGGAAGCATTATCGCCTCGATCCGGCGCGGCCCGCCGATTTCGACCGTCTGCTCGCCGAAAGCGGCGGGGGCTATGACGGCGTAATCCATCTATGGGGCCTGGACGAGCCCGAACCGGCAAAGGCCGACGGCGCCGCCCCCGGTCAAGGCCCGGCCCTGGCCGGCGCGCTGCATCTGCTTCAGTCCCTCGACAAGGCGGGGGCGACGGAATCGGCGCGGCTGTGGCTGGTCACGCGCGGCGCCCTGGCGGCGGAAGGTGAAACCCGGCCGCCCGAAATCGGCCAGAGCCCCCTGTGGGGCATGGGGCTGACCGTGGCCCTGGAATATCCCGGCCTGTCCTGCACCTGCGTGGATATCGATCCCGAATCCGACCGGGCGGCCGCCGAATTGGCGGCAACGGTGGCGTGCGATGACGGCGAGGGCGAAATCCTGTGGCGGCGCGGCCTCCGCCACGGCGCCCGTCTGGTGGCGCGGCCCGATGCCGGAAGCGACGCGACCCTGCCGGTGTCGGCCGACGGCACCGTCCTGATCACCGGCGGCCTGGGCGCGTTGGGCCTGCTGACGGCCCAATGGCTGGTCGAACGGGGCGCCCGCCATCTGGTGCTGATGGGTCGCACCCCGCCGACGCCGGCCGCCGCCGCGACCATTCGCGCCCTGGAGCGTTCCGGGGCCACCCTTCATGTGGCCCTGGCCGATCTCGGCGACCAATCGGCGGTAGCCCGGGAAATCCAGGCCATCGGCGGTCGACTCCCCCCTTTACGTGGCATCGTCCATGCCGCCGGCGGCCTGGCCGACGGCATGGTGGCGGACCAGGATTGGAATCGGTTCGGCAGCATCTTCGCGGCCAAGATGGACGGCGCCTGGACCCTGCACCGGCTGACCCGCGACGCGGATCTCGATTTCTTCGTACTGTTCTCCTCGGCGGCCTCGGTGCTGGGCAATCCGGGCCAGGCCAATTACGCGGCGGCCAACGCCTTCCTCGACGGGTTGGCTCAATACCGCCGCGCCCTGGGCCTGCCAGCCACCACCATCAATTGGGGACCATGGGAAGGCGTGGGCATGGCCGCCTCTCCCGCCATCCGGACGCTGCTCGGCCGCCAGGGTTTCGCGGGCATCGCCCCCGAGGCCGGCCTCGCTTTGCTGGGTCGGGTGCTGGCGGCGAACCTCACCCAAATATGCGTCGTCGATGCCGATTGGCCCACCCATGTCGGCCAATTGCCACGGCCGCGGCCGCTTTTCGACGAATTGGCGCCGCCGCCGGCCGCGGCGGGGGCGGAGGCGGCGTCCGATTTCGCCGCCCCCCTGAGCGACGCCCCGCCCGAAGAGCGCCGGGCCCTGTTGCTAAACCTGGTGGGCGCCACCTTGCGGCGCCTTCTGGGACTGGGCGAGGACGAACTGGAATCCGGCCGCCCCCTGACCGATCAGGGGCTGGATTCGTTGATGGCGGTGCAGCTTCGCAACGGTCTGGCCCATGCGCTTCAGCGATCGCTGCCGGTCAGCCTGGTATTCAATTACCCTACGGCCATGGAAATCGTCGAGTTCCTGGACGAACAATTTAGAAAGCCGATTGCTGATCGCCCGCAGCGCGATTCTACACGCAATTCCGCGCTTGAACTGCTTTCGGATATCGACGATTTACTTGGGGCTTCTACCTCGCGACAGGATGGATCCCCGTGACCCGACATTCCACGACCACCGTCGCCGCGACCGAGAGCGGACCCGCGCGGTTCAACCGCTGGATCACCTGCCCCTTTCCCAACCCCGCCGCCGAACTGCGCCTGTTCTGTTTGCCCTTCGCCGGCGGCGGCGCGTCGGTCTTTCGCGGCTGGGGCCAGGCCCTGCCGGCCCGGGTCGAGCTTTGTCCCGTCCAGCTTCCCGGGCGGGAGAACCGGCTGAGCGACCCGCTCTTCACCGAGATGGGCGCCCTGACCGAGGCCCTGGCCGCCGAAATCCTGCCCTTCACCGACAAGCCCTTCGCCCTGTTCGGCCACAGCATGGGGGCGCTGGTCTCCTTCGAACTGACCCGCGCCCTGCGCCGCCTGGGCGCGCCGCTTCCCACCATGCTGTTCCTGTCGGCCCACCGCGCCCCCCATCTGCCTTTGCGCCGACGGCCGTTGATCGGCCTGGATCAGGCCGAGTTCCTGGAGGCGGTACGGTCCTTCGGCGGAACGCCCGGCGACGTGTTCGCCCATCCCGAACTGGTCGAGATCATCCTGCCGATCCTGCGCGCCGACCTCGCCTTGTGCGACGGCTACCGTTTCACGCCGGACGCCGCGTTGCCCTGCCCCTTCGTGCTGTATGCCGGGCGCCAGGACAGCGAGGTCGATCCTGCCGAGATCGAGGCCTGGAATGAGCATACCAGCCACGGCGCCCGGCTCAGGATCTTTCCCGGCGACCATTTCTTTCTTCGCTCCGACCGCGCGCTGCTGCTGCGGGCGATGGCGAGCGCGTTGGCATGACCCGGCGATAAGGGCAGACAGGGACAGGAGCGAACGATGACGGACGAACCGGACGATAACGCCCTCTACCGCGTGGTGATGAATCACGAGGAGCAATATTCCATCTGGCCGGCGGACCGGGACCTGCCCCTGGGCTGGACGGATGCCGGCAAGACGGGGTCCAAGGCCGATTGCCTGGCCCATATCGACGAAGTCTGGACGGATATGCGCCCCTTGAGCCTGCGCCGCCACATGGAGGAATTGGCCCGGGCGCCGCAGCCGGCCGCCGTTGAGCCCGCGACCGGGGAAGAGGACGATCTGGTCTCGCGTCTGGCCGCCGGCCCCCACCCCGTCGAGATCGCCTTGCGCCCGGAGCGCAGCCTCGCCCGGTTCCAGGAAAGCGTCGAGCGCGGCTATGTCCACGTCGCCTTTCCCGAAACCCGCGGCGGCACCGAATTGGGCATCCGGCTGGACCCGGAGGCGAGCGATCTGAGCGGCGCCGATTTCGACCGGGGCACCGGCGTCGCCCGTCTGGTGGGCAGTCTCACCCTCAATTTCGTCAAGGTGCGCTGTCTGGCCGAGGTCGAGCTGCCGACCCTGGCCGGCAACGGGCATCTGGAAATCCTTCGGGATTGATCGTGGCGCGGACGGGGGCTATGGGGCAGGCGCCGCAGGCGGACAAGGAAGCGGCTTATCGCGAGGCGCTGGTCAAGGCCACCGCCACCATCCGCCGGCTGGTGGATGAAAACGCCGCCCTCAACGCCCGGCCGGAGGTCGCCGTCATCGGCATGGCCTGCCGCTTCCCCGGCGGCGCCAACGATATCGACCGTTTCTGGGGGCATCTGCGCGACGGAAAGGACGCCATCGCCGACGTGCCGCCGTCGCGGTGGCCGGGCGCGTCCCACCTGTCCGCCGATCGCGACGCCCCGGGCCGGACCTACACGACCAAAGGCGGCTTTCTCGACCAGCCGGTCGCCGATTTCGACGCTGCCTTTTTCGGCATCGCCCCGCGCGAGGCCCAGGCCCTGGACCCCCAGCACCGGCTGCTCCTGGAAGTGGCCTGGGAGGCGCTGGAGGAGGCCTGTCTCGACCCCACCGCTCTGAAGGGCAGCCGCACCGGGGTGTTCGTCGGCATGTCGAGCGACGATTACGTCCTGGCCCATCGCCATTCCGGCCGGCCGGAGCTGATCGACGCCTATTCCATGACCGGCAGCACCTTCAGCACCGCGGTCGGACGCCTGTCCTATCTGCTGGGGCTGCACGGGCCGGCCCTGGCGGTGGACACCGCCTGTTCCTCGTCGCTGGTCGCCCTGCATCTGGCCTGCCGGAGCCTGCGATCCGGGGAAAGCGATCTGGCGCTGGTGGGCGGGGTCAATCTGATTCTGTCTCCCCACTCCCATATCTGTTTTTCCAAGCTGCGGGCCATTTCCCCCGAGGGGCGGTGCAAGACCTTCGACGCCGCCGCCGACGGCTATGTCCGCGGCGAGGGATGCGGCTTCGTGGTGCTGAAACGGCTGGGCGACGCCGAACGCGACGGCAATCGCCTGTTCGCCCGCATCCGGGGCAGCGCGGTCAATCAGGACGGCCGCACCAACGGGCTGGCAGCCCCCAATGGCCGCGCCCAACAGGAGGTGCTGGCCGCCGCCCTGGAGGATGCGGGCCTCGCCCCCGATCAGGTCGATTACGTCGAGGCCCACGGCACCGGCACGCTGCTGGGCGATCCCATTGAGGCCGAGGCCCTGGGGGCGGTGTTCGGCGGCGCCCGGACGCGAAAGCTGGGCATCGGCTCGGTCAAGACCAATATCGGCCATCTCGAGGCCGCCGCCGGCATGGCCGGCCTGATCAAGCTGATCCTCGCTTTGGGGCATCAGGAACTGCCGGCCTCCCTGCATTTCTCCAAGCCCAATCCACATATTCCCTGGGATGATCTGGCGCTGACGGTGACGGCCGAGCGCCGCCCCTGGCCGCGCTCGGCACGGCCCAGGATCGCCGGGCTGAGCAGCTTCGGCTTCAGCGGCACCAACGCCCATGTCCTGGTCGAGGAGGCGCCAGCGGAAGCGCCGCGCGCCCCCGCGGCCGATCTGGGGTCGTATCTTTTGTGCCTGTCGGCGGAGGGGGACGATTCCCTCGGCGCCCTGGCCGCCGCCTATCGCGACCGCCTGAAGGGGCTGGATTCCGACGCGGCCGTCCTCGGCGATCTGTGCCGGTCGGCCGCCGCCGGCCGCCGCCATTTCACCCACCGCCTAGCGGTGGAGGGCGCCGACGCCGCCGCGCTGGCGGACGGGCTTGGCGCCTTTCTCGACCGGCGCCTCCAGCCGGAGGTGGCGGCGGGACGGTGCCATGATCGCGCCGATGGCCGCCTGGCCTTTCTGTTTACCGGCCAGGGCGCCCAATATCCCGGCATGGGGCGCGAACTGTACGGGGCACAGCCCGCCTTCCGAGACGCTTTCGACCGCTGCGACGCCCTGCTGCGGCCGCTGCTCGGCCGGTCGCTGACGGATTTGACTTTCACCGGCGACGCCGAAGCCCTGAACCGGACCGATATCGCCCAGCCGGCCCTGTTCGCCCTGGAATACGCCCTGGCGCGGATGTGGGCGGCCTGGGGCGTGACGCCGGACATGGTCATCGGCCACAGCGTCGGTGAATATGCCGCCGCCTGCGTCGCCGGGGTGTTCAGCCTGGAGGACGGGCTGACCCTCGTCGCCGAACGGGGGCGGCTGATGCAGGCGCTACCGGCGGGGGGCGGCATGGCGGCGGTGGCGGCGGCGCCGGCGATCATGACCGAGCACTTGGCCCCCTTCGCTGGCAAGCTGGAAGTCGCCGCCCGCAACGGTCCGGAAAACCTGGTGATCTCCGGCCCCCTCGCGGCGCTCGGGGAATTGATGGAATCCCTGGCGGGAACGGGGATCACAGTCACCCCGCTGGCGGTCTCCCACGCCTTTCACTCCCATCTCATGGAGCCGATGCTGGCGGCGTTCGAGCGGACCGTCGCCGGAATCGCCCTGTCGCCGCCGCGCCTGCCGCTGATCTCCAATCTGACCGGCGCGCCGGCCGGCGTCGAGATCGCCACGCCCGCCTATTGGGTGGATCATGTCCGCCGGCCGGTGGCCTTCGCCGACGGCATGGAAACCCTCGCCCGAGCCGGCATCCGCACCTTCCTGGAACTGGGTCCCCACGCCACCTTGTCGGGCATGGGCCGCGCCTGCGTCACCGGAGAGTCCGTCTGGCTGCCCAGCCTGCGCAAAGGGACGCACGGTCTGCGAACCGCCCATCGCGCCCTGGCCTCCCTCTATGTCGGCGGGACCGCGCCGGATTGGGCCGAAATCTTCGGCGGCCAGGAGCGGCGCTGGATGTCCCTGCCCCATTATTCCTATCGCCGCCGCCGCCATTGGATCGACAGTCCGGCCCTGACCGGCGCCGTGACCGCGCCATCGGTCGGCCCGGCGCCGGCGCCCCTGCTCGACCGGATGGTGCGCTCGCCGCTGTTGGACGCGATCCTGTTCGAGACCCGGTTAGGAACGCAGACCCTGCCCCTGCTGGCCGAACACCGCATTTTCGGCACGGTGGTCGTGGCGGGAGCCAGCCTGATGGCCATGATCCTGGGCGCGGCGACCCGGGCTTTCGGCGAGGGCGTGACCCGGCTCGCCGATCTGATGCTGCATCAGGCATTGGTGATTCCGGACGGGGAAAGCCGTCTGGTCCATCTCGCCCTGACCCCGACCGGCGACCGCCAGGCCGCCTTTCGTCTGGTCGCCATGGCCGAGAACGCCACCCCGGGCTCGGAAACGCTGCATGCGACGGGAATCGTGACGGTGGGCGCCGCCGCGCCGCCGCCGCCGCTGCCTCTGGCGGCGCTGCTGGAGAAAGAGGGCGCGCTGACCGCCGAACTGAGCGGAACGGCGGTCCGCGACGCCCATGCCCGCCGCCATATCACCCTGGGACCCAGCTATGTCTGGCTCGATTCCATGCGCCTCGATGCCGGCGAATCGGTGGGCCGCCTGCGCCCTCCCGACACCGATCCGCCGCTGGCCGCCGACGGATACCGGCTCCATCCCGGGTTGCTCGATTCCTGGCTGAGCCTGCTGGCGGCGATGGTCGGCGTCGAGGGCGACCGGCCGTTGGTGCCTTTCGCCGTCGCCGAACTGACCCTGATCCGCCCCCTGGGAAAGGAACGCCTGACCGCCTATGCGCGCCGCCGGACGCTGCCCGATACGAGA
>JAJZUL010000028.1 GCA_021848545.1 Pseudomonadota bacterium
CGCCATCACCGCCACCGGCGAGGACGGCACCTTCGGCGCCCACACCATCACCGTGACCGCCACCGACGACCACGGCGTCGCCACCCACCAGACCTTCACCCTCAACGTCACCGATCCCGGCCCGACCTCCACGGCTCTGCCGGATGCGTCCGTCGCCGAGGGCCACACCACCACCATCACCACCGCCGACCATTTCCAGGTCCCGGTCGATGGCGCCACCCTCACCTATTCCGCCACCGGCCTGCCCGAAGGCGTCACCATCAATCCCCAGACCGGCGCCATCACCGCCACCGGCGAGGACGGCACCTTCGGCGCCCACACCATCACCGTGACCGCCACCGACGACCACGGCGTCGCCACCCACCAGACCTTCACCCTCAACGTCACCGATCCCGGCCCGACCGCCCCCGACGCGCAGACCGTGACCGGCATGGAAGACCACGCCATTACCGGCAGCGTCGGCGCCACGCCCCCGGTCGAAGGCGCCACCCTGAGCTATGCGCTGGAACCGAACGAAGGCCCCGCTCATGGCAGCATCACTTTTGACACCAGCGGGCATTTCACCTACACGCCCACCGACGATTATTCGGGCACGGATCATTTCGAGATCAAAGTGACCGACGATCACGGCGTTTCGACCATGCAAACCGTGACCGTCGATGTCGAGCCCGACCACGCGCCGGTTTTCACCGCCGATTCGGCGGGTCAGTTCAACCACTTGGGCGATACCCAGGGCGCAAGCCAAGGCGGACAGCAGCAGGCCCGGACCGGCGGCGCCTCCCACGGTGGCTTCACGCAACCCACCCAGGGCGCGAGCCAGGGCGGACGGCAGAACGTCCAGGCCGGCGGCGCGTCCCATGGCGGTGCGCAGAACGGAGGACAGTTCAACGGCAATTCCGGCGCCTCCCACGGTGGCTTCACGCAACCCACCCAGGGCGCGAGCCAGGGCGGACAGCAGAACGTCCAGACCGGCGGCGCTTCCCGCGGCGGTGCGCAGAACGGAGGACAGTTCAACGGTAATTCCGGCGCATCCCATGGTGGCTTTACGCAACCCACCCAGGGCGCGAGCCAGGGCGGACAGCAGAACGTCCAGACCGGCGGCGCTTCCCATGGCGGTGCGCAGAACGGAGGACAGTTCAACGGTAATTCCGGCGCATCCCATGGTGGCCAATACGCTCTGGGCGGTTCGACCGACGGCCAATCCCAGAGTTCGACCGGCGCGTCCCAGGGCGGCCATATGCCCTATGTCATCGACGGAACGGCGGGCAACGACAGCATTTCCGCCGGGGACGGAACCCACGTCATCTATGGCATGGGCGGCACCGACACCATCAGCGTCGGTAACGGAAACGACACCATTTACGCCAATAACGGCACCACCGGCACCGGCCAGGGCACCTACGAAGCCCAACTTCACATCGCGGCGACGTCACCGGATGAAGCCCATGGCGCCACCATGACCTACAGCGTCAGCGGCCTGCCGGAGCATGCCACCCTGATGTATAACGGCGCGCCGATCGACCCGTCGGGCCTCACCGACGCGCAGCTTCAGCACGGCGTGTATCTGTCGTTCCCCGACAATCACGTTCCGGCGCAAAGCTTCGATCTGTCGGTGACGGCCAATCTTCACGAGACCGGCATAGACGGCGACGTGCTGCACACCCAAGCCACCCTGCATGTCGATCCGACGGCATTCATGGGAGGGGCCGACCACATCACCGCCGGAAACGGCAGCGATACCATCTGGGGTGGGGCCGGCGACAACCAGATCACCGTCGGCAATGGCGACGATCACATCCACGTCTATGACGGCAACAACACCATCACCGCCGGAAACGGTCACGACGTGATCTCGGCTGGCGACGGCAACAACACCATCACCGCCGGAAACGGCCACGACACGATTACGGTCGGCAACGGCGACAACACCATCACCCTGGGCAGCGGTCACGACACCGTCACGGTGGGCGACGGCCACAACACCATCACCTTCGCCGGCGGAACCGGCGGAAGCGGCGGCGGCTATGCGCTGGGCGGCACGGTGACGGTGAGTGGCGGCCACGACACCGTCAATCTGTCGGATCATGCCCAGGTGAGCATCGTCGACAACGCGCCGACCACGGGCACGGAACACCTGACCATCAATTACACCGGCGCCGACAACGCCCACGAAACGATGCTGTTCGATTTCGGCGGCCATACGGGAGTGGCGGCCAGCGGCGGTGACGGCTGGACTCACAGCCTCAACATCGACCTTTCTCACACCTCGGGACAGTTCGTCGTCACCGAAGGCAGTCACAGCTGGACCGTCGATCACGGCACGGTTACGGCCAATACCGACCATAATACCGGCCAGCAGGGAAGCGAACACGCCGCCATCCAGACCGATGGAACCGTCCACGTCTTCGCCGTCGATGGCAACCATGAGCACGAGATCGCCCAGTTCCACCACATCGACAAGATCACGTATTGAGGGGGAGCCCCTATTCCTGGGGCTTCTTCTTCCTGGCCCTCGGCTTGGCCGGAGCGCGGCGGCGTTTGGGCTTGTCCGGGGCCGGAAGCGCCGCCACGGGCGCTTTCGCCTGAAGGGTCAGACGCTCCACCGCCTGGGTCAGGCGGTCCACCGTTTCGCGCAACTCGGCAATGGCCAGATCACGGGAATCCTGCGGCCGGGGAACCAGTCCCGTCGTGCCGGCGGCGATGAATTGATCGCGCCATTGCGCCAGTTGCGCCGGATCGATTCCCAAGGCGGCGCCCACCTGCTCGCACGTCTCGCCGCCCAGAACCCGAAGAACCGCGGCGGTCCGGCCATCGGCGGCCTTCTTATCCCCATCCCCTCTCGCCACGGGCTTCACCATCCCGACGCTGACCGTCAACCCGCCCGATTGCGGCGCGGGCGCGGCCGGCTGGGCGGCGGCACGCCCCGGCGGCGAAGCGACGGCGGGCACAGACGGCACGGTCGCGACGGGACGTACCGGCGCCGGCGCCTGAACCGGGGCCGCCACCGGCACGGCAGGCTGCGGCACGCTCTGGGGTGGCGCGATCGCCCCCAACATTTGCGGCCCGCCCTCGGCGCCGGGCGGCGGCGGAAGCAACGCCTTCAGCATGGCGACCACCTTGGCCGCCGCCGCCTTGCTTTCCTCGATGATCGGCGCGAACCCTTCCGGCCGGGACAGATATTCCAGCAGCAGCAGGGAATCCTTCGCATACTGGATTTCCGCCGTCTTGTCGTCCTTCGCCGCCCGGATGACCCGTTCCACCCGTACCGGAATGCGCCGGATCAGCCCGAAGCGCCGCGAAGACAGAACCTTGAAATCCATCACCTTGGCCAGAAGCAGGCCGTGACGCCGGGGATGGAGATGTTCGAACAAATGCTCGATCAGCGCGATCTCGCCAAAATTGAGGACAAGAAACTCTTTTTGCTGGGATTGCCAATCAAAAATGAATTTGTTGATGGCCGCCGTCTGGGCGGCGAAATCGTCGACAAAGATATCGGCGTCCAACATCTGCCAGGCACGCGAAGACGCCATCGGCAGGCGCCCGGGCAGGCCGAAATTACGCGTCAAATTCTGGGCGACCGCCAATAAAACCCGACTGCGAGACCTGGTTGTGCCCCGCGGATAGCACCGGTGCAGCAGATCCAAGGCGGTAAAATCGTTGGTCGGCGGCGGGTCGGCCAACAATCGGGCCAGGGCTTCCACATCCTCGGGCAGATCGGGATCGCCCTTGTCGGGCAGGGCCGCCACGGCCTCCTCCACCCAGGCGCGCGCGCTGGAGGCGGTTTCCGGCTCGGCGGCGGGGGCGGCGTCCTGTTGCTCGTCCTCGGTGATATCCTTCGGGATCGGTGGCGCGGCCGGCGGCGCCTGAACCGTCGGCGGCGGCGACGATCCGGGCGAAACCGTCGCGGAGCCGGCGGGACGGCCATGGGCGCTCGCCAACCGCTTCGCCCGCGACTGGTCCAAATGGAACATCAAGGTGATACCGACGTAATCGGCGACCCGCCAGCCGGTGCTGGCCAGGGTGCTGCGGCGTATCAACGGCGCCCCGTCCCGTTTCGGCCAAAGGCCGATCCGGCGCCGCTCCAAGGCCGACCAGATCCCCAGCGGGCGCCGCGCTTCGGCCGCCGCCGGATTGATCGGAGCCATGGCGCCGCGTCGCCCCGACCGCCCGAGAACCGACAAGGAGGCCCCCGCCATGGGAACCGGGCGGCGCGCCGCCACCTTCAGCCGCGCCTTGGGACGCAACGCGCCGGCATCGTGCAAAGCGCGCAACTTCTCCAGCACCCCGCCGGCACTGGCGCGGGAAGCCGGCGTGGCGCCGGCTTTCGCGTCCATGGACAGGGGTTCGCCACGTCCCGAATTTCCGTCCCCGCCGCCACCGGCCTGAACGCCGGCGGCGATCGGCCGGCTGGTGGACGCCGTGGCCATCGCCGTGCCGCACGCGACATCCCCGCCCGCGCAGACGTGAACGGGCAGCCCAACCACCGTCCCCCCTCCGGCAGCCGCCATGCGAAGCAACGGCAGGGACGGACGCCGGCGATCGGGCCGGGACCACCGTCCGCAGCCGTCGGGGCGCAGCGTCCCCTTTGCCCCGGCACCGGCCCGCAAGGCGAATGAACCGCCTTTCCGCGCTTTCGCATCCGGTGCCGCGTCATCCGTCTCACGCCGCGACGAACCGGCGCCCCGCCCCGTGACACGGCCGAACCAGGACCGCAGCCGCGCCACCGTTTCGCCGATGCGGGTACGCACCAACGCTCCGCCGCCGGCGAAACCAGCCACCTTCGGCAAAGGGGCGCTTGCCACCGCCGCGCCCTGGGTCGCCTTGTGAGGATCGGTACGATTTCCGTCCTTTAGCGAACCAACGATGGGTAAAAATGCAGTCATGCCGAGATGCTATCGCCAATAACCGGTCGCGAAACGCCGAGATGGTCCACACATCATAGCTATTCTACAATAAATCAGTCAAGGAACGCCCCGTAACCTTTAATGTTTCTTGATATTTCGGCCGCGGCCGATGGTGATCACCACCCTCCGAGGCGTCACCGGACCGCCCGGGCGGCCAGTGACGCCCCCGCCCGAACAGGTGTCTTCTCTTGACCGCACGATTCGCTCCAGCGTAAATTGCACCAATTGATAGGCGTTATCATCGCCGGGCACGGAAGGAAAATTCTCCTATAAGGATTTTTATCCCAAAACCGTGAAAGAAGGGGGGCGCGCCTTGGCACCAAACGATTCCACCCACCGCCAAGCCTTGGCCGAGGAACTCGCCGCATCGCTGGCCGACGCCGCCGACCGCCTGCATGAAGCGCGCGACGCGACGGCTTTCCGCACCGCCATCGAAGCCCACGAACGCGCGTGGCACCGATTGCGCCAGGTCATCGAAGATTTTCGCCCCTGTGTCCCCAAGCATTACCTGGATTTTTCGTGCCGAAGCCGCGCCCGCGCGCCCTATCGCATCAATGATGATGACGTCGAAGCCTTGATCCACATCGACCGCATCGTCGCCGCGGCCATTACCCGCACCTCGGCGCCCCGCGATTGATCCCGATGGCGGATCGCATGGCGATCCGCCATCGGGCCGTTTGAAGCGGGCGGCGGATCGGCTCTACAGGCCGTCGACCACCTTTTTCAGCAGGGTCTGCACATGCAGGGCCAACTCGCCCAGGCGGGGATTGTCGACCGCCCGCATGGAAGCCACCGGATCGATGACGGCGACTTCGGTCTTGCCGTCGCCGGCGTCCTGGACCACCACGTTGCAGGGCAGCATGGTGCCGATCTTGTCCTCGGTCTGAAGAACCTCATAGGCCAGCTTCGGGTTGCAGGCGCCTAGAATACGGTACGGCCGAAAATCGACATCGATTTTCTTCTTTAATGTTTCCTTGACGTCGATTTCCGTAATGACGCCAAATCCTTCCCGCTTCAGCACGTCCACGGTCCGTTTCACCGCGTCTTCGAACGGCATGGCGAGAGTTTTTCCGAAATAATAGCTCATCATTGTCTCCATAGCGGGACGAAAGAGGACAATCGCCAAGGAAGTGGGAGCGACGCCGCATACTACAGACGAAGACTGTCAATCTCAAGAACCGGGGGGACGCGATGACGGCGTGTGGCCCGCAGACCGTTCACGGTGAAACATGACCACCTTATGGTCACGGTAAAAAACATTCATTATCTTAGGTTGAACGTCTGTGGGTGACAGCAAGGCGCGAAGAGCGGCACGCCGTCACGAAAGTCGGGGGGGATGCGACGTTTGAACCGGACAAAAGCGGGAATTATCGAGGGCATGATCGGAAATACGCCGTTCGACGGCGGGCAGGACGGCGTTCTGGCCGCCATCGTCGAAGCTTTGCCCACCGGAATCCTGCTCATGGACGGCCTGGACAATGTCGTTTTCCATAATCGGCGTTTTTTCGACATTTGGGGATTCGACATCCCTCAAGATAACAAATCAAAAGGGTTATTTTTGATTGAGGCGACTCGCACGCGCGTTGCCGATCCTGAAACGTTTATAAAGATATTTTATAGATACATGGACCCATCGAACCTTCTTCTGAAGGGCGTGGACACAATTCATCTGAAGGATGGCCGCAGTCTTGAGCGCTACACGGCGCCGGTTTTCGACCGCACGGGCACCCATTACGGCCGCGTTTTTTATTTTTACGACGTCACCGATCGCTTGCGGGCCGAACACGAAATACGCTCGCTGGCCTTCCAGGACGCCCTGACCAAATTGCCGAATCGGCGGATCTTGTACGACCGGTTGAGTTCGGCGATGGCATCCGGCCGGCGGCAGGATCATTATTCGGCGCTGATACTGATCGATCTCGACAACTTCAAGCCGCTGAATGACGGGTACGGCCACGATGTCGGCGATGCCCTGCTGATCGAGATCGCTCAACGCCTGACCGGCTGCGTCCGCGATACGGATACCATTTCGCGCCTGGGCGGGGACGAATTCGTCGTCCTGCTGCCGGAACTGGGCGGCACCCTGGAGATTGCCGCGTCCGACAGCCAATCGGTGGCTGAAAAGATTCGCGACCGGCTTTCGGCCCCCGTTCACATCGCCGATCACGACGGCGACACCGACGGCGGCATCATCCATCGCCCCTCGGCGAGCATCGGCGTCACCGTGTTCAAAGGCGACAGCCGCAACCACGCCGCCATTCTGCGATCGGCGGACCGGGCCATGTATCGGGCCAAGGCCGACGGCGGCAACACCATCCGGCTGGCGGCCGATCTCTGAGAGCCCGACCAGAAAGTCGCCATGGCGGCCTGCAAATGGCGGTTTCCTGCGCTTCCGCTGCTCACGTACATAAAGTACGCTCCGCTGCGGTTCTTGAAACCCGCCATTTTCGGCTCACCCTGGCGACTTTCTGGTCGGGCTCTGACCCTCCGCCCCCCGGAAATAAGGGGATTACCCCATGCCATCGGGCATGATGGGCGGCATTTCGCCCCCACTGCGTCCCCGGACAAGCGAAAGGCCCGGTCTTGCGACCGGGCCTTTGCCTTAAGTGGTTTTTCCCACCGGAATTTTGGTGGGCGCACAAGGACTCGAACCTTGGGCCCGCTGATTAAGAGTCAGCTGCTCTACCAACTGAGCTATGCGCCCGTCGTGATTCCCCGCTGATGTCAGCGGGGACCGGACCGGAAGGCCGGCTTATAGTGCCTTAAACGGCGGGGCGCAAGGGGAAATTGCCCTTGCGCCCCCGTCCTTTCACTGTCCGCCCAGCCCCTTGAACAAATTCTGCAGGACCTGGCCGGCGCCGGGCGCGACCTTGTCCAATTGCGACCCGGCCTTGTTCTTCAAAAGCTGGTGCAGGCCCCGCTCCGCCAAAAATTGCCCCAAGGCGCCGGCATCGACGGTTTTACGCGGATTGTCGAGCGGTCCGTCCAGGACGATGCCCAACGGGGGCGCATTGTTCAAAGCGGCCAGATGAACGTCGGCCCGGGCCTGCATCCGCCATGCGGGCAGATCGATCCGGGCGGTCGTCGCCGCCGTTCCGCCGTTGGCCACCAGCTTGGTGTCGCGGGTGACGATCACCCCGTTGGCGGCCCGCAGCGTGCCCGCCAGGGACGAGAAATCGGTGGTGCCGCCCATCAGGCCGCCCCCCTCCAGAAAGGCGATGATGTCGGCCGGCTTCTTGACCGCCATCACCCGTTTGCTCACCGCCGGCAGGTCGAACCCGGTCAGCACGCCATTGACCACCCGGTAACTGCCGTCGCCGCCAAGCGATCCCACCAGCGCCGCCACCGAATTGCCGGCGGCGGAAAAGCGTAGCGAGGTATTGAGCAGGCCGTTGGTCAAAGCCAAGGTCTTGTTGCCGAAACCGGCTTTCCCGAGATCGGCCCCCGCCACCGCCAGACTGCCGCTCAGACGCGGCACCGTGCCATTCGCCAGACGCAGGGCGACGATAACGCTGCCCCCCAGCACATGCCCGCTCAGACGGGTGAGATCAAGAGTGCCGTCGGTCAGGGTCAGATGCGCCGCCGGCCCCTCCACCAGCCATTTCTTCCAGCGCA
The DNA here is from genome assembly GCA_021848545.1 of Pseudomonadota bacterium. Classification (GTDB taxonomy): domain Bacteria; phylum Pseudomonadota; class Alphaproteobacteria; order Rhodospirillales; family Magnetospirillaceae; genus JAJZUL01. The sequence continues at coordinate 8,520 of JAJZUL010000028.1, forward strand.
GGGATTGCAGTTTGACGGTGGCACGGGCATCGACCAGACGCAGCGCCGACAAATCGATGGGGGTGCGCGACCAGTGATGCGCGCCCGCCGCCGGAACGGTCACCGCCGCCGGGATCAGGCGCCCGTCCGACGCCACCGCCACCGAAACCGGCGGGCTGCGCAATCCCGTCGGCAGTTGAATGGTCCGCGGCCACAGCCAGCCCGTTTGCGTCACGCCCATCAGCGCGCCCACATCGATGGCGTTGCCCGACAAATCGGCATCGATGACGGGGCGCTTGCCCGACAGCGCCACCCCGACCTGACCCGTCAGGTTGACCGGCGCGGCGGCGAGGGTCAGGTTCGACAGGGTGACCGTCTTGGCATCCGCATCCAGCGCCGCGGTCAACGAGACCGGCCCCACGCCCGGCAGAATCGCCGGCTTGCCCAGGCGGGCCATCAGCCGGCCCGGCGCCGGCAGAGACACCGCCAGCCGGCCGGACACCGCCGGAACGGCGCCTGCCAGGGTCAGGGTGCCCTGGGTCAGGCTGACCGTCGTCCCCAGGGCCGGGCTCGCCACATTCGCCGAGAGGGCACGTTTCCCCGCGACCTGCGCGCCCAAAGCGGCCGTGACGTCCAGGGGCGTGCCCTGGACCAGGGTCGACAGGTGCGCCGTCACCGGCCCGTCGAGACCGGACGCCATGGACAGACGGGCGTTGATGCCCGCGATTGTGACCGGCGCCCCCTTGGCCGCCCGATAGGTCACCTGTCCGCCCGTCACCGACAGGGAACGGATGGCCACCGCCGGCACCGCCGACGCGCCGGCCGAGGGCGCAGGCGCCACCGGCGTCGCCGGCGTCACCGGCTTGGACAGGGTTTTGGCCGCTTCCCGGCCCGGCGCCGAAGGCGCGGTGAACTGCCAATTGGCCCGGCCGTCGGCCAGACGCTGCAAATTCAGGACGGGGTGGTCGATGGTGAGCGACGTGACCTCGACCCGGCCCGTCACCAGCGGCAGCAACGCCAGATTCAGGTCCAGCCGGCCGATCCTGGCCATGGGACCGGGCGCCGCGCCGGAAATGTTGGCCACCGAGACGTCGGCGACGGTGAGCGCCGGCGACGGCAACAGATGCAGCCCGATCGGGCCGGCGATGGTCACCTGCCGGTGCACCACCGCCTCCAGCCGGGTGCCGATCTCACCCCGATAGCGATTCCAGTTCACCAGGGACGGCGCCACCAGCAGCAGCGCCAGCAAAACGACCAGTCCGGCCAGGACAAACGCGATTTTTTTCATCGACTCCTCCTCTAGCAGAGGTCGGTTCGCCCCATCAACCCAAGATAATGCCCCAATGCAACACCAGCATCCATACCGCCAGTATGATGGCGCCGCCCCAGGCGTAAACGCGGTTCCAATTCCGAACCTCGGCACCCGGAACCCCGGCGACGCGGGCGGTCATCAGGGTGGCCGCGCCCACCGGCGAAAAACTGACCGCCAGCCCCCAGGCCCCCATCAATCCGCTGGCCAGAACCACCGGATTGATCCCCATGGCTCCCAGATCGGCGAAAGCGCCGCCCAACACGCTGATGGTGACGATCTGCGACACGCCGACCCTGGCCAGAACGATCACGATCCAGGGCACGAGGATGGTGAGAAGCAAAGGCGGCAAACCTATGGCGGTCATCGCCCGGGCCGACATGGCCGGCGTCACCAGCGCCGAAACCACCGAGCCCAGAAACATGGCGCCGCACACCGTCGCCACCTCGGAACGGAAATTGGGCAGGGTCACCGACAAACGCCGGGCCATCACCCGGAACGCGGTCACGGCCGCGTTCGCGGCCCCCTCGCCGCCATGCTGGGCCGCCAACCAGATCCAGGCGGCCACCGGCACGAACAGGACCGCCCCCATGATCAGCTCGGTTCCCAGGACGTGGGCCACCGCCAGCGAAACCGCCATCACCGCGGCGATCAACAAGGCCAGACGCGCCACCGGCGCCCATCCCCCGCCCGTTTCCACCGCCGGCGGCACCAATCCGGTATGGCGAAAGGAAACGCGGTCGAGCGCCCAGCCCCACACCAGCAGCACCCCCGCGAAAACCACCTGCAACGGCGCCAGCTTCACCCACGCCACCCCCGGCACCACCGTCTGCACCACGGCGAAGGAAATGGACAGGGGCGACCACAGGGTCATCAGGGTGAAACCGCGCAACAGGGCGCTGATCATGCGCTGGCGACGGATGGCGACGATTCTGGGGTCGCCGCCGGCCGCCTCGATGGTGTTGCCCTCCATCACCATGGTTCCCAGCAGCGGCAGCACGCCGATATTGAGCACCAGCGACACCATGTGGCTGCCCAACGCCAGAACCATGTACCGCCGTCCCGGCGGCTGACGCACCATCAGGCCGCCGGAGCGATGAACCAGGTCCGAACTGACCGCCGCCTCGCGCAGGAAACCCAGGGCCGCGAACAACCCCGCCAGGGATGCCGCCGCCCACAGGCCCCGGTCCAGGATGGGCAACGGCCTGGGGGCCATGGCGACGGTCGCGACGGCCGCCGCCGCCGCCACCACCAGCATCCGGCGTCCGCCGGTGGAGATGTCGGGCAGTTCCAGGGTGCAATAGACCAGCAGCCCGGCTTCGGCCAGCCATCTGACCCAGATCCAGCCGGTGGCCGCGTGACAGCCGGTGCCGACGGCCACCACCAGCATCGCCAGCGACGACGCCGCCCGGCGCGAAAGGAAACGGCGGGTGACGACGGCAGGCGCCACCGCTTTCAGCTCTGGGATTGGCGGTACCGGGCCGCCAGTTCCACGTAGCGGGCGGCGGAAACCGGAATGAACGCCCGTTCGGCCTCGGTCATGGCGCGCAACAGCCGCGCCGGATTGCCGGCCCAGATTTCACCCGCAGGCACCCGCTTGTTCGGGGCCACCACCGCGCCCGCGGCCACCATGGCGCCGCTTTCCACCACCACTCCGTCCAACAGCACCGCGCCCATGCCGACGAAACACCCGTCCTCCAGGGTGCAGGCATGCAGAATCGCCCCGTGGCCGACGGTGACCCCGGACCCGATCAGGGTGGGGTTGCCGTCGGTGGTCACATGGATGATCGTCCCGTCCTGGATATTGGTGCGCGCGCCGATCCGCACGAAATTGACGTCGCCGCGGATGACGCACTGGAACCAGATTCCGCTTTCGGCGCCGACGGTCACATCGCCCGCCACCACCGCGCCCGGCGCCACGAACACATCCGGCCCGAGCGTCGGCGTGACGCCGCCATGGGGCAGGATCAGCGCCGCCACCGCCGCCTCACGGGAACAGCGGAAGCTGTTCGAGGGCGGTGGTCTCGGGCAGGCCCATCATGATGTTGAAATTGTGGATGGCCTGTCCCGACGCGCCCTTGACCAGATTGTCGATCGCCGAACACAGGATGACCCGGCCCGGCAGACGGTCGTCGAAGGCGTTCATGACGCAGAAGTTCGATCCCCGCACATGACGGGTGGCCGGCACCGCGCCCTCGGCCAGAACCCGCACGAAGGCCTCGCCCCGATAACGATCGGCCAGGATCGCCCGCAGATCGGCGGCCTTGCGCCCCCCCTTGGGCCGCACATAGATGGTGGCCAGGATGCCGCGATCCATGGGCATCAGATGGGGGGTGAAATTGACCAGGACCGGACGGCCCGCCGCCCCGCTCAATCCCTGTTCGATCTCCGGCGCGTGACGATGGGCGGCGATGGCGTAAGGGTGGATGCCCTCGGCGACCTCGCAGTAGAGGAACGCCTCCTTGGCGGCGCGGCCGGCCCCCGACGCCCCCGATTTGGCGTCGATGATGATGTCGTCGGCCTCGATGGCGCCGGCCTCCAGCAGGGGCAGCAGCGGCAATTGCGCGGCGGTGGGGTAACAGCCGGGATTGGCCACCAGCCGCGCCCGGGCGATGGCCGGCCGCGCCAGTTCGGCGAGACCATAGACCGCCTCGGCCTGAAGCGCCGGCGCCTTGTGGGCGTGGCCGTACCACAGGGCATAGGTTTCGATATCGGCCAGACGGAAATCGGCCGACAGATCCACCACCCGCACATGGGGCGGCAGGGCGGCGATCACCTCCTGGGTGGTGCCGTGGGGCAGGCCGCAAAACACCGCGCCGATCTTGGCGAAATCCACCTGATCGATGGTGACCAGATCGGGCAGGTCGAGCCCGCCGAGATGGGGAAACACCTCCCCCAGGGACTGGCCGGCCTTGCGATCCGCCGTCAGCGCCGCGATGCGGACGCCGGGATGGCGGGCAAGCAGGCGCACCAGTTCGGCGCCGGTGTACCCGCTGGCTCCGAGAATGGCGACGTCGATCCTGTCCATGGCTGATCCTTCGCGATAAATAAGCAGGGCCGGACGATAGCAGGCGCCGGCCCCACCGTCATCCCCGCCCACGGTAAGATGGTGATGCTGAAAATCTGCATCACCATCTTACCGTGTTCCATATTCGCCCTCTGCCTAAGCGCGGCCGTCCGGCCGCTTGGCCGCTCGCTCAATGCTCGCCGGAGTGCCGTGCTTCAATCGAGACCACGGCGTTCGACCCTCTCCTGCAAATCCGTCAACACGAACAGGCGCAGGGCCGAGGACAGGTTGCCGTCCCGCGTCGTGTCGATCTCGGCCACCAACCGGTTGAGGGATAGGCCGCGCCGCGCCGCCGCATCCGCCAGCGCCGTCCAGAAGGCGTCTTCCAGCGACACGCTGGTGGCATGGCCGGCGATGGTGATCGACCGCTTGCGCAGCCGCGCCGCCTCCATCCTATTCCACCGGCGGCGGCGCCACGTCGAGGCTTTCCGGGGATTCCCCCAGAAGCTGCAAGGCCACCGTGCCGTTGCCGCTGCGGATCAGAATCTCGCAGGTCCAAAGGCCCGCTTCCAACTCCAGGGGCGGACCGACCTCGATGCCGGTCACGCCCTCGATATCCATGGACAGGGAATGATTGTCATTGAACGAGATCGCGGCAACGGTCTTCATGCGCCCACCTCCGACGGAACCCCGCTTCCAGGCTTGCGCATGCCGCCGGCCGGGTCAAGGCCCGTGGCGTACTTATTGTCCGCCCGGCCGGCGCCCGTCGATCACGTCCGTGCCCATGAACTCCACCAGGGCGTCGGGAACGCGGATGGTGCCGTCGGGCTGCTGGTAATGTTCGACGATGGCCGCCCACACCCGCGGCGTGGCCAGTCCCGACCCGTTCAGGGCATAGGGGAATTCCGGCCGCTCGCCGGCGGCGCGGCGGAACCGGATGTTGGAACGGCGCATCTGGAAATCGGTGAAGATGCCCACCGACGACACTTCCAGCCAGCGGTCGGTGCCCGGCGCATAGACCTCGATATCGTAGGTCCGGGTCGAGGCGAAGGTCAGGTCGCCGGTGCACAATCCCAGCACCCGATAGGGCAGCTTCAGGGTCTCGATGGGGCGGATGGCGTCGGCCAGCAGCCCCTCGAATTCCGCCTCGACATCCTCGGGCCGGCACAGGCGCACCAGCTCCACCTTGTGGAATTCGTGCAGGCGCTGCATGCCGCGGGTGTCCTTGCCCGCCGATCCCGCCTCGCGCCGGAAGCACGAGGTATGGGTCATGTAGCGCAACGGCAATTGGTCGCCCGACAGGATTTCGTCGCGATGCATGCCGGTCAGCGGCACCTCGCCGGTGGGAATGGCCCACAGATCGTCGTCGCGGAAACGATAGGCCTCGGTCTCGAACTTGGGCAAATGGCCGGTGCCGGTGAAGGTGGCGGAATTAACCACCGACGGCACCACATGCTCCTCATAAACCGCCTCGTTCAGGCGAAAGGCGAAATCCACCAGGGCGCGCAGCAGCTTGGACCCCTGGCCGCGCAGCACCGCGAACATCGACCCCGAGATCTTCGAGGCCCGGTCCTGGTCGAAAATACCGAGATCGCCGGCCACCTCCCAATGGGGGCGGAAGCTGCGGTCCCGGTAATCGGCCGGATCGTATCCTTCCATCCGCAGCACCACATTGGCGGATTCGTCGGTGCCGTCGGGCACCGCCTCGTCGGGGAAATTGGGCAGGCGCAGCAGGCGGTCGCGGGCGATCTCGTCCAGCTCGCGCTGGCGGGCCTCATTCTCCTCCAACCCGGTCTTGAGGGCGGCGACCCTGGCCTTGGCCGCCTCGGCCCCCGCCTTGTCGCCCTTGCCCATCAACCCGCCGATCTCCTTGGACAGGCGGTTGCGCTCGGCGCGCATCTCCTCGACCCGCTTCAGCACCTCGGTGCGTTCGACCAGGGCGTCGCGCGCCGCGGTCACCTCGTCCAAGGACACCCCCTTGCGGGCCAGCCGCCGGGCCGAATTGTCGAAATCCTCAAGCAAAAGGGTGGAATCGATCATGTCCTGCTATCCATCGAAAAAATCGCGCGAACACTATCACGTCCGCATCTTTTCCTGCCAGCCGCCGGACGGGGTCTGCTGGTAGTAGACCAGTTCGTGCCCGTCCTCCTTGCAACGGCGCCAGCGGTCGCGGGCCGCCGCCACCGCCTCGGCGTCGTTGCCGTCGAACAGATCGAGGCAGCGGACGTAGCCCTCCAGCCCCGCCGGCCGGGCGCCGTCGCACAGGACCAGCAGGGTGGCGCCGTTGGGATTTTCCTCGGCATCGGTCAGCCAGACCGGCTGGAGATCGGGCTCGCCATCCCGGGCGCTGCCGTGGGGCAGCCAGGATTCGTCGGTATAGGTCCATAACAGGTCGTCGAGAAAGGCGACCCGTTCGGCCGACCCCGCCATCACCACCGCCCGGAACCCGGCCGCCAGGGCCTTTTCCAGCAGCCGGGGCAGCGCCTGTTCCAACGGCAGATGGTGCAGATGGTAGAACCCCACCTGCGTCACCGCCCTTACCCTCCGCTTTTCGGCGCCTTGGCCTTGGACTTGGATTTGGCCGGCGGTTTGGATTCCGCCTTGGGCTTGGCGGCCCCGTCCTCATACCCGTCGGCGATCAGCCGGTCCAGCAGGCGCACCCCGAAGGCGGTCGCCCCCTTGGCCCACAAGGTCCCGTCCTTCTTGGCCCAGGCGGTGCCGGCGATGTCGAGATGGGCCCAGGGCACGTCGCCGACGAAGCGTTGCAGGAACTGGGCGGCGGTGATGCTGCCGCCCTCGCGGCCGCCGACATTCTTCATGTCGGCGATGTCCGATTTCAGCAGGGAATCATAGGATTCGCCCAACGGCATCCGCCAGACCGGCTCGCCCACCGCCTTGCCGGCGGCAAGGATTTTCTCCGCCAGTTCGTCGTTATTGGCGAACAGGCCGGCATGATCGTGGCCCAGGGAAATGATGATGGCGCCGGTCAGCGTGGCGAGATCGACGATCAGGCGCGGCTTGATCCTGGTGACGGCATAGGTCAGCACGTCGGCCAGCACCAGACGGCCCTCGGCATCGGTATTGATGACCTCGATGGTCTGGCCGCTCATGGAGGTCACCACGTCGCCGGGCCGCTGGGCGGTCCCCGACGGCATGTTTTCCACCAGCCCGACGATGCCGACCACGTTGGCCGCCGCCTGCCGTCCGGCCAGCGCCCGCATGGTGCCGATCACCGCGCCGGCGCCGCCCATGTCCCATTTCATGTCTTCCATGCCCTGGGCCGGCTTGATGGAAATGCCCCCGGAATCGAAGGTCACCCCCTTGCCCGCCAGCACCACCGGCGCCTCGTTCCGGTCCTTGGCGCCCATCCAGCGCATGATCGCGATCCGGCTTTCCCGCTCCGATCCCTGGCCGACACCCAGAAGGGCGCCCATGCCCAGCTTGCGCATCTGCTTTTCGCCCAGGATTTCCACCTCGATGCCCAGTTCGGTCAGGGCGGCGGCCCGGTCCGACAGGGTTTCGGGATAGACGACATTGGCCGGTTCCGACACCAGATCGCGGGTCAGGAACACGCCCTCGGCGATCTGTTCCAGCGGCTTGAAGGCGGTCTTGGCGCTGTCGGGATGATCGACCATCACCGTCACCCGCTTCATGGCCGGCTTGTCCTCGGGCTTTTCCTTGGTCCGGTATTTATCGAAGCGATAGGCGCGAAGCAGGGCGCCGAACGCCGCATTGGCGCCAAAGGCGGCGGGGTCGAAGGCGGGACCGGTCAACCCGTCCACCAGAAAGGCCGCGTATTCGTCGCCGGTGCCCAGCAACTGGGCGATGGCGGTGGCGCCGAATCCTTGCGCGGCGGCGGCGTCGAACCCCTCGTTCTTGCCCATTCCCACCAGCACCACCCGGCTGATGCTCAAACCCGGCGGCGCCACCACCGTCAGGGTCTGGCCTTTCTTGCCCTCGAACCGGCCATTGGCGACGGCGCGGGCCAAGATGCCGCTGGTCAACCGATCGACCCGCTGGGCGGCGACGGTCAGTTCCCGTCCCTCCAGCACGCCGACGACGACGGCACCCTCGACGGGAAGTTGCGGCCGGGCGAACGCGATTTTCATGGGTATTCATCCTCGAACTGGAAACGGCGTCTCATGCTACCCGTCCTTTCGCCGGCGGCCAAGCGGAGGGATGGAGAGTGTGTTGGTTAGGCGCCGGCGTGGGTTTGTTGGTTGGCCTCAGGCGCCGGCGCTCGCGCTTGGCTTATCCTCGCGCCCTGCGGGCGCTGCGGCGCGCTGGTCTTGGTGCTCCGCTCCGCTTCGGGCGCATAGTCGGCGCTGGTTTTTTGTGGGCCTCAGGCGCCGGCGCTCGCGCTTGGCTTATCCTCGCGCCCTGCGGGCGCTGCGGCCGCTGGTCTTGGTGCTCCGCTCCGCTTCGGGCGCATAGTCGGCGCTGGTTTTTTGTGGGCCTCAGGCGCCGGCGCTCGCGCTTGGCTTATCCTCGCGCCCTGCGGGCGCTGCGGCGCGCTCAACGCGCATAGTCGGCGGCTACGCCGCCTCCGGGTGCCGTAGGTCGAAAGTGTGCGGGGGGGCGGGATCACTCGACGGCTTGCACCCGGCGCCGACCCTCTCCCGACAACCAGAACAGCCCGCCGGGCAGGGCCGTCGCGGTGGTCACCAGGCCGAACAGGATGGACAGGACCAGGGCGGAATTGCCGCTGACCCCGATGAATCCGAAGGCGGTCACCATCGCCGTTTCCCGCACGCCCCAACCGGCGATGGAAATCGGCAGGGTCATGATCAGGATGACCGGCGGAATCAACACCAGACAATCGAGCGCGCCCACCGGCAGCCTCAATCCCACCGCCAGCGCATAAGCCACCAGCGCCAGATTGACGTTGCCGATCAGCGCCACCACCACGGCTGACAGACCATAGCGGGGACGGATGCACAGGCGCCGGCAATCGGCGGCCAGGACGGCCAGACCGCGTATCAGACGCCACCGGCTGACGGCGAAGGGCAGGCGGTCGAGCTGGCTGAGAACCAGGGTGCCGACGATCCCCGCCAGGGACAGGAAGGGAAAGACCCAGGCTCCCGGCAAAGCGGGAACCCGCGCCAGCAACAGGGGCTCCAGCCCCGTCACCAGCAGCACCAGGGACAGCACCGTCGCCATCCGATCCAGCATCACCGAATTGACGGCGGTGGAAAGCGGCATGCCGGCGCGGTTACAGAACCAGATGCGCATGGCGTCCCCGCCGACCGCGCCGGGCAGCACGATGGCGAAGAACACGCCAAGATAGTAAAGCGCGAAGACGCGAATGGCGCCCACCGTCGATGACAGGGCGCGCAGCACCACCCCCCAGCGCACCGCGCCCACCGCCACCTGGGCGAGACTGAGCGCGATGGCGAGGAACAGCATCCACGGATCGACGTTTTGGGCCTGATGCCAGGCCTGGGCGAGATCGACCTTGGACAATACCCATGCGATCAGGCCGATCGAAACGCCGCCCTTGAGCAGCCAGGGCAGCCACCGCTTCACCATGCCCGAGGCTCCCCCCCGACCCCCATCCGGTCAGGCCGCCCGTGAAACCGGACGGCGACGGCGCGGACGGCGCTGCTCCTGCTGCGGCGGCCGCGGTCCGCCGGACCGGCCGGGCAGCTGATGCAGGCGGGCGATATCGGCGGCGTGGAAGGGATGGCCCTCATCCACCGGCACCGGCTGGCGGATGGTCCGTTCGATGGCCCGGAGATAGGCCACTTCCTCGGCGTCGCACAAAGCCAGGGCCACGCCGTCACGGCCGGCGCGCGCCGTGCGGCCGATGCGATGGACATAGCTTTCCGGCTCGTTGGGAAGCTCGAAATTGATGACATGGGTGACGCCGTCGACATCGATGCCACGGGCCGCGATATCGGTGGCCACCAGAATCCGCACCCGTCCCGACCGGAACTCGTCCAGCGCCCGCTGGCGGGCGGATTGCGACTTGTTGCCGTGAATGGCCTCGGCCGTCATGCCTTCCATGCGCAGATGCTCGGCCACCCGGTTGGCGCCGTGCTTGGTGCGGGCGAAGACGATGGTGCGGCTGGCCTCCTTGCTTTTCACCAAAGTGGTCAGCAGGTGACGCTTGTTCTCGCGGGAGACGAACAGCACCCGCTGATCGATGCGCTCGGCGGTGGTGGCGACCGGGGCCACTTCGACACGCACATGCTCGGTCAGCAGGCTGTCGGCAAGGCCGGCCACCGCCGCCGGCATGGTGGCGGAGAACAACAGGGTCTGACGGCGAATCGGCACCAGGGCGGCGATTTTACGCACGTCGCGGACGAAGCCCATGTCGAGCATGCGGTCGGCCTCGTCCAGAACCAGGATTTCCACCCGGTCCAGGAACACGCCCTTTTGCGCCACCAGGTCGAGCAACCGTCCGGGGGTCGCCACCAGCACCTCGACGCCGCGGGCCAGCCGGGCCAATTGCGGGCGGTCGCTGACGCCGCCGAAAACGGCCATGCTGCGCAAACCCAGGCCGGGGCCGAAGGCGGCGAAGCAGGCTTCGATCTGCACCGCCAGTTCGCGGGTCGGCGCCAGCACCAGGGCGCGGGGCCGCTTCGGAATGGCCTTGCCGCCGCCGGCCAGCCGTTCGATCATCGGCAGGGCGAAAGCGGCGGTCTTGCCGGTCCCGGTCTGGGCGACGCCCAGAACGTCGGTGCCTTTGACGACATGGGGAATGGCCTGCTGCTGAATCGCCGTCGGATTCTCGTAACCGGCGGTCAGAACGGCGCGGCACAGGGACTCGCCCAGCGCCAAATCTTGGAATGATGTCACGTCTTGTCTTTCGTGTTTGATTCGGAAAACCGCCGATTCGGCGGCATCACGCCTGCCCTTTGCGCCATTAGTTCGAAGTCGTGCTCGAAAAAGTGAAGCGCTCCGTACAACCCCGCGCTAAAATGGCGCATAGCCAGGTGAGAGCGGCGGAGGACGAAACATCATGGGCCGGAAAACCGATGCGCGAAGAGTCGGAAGTCGTTCGGCATGCCTATCCGGATAGGACCCATAGCGGGACAAGCGCCGTGTAGATAACGGTGAAATGGAAGAAAGTCAAGGGACGGTTCCGGGGCATGGCGTGCGTTTTCCTTGCCAATTGCGCCGCGACCGCCCATCTTCCGTCCGGACCGCCTGAGAGCCCGACCCGAAACTCGCCAGGGTGAGCCGAAAATGGCGACTTTCGGGTGGAGCTCCGGATGAAGCGGGTGGACCCAACCGATGATGTTTGGGACGGGCGGTTGTCGGGTCGGCATTTGAGGAGAGCGTTTTGGCAAAGGAAGACTTGATCGAGTTTGACGGCGTGGTCAGCGAAGTGCTGCCCGATGCGCGGTTCCGGGTGAAGCTGGACAGCGGCCACGAGGTCATGGCCTATGCTTCGGGCCGGATGAAGAAGAACCGCATCCGCATCCTGGTGGGCGACCGGGTGACCGTCGAGATGACCCCCTACGATCTCACCAAGGCCCGCATCAACTACCGTCACAAGGACGAGCGGGCCGCCGCGCTGCAATCGTCGCGGCCGCCGATGCGCCGCCGCTGACGGTACCGTCGGCCGTCGCCTTCGCCGCCGCCATCGCCGCCGATTGACGCTGGGACCGAACCTGGCCCACCATGGTGGGCCGGGGGTTCCCGCGACGTGCCGCGCGGGATGGGTCAGGGGGGCGATCGACATTATGGTGAACCATCCGGATGATGAAGCGCGCGCGAAAGGCGAGAATCGCGCGAAGGATGGCCCGGCCGCATCGGCCGGCGCCGAACAGCGGGCCTGGCGGCGGGTCGCCTGCCGCACCGAGGGCGTCATCGACATCGCCGGCACCGAAGGGCCGCTGCAATTGGTGGACGTTTCCACCGGCGGCTGCAAATTCCGCGTGCCCGGCCGCGAAGACGCCATCGACGCCCTGGGACCGCTGCCGATCGAATTCGTTCTCACCTCGGGCCTGACCGATTTCCCCGGCGCCATCATCTGGAGGGTGTCGCGGATGTTCGGCTGCAAATTCTTCGAACACCAATCGCTCGACAAGGTGGCGGAAATCATGGGGGGCGACTTCCGCATCCGCCTGATCCGGCCCAAGCTGTAGCTTGGGTTTTTTGGGTTGGCCTCAGGCGCCGGCGCTCGCGCTTGGCTTATCCTCGCTCGCTTGCGCTCGCTCCGGCGCGCTCAATGCGCATAGTCGGCCGCTAAAGCGGCCTCCGGGTGCCGTAGGTCGAGGGGTGGGGGAACGGGCGCGGGTTTTTGGTTGGCCTCAGGCGCCGGCGCTTGCGCTTGGCTTGTCCTCGCGCCCTGCGGGCGCTGCGGCGCGCTCAACGCGCATAGTCGGCCGCTAAAGCGGCCTCCGGGTGCCGTAGGTCGAGGGTTGGGTTTTTCTCAGAGCCCGACCCGAAAATCGCCAGGGTGAGCCGAAAATGGCGGTTTTCGAGAACCGCAGCGGAGCGTACTTTATGTACGTGAGCAGCGGAAGCGCAGAAAACCCCCATTTGCAGGCCGCCATGGCGAGTTTCGGGTCGGGCTCTAAAGGAGGTACACTGTTCCGACAGGGTGGGGGAGCGCGGTGATGCTTGAATTCCTACAGCCCATCGAGGATACGCCTCTGCGCCAGGCGATACGCGCGGCGCTGTCCCGGGACGAGGCCGCTTGCGATGCCATATTGCTGGAGCGGGCCGCCCTTGATCCCGACGCCGCCCATCGCATCGAAACCGAGGCCGTCCGTTTGGTGAACGAGGTTCGGCGGCGGCGGTCGCGCACGGGCGATCTCGATACCTTTCTGTCGGAATACCGCCTGTCCACCCGTGAAGGGGTGGTGTTGATGTGTCTGGCCGAAGCGCTTTTGCGCATTCCCGATCCCGGTACGGCCGACGAATTGATCCGCGACAAGATCGCCGATATCGACTGGTCCCGGCATCTGGGTCATAGCGACGCGCTTCTGGTCAATGCCTCGACCTGGGCGTTGATGCTGAGCGGGCGTCTGATGGGACGCGAAGGGCATGGAAGCGAGGGTGTCGAAACGACGACGAAACGACTTGTCGCCCGCCTGGGGGAACCGGTGGTGCGTCAGGCTTTGTCGCAAGCCATGCGGATCATGGGTCGGCAATTCGTCATGGGCCGGACCATCACTGAGGCTTTGGATCGAGCAAAAACATTAGAACGCAATGGATTTCGCCATTCTTTTGATATGTTGGGGGAAGCGGCGAGAACCAAAGCCGACACCGAGCGGTATTACCACGCCTATGCCGACGCCATCACCGTCATCGGCAAGGCCGCCGCCGGACTGGGGCCGGTGGCGGGGCCGGGCATTTCGGTCAAGCTGTCGGCCCTGCATCCCCGGTTCGAGTACGGCCAGCGCGACCGGATGGCCGAGGAATTGGTCCCCCGCCTTGGCGAATTGTGCCGCTTGGCCAAATCCGCCGATATCGGCCTGACCATTGATGCCGAGGAAGCCGATCGGCTGGAGCCGACCCTGGATGTATTGCGGGTCCTGGTCGGCGATCCGGCCTTGGCCGGTTGGGACGGTCTGGGCATTGCCGTTCAGGCCTATCAGAAACGGGCGAGTACGGTCGTCGATTGGGTTCTCGATCTGGCGCGGGCCGGGCGGCGGCGGCTGATGGTGCGTTTGGTGAAGGGCGCCTATTGGGATAGTGAAATCAAGCGGGCTCAGGAGCGGGGGCTGGACTATTACCCGGTTTTCACGCGCAAGGCGGCCACCGACGTGTCCTATCTGGTTTGCGCCCGTGCGCTATTGGCGGCGAAAGGGGCCGTCTATCCCCAATTCGCCACCCATAACGCCCACACGGTCGCGGCCGTATGCGAATGGGCGCGCGGGCGCCAGGACTGGGAATTCCAGCGTCTGCACGGCATGGGTGACGTTCTGTACGGCCAGATCGTCTCCGGTGACGGCGGCGTTCACTGCCGGACCTATGCGCCCGTAGGCAGCCACGAGGAGCTGCTCCCCTATCTGGTGCGGCGCCTGTTGGAAAACGGCGCCAACATGTCTTTCGTCAACCGGATCGCCGACGATGCCGAGCCGGTGGCGCGCATCGTTGCGAACCCGATTGAAGCGCTGAAATCCTCGCCTTCCCATATGGCGTCCCATCTGCGTCTGCCTGCCGATCTGTATCAGCCGGAGCGTCGCGCGGCCCGGGGATGGAACCTGTCCGATCCGGTGGCGTTGGCGGCGCTGTCGGCGGAATTGGAAGCGGCGGGCCGGCAGACCTTCACCGCCGTGCCGGTCGTGTCCGGCAACGACATCCTGGCGGGCGCGGCGGTCGCCGTACGCGATCCCTCGGACCAAAGACGGGTCATCGGCACCGTCATATCGGCCGCGCCCGAGGATGCGGCCCATGCCGTGCGGCACGCCGCCGTCGCGGCGCCGGTCTGGGACCGGCTGGGAGGGGTGGCGCGTGCCGCCATTCTCGATCGCGCCGCCGATCTGTACGAACAATCGGCCGCCGAGTTGATGTGGCTGGCCATTCGGGAAGCCGGCAAAACCGTCGATGACGCGGTGGCGGAAGTGCGGGAAGCGGTGGATTTTCTGCGCTATTACGCCGCACGCGCCAGAGAGGATTTCTCGTCCCCCCGATCCTTGCCCGGCGTGACCGGGGAAACCAACGTTCTGTCCCTGCATGGGCGGGGCGTTTTCGCCTGTATTTCGCCATGGAATTTTCCGTTGGCGATCTTTACCGGGCAAGTGGCGGCGGCGCTGGCCGCCGGTAACGGGGTGGTGGCCAAGCCGGCGGAACAAACCCCGCTGATCGCGGCCAGGGCCGTGCGTCTGTTGCACGAGGCGGGCATACCGGCCGACATCCTTCACCTGCTTCCGGGCGATGGCGAAATCGGCGGCGTTCTGGTGGCGCAACCTGAAATCGCCGGTGTGGCCTTTACAGGCTCGGTCGCGACGGCATGGGCGATCCAGCATGCCCTGGCGGCCAAGGAAGGCCCCATCGTGCCGTTCATCGCCGAAACCGGCGGCATCAATGCGATGATCGTCGATTCGTCGGCCTTGCCGGAACAGGTGGTGGCCGATGTGGTGGTTTCAGCCTTTCGCAGCGCCGGTCAACGCTGTTCGGCCCTGCGTCTGTTGTTTTTGCAGGACGAAATCCACGATCGCATCGTCGGGATGCTGGCCGGCGCCGCCCGCGAACTGACCATCGGCGATCCCGGTTTGCTGTCCACCGATGTCGGCCCGGTGATCGATTCCCAGGCCCGGGCCGATTTGCGCGATTATGTGCTGCGGATGAAGGAAACCGCCGGCGTCCGGCTTTTATTCGAAGGCGCCGTTCCGGAAGACGCGGCGCACGGTCTGTTCGTTCCGCCCTGCGCTTTTGCCATCGACCGGGCGGAAATGCTGACCCGCGAGGTGTTCGGCCCCGTCCTGCACGTGGTCCGCTATCGCGCCTGCGATCTCGATCAGGTGCTCGATTCCATCAATGCCGCGGGGTACGGCCTTACCCTTGGGGTGCAAAGCCGGGTCGATTCCTTCGCCGAAGCCATTCGCGGCCGGGTGGCGGTGGGTAATCTTTACGTCAACCGCAGCATGATCGGCGCGGTGGTGGGGACGCAGCCGTTCGGTGGCGAGGGGTTGTCGGGAAGCGGTCCCAAAACCGGCGGGCCTTTCACCCTGTACCGTTATGCGACCGAACGGACCTATACGGTCAATCGCGCGGCCAGCGGCGGCGACATGTCCCTGTTGGCCATGTCCGACGACGATTTGTGATGACGGGCGTGACGCCGGTTACGTCACGCCCGGTTTGGTTCACGGCGTGCGGCAGGTCTTGATGCCGAAGGGCAGATAGGCGGGACACCAGCCGATGGCGCCGGTAACAAGCGGCACCACGCCGATATAGCCCCACCAGCCAATGACATGCATCACGGCGAGAACGATAAGAACCAGACCGACAACGATGCGGGCGATGCGGTCGAAACCGCCGACGTTGCGAGACATGAAGCACCCCTAAAAAGTCGCTGGACGACGCAGTGTAACCGAAGCGGTCTGAAACGGCCACTGCGTTGAAAGTCGGCCGGTTTTACGTCTCTTCGCTATGGTAGGACAGATTGAGTTCTCCCGCGGTATTGGCGATGGTCGCGAGACAGGCTTCGATCCTGTCGGGAATGGCCACGGAAAAACGGGTTACGTACAGCCCCTGTTCGGGGACGCGCTGGGCGTCCATATGGACGATGTTGGCATGAAATTCCCCGAACACCTCCGACAGACGGGCCACCAATCCGGGCCGGTCGCCACCGCTGACCACGATGCGGTGGGTGACCCGCCCGCTTGGGCCATGGGCGGTGTCGAGATCGAACGGGCGGATGGTGAGGCGGGCATTGGCGAGTTCGGGAAGCGACAGCATTTCCGCCTCTAATTCCGCCGGCGTGAAATGGTCCGGGACGTCGCAAACCGACGTGAATTCGGCGCCGCTTCCCAGCATCGAAAAACTGCTGTCGCCCAGATTGACGCCGATTTCGAACAAGCGTCCGGTGATGGCGGCGATCAGGCCGGTACGGTCGGGGCAAAATACGGTGATCAGGACGGCGCTCATGTCGGTCTCCCGCGTGATGGGTCATGATGACCGCCGCCGGCGCCTTTGCAAGCCTCTTCCGGATGTGGGGCGGCAATCTCGATATCGGCCGGTTTCCGCCTCTGGGCATGGCGGTCCCACATCGTCCGGTATCCCGCTTCCAGGGACAGGGCGAAACGGGCCGGATCGAACAAGGGGGCCGTGGGCAGGAACGACGACAGCCGGGCGCGAATGTTGTTCAGGCGATCGGGGGCGCGTCCCAACGCTATGGCCAGTTCCACCATGGCCGAGGGTGTCGGCGCGATCAAATCCTCAAGGCCGGTCGCCGACAGGGCGGATGCCGCCACCCGCGACGCCAGCCGGTTGCCGGCGACGGTCAGCAACGGCACCCCCGCCCGCAGGCAGTCGGCGGCGGTGGTGTGGGCGCCGCAGGTCAGGGAATCCAGGAACAGGTCGGCCGCGCCCAGGCGGGCGAGATGGTCCCCGCGCGGCAAGGGGGGCGCCCAGATCAGGCGGCCGGGATCGATGCCCGCCGCGCGCGCCGCCGCTTCAAGGCGGGGTATGGCCGCATCGGGGGGCGCCAGCATCCACAGGACCGATCCTTCGACGGCGGCCAGGACCGCCATCCATGATTGGAAACTGGCGCGGTCGAGCTTGCGATGGCCATTGAAGGAGCAAAAAACGATTCCCGTGGCCGGCAGCCCCAAAGCGTCGCGCGGCGCCGGCGGCGCGGGCGGAGTCCAGGCCAGATTGGGCTGATAGGAATGGGGCAGGTAGGCCAGGCTTTCGGAAAAGTGGCTTCTGTGTTCGGGCGGCACCAGGACTTTGTCCACCAGGACGTAATCCATCCACGGCGCTCCCGACGTCGCGGCCAGGCCAAGCCAGGCGACCTGGACCGGCGCCGGCCGGCGGGCGGCGATGCCGGGGCGGGCGTGACGGGTATAGACCGACATATCCACTAGAATGTGAACGCCGTCGGCGGCGATGCGCCGGGCGGCCTCGTCGTCGGTAAGAGCGGACAGGTCGACGAAGGCGCGGCAATCGCGGGCCATGCGCGCCCGCCAGTCCGAGCCGTCGTCGGGACCGGTGGAATAGGCGATGGCGGCGACCCGGTCCGGCCGGTGATGGCCAAAGATGTCGCCGGCCAGATGCATGGTGGCGTGTTCGCGGAAATCCGGCGACAGGTAGCCGATGGTCAGCGGGCCCGGCGCCTGGACGGAGCGGGGGACCGGGCGCACTTTTTCCCCCACCCGGAAGGCGGCTTCGGATTGGGCGATCTGGCGGATTTCGGGGCCGTCGAACGGAAAGAAGATGGCGTCCTGTGTGGCCAGAAACAATTGCCGGTCTGCCGATGGTGAACGGAGGCGGGCGACATGGTCCGGCAGTTCGGCGCGCAACGCGGCGAACAGCTTTTCCTCCTCGTCCCAATCCGCCAATTCGCGGTAGGTCCGCAGCAAATGTCCTTTGGGCGCGGACAGGGTGGGGGCGATCGTGACCGCGCGGCGCAGGTGAACCAGGGCGTCGGCGGGACGGCCCAGCCTGAGCAGGCAATGGCCGGTCATCGCCGCCAATTCGCCGCTGCCGGGATGAAGGGCGACGGCCCGTTCCAGGGCCGGCAGGGCTTGTTCCGGCGATTGGCCGGCCAGCAGCTGGCAATAATTGACGTGCCCGGGCAGATAGCCGGGGCTGGTCGCGGTCAGGCGCGCGCCTACCACCGCCGCCTCTTCCAGGCGATTGAGGCGGCGATAGGCATTGCCCAGGGCCAGCAGACATTCCGGATCGCCGCTTCGCGCCAGATCGTCGAGCAGGGGAAGCGCCTCGGCCGCCCGATTCATAGCCAGCAACGCCTTGGCCTTGCTGAACCGGGCGGCGCCGTGGGCGGGCTCCCGCGCCAGGATATGGTCGAGATGGGCCACGGCTTCGCCATGGCGCCCGGTCTGCAGCAGCATCAGGGCGAGATTGTAGCGGGCCGCGCCGTAACCGGGCGCAGTCGCCACCACTTTTTCCATGATCGCGATGGCTTGGCGCCATTTGCCGGACTGAGCCAGACTCACCGCCTTGGCCATGTCCCGATCGGGATTGGGTGGGGTCATGGCCGCCATGCCAAGTCAAGTTCCGCCGGCATGACAGTCCCGATGTCCGGGGATAGAATGCCGCCGCGCAGCCGTTGCCCGAGCGAACCCGGAAGCGGCGCGCCGGGAAAAGGAGACGCAGAGTGGTCGCGACCATCAAGCTGGGGAATTACAGCTATTCCTGCCAACCGCGTTGGGGATACGGTTTGCCGCCGCACCCGATCCTGCACGATCAGATCGCCGCGGCGCGATCGGTCTATGCCGCGCAGCTCGACCGGTTCGTGGCCCTGACGCCCCATTTGTCGGCCATTCCTCTTGAAGCCGCCGAGGATTCGCCCGATCCGCGTTGGATCAATCCCTGGTTCACCGGCTATGACGCCGTGGCCCTGTACGGCATGCTGGCCACTCATAATCCCCGTCTGATGATCGAAATCGGATCGGGAAATTCCACCAAATTCGCCCGCCGGGCCATCCGCGACCACGATCTCAGAACCCGTTTCGTGTCCATCGATCCCGAGCCCCGCGCCGAAATCGATTCCCTGTGCGACGAGGTGCTGCGCACGCCGGCGGAAGCGGTGGATTCCAGCGTATTCAGCCGGTTGAAACCCGGCGATATCCTGTTCATCGACAGTTCCCATCGCAGCTTCGAGAATTCCGACGTCACCGCCTTGTTTCTGGAGGTTCTTCCGAACCTGGATCCCGGAATCATCGTTCACGTCCACGATATCTATCTTCCCTACGATTATCCGCCCCAGTCCGAAGGGTTGTTGTACAACGAACAATACCTTCTGGCCGCTCTTCTTATGGGGGGGCGGTGGCTGGAACCCTTGTTCCCCGCCTTTTACATCTCCCAGGAAGCGTCCCTTGCCCGCCGGGCTTTACCGATTTGGCAGTCGGTGAGCAGCCCGGCCTTTCCGGCCCCCAGCAATTCATTCTGGATGAAGATCAAGAAACGAAAATAACGCATTGATTTAAATTGTTAATTCCGCCCATCCATCGGGCCTCTTTTCGAAGCGGAAACGACCGATCGGGTGAAATGCTTCGCCGGACCATCCTTGCAGCGCGACGTCGATGTGCGGCATGTCGATGTGGATCAGGCCGTAGCCGTTGGCGTCCGCCCTGAGGCGGGTGGAGCAGGCGGTGGTTGCCTGGATCAGGATGCTGGTGGCGTTGTCGGGACCGGTGATCAGCCCGACATGGGCGTGGTGGACATGGCCGGTCAGAATCAGATCGATATCGCGACGAACCAGGGCTTCAAAGGAATGACCGAAGGCGTGGGTATGGGGGTGATGCAGAAAGGCGATCCGGCAGGCGGCGCCGTTCGATGCCGTCACCACGCGTTGGATATGATCGAGATGGCGGGTCCGTAATTTCCCGCTGGTCCATCGAAAGGGACGGGTGCTGTCCAACCCGATGGCCACGATCTCCTCGTCGGTCCAGATGGGCCAGACGTCGTGGCCGGCGAGATGGCGGCGAAAGCGCGCCCTCGGCGCCAGCAGACGTGACAATGGCCGGTAGATCGGCGCCAGATCGTGATTGCCGGGAACGATCACCGCCGGGCAGGGCAGGCGGGCGAGAAAGGCGCGGGCCTCGGTGAACTGGCTGGCCCGGGCCCGTTGGGTGAGATCGCCGGAAATGATGGCGAGGTCGGGCTTATGGCGCGCGAGATCGGCGATCAGACCGTCCACCACCGCCGCGTCGGTGCGCCCGAAATGCAGATCGGACAGATGGGCCACGATTCTCATGGTCCGGTTCCGCCGTCCGTCGGCATCATGACCAGCAGGGCTTTGGGGCGTTTCCGAAAGATCAGCGGCAAATGCATGACGGTGACCTCGCCGTCCAGCGACAGCATCACCCGGCGATGGCGATTGACCACCCGCAAGGTTTCGGCGCGGTAGGAGGCGAGAAGGCGGGCGATCCGCCAATGACCGATCAGGGCGTTGATGGCCAGCCATATCAGCGACAGCCGCGTGGCGCAGCGGACCACATGGACCTCCAGCAGGTCGCCGGCCAGGGCGACGCGGTGAAAGGGCGGGCGATTGTCGCGCCAGGGATTGTTGGTGACCACCAGGGCCGGCGTCGCCACTTCGGTCGTTTCGTCATCGACGGTCACGCTGGCCCGGACCAGAGGGTAGCGGCGCAACGCCCGCAGGGCGGCCAAAGCCATGGCCGGCCATTTATGCATGCCGCCCCGCTGCAGATGATCACGGCGGCGCACCATCCAGGGATGCATGCCCATCGACGCCCAGATGGCGAAAGGAACGCCGTTGACTTCGGCCAGGTCAATGGCGACGGCCTCGGTTCTGGTGAGACGGCGGGCGGCCTCGAAGGGATCCTGCGGCAGATCCAGATCGCGGGCCAACAGGTTCATGGTGCCCAGAGGCAACAGGCCCAGCGGCCGGTCCCGTCCCAATCCCGCCAGGATGGCCGTCAGAATGGTTCCGTCGCCGCCGCCGATGACCACCGCGTCCATATCGTCGCGACCGGCAAGGGTGGACAGGGTCGCGGAAAGATCGCGATGGCCGCAAATCGCCATGTCGACCCGATGGCCGGCATTCCGGAAAATCTCGGCGATGGAGGTGGCGGTCGGTTCCAAAGGAAGCCGTCGGAAGGCTCCGGCCGAGCGATTGATGACCAGCGACAAATGCATGAGCTATGACAGGCTGACGGCTTCGTTCTGTCAATCCCACCCGCTTGTAAGCGAACCCGCTCCAGGCCCATGCTGAAGGACCGGGTAGGGGGAACCGACATGGCGCGATGGATCACTTCGATTTCGATGGTAATGGCGGCGGCGATTTCGATGTCCGCGCCGAAAGCCCTGGCCGCCGATCCCTGGGGGCTTGTCCGTTCGCCCTCGCCGGGGCCGTCCCTGGCGATCGGATCGCCGTCCGATGGTTGTCTGGCCGGCGCGAAGACGCTGGCGGTGCGCGGCCCCGGCTGGCGGGAGGTCTATCCGGCCCGCCACCGCTTTTATGGGCACCCGGCTTTGATCGCCTTCGTCCACCGTCTGGCGGCCGAGGTCAGGGCGCGCCACATGGGAACCCTGCTGCTCGGTGATCTGGCGCAACCGCGCGGCGGCCCCATGAGTTCCGGCCATCGCAGTCACCAATTGGGCCTGGATGTGGATGTCTATCTGCATCTCGCCCATCATCCCCTGACGGTGACGGGACGGGCGCGGCTGGAAACCATATCGATGGTCGATGGCGGCGCGATCAATTTCCAAGCCTGGGGGCGGCCGCAAATGCGGCTGCTACGGCTGGCCGCGCGCGATCCGGCGGTGGGGCGTATTTTCGTCAATCCCGCCATCAAGCGGCATCTCTGCCGAACCCTCACCGGAAAGCGCGCCTGGCTGCGCAAGATCCGCCCATGGTGGGGGCATCGGCGGCATTTCCATGTGCGCCTGATCTGTCCCCACGGCGATTACGCCTGTGTTTCCCAAGCCCCTATACCGCCCGGCGATGGCTGTGATGCGACCTTGGCCTGGTGGTTCACGCCGGCGGCCAAGGTGCCGACGCCGCCCGTCCATGCCGGTCCGCCGGTTCTGCCGGCGGCCTGCGGCCGGGTTCTGGCGGACCGCGCCGTGCCTGCCGGGCGGCGATCGCTCAGCCGGCGATAGACTCCGGCGGCGGGCGCGGGCATGCTACCCCCATGCCCGCCTTTGCCGATTTCATCCATTTGCGCGTCCACACGGCCTATTCCCTTTCGGAAGGGGCCATCAAGATCAAGCAATTGATCAAGCTGTGTGAAAAACAGCGGATGCCGGCGATCGGCATCGCTGATACCGGCAATCTGTTCGGCGCCTTGGAATTCTCGGTGGCTTGTGCCGATGCCGGCATTCAGCCCGTCATCGGCTGCCAGCTCGCCATCCGGCGCGAAGACGGCGTTCCGGGGCGCGACGGGCGGCGGCCGGAACCGGATACGGTGGTGTTGCTGTGCCAGAGCGAGGCCGGCTACGCCAATCTGCTGAAGCTGGTATCGAAGGCTTATCTCGAAACCGAGACCGGCGAAACGCCGCAGGTGAGCCTGGGCGACCTCGATCAACGCTCGGAGGGCTTGATCCTGCTTACCGGCGGGGTGCACGGGCCGATCGGGCGCTTGCTGGCCGAAGGGCAGGGGGACAAGGCTGAAAGTCTGCTGCAGCGTCTGGCAGCGGCCTTTCCCGACCGTCTGTACATTGAAATCCAGCGCCACGGCCTTGCCATCGAGGACCGGATCGAGTCTGGGCTGCTCGCGCTCGCCTATGCCCGGAATCTGCCGCTGGTGGCGACCAACGAGCCGTTTTTCGCCGATCGCGGCATGTACGAGGCCCATGATGCGCTGCTCTGCATCGCCCAGGGCGCCTATATATCCCAGGAAGAGCGCCGGCGCCTGACGCCCGAGCATTATTTCAAATCGGCCGAAGAGATGCGGACCCTGTTCGCCGATCTTCCCGAGGCCTGTGACAACACGCTGGTTGTGGCTCGACGCTGCGCTTTCATGGTCAGCAAACGCAAGCCGATCCTGCCCCCCTATCACATGGACGGTTTGAGCGAGACCGAGGTTCTGCGCCAGAAGACCTTCGAAGGTTTGGAACAGCGCCTGGAAAAGCATGTCTTTCAACCCGGCCAGACGGAGGCCGAGCGCCAGCACGCGGCCAAACCTTATCGCGAGCGGGTGGAATACGAACTGGGAATCATCGAACAGATGGGGTTTCCCGGCTACTTCCTGATCGTGTCCGATTTCATCCAGTGGTCGAAGGCCCACAACATTCCCGTCGGACCGGGTCGCGGTTCGGGTGCGGGGTCGGCGGTGGCCTGGGCGTTGACCATCACCGATCTCGACCCCTTGCGGTGGGGGCTGCTGTTCGAGCGATTCCTCAATCCCGAGCGCGTGTCGATGCCCGACTTCGATATCGATTTCTGCCAGGACCGGCGCGAAGAAACCATTCACTACGTCCAGGAGAAATACGGGACCCAGCAGGTCGCCCAAATCATCACGTTCGGAAAATTGCAGGCCCGCGCGGTCTTGCGCGATGTGGGACGGGTCCTGCAAATGCCCTATGGCCAGGTGGATCGCATCTGCAAGCTGGTTCCCAATAATCCGGCCAAGCCGGTGACCCTGGAAGAGGCGATCAAGGGCGAACCGGTTCTTCAGGAAATGCGGGATCACGACGAGACCGTCGCCCATCTCCTCGATATGGGACAAAAGCTGGAAGGCTTGTACCGCCACGCCTCGACCCATGCCGCCGGCGTGGTGATCGGCGACCGGTCTCTGGACGAACTGGTGCCGCTGTACCGCGATCCGCGCTCCACCATGCAGGTGACCCAATTCAACATGAAATGGGTCGAATCGGCGGGGCTGGTCAAATTCGACTTTCTCGGCCTCAAGACCTTGAGCGTCATGGTCGCCGCCGTTAAACATATAAGGAAAATCAAAGGGGTGGATGTCGATCTGTCGGCTTTACCTCTGGATGATCCGGCCAGTTACGATCTGCTGACCCGCGGCGACAGCGCCGGGGTGTTCCAGCTTGAAAGTTCGGGTATGCGCGACGTCCTGCGCAAAATGAGGCCCAACCGGCTGGAGGAT
Organism: Pseudomonadota bacterium; assembly: GCA_021848545.1. Classification (GTDB taxonomy): domain Bacteria; phylum Pseudomonadota; class Alphaproteobacteria; order Rhodospirillales; family Magnetospirillaceae; genus JAJZUL01. The sequence goes on from JAJZUL010000028.1 coordinate 32,980, forward strand.
CTGATCGCGGTGGTGGCCCTGTACCGGCCGGGTCCCATGGATCAGATTCCGCGATACATCGCCTGTAAGCATGGCGATGAAGAGCCCGATTACATGCATCCGACCCTGGAGCCGATCCTGAAAGAGACCTTCGGCATCATGGTCTATCAGGAACAGGTGATGCAGATCGCCCAGGTCCTGGCGGGTTATACCCTGGGCGGCGCCGACCTGCTGCGCCGGGCCATGGGGAAGAAGATCAAGGAGGAAATGGACAAGCAGCGCGCCACTTTCGTCGATGGGGCCGTGGCGCGCGGCGTGGCCGAGGCCCAGGCATCGACCATTTTCGACAAGGTGGCCAAATTCGCCGAATACGGCTTCAATAAATCTCACGCCGCCGCCTATGCCCTGGTCGCTTATCAGACCGCCTGGCTGAAAGCCAATCATCCGGCCGAATTCATGGCGGCGACCATGACCTACGACATGGGCAACACCGACAAGCTCAACGGATTCCGTCAGGAATTGGACCGTTTGGCCATTCCGCTGCTGCCGCCGGACATCAACCGCTCCCGGGCCGACTTTTCGGTCGAACGCGTCGATGGCGGGGGATTGGCGGTGCGTTACGCCCTGGCGGCCCTCAAGAATGTGGGCGAATCGGCCATGCGCGCGCTGGTCGAGGAACGGGACCGAAACGGCCCCTTCTCCGATCTGCTCGATGTGTTCCGCCGCCTGGACACGAAGCTGATCAACCGCCGCCAGATGGAAAATCTGATCAAGGCGGGGGTGTTCGATACGCTGGAGCGCCGTCGCGGTTACGTGTTCCGCAATGTGGAATCACTGCTGCGTCTGGCTGCCGACGCGGCCGAACGGCGGGATTCCAACCAGTTCAGCATGTTCGACGCGGCGGCCGCGCCGGCAGTGAAACTCGATCCCGCCCCCGACTGGTCCCCTCAGGAAAAGTTGAACCAGGAATTCGAGGCGGTGGGGTTTTATCTGTCGGCCCATCCCCTGGACGCCTTCGCCAAAAGTCTGAAGCGCTTGGGCGTTCTTCGGGTGGCGGATCTGCCCCGCCATCTTCAGAGCGGCGGTAAGGGGCGGGTGCGTCTGGCCGGTTCTTTGTTGTCCAAGCAGGAGCGAACGTCGGCCAAGGGAAGCCGTTACGCCTTTTTGCAGATTTCCGATGCGTCGGGCATGTATGAGGTGACCTGTTTTTCCGAAGTGCTGGCGGCCTCCCGCGATCTCCTGGAAGGCGGCGGCGCTTTGCTGCTCGATGTCGATGCCCGGCTCGAGGCGGACCAGTTGCGCCTGACCTGTCAGCGCATCCATTCCCTGGATCTGGAAGCGGCGCGGGCGGCGGCGGGGTTGCGCATTCATATCCGGGACGAAACGCCCATCGCCGAATTGCGCGCCCTGATCGACGGCGAACGCCGGGGCAAGAACCGCATCGCCATCGTCTCGCATCTGGGAACGCGCGAGGTCGAAATCGGCCTGAAGGAAACCATCGGCCTGACCCCGGCCTTTATCGGTGCCGTGCGATCCCTGGCCGGTATCGTCGATGTGGAGGAAATCTAGAGCGGGTTTCTCACTTGGCGGCCAGTAGCCCGGCGACCTCGAAGGCGGCGTAGGTCAGAATGGCGTCGGCGCCGGCCCGTTTGAAGGCGAGCAGGCTTTCCAACAGGCTGCGTTCCCAATCCAGCCAGCCATGATCGGCGGCGGCCCGCATCATCGCGTATTCGCCCGAGACCTGATAGGCCAGGGTGGGGACGCCGAAGGACTCTTTGACCCGGCGCAGGATGTCGAGATAGGGCAGGCCGGGCTTGACCATTACCATATCGGCGCCCTCGGCAAGGTCGAGCGCCACCTCGCGCAGGGCTTCGTCGGAATTGGCCGGGTCCATCTGATAGGTCTTCTTGTCGCCCTTCAGCGCGCCCTTGGAGCCGATGGCGTCGCGGAAGGGACCGTAAAACGCCGAGGCGTATTTCGCGGCGTAGGACAGCAGGCCGACATCGCGCAGGCCCGCCTGGTCGAGAGCGTCGCGCAAAGCGGCAATGCGCCCGTCCATCATGTCCGAAGGCGCGATCACGTCGCAGCCCGCTTCGGCCTGGACCACGGCCATGCGCGCCAGAATTTCGACCGTTTCGTCATTGGCGACATATCCGTCGATGACCAACCCGTCGTGACCATCGGAATTGAACGGGTCCAGGGCCACGTCGCAGATCACGCCCAGGTCGGGGCAGGCCGCCTTGACCGCGCGCACGGCGCGGCAAATCAAATTGTCGGGGTTGAGCGCTTCGCGGCCATCGGGGGTTTTGAGGGCGGGATCGATCACGGGAAACAGGGCGAGCGCCGGAATCCCCACATCCTCGGCGCGACGGGCCGCATCCACCAGAAGATCGATGGATAGACGGTCCACCCCCGGCATCGACGAAACCGGCGTGCGGACGCCCGCGCCCTCGACCACGAACATGGTCCAGACAAGGTCGTTTGTCGAAAGCCCGACCTCCGATACCATGCGGCGCATCCAATCGTGGCGCCGGTTGCGGCGCATGCGGGTACGGGCGAAATCGGCGGCGGGCAGAAAAGCGGGCACGGCAATCGACCTTCACGGTTAAAATCAGCCGCACGGGGCCGGAACTGGCGATACGGCAAAGTTGCATCACGGCCCGGCGGGCGGCACATCATGTTGCAATCGCGGATACCGCGCGGGATCATCCGCACGGTGAGGTTTGCACAATATTCAGGATGACTGACGTGATCAAGGAGACCTTGTTGGGCGTCGATGGCGGTCTGGCCCGCATTACGCTCAACCGCCCCCAGGTGCTGAACGCCTTATCGCCGGCGCAATATTCCGAATTGGACCGGACCCTGGCGGTCTGGGCCGAAGACGATGCCGTGCGGACGGTTCTGGTGGATGCGACGGAGGGCCGCGCCTTTTGCGCCGGCGGCGATATCAAGGCGGTTTGGCAGATCGCGCGCGATGGCGGTGATCCCAGCGGCGCCTTTCGCGACGAGTATCGAATGGATCGGCGAATCCACCGCTTTCCCAAGCCCTACATATCGATCATGGATGGCATCGTCATGGGGGGAGGGGCCGGCCTTTCGGTCAATGGCCGCTACCGGGTGGCGACCGAACGGACGCTGTTCGCCATGCCCGAAACCGCCATCGGCTTTTTCCCGGATGTCGGCGCCGCCCATTTCCTGTCCCGCTGCCCCGGACGACTTGGTCTGTATCTCGGTCTTACCGGCGCCCGTCTGAACGCCGCCGACTGTCTGTGGGCGGGATTGGCCACCCATTTCGTTCCCTCATCGGAAAGGGCGGCCTTGACCGCCGCGATCGCGCGGGCGGCGGCGGCGGCCGACCCGGACGGAGCCGTGGCCGAAACCCTGGCGGCCTTTCACCGCGATCCGGGCGAGTCCGCCCTGGCGTCTCACCAAACCACGATCGACCGTTGTTTCGGACATTCCGCCATTCGCGACGTGGTGTCGGCGCTGGTGGCCGAAGGAACCGATTGGGCCTGGGATACGTTGGAGCCGATCGGCGACAATTCCCCGACTTCTCTGGCGGTGACGTTCCGCTATCTGAGCAAGGCGCCGGCCCTGTCATTCGACGAAGTGATTCGTACAGACTTTCGGCTGGCTTGTCATTTCCTCGCCGGTTCCGATTTTCACGAAGGGGTGCGTGCGCAATTGGTGGACAAGGACAAAACGCCACGATGGCAGCCGCAAAGCATGGGCGATTTGTCAGCCGCGGATGTCGAGGCGTTTTTCCGTCCGCTTGAGAACGGAGATATCTGTTTCGGCGAAATGGATCGGGGAGGGACGGCCGGCGATGGGTGAGGTGCTTTTCGAATTCAAGCGCGTGGGAAATGTCATCCGGGCGAGCGCCATGGATGCGGACACGTTGACGGAAGTGACGGTCGTGGCTCCTCTCGGCGCCAATCCGACCCATCTCAAAACCGTCGCCATGCGCAAATTGAAATATGTTCTGGAGAAATCCGCCGGAAAATCATGACCGCAAACAAAAGGCGCGCCGCTTGAGGGCGGCACGCCTCGTTCACAAATCCGATCGGCTTACCGCCCCTTACGACGGCCGGCCTTGTCGTCGATATCCGTCTTGCGTCCCAATCCGATCTTTTTAGCAAAGTCCGATCTCTGGGCCGCATAGTTGGGAGCCACCATCGGGTAGTCGGGCGGTAATCCCCATTTGGCGCGATACTCGTCAGGCGTCATGCCATAGGTCGTGCGGAGATGCCGTTTGAGCATCTTCAGCTTCTTACCATCTTCCAGGCAGACGATATATTCCGGGGTCACCGATTTTTTAACCGGAACCGCCGGCTTGGGGGCTTCAGCCTTGGTTTCCGGCTGGCCGTTCTCAAGGGATGACAGCGAAGCAAAGACCGTGTGAATAACCTCGGGGATTTGCCCCGCAGGCAACGGGTTCTTGCTGACATAGGCCGCAACGACATCCACCGCCATGCGGAGAAGATCGTCGCGACTCGCTCTTTCGGTGGTGTCAGTCATCTGCGCGTCCGACTTCCAGTTCGTGACGGGATTAGAATCAATCAGTGCACGTTTCGTTTGTGGTGTCAATCCCAATCTATGGGAAAAAAATAATGATTTCTTTGCGACTCGGTCAATTTGAATAAATCTCCCGCCGGCATGGGGTGGCTATACGCCTATGGTCTATTCATCAGCCGGGCATCTTTTGCCGAGTCAGTGTCCCTCATCCCCAACGCCCCGTCGGTCCAAAGACGGAAGGTAACGTTGGTCGCCTCTCATGCATTTGTGGCGCATTGGCAAGCAGTTCCGAGATATGGTATCTAGCGCCGGTATCTCCAAGAACTGACGGGGCCGTCATCCCATGACAGCAGAAACCATTGCGTTGGCTTCCGACCACGGCGGGGTCGAACTCCGCACCCAGATCCGCAACGACCTTGAACAAAAAGGGTATCGCGTATTGGATTTGGGAACCGAGGGGCCGGACTCGGTGGATTATCCGGATTTCGCCACGGCGATGGCTGCGGCCCTGAAAGAGGGCCGGGCGCAACGGGGGATATTGTTGTGCGGTACCGGTATCGGCATTTCGATCGCCGCCAACCGCTTCTCCCATGTCCGCGCGGCTTTGGTGCATGACGCCTTCGGCGCCCGCATGGCCCGGCAACACAATGACGCCAATGTTCTTGTGATGGGAGGACGGACCATCGGTCCCGAAGTCGCCAAGGATTGCGTCAATGTGTTCCTGGAAACGGCGTTCGAAGGCGGGCGGCATGCGCGTCGCGTCTCCAAACTGGCCGATCGTGGCGAACGGTGAAGCGTGACGCGCCGTTCGGTCGGCGTTTCCCCCACAGCCCGGATAGCGAGAGCTGACAATTATGACGAAGAGCACCGATTCCTTTTTCGCCACGCCTCTGGCCGCCAGCGATCCTGAAATCGACGCAGCCATTCACAACGAGTTGAAGCGGCAGCAGACCAACATCGAGTTGATCGCTTCGGAAAACATCGTTTCCCGGGCGGTTCTGGAAGCGCAAGGGTCGGTTTTGACCAACAAGTACGCCGAGGGCTATCCGGGCCGGCGCTACTATGGTGGGTGCGAATATGTGGACGTGGTCGAACAATTGGCCATCGATCGGGCCTGTCGTCTGTTCGGCTGCGGCTTCGCCAATGTGCAGCCCAGCTCGGGGTCCCAGGCCAACCAGGGCGTATTCATGGCCCTGCTGCAACCCGGCGACACCATCATGGGCATGTCATTGGCCGCCGGCGGCCATCTGACCCATGGCGCCGCTCCCAACCAATCGGGAAAATGGTTCAAATCGGTGCAATACGGCGTGCGTCAGCAGGATGCGCGCATCGATTTCGACGAAGTCGCGGCGTTGGCTCGGGAACATCGGCCGCGTCTGATCATCGCCGGCGGATCGGCTTATCCGCGGACGATCGATTTTGCCAAATTCCGCGCCATTTGCGACGAGGTCGGCGCGCTGCTGATGGTCGATATGGCGCATTTCGCGGGTCTGGTCGCCGGCGGGGTTTATCCCAGCCCGTTGCCCCATGCCCATGTGGTGACGACGACCACCCACAAGACCTTGCGCGGTCCACGCGGCGGCATGATCCTGACCAACGACGCGGATATCGCCAAAAAGATCAATTCGGCGATCTTTCCGGGAATTCAGGGCGGGCCGCTGGAACATGTCATCGCCGGCAAAGCCGTCGCCTTTGGCGAAGCGTTGCGGCCCGAATTCAAGGATTATGCCGCCCAGGTGGTGGCCAATGCCCAAACTCTGGCCGATACGCTGGTTCGGCGGGGGCTGGCGATCGTGTCGGGCGGCACCGACAGCCATTTGATGCTGGTTGATTTACGGCCGAAGAAGCTGACCGGAAAGGCCGCCGAGGCCAGTCTTGAGCGAGCGGGCATGACCTGCAACAAGAATGGGATTCCCTTCGATCCGGAAAAGCCCACGGTCACCTCCGGCGTGCGCCTGGGAACCCCGGCGGGAACGACACGCGGCTTTGGGACCGCGGAATTCGCAAAAGTCGGCCAATTGATCGGCGACGTTCTCGACGGTCTTGTCGCCAATCCCGATGACAATACGGCGGCGGAAAAGACGGCCCTTGCCGAGGTGGCGGAGCTTTGCCGCCGCTTTCCCATTTACGGATCGGCATAAGTCGTTGGGGCTCCGGCAACGGCGCCCCAAGTCAACATCGGATGGGCGCGCGGCGGTCGTCAACGGAGAGGGCGACAGCCTTAAAGGGGGGAGTTAGGCGATGCGGTGTCCGTTCTGCGGCCATGACGATACCCAGGTGAAGGATTCCCGACCGACGGAGGACAACGCGGCCATACGTCGCCGCCGTTCCTGTCCGGCCTGCGGGTCGCGCTTCACCACATTCGAACGCGTCCAGATCAGGGATTTGGTCGTCATCAAGAAGGACGGTTCGCGGGTTCCGTTCGACCGTGACAAGCTGTTGCGCTCGGTGAAGATCGCCCTCAGAAAACGTCCTGTCGAAGACGAGCAAATAGAGCGTATCGTCAATGGCATCCATCGCCGGCTTGAGAGCATGGGTGAAAACGAGGTGCCGTCGAAATATATCGGAGAGATGGTAATGGACACGCTCATGGACCTGGACAAGGTCGCTTATGTCCGTTACGCCTCGGTTTATCGAAACTTCCGCGAAGCCAAAGACTTCGAGGATTTTCTGGGAAAGATGGGTGTCGGACTCGACGATTGATCTTGACCGCGGGCATATGCTGGCCGCGTTGGGCTTGGCCCGTCGCGGTCTGGGAATTGTTTGGCCCAATCCCGCCGTCGGGTGCGTCATCGTTCGCGACGGGCTTGTGGTCGGTCGAGGCTGGACCCAGCCGGGCGGGCGTCCCCACGCCGAAAGCGAAGCACTGGCCATGGCGGGGACCGCCGCCAAGGGTGCCACCGCCTACGTCACGCTTGAGCCCTGCGCCCATCAGGGAAAAACACCGCCTTGCGCGGATGCGCTCATCGCCGCCGGCATCGCGCGGGTGGTGGTCGCGGTCACCGATCCCGATCCCCGTGTCTCCGGTCGCGGTCTCGACCGCCTTCGCGCCGCCGGCGTGACGGTGGACCTGGGCGTGCTGGCGGACGAAGCCGGCGCCCTTAATGCCGGCTTTTTCATGACCGTCAAATCCGGCCGGCCTTTGGTCACCTTGAAGCTGGCGACCAGCTTGGATGGCCGCATCGCCACCCATTCCGGCGAAAGCCGATGGATCACGGGCGAGACGGCTCGGGCCGTGGCCCACATTCTGCGGGCGGAAAGCGATGCGATCCTGGTCGGCAGCGGTACGGCTCTGATCGACGATCCCGATCTGACCTGCCGTCTACCGGGAATGAGTGACCGGTCGCCGGTGCGGGTGGTGGTCGATGGCCGTTTGCGTCTGCCCCTGACCAGCCGCGTGGTGGAAACCGCGGGCAGCGTTGCGACCTGGGTCATAACGCTGCCGGACCATGATGAAGCCCGCGCTCGGGCCTACACCGATGCCGGTGTCAAGATTTTGAAAGCGTCTCCGGGGAGGGATCACCTCATCGATCTGGAAAAAGCCATGGAGACCCTGGCCGCCAATGGCATGACCCGCGTTCTGGTGGAAGGTGGCGCCCACTTATCGGCCGCGTTGCTGCGTGCCGGTCTGGTGGATCGATTGGCATGGCTGCGCGCTCCCCGGCTGTTGGGCGGCGACGGACTGCCGGCGGCGGTGGCGTTCGGTGTCGACCATCTGTCGCAAACGCCGCATTTCGCTTTGCTGGAAAGCCGGCGCGCCGGTAACGACACTCTGGAATTGTATGAAAGACTTTGAGGAACACGCTGTGTTTACGGGCATCATCACGGATATCGGTACGGTTCGCGCCGCGCATGGCGGCGACGGGCGGGAAACGCGGTTCGAGATCGTGACGCATTACGATACGGCAACGATCGCGGTCGGCGCCTCGATCGCTCATGACGGGGTTTGCCTGACCGTGGTGGAAACCGGTCCCGACTGGCATGCCGTCGAGGTATCGGCAGAAACCTTGTCGAAAACGACCTTGTCGCATTGGAGCCAGGGCCGGCGGGTCAATCTGGAGCGGGCGTTGAAGGTCGGCGATGAATTGGGCGGCCACATCGTTTCCGGTCACGTTGACGGCGTGGCCCGGCTGGTGGGGCGGGTTCCCGACAATCAATCGGTCCGTTTCACGTTCGAGGCGCCGGACGATCTGGCCCGTTTCGTCGCGGAAAAAGGGTCGGTCGCCCTGAACGGCGTGTCGCTGACGGTGAACGAGGTGGATGGGCGCCGGTTCGGCGTCAACCTCATCCCGCATACCCAAACGGCGACGACCCTTGGCGGATTACGCGAGGATGACGTCGTGAATATGGAAATCGACATGCTTGCGCGCTATGTTGCCCGCCTTCTCGCGCCGTGATCCTTGGATTTCCTAAAAGGAAGCCGGGTTCGGGACGCGATGGAGAATGGTGACGCCGCTTCGGGCGGATACCGGCGAATGCGCCGGCCGCTTCGCCCACGGCAATAGCGAATGGAATGACCGTGTCGGAATATCACGACTACCTTTCTTCGATTGAGGACATCATTGCCGACGCCCGTGAGGGCCGCATGTTCATCCTGGTCGATGACGAGGACAGAGAGAACGAGGGCGACCTTGTCATACCGGCGCAAATGGCGACGCCGGACGCCGTCAATTTCATGGCCAAACATGGCCGTGGGCTGGTTTGTCTGACTCTGACCCGGGAACGGGTCGAGCATCTCGGCCTGCGATTGATGAGTTCCGACAATGGAACGCGCATGCAGACGGCGTTCACGGTGTCGATCGAGGCCAAGGAAGGGGTGACCACCGGCATTTCCGCCGCCGACCGTGCCCGCACCGTCCAGGCCGCCATCGATCCGGCCAAGGGGCCGAGCGATATCGTCACGCCGGGCCATGTCTTTCCGCTGATGGCGCGGGACGGTGGCGTTCTGGAACGCGCCGGCCATACGGAAGCGGCCGTCGATATCGCCCGCATGGCCGGTCTCAACCCGTCCGGTGTGATCTGCGAGATCATGAATGACGACGGCACCATGGCGCGCATGCCCGATCTGGTCGCCTTCGCCCAGTTGCATGGCCTGAAAATCGCGACCATCGCCGATCTGATCGCCTATCGGCGTCGCCATGACAAGCTGGTGCGCCGGGAGATGGAAACCTCGTTCCATTCCAAATGGGGCGGCGACTGGCGGATGTCGGTCTATGTCAATACCATTGCCTATGCGGAACATATCGCGCTGGTCAAAGGCGACATCAAGGGCGATGGTCCGGTGATGGTGCGCGTCCACGCCGTCAACATATTGGACGACGTCCTGGGCGATCAGGGATCGGGCAAGGCCGGCCAGCTGCATGCCGCCATGGATATGATCGCGACGCATGGAAGAGGGGTGGTACTGTTGCTGCGCGAGCCGCGGGCGACGAGCCTGTCGGATCAGGTCCGCACCCAACTCCAGGGGGAGGACGGCGGTTCCCAGCTTCGCGATTACGGTGTGGGGGCGCAAATTCTTCTCGACCTCGGCGTTAGCGAGATGATTTTGCTGTCCAACACGCATAAGACCATCGTGGGACTCGAAGGTTTCGGCCTTAAAGTCGTCGAGCAAAGGCCGATTCCGGTGAAATGATGCCCGGGGTCGCAAGGGTGCGACTTTCGGATGAGCGTCGGAATCGATTGAAGGAACGCCCCGTTTCCCCGTGACAGGAGGGAGGGGGCCTGGATGACCCAGGAGAGAAAGATGGCCCGCGTACTGATCGTCGAGGCGAGGTTTTACAACCATATCGCCGATAACCTGCTGCGCGGGGTGACCACGGTATTGGAGGCCGCGACGGTCGATATCGACATCATCGTCGTGCCCGGCCTGTACGAAATTCCCGCGGCTTTGGAATTTGCGCTGGAATCCCAACGCCAGGGCCGTATTTCCGCGCGCTATGACGGCTATGTCACCCTTGGCTGCGCGATTCGCGGCGAAAGCGACCATTACGACCATATTTGCACCCATGCCATGCGGGCCATCGGCGATCTGTCGGTCGCTCATCGTCTGGCTTTGGGCAATGGCGTGTTGACGGTCCATAACGAGGCCCAGGCCCTGGTGCGCTCCGATCCGGGCCGCAAGGATGTCGGCGGCATGGCGGCTCGGGCCTGTCTGCGGATGATGGAAATCAAGCGCGACTTGATGCTGTGACCGATGACCGAACCACCTGCCCGCCACAAAGCCAATATTAGCGCCACCCGCCGTAGCGCCGCCCGTCTGGCCGCGGTACAGACCTTGTATTCCATGGATATGACCGGCCTTGACGCCGGAACCGCCTTGGCGGAATTCAAGGAAAGGCGGGAGGAGGATCGGCGGATGGCCGATCCCGACGATGAATTGATGAATTTTTTGGTGATGGGGACCGATAACGATCGCAATGCGCTTGATTCGCTGATCGGGGAGTCCTTGTCGCGGGATTGGACCATAGAGCGGCTTGAGGCGGTGCTGCGGGCTATTCTGCGAGCCGCTTCGTTCGAGATCAAATCCCGGCCGGCCACGCCGGCCCGGGTCGCCATCTCGGAATATGTGGATATAGCCCATGCCTTTTATGAAGGCCCGGAACCCGGACTGGTCAACGCCGTGCTCGATCGGATCGCCAGGACGCTGCGTCCCGATGAATTCGCTCCGGGCGCCGGAGCCCGTTCTTAGAGCCCGCCCCGAAAATCGCCATGGCGAGTTTCGGGTCGGGCTCTTAACCGCGCCATAAGGAATGAGGCCGGGCGATGGACGAATTTCGGCTGATCGCCGAACTCTGGGCACCTCTCTCCCGGGATTTTCCAGGGGCGATGGCCCTGACCGACGACGTCGCGCTCGTCGCCGGCGAGCCCGCGACGGATTTGGCGCTAACCACCGATACCATCGTCGCGGGCGTTCACTTTTTTCCCGACACCGCACCGGATCTCATCGCGCGCAAACTGATTCGCGTGACGCTGTCGGATCTCGCCGCCAAGGGGGCGGCTCCTTTCGCCGTCTTGCTGGCGGCCTCTTTTCCCCGTGATACGGATCACCGCTGGTTGACGCGCTTCGCCGCGGGACTGGGCGAGGATCTGTCGCGCTTCGGCTGCGCTTTGATCGGCGGCGATACCGTAGCGACGTCGGGTCCGCTGACGCTTTCACTGACGGCCATGGGACGCGTGCCGAAAGGGGCGGCGATCTTGCGTAGCGGGGCAAAAGCGGGGGACACCGTCTGGGTCAGCGGCACCATCGGCGACGGTGCTTTGGGATTGGCGGTTGCCGAAGGCAAGTTCCCTGCTCTGACCCCGGATGCCCGCGCCTATCTTCTGGACCGCTATCACTTGCCCCAGCCGCGCATTGCGACGGGGCAGGCCCTGCGCGGCGTCGCCCATGCCGGTATGGACATCTCGGACGGCCTGATCCAGGATTTGGGTCATCTCTGCGCGGCTTCGGGTGTGTCGGCCCGCATTTCGGCGCCTCTCGTGCCCGTATCAAAGGCGGCTCGCGCGGTGCTGGTGGAAAACGACGCGCTGCTTGCCACGATGCTGACCGGGGGCGATGATTACGAATTGCTGTTTACCGCGCCGCATGCATCCGGGCCGGCGCTGCAAGTTTTGGCCGCGGATTTGGATGTCCCGCTTACCGCCATCGGCACCGTCGGTGTCGGCGAGGGGGTGACGGTCGTGGATGACAAGGGGCAGGTGATGGCGGTGCCCAGGACCGGCTGGCGCCATTTCGTGTCGACGGCATCCGGATGAGAATCGCGAGCAGAGGGTAGGGACGTGGGTCGGATCATCGTCATCATCCTGGCGTTTTTGCTGATTCTGGGCGCCGTTGTCGGCGGGCTTTATTACTGGGGCATCAATCCTCTCGCAAAATTGGGCCTGGCGCCAACCCATCCGGCGCCGGCCGGACAGCACGTCGTCGTAGCGACCCAACCCGCCTATGTCGATTTTGGATTGCTGGTGGTGCCGATCATTCAAAACCATCAGGTCAAGAGTCAGGCGGAAATGATTCTGCGGCTGCAGGTGTCGCCATCGGCCAAGGATCGGGTGGCGGCCATGATTCCACTGCTACAGGCCTCCTATCTTGAAGACCTGATGGACTTCCTGCCCCTGAGA
>JAJZUL010000029.1 GCA_021848545.1 Pseudomonadota bacterium
GGGCGCGTCCGCGCCCTTGGCTATCCTCGCTTGCGCTCCGAGGCCCCGATGGAGCCTCTCCGCACGCTGCGGCGGCCTCAACGGCCTAGTCGCTCCGCTCCAACGCGCCTTCACCCGATTACCCTGATCCCCGTCAGGACGCGACGGAAACCCGGTGGGTCGCGCGGGTGCGTTTGATCGCGTACATGGCCTGATCCGCCTTTTCCATCAGCACGTCCAGTTCGGCCCCGTCCTCGGGACAGGTGACCAGGCCGACGCTGGCCCCCAGCGGCAGCGAGCGGCCTTCGAATGCGAAGGGCTCGCCGATAGCGGCCGAAAGGCGATCGACATGGCGCATCGCCGCGTCGCGATCATCGATATCGACCATGATGACGGCGAACTCGTCGCCCCCGAGCCGCGCCACCGTATCCGTCCGCCGCGACACCCCTCTGATGCGCCGGCCCATCTCGTGAATCGCCGCGTCCCCCGCCCGGTGACCAAAGGTGTCGTTGATCGGTTTGAGCCCGTCCATATCGAGACTGAGCAACCCCAGGCGCGAGGATTGCCGTTGCGCCAGGGCCAGTTCCTGGCGCAGACGGTCGTAGAACAGGGCGCGATTGGCCAGGCCGGTCAGGCCGTCATGGGTGGCCTTGTGGTATAAATCGTCGGTATCGACCTGGGCGGCATGAAACATGGCGGCGCTGATCAGCCCGCTCATCATTTCCAAAATGCGCACATGGGTATCGCTGAAATGACCGGCGTCCGCTGCCGTGATCTTCAGCACGCCGACCACGGTATCGCGGTGACTGAGCGGGGCCACCACCATGGAGCGCAGACCGACCCTGCGGCAGGCGTTGCGGTCGGCCCGCGGATCGGTTTCGGAATCGTCGCAGCGCAGCACTTGCCTCTGGGCGACGCACAGACCGGACAGGCTGTTGTTCCGCCGGAGGCGCAAACCCAATTTCCCGGCGGCCATGCCCGACGCGGCGCGGTAGACCATGTCGTCCTCTTCCGCCAGTTCGACGATCGCCCCGGCGGCACCGGTCAATTTTTGAACCCGCCCGGTCACAAAGGTCATCACCTGACCGAGATCCAAGTTCTGCTGCGCGATCTCCGTCTGCGCCTGAACGATATCCATCAGGATTTCCGGCGCCACCGTCGCGCCCGTCCCACCACCAATCATAGAGCATCTCACCTCATCGCCTGCACCAACAAGATAAGCGCAAGGAATACGTGCCAAAATTTCATGGAAATGACTTATATGAATATCACGCGATTTTGCAAAAGATAAATTTCGCGACCATCCATGCGCATGATCCCCCCCTTGCGGCCATTCGATACATGCGCGTGAAGATCGCGGGCAAATCTACAACCCGGATCACCGCCCCCTCGGCTTGGCCCGCGCCGTGGGCGCCGCCGCCAGGGGATCGTCGGGCCAGGGATGGCGGGGGTAGCGGCCCTTCATGTCCGCTTTCACCGCCGCGTAGGCGCCCTTCCAGAAACCGGCGAGATCGGCCGTCACCTGCAACGGCCGGCGGGCCGGCGACAACAGATGCAGCAGCACCGGCACCTTGCCGTTGCCGACACGCGGCGTATCGGCGCAACCGAACATTTCCTGCAAGCGCACTGCCAGCACCGGCACGTCGCCGCCGTAATCCACCGCCACCCGGCTGCCCGACGGCACGGCGATATGGGTGGGGGCCAGGGAATCGAGGCGCCGCCGGTCGCCGCCCAGCCGCGCCGTCAACAGAGCGGCCACGTCGAGCCGGGCCAAATGCGCCCGCCGGCTGATCCCGTCCAAAGCCGGCGCCAGCCAGTCCTCCAGCCCGTCCAGCAGCCCGGCATCCGACCAGTCGGGCCAGCCGCCGTCGGGCTCGATGCGCGCGGCGAACGCCACCCGCGCCCGCAATCCCGACGCCTCCGCGCTCCAGGGCAGACAATCCAGCCCCAACGCCCGGATGCCGGCGATCATCGCCGTTCGCACCGCCTCCGAATCGGCATCGGAAAGCGGCTTTTCCTCAAGGGTCAGCCGGCCCAGCCGGCGCCGGCGGCGGGCGATCACCGCCTCCTCGCGCCCGTCCCAGTTCACCGATTCCTCGACCACCATGGACCGGGCGAATTCGCCCTCGATCTCGGCCAGGGTCACGGGCGCCGCCAGAAAAATACGGGCTTCGCGGCGATCGCCGTCCAGCGACGCCGCCACCAGCCAGTCGGACGCGGCCAGGGGATCGGTTTCGTCCAGAACCGCGCCGCCGCCCCCCGACAAAGCGTAGCGCGGCCCCGCCGCCCGGCGTTTGCCGATGCGATCGGGATAGGCCAAAGCCAGCAGCAGGCCGGCCGAGGCCGAACCGCCCTCCCGATCCCCGCCGACCCGTCGCCGCCAGTCGCGCGACGCCGCCCGCACCCGCGCGACCGCTCCGCGGTCGATATGGTGATCGTCGCGTCCGCCCCGCAGGATTTCCAGCCGCGACCGCAGATCGGTGTCGCGCACACCTTTTAATATGTCACGCTCCGACAACAGGGCGGCGATGTCGCAGGCCAGCCCACCCAGCCCCATCCGCGCCCCTTCCAGCACCATATGGGCCAGACGCGGATGCAGGCCGAGATCGTGCATCGCCTTGCCATGGGCGGTGATGCGCCCGGCCTCGTCCACGGCCCCCAGCCCGTCCAGCAGCGCGCGGGCCGCCGCCAAAGAGGCCGCCGGCGGCGGATCGAGCCAGGCCAGATCGCCGGCATCCGTCGTCCCCCACCGCGCCAGATCCAGGGCCAGCGGCGCCAGATCGGCTGCCAAAATTTCCGGCGGCGTGCGCGGCGCCAGGGCGCGGTCCTCGGCCTCGGACCACAACCGATAGCACAGGCCCGGCCCCAACCGCCCCGCCCGGCCGCGCCGCTGATCGGCCGAAGCCCGGCTGACCGGCAGCGTTTCCAGCCGGGTCATGGCGGTGGCGGGGTCGAAGCGGGCCACGCGCATGCGCCCGCCATCGACCACCACCCGCACCCCGGGAATGGTCAGGCTGGTTTCGGCGATGGCGGTGGCCAGCACCACTTTGCGCCGCCCGTCCGCCACCGGCCCCAACGCCCGATCCTGGTCGGCCTGGGACAGGTCGCCGTAAAGCGGCATCACCATCGCATCGGTGCGCCCCTCCAACAGGGACGCCACCCGCCGGATTTCCCCCTGGCCGGGCAGGAACACCAGCACGTCGCCGTCTTCGCCGTCGCGCAGGGCCCCGACGACGGCGGCGGCCGCCGCCTCGGCGAAACGGCGCGGGTCCGGCCTGGACAGAAAGCGGGTTTCCACCGGAAAGGCCCGTCCCTCGGTCCGCACCACCGGCGCCCCGCCCAGCAGCGCCGCCACCTGTTCGCCGTCGAGGGTCGCCGACATCGCCACCAGCCGCAGATCCTCGCGCAGGGCGCTTCGGACCTCCAGACACAGGGCCAGACCGAGATCGGCATGCAGGCTGCGTTCGTGGAATTCGTCGAAGATCACCGCCCCCACCCCGGACAAGGCGGGATCGGCCTGAAGCATGCGGCCCAGGATTCCCTCGGTCACCACCTCGATGCGGGTGTCGGGGCCGACGCGGGACTCCAGGCGGATGCGGTAGCCGATGGTGGCGCCCACCTCTTCACCCAACAGCGAGGCCATGCGGGCGGCCACGCTCCGCGCCGCCAGACGCCGGGGTTCCAGCATCACCAACCGGCGCCCGGCCAGCCAGGATTCACCCAGCAAGGCGAGAGGAATTCCGGTGCTTTTGCCGGCGCCGGGCGGCGCTTCGACCACCGCCACGCCAGGCCCGGCCAGAGCGGTCCGCAGGGCCGGCAGACAAGCCGCGACGGGAAGGCCGGACCAGGGGGGCGGCGTCTGGGACGGCGAAGCGGAAATGGTGGGATTTACAGGCATGGGCGACCGCACGGAATGTTGAAAGACCACAAAATTTTAGGTATTAATGCGCCCAGCGAACGTGCCCGTACCTTGTCCGAGGTGTGGGGGGAAATGCAACATGGAACGGAAGGCGCGCATCCGCCCGGTGGGTGGGGCGTTTGGTTCTGCGTGGTCGTCCTTTCGCGACCGGACGACAATCCCGGGCACCACCGCCGAATGTCGGCGACCGCCCTGGTCGTCGAGGGTGCGAGCTGCGATAATGGCGCTCGTATCGGTTTCTGGTATCCTTATGGAGAATATGATGAAGCTTTCTCATCTGGCCGGTTTCGCCGTCGCCGCCGCCACGCTGGCGTCGGTCGCCACCCCCGCCAAGGCCGCCGCCCCGGCGGAGTTCCAGGTCTGCGCGGCCTGCCACAGCACCAAGCCGGGCGTCATCAAGATCGGCCCGAGCCTGGCCGGCGTCGTCGGCCGCAAGGCCGGCACCATGCCCGGCTTCAAGTATTCCGCCGCCATGAAGAAGGCCGGCTGGATTTGGGACGTGAAGAAGCTGACCGCCTATATCGACGATCCGCAGAAGGTCGTCCCCGGCAACCGCATGCCCTTCTTCGGCACCCACAACATGAAGACGGCCCATGCGGTCGCCGAATATCTGGCGACCCTGAAGAAGTAAGTCGCGCCCTCGCGACCAGAACCGGATGCGGCCAGCCACGATCGCCTGCGCGTTCGGACTGATCGCCGCGACCGGCTCGCAAGATGAGAGCGCCGCCGCGTGCATCGCGGCGGCGTTCTTGCGCAAGCCCCCGGCTCAACCCGGATTTCCCACAACGGCGTGAAACAATTGCACCTTGCCGAGCCATGGGTATGATGTCCCTCTCTCGGGTAGGAAAAAACAGCCCGGGGGGGAGGATAAGGACCAAATTATGGGTGCCCAGACCGGTCGGCCGATCGACATCGTCATCGCCGAAAAGAACCCACTGCTCCAAAGTAGCCTGATCCGACTGTTGGACGCCGACGACCGATTCTGCCTGATGGCGGCCACCGCCGATGGCGAACGGTTCCTGGAAGCGATCGAACGCATTCCGTTCGACGTCGGGGTCATCGGCTGGGAAATGCCCTATATGGACGGCCGTTCGGTCCTGCAAACCCTGCGCGGGCGCACCGACCTTCCGCGCATCGTCGTCTATACCGGCAGCGGCAACCCCGATGTGCCGCGTCAGGCGATGACCTTGGGCGCCGCCGGTTTCTGCTCGAAACGCGAAGCGCCGGAACAATTGCTGGATACGGTGCTGGCGGTGGCGGCGGGACGCATGGTGTTCCCGTTCATCGATGTTTCCAGTCTGGCCGCCGATCCCCTGGCCGGCCTGACCCCGCGCGAACGCGAGTTGCTGGCGGCCCTGGCCGGGGGACTGACCAACCAGCAGATGGCCGGGCAGTTGGACATCTCGCTCAACACCGTCAAGTTCCACCTCAAGAACCTTTACGACAAGCTGGGGGTGGGCAATCGCGCCCAGGCGGTGGCCTTCTATCTAAAGGGTCGCGAAACCCGTTAGAGCGGGACAGAAAGGGGGAGGCCGACCTGTAAGGGTAGGTTCACCCCCATCAACAAGAGTTCATCCTTCCATCCGGGTGGGTGTTCTGCCCCTTGCTTCGGGTAGGCACACTCCGGCAGCATGACGGGGGTCGCTGAGCGGCCCCTTTTCGGTGTCCAGGCACGAGCAGGAATTGAAGTCTCAGCGCGAGTCCCGCCAATGCGCCATCAGCGCCTACGACCTGCGTCAGGCGACGGAGGCGGCCGCCCGCGCGGCCTATGGCTGGCTGGGACGCGGCGACCGTGCCCAGGGGGACGCGGCGGCCATCGCCGCCATGGCCGAAAGCCTGGAAGCGCTGAAGGTCGACGGCCGCATCCTGATCGGCGAGGGTCCGCGCGACGAAACCTGCCAGCTTTATCACGGCCAGCGTCTGGGCGGCGCCGACGGCGACCCCGACTGGGACATCGCCGTCGATCCGGTGGAAGGCACCAGTTTTCTGGCCAAGGGCATGACCAACGCCATGGCCTGCATCGCCATGGCGCCTTCGGGCACCATGTTCGATCCCGGCCCGGCCTTTTACATGGAGAAACTGGCCGCTCCGCCGGCGGCCAAGGGCCGCATCGACCCGGAAGCGCCGGTGGAGGACCGCCTGCGCCAATTGGCCGACGCGCTGAACAAGCCGGTCGACGAACTGACCATCTATATCCTGGAAAAGCCCCGTCATCGCGATCTGGTGGCGCGCATCCACGCCCTGGGGGCGCGGGTCACCCTGTATCCCGCCGGCGACGTGGCCGGCGCCCTGATGGCCGCCATTCCCAATTCCGGCATCGACGCCCTGATGGGCAGCGGCGGCTGTCCCGAGGGCATCCTGTCGGCCACCGCCATCCGCATGATGGGCGGTGAATTCCTGGCCCGCCTCGACCCCCAGCTCGCCACCGAGCGCCGGGCGGTGGAGGAAGCGGGCCTGGACACCCGGAACTGGCGGCGGGTGGACGAATTGATCCGTTCGGACAAGGCGGTGTTCTGCGCCACCGGCATCACCACCGGCCTGCTGCTGGAAGGCGTGGAGCGCGGCGGCCCCTTCGATCGCACCCAGACCCTGATGGTCGGCGGCGGCGCCGGAGCGCGCCAGATGCTGACCTCGTGGCACCGGCGGGAAAGGTGAGCCCCATGCCCGCCCATCGCGCCGTCGAACGCCCCATCATCCTTGGCATCGTCGGCGATTCCGCCGCCGGCAAGACCACCCTGGCGGCCGGCATCGCCACCATCCTGGGTCCGGAACGGGTCACCATTCTGGGAACCGACGATTACCACGCCGCCAGCCGCGCCGAACGCGCGCGCCAGGGGATCACCGCGCTCGACCCGGCCGCCAACCATATCGACATCCTGGAACAGCATCTGCGCCTGTTGCGGGACGGCCAGCCGATCCTGAAGCCGGTCTACGACCACAGCAAGGGCACCCTGGAACGGCCGATCTATCTGGAACCCAAGGATTACATCCTGGTGGAGGGGCTGCTGGGCTACCACAGCCGGGCCTTGCGCGACTGCTACGACGTCAAGGTGTTCCTGGACCCGGACGACCGGCTGCGCACCCGCTGGAAGATCAAGCGCGACCGCGCCGAACGCGGTTACGGGGCGGATGCCGCCCTGGCCGAGATCGAGCGCCGGCAAAAGGACGCCGTCGCCCATATCCGGCCGCAGCGCACCTTCGCCGACATCGTCGTGCGGTTCTTCCCGCCCGAGGATGACAGCGAGGAAAGCGGACCACGGCTCAATGTCCGCCACACGCTGCGTCCGACCCTGCCCCACCCCGATCTGACGCCGGTGCTGGACGCCGGCGGCAAGTCGGGATTTCGTCTCCATCTCGCACGCGATATTGACGGCAAGCCGGTGGATGTGCTCGACATTCACGGCGATATCGACGCCAAGCGGGCGAAAGCGGTGGAGGATCTGTTGTGGAGCCTTATTCCCGAGGCCCACCACCTGCACGCCCGCCTTGGGCAATACATCGATGAGCGCAACGAACGGGCCATGAGTCACCCCCTGGCCCTGTCGGAACTGCTTGTCACCTATCACCTTGTAAAGGCCGCGCTCGGCCACACCGTTCTCTAGAAGAGGATCAGACGATGAACGCACCCGCGACCAAGGCCGCCACCCATGCCGAGATGGCCAACGCCATCCGCTTTCTCGCCATGGATGCGATCGAAAAGGCCAAATCCGGCCATCCCGGCATGCCCATGGGCATGGCCGACGTCGCCACCGTGCTGTTCACCCGCTTCATGAAATTCGACGCCAAGGCCCCGCGCTGGTCCGACCGCGACCGTTTCATCCTGTCGGCCGGCCACGGTTCGATGCTCCTCTACGCGCTGGCCTATCTGACCGGCTACGAGGACATGGACATCGAGCAGATCAAGAATTTCCGCCAGCTCGGCTACCGCACCGCCGGCCATCCCGAATACGGCCATGTCTCGGCGGCCGAAACCACCACCGGCCCGCTCGGCCAGGGCATCACCAACGCCGTGGGCTTCGCCCTGGGCGAGGCGATGCGCGCCGCGCGCTACGGCAAGGACATCTGCGACCATTACACCTACACCATCGCCGGCGACGGCTGCCTGATGGAAGGCATCAGCCAGGAGGCGATCTCGCTGGCCGGCCATCTGAAGCTCAACAAGCTGATCGTGCTGTGGGACGACAACCACATCTGCATCGACGGCGACACCGCCCTGTCCACCTCGGACGACCAGTGCGCCCGCTTCGAGGCCTCCCACTGGAACACCATCAAGGTGGACGGCCATGACCCGGAGGCCATCGCCAAGGCCATCGAAAAGGCCCGCAAGAGCGACAAGCCGACCCTGATCGCCTGCAAGACGGTCATCGGCCACGGCGCGCCGACCAAGGCCGGCAGCGAAAAGACCCACGGCGCGCCGCTGGGCGCCGAGGAAATCGCCGGCGCGCGGTCCAACCTCGACTGGCCCCACGCCCCCTTCGAGGTGCCCGAGCATGTGCTTTCCGCGTGGCGGGCGGCGGGCAGCCGCGGCCAGGCCGAGCGCAAGGCCTGGGAAGGCCGTTTCGCCAAGTTGGACGCGGCCAGGAAGTCCGAATTCACCCGTACCGAGGAACGGCGCCTGCCCGACGGCTGGCAGAAGACGGTGACGACGTTCAAGACCAAGGTCGCCACCGATAAGCCGAAATGGGCCACCCGCAAGGCCAGCCAGGAGGCGCTGGAGGTTCTGACCGCCGCCATTCCGGAAATGATCGCCGGTTCGGCCGACCTCACCCATTCCAACCTGACCGACACCAAGGCCTGCGCGCCCTCGATCGCGCCCGGCCAATTCGGCGGCCGCTACATCCATTACGGCATCCGCGAACACGGCATGGCCGCGGTGATGAACGGCCTGTCGCTCCATGGCGGCTTCCTGCCCTACGGCGGCACCTTCCTGATCTTCGCCAACTATCTGTGGCCGGCGCTGCGCATGAGCGCGATGATGGAACAGCGGGTCCTCTACGTTCTGACCCATGATTCCATCGGTCTGGGCGAGGACGGCCCCACCCACCAGCCGATCGAGACCCTGGCCGCTTTGCGCGCCACTCCCAACGTGCTGGTGTTCCGCCCCTGCGACGGCATCGAGACCATCGAGGCTTACGAGGCCGCCCTGCTCAACGCCACCGGCCCCAGCGTCTTCGCCCTGTCGCGCCAGAACCTGCCGACGCTCCGCACCGACAACGGCGCCGAAAACCTGACCGCCAAGGGCGGCTACGTCCTGGCCGAGGCCGGCTCGGCCCGCAAGGTCACCCTGATCGCCACCGGCTCGGAAGTGTCCATGGCCATGGAGGCCAAGGCCAAGCTGGAAGAGAAGGGCATCGGTACCGCGGTTGTGTCCATGCCGTGCTGGGAGTTGTTCGACCGCCAGCCGGAGGCGTATCGTAAGGCGGTTCTGGGCGAAGGCACGGTCCGCGTCGCCGTCGAGGCGCTCGGCACCATGGGCTGGGAACGCTATGTCGGCACCGAGGGCGCCATCATCGGCATGCGCGGGTTCGGCGCCTCGGCCCCGGCCGAGAAGCTGTACCCCCATTTCGGCATCACCGCCGACGCGGTTGTCGAAGCGGCCACGGCCCGACTGTAAGAATCGTCTCGCGGGGGTGGGAGCGCCCCCGCGGCCGATCTTGCCAAATCAAAATCCCAAAAAACGGGACCGGGACCGTTTCCGACCAACCCGGTCCCATACGGCGAACAGACGAGAACGATCTTTAGGGAGAAGTGATCATGCCCCTCGTTTCCATTCGGCAGTTGCTGGACCACGCGGCCGAAAACAATTACGGCCTTCCGGCGTTCAACGTGAACAACATGGAGCAGGTCAAGGCGATCATGGAGGCGGCCGCCGCCACCGATAGCCCGGTGATTCTGCAAGGATCGGCCGGCGCCCGCAAATATGCCGGCGAAGCCTTCCTGCGCCACCTGATCCTGGCCGCCCTCGAAGCCTATCCGCATATCCCGGTGTGCATGCACCAGGATCACGGCACCTCGCCGGCGGTGTGCGTGCGCGCCATCCAGTCGGGCTTTTCGTCGGTGATGATGGACGGCTCGCTCAAGGAAGACGGCAAGACCCCGGCGGATTGGGACTACAACGTCTCGGTCACCACCGCGGTGGTGAAGATGGCCCATGCCTGCGGCGTTTCGGTCGAAGGCGAACTGGGCTGCCTGGGCTCGCTGGAAACCGGCATGGCCGGCGAAGAGGACGGCATCGGCGCCGAGGGCAAGCTGGATCATTCCCAGCTGGTCACCGACCCCAACGAGGCCGCCGAATTCGTCAAGCTGACCCAGGTGGACGCCCTGGCCATCGCCATCGGCACCAGCCACGGCGCCTATAAGTTCACCAAGAAGCCCACCGGCGCCATCCTGCGCATCGACCGGGTCAAGGAAATCCACGCCCGCATCCCCGGCACCCATCTGGTGATGCACGGCTCGTCCTCGGTCCCCCAGGACTGGCTGCAGATCATCAACAATTACGGCGGCGACATGGGCCAGACCTATGGCGTGCCGGTCGAGGAAATCGTCGAAGGCATCAAGCACGGCGTGCGCAAGGTCAATATCGACACCGACCTGCGCATGGCGTCCACCGGCGCCATCCGCAAGTACCTGGCCGACAAGCCCAAGGACTTCGATCCGCGCAAGTTCTTCAAGGAAGCCCAGACCGGCATGACCGACATCTGCAAGCAGCGCTACGAGGCGTTCGGTTCGGCCGGTCAGGCCTCCAAGATCAAGGTCGTGGGTCTTGAGGAAATGAGCAACCGCTACGCCAAGGGCGCGCTCGACCCCAAGATCAACTGATCTTCAACCCTGCTGATTCCGCGGGCGGGCGTCCCCCGCCCGCGGTTTTCATTCCCCATGGATTCTTTTTCAAGGATACCCCGCCGATGTCGCCGTTGATCGCTCCCTCCATCCTGTCCGCCGACTTCGCCCGCCTGGGCGACGAGGTCAAGGCGATCGACGAGGCCGGCTGCGACTGGGTCCATATCGACGTCATGGACGGCCATTTCGTCCCCAACCTGACCTTCGGCCCGCCGGTGATCAAATCCATCCGCCCCTGGACCAAGAAGGTGTTCGACGTCCATCTGATGATTGATCCGGCCCAGCCCTATATCGAGGATTACATCAAGGCCGGCGCCGACATCGTCACCGTCCATGCCGAGGCCGACAGCCATATCGACCGCTCCCTGCAGCTGATCCGCTCGCTGGGCAAGAAGGCCGGCCTGTCGCTGAACCCGGCCACGCCCGAAACCATCATCGAATACGTCATCGACAAGCTCGACCTGATCCTGGTGATGAGCGTCAATCCCGGCTTCGGCGGCCAGAGCTTCATCGACAGCCAGTTGGAGAAGATCGCCCGCATCCGCCGCATGATCGGCGACCGCCCCATCGATCTGGAAGTCGACGGCGGCGTGACGGCCGAGAACGCCCACAAGGTGGTGGCGGCCGGCGCCAACGCGCTGGTGGCCGGTTCGGCGGTGTTCAAGACCAAGGATTACGCCGGCAACATCAAAGCCATTCGCAACAGCCGCGCCGGCTGAACCGAAAATCGATATTTGTCATGGACCGTGACGCGGATGCCCCGCGTCACGGTCTTTTTTTTGCGAATCCCGCGCCAGACCGGCCGCCGCCGCCACATGCGCTTGTCATAAAATGTTCATCAATGCGCCTTAGAGCCGTAACACGCCCCCGGTAGAGTGGACTTCGCCGTTGCCTGCCCCCGAAACCATGATCGGGCGGCGAGGGACGGCGTGTCACCGTTCGCGGGCGCGGGGCGCGGTCTCTTCGGACATCGCCCGGCCGGCGGATCGACGAGGGCGTCGTCATCTTGGATGGAACCGTTGCGACGGCCGGGGAGACGACCAGCAGCGGATACGGTTCCCGGAATGCAGATCGCCGTGCCGGCCTTGGCCCTGCCCGTGCTCGCCTTGGTCGGCTGTCGCGTCGGCCGCGGCGCCGAACAGATCTTCACCAATCCCGGACACCCCCTGACGCGGGGCTACATCACCGGCCGGTTCGGCTGAGGAAGGGTAGGGAATGATTCAACACACGGTACGATCCTACGACGATGAACTGTCGCACCTCACCAACACCATCGCCCGGATGGGCGGCATGGCCGAGGCTCAGTTGTCGGCGGCATTGCGCGCCCTGGCCCGGCGGGATTCCGATCTGGGGGCGCGGGTGGTGGCCGGCGACGCGCGGGTGGACGAAATGGAACAGGAGGTCCAGCACCTGACCGTGCGCATGCTGGCCCTGCGCCAGCCGGTGGCCGGCGACCTGCGCCATATCGTCGCCGCGCTGAAGATTTCCGGCGAGCTGGAGCGGGTGGCCGATTACGCCGCCAACGTCGCCAAACGGGCGCTGGTGCTGAACCAATTGCCGGCGGCCCGGCCGGTTCCCGCCATCCTGCACCTGGCCCAAATCGTCCAGGAGATCCTGAAAGACGTGCTGGACGCCTATGTCGAGCGCGACGTGGACAAGGCCTTCCAGGTCTGGACCCGCGACGAGGAGGTGGACGACATGTACACCGGCCTCTTCCGCGAACTTCTGACCTACATGATGGAGGACCCGCGAACCATCACCGCGTGCTCCCACTTGATGTTCATGGCGAAGAACATCGAGCGTATCGGCGATCACGCCACCAACATCGCCGAAACCGTGCATTTCATCGTCAATGGCACCAATATCCAGGGCGAACGTCCCAAAGGTGCCGGCATTGAATCCGAACAAGGAGCGGACAAGGATGACTGAGGCGCCTTCGGGAACAGACATCAATCCCGAAACCATACTGGGCTTGGGGAGGACAAGCATGAAACCCCTGATCATGATCGTGGAGGACGAGGCCGCCCTCGTCACCATGCTGCGCTACAACCTGGAAAAGGACGGGTTCCGGGTTTGCGACGCCGGCGACGGCGAGGAGGCTTTGACCATGGTGGCGGAACGCCGTCCCGATCTGGTGATCCTGGACTGGATGCTGCCCTCCCTGTCGGGGATCGAGATCTGCCGGCAATTGCGGCGCAAGCAGGCCACCCGCGAATTGCCGATCATCATGCTGACCGCGCGCGGCGAGGAAGGCGACAAGATCAGGGGCCTGAACACCGGCGCCGACGATTACATCACCAAGCCGTTCTCGCTTCCCGAACTGATGGCCCGCGTCCGCGCCCTGTTGCGCCGGGTGCAGCCGGTGCCGCAAAAGGGCGTGCTCAATTACGGCGATCTCAGCATGGATCTGTCGGCCCATCGGGTGACCCGCGGCGACCGCACCATCCATCTGGGACCGACCGAGTTCCGGCTGCTGCAATTCTTCATGCACCATCCGGGCAACGTCTTTTCGCGCGAAGAACTGCTCAACGCGGTCTGGGGGCCGGACATCTATGTGGAACCGCGGACCGTGGACGTGCATATCCGCCGCCTGCGCAAAGCGCTCAACACCGATGCCGACACCGATCTGATCCGCACGGTGCGGGCCGCCGGATACGCGCTCGACATGTCGTTTCAGGCGGCCTGACGCCGCCGCGGGGTTTCAGGCGCGGCATGACGCCGCGGGGGGTTTCAGGCGGCCCGACGCCGCTTCCAGGCGGCGGCACCCTATCGCCGCCCGGAAGGCGTCGGATCAGTCCAGCGGGGTGCCGGTCAGCTTCACCGACGGCATCCGGGGGTGAAGGCTGTCCGGCGACGGCACCGACAAAGCCACCGGCCAGCCGGCCAGCGGCAGACGGCGGCCGGCCAGCTTGCGACGCAGTGATCGGGGCAGCAACAGCGCCAGCCGCGACCTTTTGCCGGCCGCCCGCTTGCCGGCGGGGCGCCGGGCGAAGACCAGACGGCGGCGGGGGCCGACCGGACCGGCGAGCGCGGCGCGATGCTCACCGGGCCAGGTCAGGCGAAACGCCAAGGCGGCGATGGCATCGGCATCGATGCCGGTATCGAACTCGAAATCCTGGATTCCCATGCTCCCTCGCCCCCAGATCCCGGACGGCCTTCCGTCCCTGAAACCGGGACTCTACGGGAAGTCTCGAAGACAAAGGGATGACGGTTTGGTGAAGCCGGGTGCGATCAGGATTGTTCCGGGCCGTCGTAATCGGCGACGATCAGGAATTCCTTGTTGCCTTCCGGCCCCAGGATGGGACTGTCGCACAGGCCCCTGACCCGCCAGCCGGGACAGGCGTCGATCCAGGCTTCGATGCGCCGGCAGACCTCGTCATGCAGCGCGGGATCGGTGACCACCCCGCCCTTGCCGACCCGGCCCTTGCCCACCTCGAATTGCGGCTTGATCAGGGCCGCCAGCACCGCCCCCGGCCGCGCCAGCGCCATGGCCGCCGGCAGGATGGTCTCCAGGCCGATGAAACTGGCGTCGCAGACCACCACGTCGAGCGCCTCGGGAATCTCGGCCGGGCCGAGATAGCGGGCGTTGGTCTTCTCCAACACCACCACCCGCTCGTCCGTGCGCAGCTTCCAGGCCAACTGGCCATGGCCGACATCGACGGCATAGACCCGGGCGGCGCCGGCCGACAGCAGCACATCGGTGAAGCCGCCGGTGGAAGCGCCGATATCGGCGCAGACCCGCCCCGCGATTTCCAGCCCGAATTGCCGGATGGCCGCGGCCAGCTTCAGCCCGCCGCGCGACACCCAGGGATGGTCCCGGCCCTTGACCGCCAGAGGCGCGTCGGCGGCCACCAGCGTGCCGGGCTTGTCCACCTTGTGGCCGCCGGCCGTGACCAGACCGGCCATGATCAGGGCCTGGGCGCGGGCGCGGCTTTCCACCAGCCCTTCATCCACCAGACGCTGATCGATTCTCTTCCGGGCCATCGTCCTTCCCTTTTCCCAGCCGCGGGTTGGCGCCATCATGGAAAGGCCGGATCATAGCCCGAGGACATGGCCTTGCCGACCCTGCTTTACACCAATCCCCATTGCCTGGACCACGATACCGGCCCCCATCACCCCGAACGCGCCGACCGGCTGCGGGCCATCGCCGGAATCCTGGAAAGCGAGGAATTCACCTGGCTCGACCGCGAAACCGCGCCCTTGGCCGACCGCGAAGATTTGTCGCCCGCCCACGCCAAGGGGTATGTGGACGGTATTCTGGCCGCCGTGCCCAGGGACGGGACGCCCCATCACATCGATTCCGACACGGTGCTTTCGGCGGGATCGGGCAAGGCCGCCCTGGCCGCCGCCGGCGCCGCCATCGCGGCGGTGGACGCGCTGACCGAAAACCGCGCCCGCAACGCCTTTTGCGCCGTGCGCCCTCCCGGCCACCATGCCGAGCACGCCGCCGCCATGGGATTCTGCCTGTTCAACAACGCCGCCATCGCCGCGCTGCGCGCCCGGCACCATCACGGCTTCGCCCGGGTGGCAGTGGTGGATTTCGACGTCCATCACGGCAACGGCACCCAGGACATCCTGTGGAACGAACCGGGCCTGTTCTACGCCTCCACCCACCAGCACCCCGCCTATCCGGGAACCGGCGCGGCCGGCGAGACCGGCGGGGCCGGGCGCATCGTCAACGTCCCCCTGCCGCCGGGATCGGGATCGGACGCTTTCCGCCGCGCCTATGACGAGATCATCCTGCCGGCCCTGGCCGGGTTCGCCCCGGATTTCCTGGTGGTGTCGGCGGGCTTCGACGGCCATGCCGCCGACCCTCTGGCCCAATTGCGCCTGACCGAGGAGGATTTCGCCTGGGTCACCCGCGCCCTGGCGGCGCAGGCGGCGACCAGCGCCGGCCACCGTCTGGTTTCGGTGCTGGAAGGCGGCTACGATACCGACGCCCTGGCCCGATCGGTCCGCCGTCACGTCCGCGCTTTGATGGGCGATTGACGGTATCCCCGCCCCCACACCCCTCGACCTACGGCACCCGGAGGAGCGTAGCCGCCGACTATGCGCGTTGAGCGCGCCGGAGCGAGCGCAGCGAGTGAGGATAAGCCAAGCGCGAGCGCCGGCGCTTGAGGCCCAACCAATAAACCAAGCGTAAGCTCCCCCAACCAACAAACCAAGCAATCGGCCAAAGCCGATTACCACAGCCCTTGCCATCAAACCTACGCAAACGTACACTTCGCCCCTTTGCTGGGTCGTTCCGTGACGGCCCGCCCCTTATGGCGGTCCGCGGCGATGAACGACCCGGCGCCCCGGACATGAATCCGCGCCCCGGACCCTGCCATGACCGACACGTCCTTGCCATGACCGATACCCACCCGACCGCCTCCGCCGAGGACCGGGCACAGGACATTCCCGACGACATCGCCGCCCTCGGCTTCGAGGAGGCCCTGGCCGAACTCGACCGCATCGTCCGCGCGCTTGAAGCCGGCACCCAGCGTCTGGACGAATCCATCGCCGCCTATGAACGGGGCGCGCTGCTCAAACAGCATTGCGAACGCACCTTGCGCGACGCCCAGGCCCGGGTCGATCGGATCGCCCTGGGGCCGGACGGCACCCTTTCGACGGACCCGTCCGCCATTCAGTAGTGAAAAGGACCATCGTGACCCAAGCGGATACCCCGCCTTCCCTGGCCGAGGCTCTCCATCAAGACGCCCTTGCCGTCAATGCCGAATTGGACCGCCTGATCCCCCTGCCCGACGGACCGGAACGGGTGGTGCATGAAGCCATGCGCTATTCGTCCCTGGATGGCGGCAAGCGGCTGCGGCCGTTTCTGGCGATGCGCTCGGCGGCTTTGTTCGGCGTGGCGGAAGACGCCGCGCTGCGCGTCGGCTGCGCCGTCGAGATGGTTCATTGCTATTCGCTGATCCATGACGACCTGCCCTGCATGGACGATGACGACATGCGCCGGGGCCGGCCCACCTGCCACCGCCAATTCGGCGAGGCGACGGCGCTGTTGGCCGGCGACGCCCTCCTGACGCGGGCGTTCGAGGTTCTGGCCGATCCCGCCACCCATCCCGACCCGGCCGTGCGCTGCGAGCTGGTCGCGGCCCTGGCCCATGCCAGCGGCGCCGACGGCATGGTCGGCGGCCAGATGATCGACCTTCGGGCCAGCCAGTTCGCCCAGGACATGCCGGCCATCACCCGGCTTCAGCAGATGAAGACCGGGCGGCTGATCGGATTTTCCTGCGAGGCCGGGGCCATCCTCGGCAAGGCGCCGTCCCAGGCGCGCCTGGCGTTGCGCAATTACGCCCACGATCTGGGGCTGGCCTTCCAGATCGCCGACGATCTTCTGGATGTGGAGGGCGACGCCGCCGAAGTGGGCAAACGGGTGGGCAAGGACGAAGATGCCGGCAAGGCCACCTTCGTCTCGCTGCTGGGGGTGGAACGCGCCCGCGCCCAGGCCGATATGCTGGCGGAACAGGCATCCCGCCATCTCGACATGTTCGACGAACGGGCGGTCCTGTTGCAGGCCGTCGCCCGTTTCGTGGTCGAACGGCGTTCGTGACGCGAAGGGCGATTTCATGACCAATTCCTTATCCGATCGCAAGACGCGCCTGCTCGACGCCATCGCCGATCCCGCCGACCTGCGGACCCTGGCGCCCGAGGATCTGCCCCAATTGTCCGAAGAGGTCCGCCGCGACATGATCCAGGCGGTGTCCATGACCGGCGGCCATCTCGGCGCGGGACTGGGCGTGGTGGAACTGACCGTGGCGCTCCATTACGTCTTCGACACCCCCCGCGACCGGCTGATCTGGGACGTGGGTCACCAGGCTTATCCCCACAAGATTCTGACCGGCCGCCGGGAACGCATGCGCACCCTGCGCCAGGGCGGGGGCCTGTCGGGATTCACCAAGCGGTCGGAAAGCGAGTACGATCCGTTCGGGGCCGGCCATTCCTCGACCTCGATTTCGGCCGGGCTGGGCATGGCGGTGGCCCGCGATCTGGCCGGCAAGCGCAACAATGTCGTCGCCGTGATCGGCGATGGCGCCATGAGCGCCGGCATGGCCTACGAGGCGATGAACAATGCCGGCGCCCTGGGTTCGCGGCTGATCGTCATCCTGAACGACAACGACATGTCGATCGCGCCGCCGGTGGGCGCCATGAGCGCCTATCTGTCGCGGCTGTTATCGTCGGGCACCTATCGCCATCTGCGCCATCTGGCCAAGGATCTGGCGGCGATGCTGCCGCCGCCCCTGGAGCGCGCCGCCAAGCGCGCCGAGGAATATGCCCGCGGCATGGTGAGCGGCGGCGGCACCCTGTTCGAAGAACTGGGCTTCTATTATGTCGGCCCCATCGACGGCCACAATTTCGACCACCTGCTGCCCGTTCTGAAGAACCTGCGCGATTCCAAGGATTCCAACGCGGTTCTGGTGCATGTGGTCACCAAGAAGGGACGCGGCTATCCGCCGGCCGAGGCGGCCGCCGACAAATATCACGGCGTCGGGCGCTTCGACGTGGTCACCGGCGCCCTGGCCAAACCCAAGGCCAACGCCCCCAGCTATACCTCGGTCTTTTCCAAGGCGCTGGTGGCCGAGGCCGAACGGGACGACCGCATCGTCGCCATCACCGCCGCCATGCCCGCCGGCACCGGCCTCGACCGTTTCGCCGAATTGCACCCCAGCCGCTGTTTCGACGTCGGTATCGCCGAACAGCATGCGGTGACTTTCGCCGCCGGCATGGCCGCCGAAGGGTTCCGGCCGTTCTGCGCCCTTTATTCGACCTTTCTGCAGCGGGGCTACGACCAGCTCATCCACGATGTCGCCCTGCAGAAGCTGCCCGTGCGTTTCGCCATCGACCGCGCCGGTCTGGTGGGCGCCGACGGCGCCACCCATGCCGGGGCGTTCGATCTCGCCTTTCTCGGCTGCATCCCCGATCTGGTGCTGATGGCGCCTTCCGACGAGGCCGAATTGATGCATATGGTGGCCACCGCCGCGTCCCTGGACGACCGCCCGTCGGCGTTCCGCTATCCGCGCGGCGAAGGCGTGGGCATCGACCTTCCCGACCGCGGCGAGGTGCTGCCCATCGGCAAGGGCCGGATTCTGCGCGAAGGCAACCGGGTCGCGC
The DNA here is from genome assembly GCA_021848545.1 of Pseudomonadota bacterium. Lineage (GTDB taxonomy): Bacteria > Pseudomonadota > Alphaproteobacteria > Rhodospirillales > Magnetospirillaceae > JAJZUL01. The sequence goes on from JAJZUL010000029.1 coordinate 18,851, forward strand.
TCCTGTCCCTGGGCACCCGTTTGGGCGAATGCCTGAAGGCGGCCGAGGATCTGGCCAGCCGCGGCCTGTCGACGACGGTGGCCGACGCCCGCTTCATGAAGCCGCTGGACGAGGAAATGGTGCTGCGCCTGGCTCGCGACCATGAGGTGCTGATCACCGTCGAGGAAGGCTCGATCGGCGGCTTCGGCAGCCATGTCCTGCAATTCCTGGCCCTGTCCGGCGCGCTGGACCGGGGCGTGAAGGTGCGCCCGCTGACCCTGCCCGACCAGTTCCTCGATCACGATCAGCCCGCCATCCAATACGAGAAAAGCGGCCTGACCGCCCAGGCCATCACGGCTACGGCCATGGCCGCGCTCGGTCAGGCCCTGACCGCCGTTCACGGGTAATCCGTCGCGCACGGTCCGCGCCTGAGCATCGCAAGCGGCTCTCGCTCAAGCCCCCCGCGTGTCGCAATTTTTCGGCGACACGCCAATCCCCCCATGATCCTTGTGCGAATTGGGGAAGCGAGACATTAAGATCAGTGATATTATATATTCAAATTCGCTGCTCATGAGGCCGCCGGATATGGAATTGGAGAAACTTCAGGAAAGCGCCCGCCGCGCCAGCACGCTGCTCAAAGCCATGAGCAACGAGCATCGCTTGATGATTCTGTGCCAGCTCCTGCACGGCGAGAAATCGGTGGGTGAGTTGGAGCGTCTGATCGGTCTGTCCCAATCGGCGCTGTCGCAGCACCTTGCCCGCCTGCGCCGCGATTCCCTGGTGCAGACCCGCCGTCAGGCCCAGACCATCTATTATTCCCTGTCGGGATGCGAGGCCGGGGCGGTGATCGATACGTTGTACGGCTTGTACTGCGTGAAATCGGCGGAAAACATCTGCGCCGCCTGATGGCGGATTCCCCATCGCTGCGCATCGGCATCGATCTTGGCGGGACCAAGACCGAGGCGATCGCCATCGACCGGCGCGACGGACGCGAACTGGCGCGTCTGCGCGTGCCCACCGAACAGGGCCGCTATGACGGCACGCTGACCACCATCGCCGGACTGGTGAACGGGCTGGAAAGCCGGCTGGGCGCCACCGGCACGGTGGGAATCGGCATACCCGGCGCCATCTCCCCGGCCTCGGGTCTGGTCAAGAACGCCAATTCCACCTGGCTGATCGGCCGCCCGCTGGACCGGGATCTGGAACGGGTCCTGAAGCGGCCTGTGCGCATCGCCAACGACGCCGATTGCTTCGCCCTGTCCGAGGCCACCGACGGCGCCGGCGCCGGGGCCGCCATCGTGTTCGGGGTCATCTTGGGAACCGGAGTCGGCGGCGGGCTGGTGGCGAACGGCCGCCTGCTGGCCGGCCCCAACGCCATCGCCGGCGAATGGGGCCACAATCCCCTGCCCTGGCCCACGGACGACGAACGGCCGGGACCGCCCTGCTATTGCGGCCGGTCGGGCTGCATCGAAACCTTTCTGTCGGGACCGGGGCTGGCCCGCGACCATGGCGGGACGATCGGCGCCGCCGAAATCGCCGCGGCGGCGAAAGGCGGCGATGCCGCCGCCGAGGCGGCCCTGGTCCGCTACGAACGCCGTCTGGCCCGCGCCCTGGCCTCGGTGATCAACATCCTCGATCCCCATGTGGTGGTGTTGGGCGGCGGCCTGTCCGGCATGGAACGCCTGTACCGGACCGTCCCCGCCTTGTGGGGGGATTACGTGTTCTCGGACCGGGTGGACACCAGACTGTCACCCCCGCGCCACGGCGATTCTTCGGGCGTGCGCGGCGCCGCATGGTTATGGCCGGCATGATCGCCCCCCAACAGGGCCAGCAAGGCGTCCCGCGCCTTGATCAAGGCCTCGCGGCTGGTGCCCGACTGCGCCTCGACCGCGAACCCCCACATCACCGAGACGATCAGACGCGACAGGGCGTCGGACTCCAATCCGTCCGGCGGAACCTCCCCCTCGGCCTTCGCCCGTTCCAGCCGGTCCCGTAGACGCAAACGCCATTCTTCGCGCTGTTCGGCCAGCACCACGCGGAACGAATGGCTTTCGTCCAAGGGCAGGGAATTGTTGATGATCATGCAGCCGGGCGGATGGGCGGGATCGGTCAGGAATTCGATGACCACCTCGAACATCCGCGCAAGGGCCTGCCCGAGGGTCGGGCGCGCCAAGGCCTGCCGCACCGCGATGACCCGCTCGCGGCGATAGGCCTCGACCACCCGCATGAACAGCGCCTCCTTGCTGCCGAAGGCGAAATAGAAGCTGGGCGCGCTGATCCCCATGGCCGCCGTCAGATCCTGGAGCGAGGTCTGGTCGTAGCCCTTTCGCCAGAACAGGTCGGAGGCGACCTCGATCGCCCGGTCCGTATCGAATTTGCGGGGACGCCCCATATGACCACCCATACTTTAGTAATCACTATAAAACCGTTGACCGCACCGATCCGGTAATATAGCGTCCACTACATAATTTAAGCGCAAACGCGCGCCACGCCAATCCCTTCGGGGATTTCCCTCAAGCGGGTTTCCCCCAAACGGGTTTTTCATACGGTTTCCATAGCATAGGAGAGTCGACATGGCTTCGATCAAGACCCAGGCCCCCGAAACCGCGACCGGCGAGGTCGCCGACATCTACGCGCAGATCACCAACTTTTTCGGCGGGGTGCCGACGCCGCTCCGGGTGTTGAGCGCCAATCCGCTGTGGCTGCGCCAGCAGGTCGAGGCCATGGGCTATTACATGAGCCACCCCACGCTGAGCTTCGCCACCCTGGCCACCCTGCGCATGCTGGTCTCCATGGGCACCGAATGCGCCTATTGCATCGATCGCAACGCCGCCTTTCTGATCGAAAGGGCGGGCTGGACCGCCGATCAGGTCGCCGCCGCCAAGACCGACCTGGACAAGTCCCCCCTCAGCGAGCGTGAACGCGCCATGGTCAAGGTCGCGGTCAAGGCGTCCAAAGCGCCGAGAACCGTGAGCGAAGCCGATATCGAATCCCTGCGCGCCCTGGGTTGGAGCGATGCCGACATCCTGGACGGCATCCAGCACGCCGCGCGCATGGTGGCCATGGACATCCTGATCGACGCCTTCAAGGTCGAACGGGACTTCTGACGATGTGACCGGCCGGCGCCGTCCCCACGCCTCAGCAGCGGGGGCGGCGCAGCGCCACCAGATGGGCCAGGGTTCCCCGCAGGCTGAAATTCTTGAAGCGCTGGGTGACGCTTTGGGCGACGCCGTTGGCGTGGTAATCGATGCCCATCTCGAAATCGGGCACCGAAACCTGCTGGTCCAGGGGGAAGAAGGCCAGCCGCATGGGCCAGGAACGGGTGCGGAGCAGGCGGCGTTCTCCGCGGCCGGAAACCTTCAGGTGGCCGCTCCGCCCGGCGGAAATTCCCGGCTGGGCGATCAGCGCGTTGATCTCGTAGGGGCCGTCGAGATCGGAACCGTCGAACACGGTGCGCAACAGCGTCCGCCGTCCCTCGCGCGCGGCCCGCATCAATTGCAGGGTCTGGGCGGTGGGAAATTCGGTTCCCCGCGGCAAGGTCATGGTGATGGCTTCGGGCCGGGTGAACCGCGCCACGCCGCCGCGCCCGCCGGGCCGCAAACGGGCGGTCCCACTGATGTCGTCGGTGACCCGGCCATCGCGGGTGTTGCGCAGATGGAAGCGGTAGCTGAGACCGTTCTTGGCTTCCCAGGTCACGAAATCGGTGGTGGTGGCGGCCACCGCCCCCTCGCTATAGGCATAGGTGATGGCGATGCGGTTCTCGACCTCCCAGCCGGAACAGGTATCGGCGAATTTATAGGTCATGGTGCCGTCGGCGCCGACGATGCCGCTGCCCGGCCGGGTGGTGGCCAGACTCATCTTGTAGATGGCCTGATGGGGCGCCAGATAGATGCCGGTGGCCCGCGCGGCGCCGCCCGCCGACGCCAGCGCCAAAACCGCCGCCGCCACATACCGATACCGCCTCATCCGCGTCCTCCGTAACCATGGGCGTCGCCCCGCCCGCCGTCGGACCGATTATTATACATGGCCCCCCGCGCCACCAGCCAAACGGTTTCGGCGGACGGGTCCCGTGGAGCCGGCCCGGCAAATTTTGCCCACGGCCGCCTTTTTCGCCGGGCAGTTTCTGCCTCGACTATCGCCCTCCGATCCGCAACCGATTGAAAAAACGCAATCTGTTTTGCGGCACGAGACGTGCACCATCCAAGTCTCACGGCTGGACCGGGCGAGGCGACGCCTTCGCCCGCGACAGCGCTTTGAACGGAGGAAGGGCACCGGAATGCTCGACTTCACCCATGGCGACGATACGGCCCCGCCGACCGGCAATGACGGCGAAACGGCGCCCGGCGAAGCGGCGGGCGAGCCCTCGCCGCTCAGCCTTCACGACCTCGCCGTCCTGATCCGCGAATTGTTCGGCGAGGGCAGCCTGTCCTGGGACCAGCTTTGCGCCCTGGCCGACCTGCCGGATTTGGCGCCGCTTCTGTCCGAAGCCGTCGCCGGCGCGCCCGCCGCCCGCCGCCCGCTGGCCGCCGAGTAGGTTTATTCCTCTTTCAGATCGTCGGGCCGAACGAAAGCGGCCAGCCGACAGGCGCCGGGACCGAGGGCCGTCCAGGCGGCGATATCGGTGACCAGCACCGCCAAGGCGCCGGTGGGAAATTTCCCGCGCATCCGGGCCAGAATGTCCGCCTCCCCCGCCTCACCGACCAACATACCCGCCAATCGCTCCAATCCCGGATTGTGACCGATCAACAGGACCCGGCGAAACCGGTCCTCGACCCCATGCAGCGCCGCCAGCAGCCGGTCCGGCGTGGCCGCGTACAGGCCCCGATCGAAGCGGATTTCGGCGCCGCCCACGGCCGTCCCGACGCCGTCCAGGGTCTCGCGGGTGCGTCTGGCCGCCGAACACAGGACCAGATCGGGCGACGCCTTCATCGCCCGCAGATGCGCGCCCATCCGTCGCGCGGCCTGACGCCCGCGCCCGTTCAAGGGCCGGTCGAAATCGGCGACCGACGTGTCGTCCCAACTGGATTTGGCATGACGGAGAAGAAACAAATGACGCATTTACGGCTTCGGGCTTCCCGCTCATGACAGCGCCGGTTCAAGGATATATAAAGGTCGGGTTCCGTGCCATAGAGCGCGAAGCGATTCGACCGGGTCGCATCCCGCTCCGGCCCAGCCGTTCGGAGACCCCCGTGACGACCCTGCATTCCGTCGAGGCGCCCGCCATCGATTCCGGCGCCATCGACCCCGGAACCATCACGATCGAATCCAAGGAACGGTTCATCAATCGCGAACTGTCGTGGCTGGCCTTCAACACCAGGGTGGTCGAGGAAGCCTTCAACCCCCGCCACCCCTTGTTGGAACGGGTGCGGTTCCTGTCGATTTCCGCGTCCAACATCGACGAATTCTTCATGGTTCGGGTCGCCGGTCTCAAGGGCCAGGTGGAAGCCGGCGTGGTCAGCCACAGCCAGGACGGCCTGACCCCGGCCCAACAATTGGCGGCCATCAACCGCGAGGCGGCGTCGATCCTGGCGACGCAAAAAAGATGCTGGCGCGAGTTGAAGGACGAGCTGCGCGAGACCGGCATCGCCGTGGTCAATGCCGACGAATTGAGCCGCGCCGACATGCGCTGGCTGGAGAACCGCTTTCTCGCCCACATCTTTCCGGTCCTCACCCCGCTCGCCATCGACCCGGCCCACCCCTTTCCCTTCATCCCCAATGCCGGCATCGCCCTGGTGCTGCACCTGTTCCGGCTGGATGACGGCGAGGTTCTGCGCGCCCTGGTGCCCCTGCCCCAGCAGATCGAACGCTTCATCCGCCTGCCCGGCGCCGCCATCCGCTTCCTGCCGCTGGAAGATCTGGTGCTGCTGTTCCTCGACCATCTGTTCCCCGGTTTCCGGATCGAGGGCACCGGCATGTTCCGGGTGATCCGCGACACCGAAATGGATATCGACGAGGAGGCCGAGGATCTGGTCCGGGTGTTCGAGACGGCGCTGAAGCGCCGGCGCCGCGGTCATGTCATCCGGCTGACCTTCAATACCGGCATCCCGCGCGAATTGCAGCGCCTGGTCATCAACGAGATGCAGGTGGATGACGGCGACGTGTTCGAGTTCGACGAGATGATCGGTCTGGTCGATACCCACCAGTTGATCACCGACGAACGCGCCGACCTGCTGTTCCCCCCCTACAACGCCCGTTTTCCCGAACGCATCCGCGATTTCGGCGGCGACGCCTTCGCCGCCATCCGCAAGAAGGACATCGTGATCCACCATCCCTTCGAAAGCTTCGACGTGGTGGTGCAGTTCATCCGCGAGGCGGCCCACGACCCGCAGGTGGTGGCGATCAAGCAGACCCTGTACCGGACCTCGAAGAACAGCCCCATCGTCAAGGCGCTGATCGAGGCGGCGGAAGCGGGCAAATCGGTCACCTGCATGGTGGAATTGAAGGCCCGTTTCGACGAGGAGGCCAACATCCGCTGGGCCCGCGACCTGGAGGCGGCCGGCGCCCAGGTGGTGTTCGGCTTCATCGAGTTGAAGACCCACGCCAAGATTTCCCTGGTGGTGCGCCGCGAATCCACGGGCCTGATGTCCTACGTCCATTTCGGCACCGGCAATTACCATCCGGTCACCGCCAAGATCTATACCGACCTGTCCTTTTTCACCTGCGACCCGGCCCTATGCCGCGACGCGGCCAAGGCGTTCAATTACATGACCGGCTACGCCCTGCCCGACGGCATGGAGAAGCTGACCATCGCGCCCCTGGGCCTGCGCGGCCGTATCATCGACATGATCGAGGCCGAAATCGCCCATGCCCGCGCCGGTCGCCCCGCAGCGATCTGGGTCAAGCTGAACTCGCTGGTGGACCCGAAATTGATCGACGCGCTTTACCGGGCATCCGGGGCCGGAGTCGAGATCGATCTGGTCATTCGCGGCATCTGCTGCCTGCGGCCCGGGGTTCCCGGCCTGTCGGACAATATCCGGGTCAAAAGCATCGTCGGGCGCTATCTGGAACATTCGCGCATCATCTGTTTCGGCAACGGCAACCGCCTGCCGTCGCGCCAAGCCAAGGTGTTCATCAGCTCCGCCGACTGGATGCCGCGCAACATGGATTGGCGGGTCGAAGCCTTCGTGCCCATCGAGAACACCACGGTCCACCGCCAGATTCTCGAACAGATCATGGTGGCCAATCTCAAGGATCGGGCGCAGAGCTGGAATCTGGGTCCCGACGGCGCCTATCGGCGGGTGGAAGCCGAGGACGGCGCCTTCAGCGCCCATACCTGGTTCATGACCAATCCGTCGCTGTCGGGCCGCGGCAGCGCTCTTGAAAAGGGCCGCCGACCGCGGCCCCTGATCGATCGGACCATGTGAGCGGATCATGGAAGCGGAGCGCGCGCAGGAGCCGGTGGGTATCGTCGATATCGGCTCCAACTCCATCCGTCTGTGCGTCTATGACGCGACCAAGCGCGTTCCGATTCCCCTATTCAACGAAAAATCGGTCTGCGCCTTGGCGTTGGGCCTGGGCGCCAGCGGACGGCTCAATCCCGACGGCATCGCCCCGGCCCTGGCGGCGGTGGGGCGGTTCGTCACCCTGGGCCGGGCCATGGGGCTTGCGCGCATCGACATCCTGGCCACGGCGGCGGTCCGCGACGCCGTGGACGGTGCCGAATTCGCCCGGCGCATCGAACAGGATCACGGGGTCGAGGTGCGGGTGCTTTCGGGCGGCGAGGAAGCCGAGCTGGCGGCCATGGGCGTGCTGTGCGGCACGCCAGAGGCCCACGGCATCGTCTGCGACATGGGCGGCGGCTCCCTGGAACTGATCACGGTGGAGGACGGCAGGGTCGGAAGCCATGTCACCCTGCCCTTGGGCCTGTTGCGCCTGGCCGAGGCATCGGGCGACGACCGGTTGGTGGCCGCCGAGATCGTCGACCGTCATCTGCGCCAGATTCCCTGGCTGGCGGACGGGCGGGGCGCCACCCTGTACGCGGTGGGCGGCGCCTGGCGGGCCCTGGCGCGCATCTGCATCAGCCAGACCCAGCATCCGCTGACCGTGTTGGACAATTTCGGCCTGGAAAGCCACGAGGCGCGGCGCATCATCGGGCTGGTGGCCACCCAAAGCCGCAAAAGCCTGGAAAAGGTTCCGGGCGTGGCCAAGAAGCGGGTGGCCGGCCTGCCGCTGGCGGCGACGGTGCTGGAACAGGTGATGGCCCGGGTCCAGCCCGCCTGCATGAATTTTTCGATCTACGGCATGCGCGAAGGCCAGTTCTACACCCGCCTGCCGCCGGCGCTGAAGGCCGAGGACCCGCTTTTGTCGATCTGCCGGCAGCTCGCCCGCCACGCCCTTCGCTTTCCCGAACATGGCGACGAACTGATGACCTGGACCGGCCGTCTGTTTCCGGGCGAGGCCCCCCACGACGCCCGCATCCGTCACGCCGCCTGTCTGGTCTCGGACGCATTCTGGAACGAACATCCCGATTACCGCGCCGAACAGGCTTTTCTGCGCATCCTGCGCCTGCCGTTCATGGGCGTGCCCCATTGCGACCGCGCCGCCATCGCGCTGACCGTCTTCATCCGCTACCAGGGCAGCGAGGAGGCCGAGCTGATCCAGCGCGCCACCGCTTTGCTGGACGAGGCCGCGTTGATGCGGGCCCGAATCATCGGTCAGGCCCTGCGTCTGGCCCACACCCTGTCGGGGGGCGCGCCCAATCTGTTGCGTCAGACCGGCCTGACCATCGAGGGCGCCGATCTCGTCCTGGAGATACCGGCCGGCAATCCGGCCTTCGCGGTGGAATCCGACCGCAGCTTCGACCGTTTGGCCAAGAGTCTGGGCTGCGAGACCCTGGTGATCCGCAGCCGGGGATAAGGAAACGATCAGAGAACGGCTTCGGCCGAGGTTTCAGGCGGATCCAGGGGCACCAGACGCAGCCGCCGCCCATCGGTGCAAAACCCCAACGCCAGGCGTCCGTGCTTGAGACGCAGGGCATCGTCGCCGAACAATTCGCGGCGCCAGCCCGACAAAGCCGGCACGTCGGCGGAATCGTCGGCGGCGATCGCCTCGATATCGGCGGAGTTGGCCACCAGCTTCTGCGCCACCCCATGCTCGTCGCACTTCATCTTGAGCAGCACTTTGAGCAGCTCCACCACCGGCCCCAGACCGCGCGGCAGTTCATTGCGGGCCGGCGGGGCCGGCGCGTCCCGTTCCGGCACCGCCATGCCCTGCGCCACCGCCGCCAGGATCGACTGGCCCATGCGGCCTTCCACCAGCCCCTTGCCCAGGCCGCGGGTGCGGCCCAGCTCGGCGATGGTGACGGGATGATGGGCGGCGATCTCCATCAGCGCCTCGTCGCGGACGACGCGCTGGCGGGGCAGATCGCGCTCCTGCGCCTCCCGCTCGCGCCAGGCGGCCAGTTCGCGCAGGATCGACAGGAAACGGGGGCTCGACGACCGCGGCTTCAACCGCCGCCACGCCCGCTCCGGCGACACCTGATAGGTGGCGGGATCGTTCAGCTCGGCCATTTCCTCGGCCAGCCAGGCGATGCGGCCGTTCTGATCCAGCTTGTGCAGCAATTTCTCGTACGCCACCCGCAAATGAGTGACGTCGGCCAGGGCGTATTCCACCTGCTTGTCGGTCAGCGGCCGTAGCGACCAGTCGGTGAACCGCATGGATTTGTCGATGCGGGCGCGGGCCAACTGGCTGGCCAGGGTCTCGTACCCCACCGAATCGCCGAAGCCGCAGACCATGGCCGCCACCTGGGTGTCGAACAACGGCGCCGGCACCCGTCCGGTCAGGTGCAGAAAAATCTCCACATCCTGGCGGGCGGCGTGAAACACCTTGATGACGTTGGGATCGGCCAGCAGGGCGAAAAGCGGCGCGAGATCGATATCCGGCGCCAGGGGATCGATGGCCCAGGCTTCATCGGGACCGGCCACCTGCACCAGGCATAATTGCGGCCAATATGTCTTTTCCCGCATGAACTCGGTATCGACGGTGACGTAATCCGCCTGGGAAAGACGCTCGCATAGCGCCGCAAGCGCTTGAGAATCGGAAATAATCGGCATGACTAAAGATCAATACACGCAGGCCCGCCACCAACGCAAGCGACGACGGCGCCGATGGGCCGTCAAGGCCGAAATTAACTTCGATTTCCCGCACCGGCACCGATTTGATCGCGTTTCGGCGCGTGCGTGGGGAATCCGGGTCAACCGGCGCCTTGACGAAAGACGGCACCTGTGCCTTCTTCCCCGCTTCGATCCTTTGATCCCCGCCGCCGCGATCGGCGCGGGGCCGCCCGCCACCGGAGAGGCGCCATGCACCCGTACCGTTCGCACACCTGCGGTCAGTTGAGACTGTCCGACGCCGGCGCCACCGTCCGCCTGTCCGGCTGGGTCCACCGCAAACGCGACCACGGCAATCTGCTGTTCGTCGATCTGCGCGACCATTGGGGACTGACCCAATGCGTGCTCGACGTCTCCAGCCCGGTTTTCCCCGAACTGGAAAAGGCCCGTCCGGAAAGCGTGGTGACGGTGACCGGCACGGTGATCGGCCGCACGGCGGACACCGTCAATCCGCGCCTGGATACCGGCGAGATCGAAGTCCAGGTGGCGGAAGTCGAAATCCAGTCCATGGCCGAGGTGCTGCCGATGCAGGTGGCCGGCGACCAGGATTATCCCGAGGATATGCGTCTGCGTTACCGCTATCTCGACCTGCGGCGCGAAGCGGTCCATGCCAACATGGTTCTGCGCTCGAAGGTGATCACATATCTGCGCCAGCGGATGATCGAACAGGGCTTTACCGAGTTCCAGACGCCGATCCTGACCGCCTCCAGCCCCGAGGGCGCGCGCGACTATCTGGTGCCGTCTCGTCTGCATCCGGGGCATTTCTACGCCCTGCCCCAGGCGCCGCAGCAATTCAAGCAATTGCTGATGGTGGCCGGCTTCGATCGCTATTTCCAGATCGCGCCCTGCTTCCGCGACGAGGCCGGCCGCGCCGACCGTTCGCCGGGCGAATTCTACCAGCTCGATTTCGAAATGAGCTTCGTCACCCAGGACGAGGTCTTCGCCGCCATCGAGCCGGTGCTCGAAGGCGTGTTCAAGGAATTCGGCGGCGGCCGCACCGTCACCCCGGCGCCGTTCCCGCGCATCGCCTATGACGAGGCGATGCTGAAATACGGCAGCGACAAGCCCGATCTGCGCAACCCGCTGATCATCGCCGACGTCACCGAAGCCTTCCGCGGTTCGGGCTTCGGCCTGTTCGCCAAGGCGGTGGAAAAGGGCCAGGTGGTCCGCGCCATCCCGGCGCCGGGCGGGGCTGCGCAACCGCGGTCCTGGTTCGACAAGCTCAATGAATGGGCGCGCGAGGAAGGGGCCGGCGGCCTGGGCTACATCCAATACGCCGCCGATGGCGCCAAGGGACCGATCGCCAAGAATCTCGATGCCGAGCGGGTGGCGATGATCCGCGAGGCGGTGGGGCTCAAGGACGGCGACGCCGTGTTCTTCGCCTGCGCCAAGGCCCTGGACGCGGCCAAGTTCGCCGGCAAGGTCCGCACCCGTCTGGCCACCGAATTGGATCTGATCGAAAAGGACGTGTTCAAGTTCTGCTGGACGGTGGATTTCCCCCTGTACGAGATGAACGAGGAAAGCGGAGCCATCGAGTTCAGCCACAACCCGTTTTCCATGCCCCAGGGCGGCATGGAGGCGCTGCTGACCCAGGACCCGCTGACGATCAAGGCGTTCCAGTACGACATCGTTTGCAACGGGGTCGAATTGTCGTCCGGCGCCATCCGCAATCACCGTCCCGACATCATGATCAAGGCGTTCGAGATCGCCGGCTATACGGCGGAGCATGTGGAAGAGCATTTCGGCGGCATGCTGAACGCCTTCCGCTACGGCGCGCCGCCCCATGGCGGCTCGGCGCCGGGAATCGACCGCATCGTCATGCTGCTGGCCGACGAACCCAATATCCGCGAAATCATCGCCTTCCCCATGAACCAGCAGGCCCAGGACCTGCTGATGGGCGCGCCTGCCACCGTCGATGCCGCCCGGCTCAAGGAACTGCATCTGCGCCTCGACCTGCCCAAGACGGTCAAAAAGGATTAAGCTTACAGGCGAATTGGGGGGATGCGACGATGGGCCGGGGCGCCGGCCCCGGATCGTCGCCTGAAACGTCGCCGCGAAAGCGCCCTTCGGGGGCCCTGCCGACACCTCCCCGAAAACGGGAGGGGCGTTGCAGCACGATCAGAAAATCCTGCGCCTGTTCGTCGAGAACGCCCCCGGATCGCTCTCCATGCTGGACCGCGACCTGCGTTTCGTCGCGGTCAGCCGCCATTGGCTGAACACGTACAAGCTTGAAAGCGCGGCGGTCCTCGGGCGAACTCACGAGGACGTGTTTCCCGGCGCCCCCGATCATTGGCGGGACGCGCGCCGCCGCGCCCTGGCCGGCGAGGTGGTCCGCGCCGACGAGGATTTGCTGGAAAACCACCAGGGCCGGAAATTGTGGCTGCAATGGGAGCTGCGCCCCTGGTTCACGGTGACGGGCGAGACCGGCGGCATCGTCATCTATTCCCAGGACATCTCGGCCCGCAAGGAGGCCGAAGAGACCCAGGCCCGCCTCAATCGCGCGCTCCGGCTGCTCAAGGAAAGCAGCGTCGCCATTCTGCGCAACGACGACGAACGGCATCTGCTGGACGACGTCTGCCGGCTGTTCGTGGAAACCGGCGGCTATGTCATGGCCTGGGTGGGGGTGGCCGAGGACGATCCCGGCAAATCGATCGGCGTCGCCGCCCGCTCGGGCTACGAGGAGGGCTATCTGGACGGCATCGCCCTGTCGTGGGACGGCGATCGCGAAATCGGGCGCGGCCCCACCGGGACCGCGCTGCGGACCGGCCTGGTCCAGATCAACCAAAGCCATACCGCCAATCCCGCCGTCGCCCCCTGGCGCGACAGCGCGTCCCGGCGCGGCTACCGCGCCAGCATCGCCTTGCCGCTGAAACATCAGGATTCGCTTTTCGGGGTGCTGACCGCCTACGCCGCCGAACCCGACGTGTTCACCCCCGACGAGGTGGAATTGCTGCGGGAATTGGCCGATACGGTGGCCTTCGGCATCCAGTCGCTGCGGACCGGCCGCCAGCGCGACGCCGCCGAAGCCGCGGCCCAGGCCAAGTCCGAGTTCCTGTCGGCGATGAGCCATGAACTGCGCACGCCGCTGAATGCCATTCTCGGCTTCGCCCAGTTGCTGGGAAGCAACCCGACGGCGACCTTGACCGAACGGCAGCGGGATTATGTCGAGCATATCCGCAAGGGCGGCAGGCATCTGCTGCAATTGATCAACGAGGTTCTCGATCTGGCGCGCATCGAGACCGGCCGCCTGTCCCTGTCGCTGGAGCCCGTCGAAATCCGCCCGCTGCTGGCCGAGGTTCTGGATTTCATTCGCGCCTATGCCGGCGCCACCCGGCTTACCATCGCCGATTGGCGGTTCGCCGCCGGCGTGCCGGACTGGGTCCGGGCCGACGAGACCCGCCTCAAGCAGGTGCTGCTCAATCTCGCCTCCAACGCCGTCAAATACAATGCGCCCACCGGCACCGTCCGCCTGGAGGTGACGCCATCGGCCAACGGCGCCGTGCGCTTTTCCATTTCCGACGACGGACCCGGCATCGACGTGGTCAAGCGGCAATATCTGTTCGAACCCTTCAACCGCCTGGGCGCGGAAGCGACCGGCATCGAGGGAACGGGCGTGGGCCTGACCATTTCCAAACAATTGGTCGAGGCCATGGACGGCGCCATCGGGTTCAAGACCGAGGTCGGGCGCGGATCGACGTTCTGGATCGAAATGCCGGCGACCGCGGCCCCGGAACGCCGGAGCGGGATGGACGGGTCTTCGTCGCCGGCGCCCGCGCCGCCGGCCGCCGGCCCCGTCACCGCCGGGAAAACCCTGCTCTATGTCGAAGACAATTCGGCCAACGTCCAATTGATGCGCGATATCGTCGAGGATCTGGCGGATTTCTCCCTTTTGACCGCCACCACCGCCGAGGCGGGCATCGAAATCGCCAAGATCGTCCGCCCCGATATCATCGTGCTCGACGTCAATCTGCCCGGCATCAGCGGCATCGAAGCGGCGCGACGCTTGCGCGGCGATCCGTATACGGCCGCCATTCCGCTGATCGCCTTGTCGGCCGACGCCACCCCCCACACCCGGCGCGCCGGACTGGAAGCGGGATTTTCCCACTATCTGAACAAACCCCTCGACGTGGCCGCCTTCCTCGCCATCCTCCAGGCGCTTGAGCGACGCGCCTGAAATCTGAAACGTCTGGCTAAATCTTGGCCGCGTCGCTCCGGCGAGCATTAAGCGAGCGGCCAAGCAGCCGGACGGCTGCGCTTAGGCAGAGGGCCAAATATCAAATATAAAGCATTTAGACCGTGATGCGGATTTTCTGCGTCACGGTCTAAATGCCGGTTCGACCCGATCGCGACCCTCCCCAGGCGCGTAGGCTTTCCCGCCCCCGTTTTAATGCACAATGTTCATCTATTGGTGTAGTGACCGGCAATCCCGCCGCCATGATCGGCTGATCGAACGGGGGCCGGCCTCGGGAAGAACATCCCGACCGCGGTTGGGCGACATGGCCAGAATGCCATGCCAGAACATGGTTGACGTGCGCCTGCCGCCGATAACCGGGATCACCACGGGAGGTAGACCATGGCTTATGTTCCGGTTTCCTCGGATTCCTCGTCCCAGTCCCCCGTTCTTGAACCGCCCGGCGAGGCCGACGAGGAATCAAGCAGGGCGGAAGCCATCGCCCAGGCCAAACGCACATTCGATCTGGTCATTCGCATCAACATGCTGGGGCCGTTCCGCTGTTCGTCGGCCATTCACGCCCATCTCGGACTTGCGCCCGATTCCCTGGCGGCCACCACCTTGAAGGAAATCGAACGCGCCTGCCGCCGGGGCAATATCGGCCAGGGCGCGACCTATGTGGAACACGGCCTTCTTTTCGGCTGCCACCTTGGCCGAACCGAACTCGGCTACCGGGTCACCTACGAATTTCTGGGCCGGGCGTCCAGAACGCGATGACATTGGATTGACGCGCGGCCGTGTCGATCCAATGTCTGAATCGTTCTCCGG
The DNA here is from genome assembly GCA_021848545.1 of Pseudomonadota bacterium. Taxonomy (GTDB): domain Bacteria; phylum Pseudomonadota; class Alphaproteobacteria; order Rhodospirillales; family Magnetospirillaceae; genus JAJZUL01. Next base: position 33,938 of record JAJZUL010000029.1, read on the forward strand.
TTATCGGCCAAGGACTCCGTCTTCCCCGATGCGCGGAAACAGTCACCGAACACGATGGGTCGCGCTTATCGTTGTTTGGTATTACCCTCGCGAAGGCCGTGAAAATTCGGCCGGCGATCCGATCCCGGTGCTTGCCTTTCAAGCGTCGGGATCGGATCGCCAGAACTGCGCAGTCACAGGGCACGAAAATGGACGCCGCACTCACCGCCGGGCTGGAATGTCCGATCCTCGGCGTAGGTTTCATGGACAAGGATCACCGGGATATGGCGACCGCCACCACCCGCTTGCTGGCGGTGATCGCGGTTGACGGCGATGTCACCGCCGTCAACGAAGCCTTCGTCGATCTGGTCAGCCTGACGCTGACCCATTTCGACCGCGAAGAGCGGAGCATGGTAAAAAACGCCTATCCCGAATACGGGCCGCACCGGACCGAGCATGCCAGACTGATCGAACAAATTTCGTTCATCGCCGACCGCATAAAGGCCGAAAACAACTGCGGTTTATCCGAAGACTTTACCCATTTTCTGCATGATTGGCTGATCGATCATATCGAAAATTACGACAAATCATACGCCCACTATTTGCGGGAGGTGGGCGCCGCCGCGCTGCCGCCCTGACTACCCCCCTTCTTTTTCTTGGGCGGCCGCGACAGTTCCACCACCGACAAGGCCTTCATTCCCGGCAAGGCGAGGCCGGAACGAACCCGAAAGGTCAGGGGGCACGGCGATTTCCTGACGCCGCCGATGGAACAGGCGGTCGGCCAGGCATAGGGCGACGAGGTCAGGACGCGGACATACCGTGCCCGCTCGCATGAATAAAGGCGCAAGACCTCCTGGTTCGGCTGAAGATTGAAAAAGGGGATCAGCCAGGTGTTGACCGGCTTTTTTTCGTAATAGGAGATATCGACCAGAACCCGGAATGAAACCGGCTGGCGCCCCTCGTTATAGGCACGGATCTGCATGCGACAGCCCGCCCGCGCCGGCAAGCCGGGAAAAAACACCTGCACCAGGGTCAAGCGGATCGCGCCATCGGGGGTGACGCCGGGGGACGGGATGGTCACCTCGGACAATTGGCTTTGTGAATCCGGCACCACCTGCGCCGCCGCCATGCCGGCCGCCACCAGAGCCGCCAGCCCCGCCGCCGCGCCGTAGCCGATCCGTTTCGCCGTCATTCCACCCTTCCTTTGCCGGATCGTGATCCTATCGCCCCCTCTGGCCGTGAACAACGCCCGGGTTTTTGGTTGGGCCTCAAGCGCCGGCGCTCGCGCTTGGCTTATCCTCGCGCCCTTCGGGCGCTGCGGCGTGCTCAACGCGCATAGTCGTCGCTTACGCTCCTCCGGGTGCCGTAGGTCGAGAGTTCGGGGGCTTCTACGCCGAGGGCAGGGTGACGATGACCCGAAGGCCGCCCTTGGCCCCTTCGGCCAAAGCGATATCGCCGCCATGGGCGCGAATGGCGGCACGGGCGATGGACAGACCCAGGCCGGTGCCGCCGGTATCGCGCGACCGCGAGCCCTCCAGACGCACGAAGGGCGAGAACACGCGCTCGCGTTCGGTTTCGGGAATCCCCGGACCGTCATCCTCGATAACGATCTCCACCTCGCCCTGCCCCCGATCGTCGCCGATTTCCCGCAAGGCCACCCGCACCCGGCAGCCGTATTTCACCCCATTGTCGAGCAGGTTGACCATCGCCCGCTTCAAGGCCATGGGCCGAGCCGGCGCCACCAGCGAATCGGGTCCGTCATAGGCGGCCTCGGCCCCGGTCGCCGCCAGATCGTCGATCAGCCCTTGCAACAGGGCCGCGATATCGGTGGGCCGGCGTTCCTCATGAGCGGCGTCGTCGCGGGCGAAGGCCAGGGTGGCGGCGATCATCCGTTCCATTTCGTCGAGATCGGCGAGCATGCGCTCGCGTTCGGCCTCCTCCTCGACGAACTCCACCCGCAGCTTGAGCCGGGTGATGGGCGTGCGCAGATCGTGGGAGATGGCGGCCAGCATCTGGGTGCGGTCGCGAACCAGCCGATGGATGCGTTCCTGCATGACGTTGAAGGCATGGGCGGCGCGGCGCACCTCGCGCGGGCCGGTTTCCGACAGGGCCGGCGCGGCCACATCCACCCCCAGCCGTTCGGCGGCGGCGGCGAACAGACCGAAAGGCCGGGCGACATGGCGGGCAGCCAACAGGGCGGCGGCCATCACCATGGCCAGAGACAGGATCAAGGGCGCGACAAAACGCCAGCGCCACAAGGTGCCGGGTCTGTGCAAAGGCGCGAAAACGTTGAGCCAGGTCCCGTCGTTGAGGCGCACGGAAATGCGCAAGGCCGGCCCCAGGCCGTTGGTTCCCGCGCCGGCGTGGAAGACCAGATGCGGCCCCGGCATCCGCCGACCCGGCGGGGGTGGCAGGTTGGCCGCGACCCGCACCAGGGTCCAGCCGAAATCAGCGCGCAGCCGGCGGGCCATTTCCGCCCCCAGACCGGCGCGATCCCCGACGGCGACCAGCGGCACATTGCCCCAGCCCACCCGGAATCCCGGCGTATCGAGACGATGAACCAGGGTCGGCCGGGTGGCGGCCGGCGCCTCCTCGATCAGCCGCGCGATGGCCGCCACCCGCTCGGCGGCGTCGCGCACCCCCAGGGTCAGCAGGGTCTGGCTGCGCTGCGCGATGAAGATGTTCAGCGAGGCGGCCAGGGACACCACCAGCGCCAGAACCAGAATCGCGGCGGTCCGGCCGATCACCGTATCGGGCAGAATCCGGTCCGCCACCCTGCCGAGGCGTCCCGTCATGCCGCCTTCACGTCGGCGGTAAACAGGTAGCCGCCGCCGCGCACGGTCTTGATCAGGACGGGTTCCTTGGCATCGTCGCCCAGCTTGCGGCGCAGCCGGCTGACCTGGATGTCGATGGAGCGGTCGAAGGGCGCGGCCGAACGCCCGCGGGCCAGATCGAGCAATTGATCGCGCGACAGCACCCGACGGGGATGATCGACGAAGGCGCGCAGCAGATCGAACTCGCCCGCCGACAGCGCCACCACCACGCCCGACGGCGACAACAGATCGCGGGTGGACACGTCGAGAACCCAGCCGGCGAATCCCAGCCGGGCACCGTTGACGCGGGTCTCGGCGGCCGGCTCGCCCCCCTGGACGCGGCGCAGCACCGCGCGGATGCGGGCCAGCAATTCGCGGGGATTGAAGGGTTTGGCCAGATAATCGTCGGCGCCCATTTCCAGACCGACGATGCGGTCCGTATCCTCGCCCATGGCGGTCAGCATGACGATGGGAACGGTCGAGCCGGCGCCGCGGAGACGCCGGGTCAGCGCCAACCCGTCCTCGCCCGGCATCATCAAATCGAGAACCACCAGATCGATGCGGCGCTCGCCCAGGATTTTCTGCATGGCGACGCCATCGCCGGCGGTGCTGACCCGCATATTGTGACGGGTCAGGAAGCGCGCCAGCAGATCGCGGATTTCACGATCGTCATCGACGACCAGGATATGAGGGGTAACGTCCATATCGGTCATTATACAGAAGCCCCCGTTTCCCTTTTCTCCCATTTTGTAACCGACGGTAACGCCCTTCCCCCCCGCCCCCACACCCCTCGACCACCGGCACCCGGAGGAGCGTAAGCGACGACTATGCGCGTTGAGCGCGCCGGAGCGAGCGAAGCGAGTGAGGATAAGCCAAGCGCGAGCGCCGGCGCTTGAGGCGAACCAACAAACTTAACGACGACTATGCGCCCGAAGCGCAGCGGAGCACCAAAACCTGCGCGCCGGAGCGAGTGAGGATAGCCAAGCGCGAGCGCCGGCGCTTGAGGCCAACCAACAACCAACCAACAAAATAACCGCCAAAATACCGCCCCCACCCACCTTACCTTGACCCAAACAAACCACCGCGCTAAACGGTGGCACCGGTTCCGTGGCCGGCCATTTTCCAAAGACCGCTCAAGGGGGACCGACAGGCATGGACAGAATCCGCATCGCCGGTGGCACGCCGCTCCGCGGCACGATCGCCATCGGAGGCGCCAAGAACGCGGCTTTGGCCCTGATGCCGGCCTGTCTGCTGACCGACGAAACCCTGACGCTGACCAATCTGCCGGATCTGGCCGACATCGCCACCATGGCCAATCTTTTGGCCCAGCACGGGGTGCGGCTGACCCTTCAGGGCGATCGCGGGGCCGATCGCGTCCTCGATCTCGCCGCCACCGAGATCATCAACACCACCGCGCCCTATGATCTGGTGCGACGCATGCGCGCCAGCGTGCTGGTGCTGGGACCGCTGGTGGCCCGCTGCGGCCAGGCGCGGGTGTCCCTGCCCGGCGGCTGCGCCATCGGCACGCGGCCGGTGGATCTGCATCTGAAGGCGCTGGAACAGATGGGCGCCCGCATCGAATTGCAGGAAGGCTATATCAGCGCCACGGTGAACGGACGCCTGCACGGCGCCGAGATCGTGTTCCCCCAGGTCACCGTCGGCGGCACCGAAAACGCGCTGATGGCCGCGACGCTGGCCAAAGGCGAGACAATCATCAGCAACGCCGCCCGCGAACCGGAAGTGGCCGATCTCGCCCATTGTCTGGTGGCGATGGGCGCGCGTATCGAAGGCATCGGCAGCGACACCTTGACCATCCAGGGTGTCGAACGTCTGCACGGCGCCCGTTACCGGGTGGTGCCGGACCGGATCGAAACGGGGTCCTATGCGGTGGCCGCGGCCATCACCCGCGGCGACGTCGAACTGGTGGGCGCGCGCCTGGATCTGATGGGGGCGGTGGTCAAGGTGCTGACCGATTGCGGCGTGACGGTTTCAGCCACCGAAAACGGCGTTCGCATCGCCGCCGATCGGGCCGACATCGTCGGCACCGACATCATGACCGAACCCTATCCCGGCTTTCCCACCGACATGCAGGCCCAGTTGATGGCCCTGATGGCCACCGCCGGCGGCGCCTCGATGATCACCGAGACCATTTTCGAGAACCGCTTCATGCATGTGCCGGAACTGATGCGCATGGGGGCCAGGATCAACGTCCACAACGCCTCGGCCATCGTCCGCGGCGTGCCCCGTCTGTCGGGGGCGCCGGTGATGGCCACCGATCTGCGCGCCTCGGTGTCGCTGGTGCTGGCGGGGCTGGCCGCCGAGGGCGAAACCATCGTCAACCGCGTCTATCATCTCGATCGCGGCTATGAGCGGGTCGAGGAGAAACTGGCGGCTTGCGGCGCCCGCATCGAACGCCTGCACGACGGCGCGGCGGAATAAAAACGGTTTCAGAGCGCGATGACATGAGATCGACGCATATGCGTCGATCTCATCACACACCCGGCGTCAGGGCCGCCCGTAGGTCGCGGTGATCGACGCCTTGGCCAGCATGTCGCCATGGATCAGATAGCTGGCCATGGCGCCGGTGGTCATGGCGGTGACCGGCAGATGGGCCACCTTCAGGGCGTAGACGGTAAAGATGTAATGGTGCGGCTTGTCGCCCTTGGGCGGGCAGGCGCCGCCGAATCCGGAAACGCCGTAATCGTCGCGGGCCTGGACCGCGCCCTTGGGCAATGCGTCGCTTTTGACCGCGCCGGCGCCGGTCCGCAGCGAATGGATATAGGACGGGATGTTGACCACCACCCAATGCCACCAGCCGCTGCCGGTGGGCGCATCGGGGTCGAAGACGGTGACGGCGAAGCTTTTGGTGCCGGCCGGCGCCCCGCTCCATTCCAGGGCCGGGGAAATGTCGTCGCCGGTGCAGCCGAACTGGTTATAGACCTGCTTCATCGGCAGCGTGCCGCCATCGGCCACGTCGGGGCTGAACAGGGTGAATTGTCCGGCCAGGGCCGGCGTGGCGAAAGACAGCACGCCGACTGTCAGGGCGGCGATCCGCATCGCCGCCCATCCACGCAAACCTCGCTTCATCCTCATCCCCCTTGACCGCTTCCGTCCGGCCTATTCCGCGGCCCGGACCTTCGCCGTCTCCCGATGCAGGTCCAATTCCTCCCAGACCTGGACCATGGCATCCACCAGCGCGTCCATCATCCGGTCGTCATGCAACGGGGTCGGCGTGATGCGCAGCCGTTCGGTACCCACCGGCACGGTGGGATAATTGATCGGCTGGACATAGATGCCGTGCTTGTCGAGCAGCAGGTCGCTGGCCTGCTTGCACAAGGCGGCATTGCCCACCATCACCGGCACGATGTGGCTGACCGACGGCAGGACGGGGATGCCCAGCCCGGTCAGGCGCCGCTTCAGGGTGGCGGCGCGTTCCTGGTGACGGTCGCGCAATTCGGGATGGGTGCGCAGGAAGCGGATGCTGGACAGGGCGGCCGAGGCCACCGCCGGCGGCAGCGAGGACGAGAAGATGAAGCCCGGTCCGAAGCTGCGGACATAATCGACGCAGGCTTCCGAGGCGGCGATATAGCCGCCGACCACGCCGATCGCCTTGGCCAGGGTGCCCTGGATGATGGTGATGCGGTCGCGCACGCCGTCGCGTTCGGCCACGCCCGACCCTTGCGGGCCGTACATGCCCACCGCATGGACCTCGTCGAGGAAGGTCATGGCGTTGTGGGCTTCGGCCACGTCGCACAATTCGGCCAGGGGAGCGATGTCGCCATCCATGGAATAGACCGATTCGAACACCACCAGCTTGGGCGTCTCGCGCGGATAGGCGGACAGGGCCTCGTTCAGGCTTTCCGGGTCATTGTGGCGGAAGATGTGCTTGGCGGCGCGCGAGTGGCGGATGCCCTCGATCATCGAATTGTGATTGAGCTCGTCGGAAAAGATCACGCAGCCGGGAATGGTGGCGCCCAGGGTCGACAAGGTGGTCATGTTGGCGGTGTAGCCCGACGTGAACAGCAGGGCCGCTTCCTTGCCGTTCCAGTCGGCCAGCTCCTGTTCCAGCAGCACATGGTAATGGTTGGTGCCGGAAATATTGCGGGTTCCGCCGGCGCCGGCGCCGCAGGTGTCGAGCGCGTGATGGGCGCCCGCCAGCACGTCGGGATGCTGGCCCATGCCGAGATAATCGTTGGAACACCACACCACCACCTCGCGGGTTTCGCCGTCGCGGCGATTGAGGGCGATGGGAAAACGTCCGCACTGACGTTCGAGGTCCGCGAAAATCCGATACCGGCCCTCGCTGCGAAGGTCACCGATACGCTTGCTGAAATAGTGCTGATAATCCATTGCCGATCTGCTCCATCGGATGCGCGACCGCGCCACGCCGGAACCGGACGGTCAAAGCCGGCTCCCCTCGAAAAATTCAGAGGCGATTCGGGCATCGGACCGACGCGCCCATCCGATGTCATCGCGCTTTAGCGGATGCTAAAGGATGGCGACGGCGCGGTGCAAAGGAAAATCCCTGCCGTTTTCGTAAAAACGTCACCGGAAACAGCCGAAACCATCACTTTCCACCAACGGTCGCAGCCAGAACCGCGTCGAGGGCGCGACCGACGCGGCCGAACAGCTGGGCGATTTCGGCCTCGTCGATGACCAAAGGCGGGGCGAAAGCCACCGCGTCGCCCATGGCCCGCAGGATGACGCCCTCGGTCTGGGCGGCGGCCATGACCTTGCCGCCCATCCCCAGCGCCGGATCGAAAGGAGTCCTCGACTCCTTATCGGCGACCAGTTCCAGGGCGCCGATCAGCCCGATGCCGCGGGCCTCGCCCACCAGGGGATGGTCGGCCAGTTTTCGCAAAGCCGCCTGGAAGGCGGGCGCCACCCGGCGCACATGGCCGATGATGTCGCGTTCCTCATAGATCGCCAGGGTTTCCAGGGCCACCGCCGCCGAAACCGGATGGCCGCCATAGGTGAAGCCGTGACCGAGGGTGCCGATGCGTCCGGCCTCTTCGGCGATGACCCGGTACAGATCGCCCTTCACCACCAGCGCCGAAATGGGCAGATAGCCCGACGACAGGCCCTTGGCCAGGGTCATCATGTCGGGGCGGATGTCATAGGTTTCGGCCCCGAACATGGCGCCGGTGCGGCCGAATCCGGTGATCACCTCGTCGGCCACCAGCAGCACGTCATGGGCGGCCAGCACCGCCTGGATCTTGTCGAAATAGGTGGCGGGCGGCACGATCACCCCGCCCGCGCCCATCACCGGCTCGGCGAAGAAGGCGGCCACGGTGTCGGCGCCCTCGGCAACGATCATGCGGTCCAGTTCATCGGCCAGACGGGTGGCGAATTCCTCTTCGCTTTCACCGGGCTTTCCATTGCGCCAGTAATGGGGACAGGCGGCACGCAGCACGCCCTCCATGGGCAGGTCGAAGGAGCGATGGTTGTTGGCCAGCCCGGTCAGGGAGGCGGTGGCCAGAGTCACCCCGTGATAGGCGCGATCGCGGGCGATGATCTTCTTCTTGGCGGGCCGGCCGCGGGCATTGTTGAGATAGCGGATCAGCTTGATGGCGGTATCGTTGGCCTCGGAGCCGGAATTGGCGAAGAACACGCGCCCGTCTTCGACCGGGACCATCGCCGCCAGTTTTTCGGCCAGACGCACCGCCGGCCCGTGGGCCTTCGATCCGAACAGATGGTAGAAGCCCAGTTCGCCCATCTGGCGGGCGGCGACCTCGGCCAGCCGGGTTTCGCCCCAGCCCAGCGCCGTGCACCACAGGCCGGCCAGGCCTTCGATGTAATCGCGCCCCTGTTCGTCGAACACCCGCACCCCTTCGCCGCGGACGATGGTCAGCGGCCCGGTTTCGGCGTGGCGGCGGGGATCGGTATAGGGATGCAGAACATGCGCGAGATCGGCATCGGTCAGATCGGCGAGCGGCTGTGAGGTCACGTTTCATCTCCGGTTTGGGCTACCTTAATATTGGGCGTGACCCATGACAAATCCCGTCGACGCCGCTATCCTTCCGTCCATGGATTTCGCCGATCTCATCGACACCGTCACCGCCCGTTTCACCCCCCCGGCCCCGCTGGTGACGGTGCTGCGGCTGGAGGGCGTGATCGCCGCCGGCGCCGGTTTCCGCCGCCGCGGCCTGAATATCGCCACCCAGGACGCCTTGATCGAAGCGGCGTTCAAGCCCCGGCATCTGACGGCGGTGGCGCTGGCGATCAATTCACCGGGCGGCTCGCCGGCGCAATCGGCGCTGATCGCCAAACGCATCCGCGCCCACGCCGAAGACCGCAAGGTGCCGGTTCTGGGCTTCGTCGAGGACGTGGCCGCGTCGGGAGGCTATTGGCTGGCGCTGGCGGCCGACGAGATTTTCACCGATCCCACTTCGCTGGTGGGCTCGATCGGGGTGGTGTCGGCCGGATTCGGCCTGCACGAGGCGATCGCCCGGCTGGGCATCGAGCGGCGCCTGCACACCAAGGGCGCCAACAAGCGCCTGCTGGACCCGTTCCAGCCGGAAACGCCCGACGGTCTGGCCCGCCTGGATTTGTTGCAGACGGACATCCACGAGGCGTTCAAGGATTGGGTGCGGCAGCGCCGCGGCGACCGTCTCAAGGGCGATGACGAAACCCTGTTCCAGGGCGACGTCTGGACCGGGACGCGGGCCTTGGAACTGGGCCTGATCGACGGGCTGGGCGATCTGCGGGCGGTGATGCGGACGCGCTATGGCGAACGGGTCCGCCTGCGCGAACTGATCCGCCCCCGCTCGTTGCTGCGCCGCCTGACCGGGACGGAGGCCGCCAAAGCCGCCTGGGCCGACGATCTGGTGGCGGCGGTGGAAGAGCGTTTGATTTGGGACCGCTGGTCCCTGTAACCCCCCGCCCCCCTCTCTTGACCACCGGCACCCGGAGGAGCGTGAGCTCCGACTATGCGCCCGTAGCGGAGCGGAGCACCAAGACTCGCGCGCCGCAGCGCCCAAAGGGCGCGAGGATAAGCCAAGCGCGAGCGCCGGCGTTTGCTAAACAAAAAAACAGCGGCGCTGGCTCTCGCCACAATTCCCTAGCGTTGCCCCCCCGCCGCTGTCATTCTTCCGCCATGTTCGGCATCGGCAAATTGATCGAAACCATCGTGGTTATCGCCATGGTGTGGTTCGGCTTCAAATATATCCAGCGCATCGGCGAAATGAACGACCGGCGCCGGCAACGGGCCGGCCAGGGGCAGCGCGCCTCGGCCGCCACCCCGCCGGGTATCGAGGACATGATCTGCTGTCGCGAATGCGGCACCTGGCAGAGCAGCCGCGACGCCAAGGCCTGCGGCCGCCGCGGCTGCCCCTACTGACCTGCGCGAGCCTGCCCGCCCTACGGCACCCGGAGGCGGCGTCAGCCGCCGACTATGCGCGTTGAGCGCGCCGGAGCGAGCGGAGCGAGTGAGGATAGCCAAGCGCGAGCGCCGGCGCTTGAGGCCAACCAACAAACCCGCCCCCGCCCCCACAACCCTCGACCTACGGCACCCGGAGGCGGCGTCAGCCGCCGACTATGCGCGTTGAGCGCGCCGGAGCGAGCGGAGCGAGTGAGGATAGCCAAGCGCGAGCGCCGGCGCTTGAGGCCAACCAACAAACCCGCCCCCGCCCCCACACCCCTCGACCTACGGCACCCGGAGGCGGCGTCAGCCGCCGACTATGCGCGTTGAGCGCGCCGGA
>JAJZUL010000060.1 GCA_021848545.1 Pseudomonadota bacterium
GCGCGTCCGCGCCCTTGGCTATCCTCGCTTGCGCTCCGAGGCCCCGATGGAGCCTCTCCGCACGCTGCGGCGGCCTCAACGGCCTAGTCGCTCCGCTCCAACGCGCCTTCACCCGATTACCCTGGGGTTGCGGCACCATGACATGATCGCTAACGTTCAGGCGCCCCCGCCTTTGCCGCGAGCCACTTGGTGAACGCCGCCCTCAATCCTCCCGCCGACGCGACGCCGATGATGGCCCAGTATCTGGCCATCAAGCGCGACCATCCCGATTGCCTGCTGTTCTATCGGATGGGCGATTTCTACGAGCTGTTCTTCGACGATGCGGTCCGCGCGGCGGCGGCGCTCGACATCGCCCTGACCAAGCGGGGCAAGCATCTGGGCGAAGACATTCCCATGTGCGGTGTGCCGGTCCGGGCCTATGAAACCTATCTGGCCCGTCTGGTGCGCGCGGGCTTCAAGGTGGCGATCTGCGAGCAGACCGAGGACCCCGCGGCGGCCAGGAAGCGCGGGTCGAAATCGGTGGTGGCCCGCGACGTCATCCGGCTGGTGACGGCGGGCACTCTGACCGAGGATACCCTGCTTGACGCCCGCAGCCACAATTACCTGGCGGCCGTGGCCGAGGTCCAGGGCGCGCTGGGACTGGCCTGGGTCGATGTCTCGACCGGCTCCTTCTTTCTGCAGCCGGTGCCAATGGGGGCGCTGGCGGCGGCGCTGGCGCGGGTCGCGCCCGGGGAAATCCTGGTGTCCGAACGGTTGCTCCAGACCGAAAGCCTGTTCGATCTGTGGGCGGAATGGAAGACCGCCCTGTCGCCCCTGCCTTCGGCCCGGTTCGAATCGGCCAATGCGCGGCGGCGGCTGGAAACCCTGTACGGGGTCGGCGCGCTGGACGGTTTCGGCGCCTTCACCCGCGCCGAAATGGCCGCGGGCGGCGCCCTGGTCGATTACATCGAACTGACCCAGAAGGGCCGCCTGCCCCGTCTGGCGATTCCGCGCCGGGTGGCCGAGGGCGCGGTGATGGAGATCGACGGGGCCACCCGCCGCAATCTCGAACTGATCCAGACCCTGTCCGGCGAACGGCGGGGGTCGCTGCTTTCGGTCATCGACCGCACGGTCACCGGCGCCGGGGCGCGTCTGCTGTCGGCGCGCCTTTCGGCGCCGCTGACCGATGGGGATGCGATCGGCCGTCGCCTCGACATGGTGGCGTTCTTCGTCGCCCATCCGGCGGTGCGGGAAACGTCGCGCGCCGTCTTGTCCGCCTGCCCCGATATCGAACGGGCCCTGTCGCGCCTGTCATTGGGCCGGGGCGGACCCCGCGACCTGGCGCAATTGCGCGACGGTCTGGCCCAGGGGCCGGCCCTGCGTCTGGCCGTGGCGGCGGCGAGCGGGGAAGCGCCGCCCGACGGCATCGCCGCCGCCGCTCATGCGTTGGGCGACCACACCGCCCTGGTCGATCGCCTGACCCGCGCTTTGGCCGAGGATTTGCCGCCCCAGGCCCGCGACGGCAATTTCATCCGCCCCGGCTATCATCCGCCGCTGGATGAAACCCGGCTGCTGGAACGGGAAGGCAAATCGATCCTGGCGCGGCTGGAACAACGATACGTTTCCGAAACGGGGGTCGCGGCGCTCAAGATCCGCCACAACAACATCATCGGTTATCATATCGAGGTTCCCTCGAAACAGGCCGAGCGGTTGGGCGAATCGTTCATTCACCGCCAGACCATGGCCAGTTCGGCGCGTTTCACCACCACCGAGCTGATCGAGCTGGCCGGGCGGATCACCGGCGCGGCGGCGCAGGCGCTGGAGACCGAACGCCGCCTGTTCGACGATCTGGTGGTCGAGGTCACCGCCAGGGCCGACGACATTCTGGCCAGTGCCGCCGCCATGGCCCGGCTGGATGTGGCCCAGGCCCTGGCCGAGCTTGCCGCCCGGCGGCGCTGGACACGGCCCGTCATCGAGGATGGGGATGATTTCGTTATCGAGAACGGCCGCCATCCGGTGGTCGAGGCGGCCCTGGAGGCGGCGAACGGGCCGGCTTTCGTCGGCAATGATTGCGACCTCGGCCGGGACCGGCGGCTGTGGTTGGTGACCGGTCCCAACATGGCCGGCAAATCGACCTTTCTGCGCCAGAACGCTCTGATCGCCGTTCTGGCGCAGATGGGGTCCTTCGTGCCCGCCACCAGCGCCCGCATCGGCGTGGTGGACCGTCTGTTCAGCCGGGTGGGGGCGGCCGACGATCTGGCAAGGGGGCGGTCCACCTTCATGGTGGAAATGGTGGAAACCGCCGCCATCCTTAATCAGGCCGGCCCCAAGGCCCTGGTCATTCTGGACGAAATCGGCCGGGGCACCGCCACGTTCGACGGTCTGTCCATCGCCTGGGGCGTGGTCGAGCATCTGCACGAGGTCAACCGCTGCCGGGCGCTGTTCGCCACCCATTATCACGAACTCACCCGTCTGTCGGGACGCCTGCCGGCGCTCGCCTGCCACCAGATGCGGGTGAAGGAATGGCAGGGAAGCGTGGTGTTTCTGCACGAAATCGCCAGTGGTGCCGCCGACCGCTCCTATGGCATTCACGTGGCCCGGCTGGCCGGCCTGCCCGGCGCCGTGGTCGGCCGCGCCGAAGAGGTGCTGGCGGCGCTGGAAAGCTCGGATCAGGCCGGCGCGGTGGCTCGTCTCGCCGACGATCTGCCCCTGTTCGCGCCCAGGCCGTCCCGGCCCGCGCCGGCCACCCCGTCGGCGGTGGCGGCCCGGCTGGCCGAAATCGATCCCGACGGCATGACCGCCCGCCAGGCCCTCGATCTGCTCTACGAGCTCAAGGATCTGGCGAGGGCCGAGTAGGCGGCGCCGGCGCCCAAGCGGTGCTACACTGTGCCCGCGCGCCGACCGGGCCACCGCCGCATGCGATAGGAATTGGTTTCATGTCCAGACTTCATGCCCAGCGCGGCATCATCGACCGTCGCGCTTTGATCGGCCGGTTGGCCGATATCGCCGCCGCCGAATCCAACAAGCAGAAGCGACGGACCCTGGTTCTCGATGCCTTCAAATCCGCTCTGGCGGCGGGACGGGCGGAAATCCAGAAACGGTTCGAGGCCCGCTGCAAGGGCGCCGAGACCGTGCGGGAGACCTGCTTCCTGTTCGATCAGCTGATCCGCGTCGCTCATGATTTCGCCGTCGAAACGGAACTGGGGCAAGGGGTGCCCACCGCCGGCGAAGCCATGAGCCTGGTGGCGGTGGGCGGCTACGGCCGCGGCGAGCTGGCCCCGCAATCGGACATCGATCTGCTGTTTCTGACCCCCTACAAGCGAACCCCCCGGCACGAGCGGCTGGTGGAATATCTGCTGTATCTGTTGTGGGATCTGGGGCTGAAGGTCGGGCAATCGACCCGGTCCGCCGATGAATGCGTCCGTCAGGCCAAGGCCGACCTGACCATTCGCACCGCCTTGCTGGAAATGCGCTGGTTGTGGGGCGATCAGGCCCTGTTCGCCGACCTGAAGGCGCGCTTTCGCGCCGATGTGGTGGCCGGCAGCGGTGCCGCCTTCGTCGAGGCCAAGCTGGCCGAACGCGACGCCCGTCACGAGCAGATGGGCGACGTTCGTTATGTCCTCGAACCCAACGTCAAGGAGGGCAAGGGGGGTCTGCGCGACCTGCATACCCTGTATTGGATCGCGCGTTATCTGTACGGGGTCGAGGATGTCCGGCAATTGGCCAAGACCGGGCTCATCAGTCAGGGGGCCGCGGCCCGTTTCACCAAGGCTCAGGAATTCCTTTGGACGGTGCGGTGCCATCTGCATTACCTGACCGGACGCGCCGAGGACCGTCTGACCTTCGACGTTCAGCCCGAGATCGCCAGCCGCATGAATTACGGCGACCGCCCCGGGTCGCGCGGCGTCGAGCGCTTCATGAAGCATTTCTTTCTGGTGGCCAAGGATGTGGGCGATCTGACCCGCCTGTTCTGTTCCCTGGCCGAGGACGACCATAAACGCAAGCCGCGGCTGCGGCTGGGCCGGGTTTTGTCCCTGGGCAAAAGGATCGATATCAACGGTTTCGAGCTGGACGGCGACCGTTTGACCGTCAAGGCGCCCGATTGTTTCGAAAAGGACCCGGTGGCGATGTTGCGCCTGTTCCAGGTCGCGCTTGAAAACGAGGTGGACGTCCATCCCCGCGCCCTGGATCTGGTGCATCGCAATCTGAAGCGCATCAGCCCGCGCATGAAGGGGCGCGCCGAGGCCGGGCGCCTGTTCATGGCGATGCTGACCAGCCGCAAAAACCCGGAAGTGGCGCTGCGTCACATGAACGAGGCCGGAATCCTCGGTCGTCTCATCCCCGATTTCGGCCGGGTGGTGGCGCAGATGCAATACGATATGTACCACGTCTATACGGTGGACGAGCACACCATCCAGGCGGTCGGCGTCCTGCATGCCATCGAGCGCGGCGAACTGCGCGACATCGCGCCGGTGGCCAGCGAGGTGATCCACAAGATCGCCAGTCGTCGGGTCCTGTATCTGGCGGTGTTCCTGCACGACATCGCCAAGGGCCGGGGCGGCGACCATAGCCAGCTGGGGGCCGAGGTGGCGATGAAGCTGGGTCCGGCCCTTGGTCTTTCCGATGCCGAAACGGAAACCGTGGCCTGGCTCATCAGCCAGCATCTGACCATGAGCCGGACCGCTTTCAAACGCGATCTCAGCGATCCCGAAACCATCAACGAATTCGTCGCGCTGGTGCAAAGCCCGGAACGGCTGCGGCTTTTGCTGCTGCTGACCGTGGCCGATATCCGCGCCGTCGGCCCCTCGGTATGGAACGGGTGGAAGGCGGGCCTGCTGCGCGAATTGTATCTCAGCACCGACGAGGTCTTGAGCGGCGGCATGGCGGCGCCCCGGGAATCGCGGGTGGCGGCGGCCCGCGAGGCCTTGGCGGAGAAGCTGAAAAGCCGGAAATGGACGGAGGCCGAGATCGAAGCCCATCTGGCGCGCGGCTATCCCAATTACTGGACCACGTTCGATGGCGAAAGCCATCTGCGCCACGCCATGATGATGCGCGACGCCGATCTGGCCCAGGCGCCGCTGACCATGGACAGCCGCGTGGATGTCGATCGTTCAGCAACGGAAATAACGGTTTATACCGGCGACCATCCGGGGCTGTTTTCCCAGATCGCCGGCGCCATGGCGGTTGCCGGCGCCAATATCGTCGATGCCAAGATCATCACCATGACCGACGGCATGGCGCTCGACACCTTCTGGGTCCAGGACGGCGACGGTGCGCCCTTCGACAGTCCGCCCAGGCTGGCCAAGCTGACCAATGTGGTCGAACAGGTTCTGATGGGCCGCCTACGCCTGGATCGCGAACTGGCCCTGCGCCCGACCCGCCTGCCGGCCCGCGCGGCGGTGTTCACCGTACCGCCCCGGGTCATCATTCATGACCGGGCTTCGGCGACCTTCACCCTGATCGAGGTCAACGGGCGGGACCGGCCGGGTCTGCTGTACGACATCACCGCGGCGATGACCCGCCTGGGACTTCAGATCGCTTCGGCCCACATCTCGACCTATGGCGAGCGGGTGGTGGACGTTTTTTACGTCAAGGACGTGTTCGGGCTGAAAGTGGACAATGCCCGCAAGCTGCAGCAAATCCGCGAGGGATTGCTGAAGGCGCTGGAAGATCCATCCGCCCCGGCCTGTGCGGCGCAGTAGAAGCGGACGCGATCAGTCGGTTTCCCAGGGAAAGATCACCCATCGCGATTGTTCGGTTTCGGCCGCGACCGTATCCACGTCGGCACGTCCCCGCGGTTTGGCGTAAAGGGTGGCGTAATGGATTTTCGGCAGCATGGCGCGAACGGCCCGGGCGGTGGCGCCGCTATCGACCAGATCGTCCACCGCCAGCCAGCCTTCGCCGTCTTCGGCGGGTTGGGGCAGGGTCGCGCCGGACAGAGGTTTCAGAATGGTCAGCCCATGCTGCTCGCGGCTGTCGTAACTGGTCAGGCAGACGGTATCGATCAGCTTTATGCCCAGCAATCCGGCCAGGATACCGGCGGGCACCATGCCGCCGCGGGCCACGGCGACGATGCCCCGATAAGGTCCGGCCGGCGTCAGGCGCTCGGCCAGGGTGCGGCACAGAAGGGCGATATCGTCCCAGCCGGGCGTGAGGGGGGTGGGTGTGGTCATGGGGTGTTCCGTGCCGGTTGGCGGTGTCTTGACCCCAAGCTCCATAGCGTCGAGGATGGCCTTCCCGCAAGAGGAACTGGCTCCATGACGAAATTCGTCCTCACACCGCTGACGCCGGAAGAAGCCGAAGGGCGCCCCTCCATCAATACCGGCGTGGCCATGCTGGGTCTGGGCGGCAACGATTACGTCTGCGCCCATTGCGGCCGCGTGGTCATCCAGGGTTTCAACATGGATACGACCCTGCCCGCCATGGTCTATGTCTGCGGCGTCTGCGGCGGCCATAACGGCGCTCCCCGCAAAACCTGAATTTCGTCATCTCCATCCGGCCATCGCCCGGACTTCGGCGGGCGCAAGCCCGCTTGCGCGTAACGCGCCCAAGGTCAGGGCGCGGTCGCGCTTGGCCAGCCGGCGGCCATCGGAATCGGTCAACAGCCGGTGATGGTGGTAATCGGGGACCGGCAGGTCGAGAAGGGCTTGAAGCAGGCGGTGCAGATCGGTGGCGGCGAACAGGTCCCGGCCGCGGGTCACCAGGGTGACGCCCTGGAGCGCATCGTCCACCGTCACCGCGAGATGGTAGCTGGTGGGCGTATCCTTGCGGGCCAGGACGACGTCGCCGAACCGTTCGGGCCGGGCCGCGACCTTGCCCTGTTCACGATCATGCCAGACCAGCGGCCCGGTGCGGGCCAGGGCGGCCGCGCTATCCAGGCGCAGTGCGTAAGCGGCGCCGGTGGCCAGGCGTTCGGCGCGGCGGCCGGGATCCATCCGCCGGCAGGTGCCCGGATAAAGCGGGCCGTCGCCGTCGTGGGGGGCGCGGCCGGCGGCGGCGATTTCGGCCTCGATCTCCTTGCGGCTGCAAAAACAGGGGTAAAGCAGTCCGGCCGCCGCCAGCCGGTCCAAGGCGGCCCGGTAATCGTCCCAATGCCGGGATTGGCGGCGTACCGCGCCGTCCCAGGTCAGGCCCAGCCAGGCGAGATCATCGAGAATGGCATCGGTGAATTCGGGACGGCAGCGACCGGTATCGATATCCTCGATGCGCAGGATGAAACGCCCGCCCGCTTGTCGGGCCGCGCCATGGGCGAACAGGGCGGCGTGGGCGTGGCCCAGATGCAGCCGCCCGGTGGGGCTGGGGGCGAAGCGGGTGATGGTCTCCGTCATGGTCGAACCATGCCGGATCGGACCCGAGTATGGTATGAGGATTTCATTTTCGTCATCAGGAAGGATGATGCATGTCGCCGCCAATTCTCCTGTCCGGGCCCATGGCCGAACCCGCTTCGGGACGGCGCGCCCGGCAATTGGTCATCTTGCTGCATGGGCTGGGGGCGGATGGCGACGATCTTCTGGGCCTGGCGGGGATGGCCGGCGAGGCGCTGCCTGACGCCGCTTTCGTGGCCCCCGACGCGCCCCAACCTTGCGACATGGCGCCCTATGGCCGCCAATGGTTCAGTCTGATCGACTGGTCGCCAGCGTCGCTTGCCGCCGGTGTACGGGCGGCGGCGCCCAGCCTGGACGCCTTTATCGATGCCCAAATGGCGGAACGCGGCCTGCCGCCGTCGGCCGTGGCGCTGATCGGCTTTTCCCAGGGAACCATGATGGCGCTGCATGTGGCGCCCCGACGTCCCGACGCCCTGGCCGCGGTGGTGGGTTTTTCCGGTGCGCTGGTCGATCCCGAAAGCCTGATCGCCGAGGTCCGGGCGCGACCTCCGGTCCTGCTGGTCCATGGCGATGCCGATCCGGTGGTCGATTTCGGCCATATGGCGCGGTCGGCCTCGGATTTGCGGGCGGCGGGCGTGCCGGTGGAAACCCTGGCCCGGCCGGGACTGGGCCATTCCATCGATCAATCCGGTCTGATCCGGGCACTGACGTTCCTGCGCGAGGGTTTCGGCCTGAAGGGGTGACGATACTTCGCCGAACCGTCATCATTGAAGACTGGAATTAAAGTCCCAATTTCTATATTTTGCGGGAACCCAGTTAGGGAGTGGGCATTGGTAGCATTAAGTGGCTATCCCGCTCTGGTCTTGAACGCCGATTTCCGGCCGCTCAGCTATTTTCCGCTGTCGCTATGGTCATGGCAGGAAGCGGTCAAGGCGGTGGTATCGGAGCGGGTCAATGTCGTTTCCGAATATGACCAGGAGGTCCGCTCGCCGACATGGCGGCTGCGTCTGCCCAGCGTCATTTCCCTGAAGGATTACATTCCCGTCGCGCGCCGCCCCGCCTTCACCCGCTTCAACGTTTTTTTGCGCGACCGCTTTTCCTGCCAATATTGCGGCGATCCCTTCCCCGCTCACGATCTGACGTTCGATCATGTCATTCCCCGGTCGCGGGGTGGGCGCACCACCTGGGACAATGTGGTGACCGCCTGCGCGCCGTGTAATTTGCGCAAGGGAAACCGCTTGCCCCGTCAGGTCGGGATGCTGCCTTTGACCCCGCCGTTCGAACCCAGTTCGTTTCAATTACAGGAGAACGGGCGCGCTTTTCCGCCCAATTACCTGCACCAATCCTGGCGGGATTTCCTGTATTGGGATAGCGAGCTGGAGCCCATTTAGACCGTGACGCAGAAAATCTGCATCACGGTCTAGATACTTTATATTTGGCCCTCTGCTTAGAGCCCGACCCGAAAATCGCCATGGCGGCCTGCAAATGGCGGTTTTCTGCGCATCCGCTGCTCACGTACATGAAGTACGCTCCGCTGCGGGTCTCGAAAACCGCCATTTT
>JAJZUL010000061.1 GCA_021848545.1 Pseudomonadota bacterium
GGCTCCATCGGGGCCTCGGAGCGCAAGCGAGGATAGCCAAGGGCGCGGACGCGCCCGCCCGGCGATTGAGGGAAATATACATAATGCAGGGGAAGCGGGTTCACCCGATTCCCCTGGCTTGAAGACAAACAGCGGTTCCCTGAGGCGGCCCTATCTGTATAGTGTGCGACAGGGATGGAATCGACGGGGCCGGCAGCCCCATAGTTCGGAGCGTCCGATAGAGTGGAGCACCCGATTCCGGCGGGGCGCCCGGCGGCCCGGATCAGCGATCAGCAACGTCTCGCCCAGGATCTGACGGCGAAACTTGAGCAGATTTCCGACGCCGCCGCCCTGGTTCTGTTCATGGGCGAGGTGCTGCGGCTGCTGTTGCGGCGCGAGGGCGACGCCGAATTCCTGGCCGCGGTTCAGGATGGATTCGTGGCCGGCATGGCCGACCGCGACTGGGGCGGTCAGCGGCAGCTGGCCCGCGACGTCATCGCCACGATCATCCAGATCAGGCCCGAAATCGCCACCGCCTGGCAGCGGAGCCATGGGCGTCCCACGGACGCCCCGGCCCGGCGGGCTTCGGACCAGTTGGCCGCCTCCGCCGCGGCCGCCGCCGCCGATGCGCGGACGGGGGCCGATGGCGCGGTGCAAAGGACCGCGGTTTTCGTCGCCGCCGCCCTGGGCCGGCGACTGGGCGTGTTCCGGATTCCCGATCCGCCCTTTCCCAGCATGGCCTATCGGCACGGCCAGGCCTTTTTTCTGTTCACCCCAACCTTCGCCAAGGTCGCCGGTGTTTTCGTGACCGAGATCGTGATGGATCTGTGCCGGTCCAGCCTTCAGAAGCATATTTACAAGCCCCTTACCGAGCTTATGAACGCCGGCGCCGACGAAAAGCGGATCGAGACCTTTCTGTCCAACCGGCGCGCGGATATCTGGAAGATTTTGACCGGGCGCCTGGGACGCCTCGCCTCTTTGCACAACAAGGCGGAAATCAAGCTGGCGGCGGCCCAATCCTCGCCCCAGGATGCCCAGCCGCGCTGGAAAGAAGTGACGATGCCGGTCAGCCGGCCCCGGGTCATCCGGGTGTTGGGGGTCAGCTTCACCCTGGGCCAGCAGACCACCACCCGCAAGGTGCGGGTCAGGGACGACGCCGGACAGGTGATGGAGCCGGCGGAAATGGAAGCGCTGCAACTGATCACCCGGTTTCGCGACATCGCCGCCGAAGAGGGGCTGGAATTGCCGCCCTCTTGCGATTTCCAGTTTCTGCGCATGTTGTTCGAATTCGACGCGCCCCGGTTCGCGCAATCGGCCAAGGAATTGGTGGCTTTGGCCCGGCATCCGGAAACCAGCCGCGCCTATCTGTTCGTCCGTCTGAAGGCGGTGGACGAAGTGTTTCCCAATACCCTGGCCGATACCTTGGCGCTGATGCTGTTCGATGAGTTGTCCGACGGCGGGTTCGGGTTTCGCGAATTGTACGATGTCTGCATCGGCAGCGGCCGCACCACCGGAGCCTTGGCCAGCAAACGTCCCTTCGTCCATCCCGAGGTGGGACGGCGGCCCCGGGATCTGGCCTTCCAGATTCGCGAGGTGCTGCGCCGCCGCGAATCGGCCGATACCCTGGAATCGGCGCTCCGCATGCTGCTGACGGTCTGGGAAATCATGTCCAAGACCCGGTTCGGCGACGAACTGGAGGCGGCGGCGTCCATCGTCGCGGCGTTCCCGGTGGCCTTTTCCGGCGATCCGGGCGAACGGATATTGTCCGAGATCGGTGGCATTATTCATCAGGCCCTGACCGCGTCGCGTCTCGACGCCGACAAATGCGTCGCCGCCGTGCGCGGCGCCTATGCCCGGCTGCCGCGCGGGAAATCCTGATCGCGTCCGGTATCAGCGGTTCAGCAGCACGGCGAAGGGGCTGTCGGAGGGTTTGTCCCGCCGCCGGGGGCGGTCGCGACGGGGCGCCGGGCGGAAGCGCGGGACTCCGTCTTGCTCGACGGGGCGATATCCCAAGCCGCTCAGCACCGGGACCAATTCGGCGGCGGGCAGGGCCAGCAGCGACAGCAGACGCGGGGTGACGGCGAAGCCTTCGGCGCCGGCCTCGCGGGCCAGACGGCGGATTTCGGCGGCCAGCCGTTCCAGCATGTCCACCCGTATCGCCCGGTTCCCCAGAATCCGGTAGCCCACCGCTTCGTAGAAGGCGGGAGCGGCCTCGGGGTCCACGGGCAGATTGGTGCGCGCGCCCGGCGCCGCCGGGGCCGGGCGACCGTCATGGACCCGCCACAGCAGGGCGCGCATCTCCTGGGCGGCCGGTTTCAGCAGCATGGGCAGATAGACGCTTTCCACCCCCAGACGAATGTCGAGGCGGGCCAAGGCGGCGCGGTCCTCCGGGGACAGGGCGCGGATCTGGGCGCCGGCCGTGCTCCGCGGCACCGACCCCAATCCCTCGGCCAGATGATGGATCAGACCGCGCGCGGCGCCGGCAAGCGGCGCCGCCTGGGCGGTGAAAAGCGGGGCCAACGCGGCGCTGATCGCGGCCGCGACCGCCCGCTCCAGGCGCCGGCGCACCTTTTCGCGCCCGCCCCCGTCCAGCAGGTCGCCGCCGGCCAGGATCGCCGCCGGTCGCAGAATGTCCGGGCCGGCGGCCAGATCGGCCACCTTGTCGCCGCGCCACAGCACGGCGCCATCGGCGGCCAGGGCGAAGGATTGGTCGGAATCCCGGGTGAAAGCCTCGATCCGTCCGCCGATCTCGGCCTTCAGCGCCCGGTCGGCGGCGGCGGCCACGGCACGGGCGGCGTGGCCGCCCTCGGTCGCTTCGGGATGGAAGCGGAAACCCGCCAGCCGGCCCACTTTCTGGCCGGCCACCAGCACCGCGCCGGTTTCGGCCACTTCGCTCTGCGGCGGCGTCGCGTCCCGCAGGCTGCGGACCAGGATGGCGGTGCGGCGATCGACGAAGCGCTGGGTCAGACGCTCGTGCAAGGCGTCGGACAGCCGGTCCTCGATGGCGCGGGTCAAACCCTGCCAATGGCCGCCATCCTCGACCCAATCGCCGCGATGGGAGACATAGGTCCAGGTCCGGACATTGGCGATGCGGGCGATCAGGGTATCGAATTCGCCGTCGGTGCGGTCGAGACGGGCGATCTGACGGGCCAGCCAATCGGTGGGCAGACGTCCCGACGGCCCGGCCAGATGACGGAAGATGGAGGCCAGCAGCCGGGCGTGGCTGTCGGCCATCACCTTGCGGAAATCGGGGATCTGGCACACCTCCCACAACAGGCGCACCCGGTCGGGATGGGTGACCAGGGGGGCAATGGTGGAATCGGCGGACAGGGCGGTCAGGGCCTGGCGATCATCCGCTTCACGGCCGCGGACCAGTCCGGGCGAAGGCGGTGCCCGGTCGAGGCTGGCGGCCAGCGCCTGGAGGGAGGTGAAGCGCAAATCCGAATTGCGCCAGCACAGGGCCTTCAGGGCGGGAAAATGGTGATTTTCCACCGCTTCGACCATGTCCGGGGCGATGGCGCCGGCATCGCCGGTGGTTCCGAAGGTGCCGTCGTTCATATGGCGTCCGGCGCGGCCGGCGATCTGGGCCAGCTCGGCGGCGGCGAGATCGCGGGGATTGATGCCGTCGAATTTGCGCAAGGCGGCGAAGGCGACATGGTCCACATCCATGTTGAGCCCCATGCCGATGGCGTCGGTGGCGACGATGTAATCCACCTCGCCGGCCTGATACAGGCCCACCTGGGCGTTGCGAGTGCGCGGGCTGAGCGCGCCCAGAACCACCGCCGCGCCGCCCCGCTGACGTCGGATGAATTCGGCCAGACCGTAGACTTCGGCCGCCGAGAACGCCACCACCGCCGAGCGCGGGGGCAGGCGGGTCAGCTTGCGCGGGCCGGCATAGGTCAATTGCGAGAAACGGGGACGGGTGACGAATTCGACCCCCGGCACCAGACGCCGGATCAGCGGCCGGATGGTCTCGGCGCCCAGGAACAGGGTTTCCTCGGTGCCGCGGGCATGGAGCAGGCGGTCGGTGAAGATGTGACCGCGCTCGGGATCGGCGCAAAGCTGGATTTCGTCCACCGCCAGAAAGGCGACGGCGCGGTCCAGCGGCATGGATTCGGCGGTACAGACGAAATAGCGGGGATGGGCGGGAACGATCCGTTCCTCGCCGGTGATCAGGGCCACCGCGCCCTCGCCCTTGACCTTGACCACCCGTTCGTAATTCTCGCGGGCCAGCAGGCGCAGGGGGAAGCCGATCATGCCGCTGGCATGACCCAGCATCCGCTCCAGGGCGAAATGGGTCTTGCCGGTGTTGGTGGGGCCGAGAACGGCGAGACAACGCGCCATGGATCAAGCCTCGACCTTCGCGGCGGGTCAGGTCAACAAGGTTCCCGCCGGCAGGGGAAAACCACGCAACAGATCCTCGGCCGCCATCGGCCCCTTGCCGGCGCGCTGAACCCGGATCAGCCGCAGCGCGCCCGTGCCGCAGGCCACGGCGAGGTGGGAATCCAGCAGGGTGCCGGGGGCGCCCGTTCCCGTCGCCGGCTCCGCCGCCAGCACTTTCAGGCGCTCCTCGCCGACCATGCACCAGACCCCCGGCCAGGGGGTCAGGGCGCGGATCATGCGGGCGATGTCGCCGGCCGGGCGCGACCAGTCGATGCGCCCTTCGTCCTTGGCCAGCTTGCGGGCATAGGTGGCGCCCTCGGCGGGTTGCGGCCGCGCGGTCAGCCGGCCCGCCTCCAGACCGGCCATCGCCGCGACCACCAGCCGCGCCCCCAGGGCGGCCAGCCGCTCGCGCAATTGCCCTCCGGTCTCGGCGGGGTCGATGGCGACGGCCTCGGTCAGCAGCATGGGGCCGGTATCCAACCCCTCCTCCATCTGCATGATGGTCACGCCGGTCTCGGTATCGCCGGCCAGGATGGCCCGTTCGATGGGCGCCGCGCCCCGCCAGCGCGGCAGAAGCGAGGCGTGGATATTGATGCAGCCCAGGCGCGGCGCCTCCAGGATCGGTTTGGGCAGGATCAGGCCGTAGGCGGCGACCACCGCCCCGTCCAGCGCCAATTCCCGGAACGCCTGCCGGTCGTCGTCGCGTTTGAGATGGGCGGGCGTGCGCACGACCAGGCCCTTTTCCTCGGCGAAGGCATGAACCGGCGACAGGCGCTCGCGCTGGCCGCGTCCGGCGGGGCGCGGCGGCTGGCTATAGACGCAGGCGATCTCGTGGCCGGCTTCGATCAGGGCGGCTAGGGCGGGAACGGCGAAGTCGGGCGTCCCCATGAAGGCCAGACGCAGGCTCACCGGACGGGCGCTTCCTTGCGGGCCTTG
Source organism: Pseudomonadota bacterium (assembly GCA_021848545.1). GTDB lineage: Bacteria > Pseudomonadota > Alphaproteobacteria > Rhodospirillales > Magnetospirillaceae > JAJZUL01. The sequence continues at coordinate 5,299 of JAJZUL010000061.1, forward strand.
GTCAGCTTGCGCAGGATCATGTTGCGCTTCAGCGCCGACAGGTGGTCGATGAACAGGATGCCGTCGAGATGGTCCATCTCGTGCTGGACGACGGTGGCCAGCAGGCCGTCGGCCTCGATTTCGCGGATTTCGTTCTCGCGGTCGAGATAGCGGACCCGCACGACACGGGGGCGCACCACCTGGCCGTAATGGTCGGGAACGGACAGGCACCCTTCCTCATGGGTGTTGTCGTCGTCCGAAACCCAGACGATTTCCGGGTTGGCCATGCAGATCGGCGCCCGATCCTCTTCGGTCTTGCCGATATCGACGACGATGATCCGGCGTTCCACCCCCACTTGCGGCGCCGCCAGACCGATGCCGGGCGCCGCGTACATGGTTTCCAGCATGTCGTCCATCAGACGGACGAGATCGGCATCGACCGTGCCCACCGGCCGGGCCTTTTGCTTCAAACGGGGGTCGGGGGCGGTCAGGATGGGCAACAAGGCCATGGCGACGATAATTTCCGGTAAGAATCTCGTGAATAGTCACATGGGGGCGAACCGGCGGAAACGTCAAGTCCCCGGCGCCGGGCGCGGCCGTCACCAGCGCAGCACGCCTCCCAGCGGCTTGGCCTTTTCAAAACCGCGTTTGGTGACCAGAACCCAGTCATTGACCTGCATGTAGCGCGGCGCCAGGAACTGATAGATGTCGCGGATGCGGACGATATTCTCGTCCGATTTGATGACGAACACGGTTTTCCAGATCGGGATCAAATCCTCCCAGGGCATCAGGCGCCGGTGCAGATCGTCGCGAACCTTGCGGATATATTCGATCTGGGCGTCGATGTTCTTCAGCATGGCCAGGATTTCGCCGGTCTGGGCATCCACCTGATCGAACAGTTCGGTGAATTGATGGACGGCGCGTTGCGACAGGCGGGCCACCTGATCGGTGGTGGCGATCATGCCGCGATCGGAACTGTAGATGTGGCGCAGGTTCTGGATCTTCTCGTCGATCTTCTTGACCTCGACGAAAACGTCGCGCTCGGCCTCGATATAGGCCAGTTCCCGGGCCAGGGTCTCGATATATTTCACCACCTCGTCGCGGTGTTCGCGGCCCAGGCCCAGTTCCTCCGCCGCTTCGGAAAAGGCGAGGCTGACGTTCTTCTTGACCTGGGGGTCCTCGGCCAGTTGCAGCAATTCCTCGACCGAGGTGAAGATATGTTCGTTGCCGGTCAGCCAGGTGACCAATTGCATGGTCAGACGCTGGCGGGCGATCATGATGTGCCTGGTTTCCGGGTCCCACGAGGCTTCGCGGGTGAGAATCTCCTTGGGCAAGGGGTCGCCCGGCCGCAGGCCCCGGACGAATTGCAGCCCCTCGGCCACCCGCGTCAGCATCATGCCGTCGGTGGTGTCGTCGGTCAGCCCGAATTCCCGCCGGAGCCCGTCGAAGGACAGAAGCGCCTCGTTGTTGGCCAGCTTGACCACCGCCACCGGCTCGCCGCCGTCGGTGTTGCGAAAATAGAGCTCCTCGAACGAGCCGAAGAATTTGTGCTCGAACCGGACGGTATCGCCGGGCTCCGCCGCCTTGCCGTCCGCCGTCTGGCCGTTTTTGGCCTGGTCAGCCCCTGCCATCGTGAGGCTCCATCGTCCCCGCCCGTGATCGCCCGTCATCGCCGGTCCCGTTAGAGCCCGACCCGAAAGTCGCCATGGTGGCCTGCAAATGGCGGTTTTCCGCGCTTACGCTGCTCACGTACATGAAGTACGCTCCGCTGCGGGTCTCGAAAACCGCCATTTTCGGCTCACCCTGCCGACTTTCGGGTCGGGCTTTTACGGCGATAGGGGTCCAGTATGCCGCCCCGCCCTTCGCGCAACAAGAGGATGCGGCGGGGAAAATCAGGACCCGACCCCGCCCAGATCGCACAGGATCTTCCAGCTGGCCTCGTCGATGGGCATGACCGACAGGCGCGACTGGCGGATCAGCGGCAAATCCGCCAGCCGGGGATCGGCCTTGATCTCGGCCAGGGTCACCGGACGTTCGAAGGGGCGTATGGCCTTGAGATCGACGACCGTCCAGCGACCATCGGGATCGGTGGGGTCGGGATAGGGATCGCTCACCACCCGGGCGATGCCGACGATGCGCTTTTCCTGGACCGAGTGATAGAAGAACACCGTGTCGCCCGGACGCATGCTCCGCAGGAAATTGGCGGCCTGATGATTGCGCACCCCCGTCCAGGGTTCGGATTCGACGCCCATCTGGTCCCGCCAGGACCAGGAGGACGGTTCCGATTTGACCAGCCAGCGATTGGGCGTCGCGGTCATGGCAGCACCTTGCGGAAGGGCAGGACGGTGACCTCCGCGAACAGGCCGGCCTTGGCATAGGGATCGCCGGCCAGAAACGCGTCCAGCCCGGCGCGATCGGCGAAATCCAGGACCAGAACGCTGCCGATCATGGTCTGGCCGTCGGCGGCGGTCACCGGTCCGGCCATGGCGATTCGCGACAGATGGCCCTGGAGGTAGTCGAGATGGGCGGCCCGCGTGTCCTGGCGCAGGGTGCCGGCGTCGGGACGATCCTTGCAATGAACGACGAACATCTCTTTTTCACTCTCCGCTTCCCGGCTAAATTCGCCGGACGGGGGCATGATGCGATAAAGCGTGTCGCAATCCAACCCGTCGAACGGTTATGGGACAAGCGACATGATCCCCCACGACGCACACGAACATCACGAGCGCATCCACGAGGCCGGCCATGCTCACGGCCATCACGGCCCCGGCCGCAACCGGGTCATCGCCGTTCTGATCAGCGTTCTGGCGGCGTTTCTGGCCCTGGTCGATATCGGCGCCAATTCGGCCCAGACCGAGGCCATCGCCGCCAATGTCCAGGCCGCCGATCTGTGGGCCTTTTTCCAGGCGAAGACCATCCGCGTCACCACCTTGCGCACGGCGGCCGACGCCATGGCGGCGCTGGACCATCCCGCTCCCGGCAGTCCCGCGGCCAAACAGATCGCCGCCTGGCGGGCCACGGCCGACCGCTATCAAAGCGAACCGGAAACCGGCGAGGGGCGCAAGGAACTGGCCGCCCGCGCCAAGGCGGTCGAGGCCCGGCGCGATCACGTCATCGCCGCCTATCATCTTTACGAAATGGGCGCGGGGGCCTTGCAGATCGCCATCGTCCTGTCTTCGGCGGCGGTGGTGACCGGAATCATGGCGCTGGCCTGGGGCGCCGGCGGCCTGGGGGCGATCGGCGTCGCCATCGCCATGGTCGGCTGGTTGGCGCCGACCCTGATCCATTTCTAAGAGCCCGCCCCGAAAGTCGCCATGGCGGCCTGCAAATGGCGGTTTTCTGCGCTTCCGCTGCTCACGTACATAAAGTACGCTCCGCTGCGGTTCTCGAAAACCGCCATTTTCGGCTCACCCTGCCGACATTCGGGGCGGGCTCTA
>JAJZUL010000062.1 GCA_021848545.1 Pseudomonadota bacterium
TGACTTCCATGGCGAAATTCTCGGGCAGGATCGACAGCACCCGCGCCGAATGGTCGGGGCGGATCTTGGCCAGGACCACGGCCACGGTCTGGGGATATTCGTTCTTCAGGTAATTGGCCAGCACCTGTTCGTTGACGTTGCCCAGCTTGTCCCACATGGTGCGGCCGGCGGGACCGCGGATTTCCTCCATGATCGCCGATACCCGGTCCTTGGGCAGGCTTTTCAGCAGCAGCCGCTCGGCGCTTTCCGCCGAACCGACCAGCGAGCCGGTCGAAGACAATTGGTCGGCGAATTCGACGAACAGGCGCTCGACCATGTTGGCCGACACCGTGCCCAGGTTGGCCATGACCTGGGACAGTTCCTTGATCTCCTCGTCATCCATCAGGGAGAACAGCTTGGAAGAATGCTCCTCGCCCAGGGACAGCATCATCATCGCCGCCTTTTGCGGGCCGGTGAGCGACCGGTAGTCCTCTTTCAGTCGAGCCATGACGGAAACCGCCCCTTATCCTCAGGTTTCCTGATACATCCAGGTGCGCAGGATGGAGAGCGCCTCTTCCGGATGCTTGTCGACAATCTCGCCGATCTTGCGGATCGACGACGCCTTGACCCGGCCTTCCACCTTGTCGATATCGATCAGTTCGTCGGCGATGACCTCCTCCTCGCCGCCCAGCGCCGGGGCCGGCAGCGGCGCGGCGCCGGGGCCGGCCAATTGCGGCACCATGCCGGCCTCGCCGCCCAACAGACGCCGTCCGTCCGGGCCGACCGGCGCGCTCTGCATGCTTTCGATGGCGCGGCTGATGAGCGGGCGCAGCACGAGGAGCAGGAACAGGATGGCCACCACCGACAGGCCGAGATTGGACGCGATCTTTTCGACGAAATCACGCCGCATGCCGAAGATCAGTTCGCCCGGCCGCTGGGCCTGGAATTGCTGCAGGCCGCCGGCGAACTGCATGGATTCGACCGTCACCTGATCGCCGCGCGTCTTGGAATAGCCGATCGCCGATTCGACCAGGGCCTTGATCTGGGCCAGCTCCTTGGGCGAGCGCTCATGATAGATTTCCTGGCCCTTGGGGCCTTTGGTATAGGTCCCGTCCACCAGAATCGCCGCCGAGATGCGCTTGATGCCGCCGGCCTGATTGACGATGTTCTTCACCGTCTTGTTGATCTCGTAATTGACCGTGTCCTGGCTGCGCGACTCGTTCGAGGTCGAAATCTGGTTGGACGAACTCGACGCGTTGGGGTCGGGCAGATTCTGGGTGACGCTGACGATGGGCTGCTGGCCGTTCTTGCTGGCATCCTTTTGATCGACGGTGACCTCGCTGCGGACCACCCGGCTGTTGGGGTCGTACAATTCCTCGGTGACGACCGAACGCGAGGTGTTCATCTGGACGTTGACCTCGGCGCGCACCCGCCCCGGCCCCAGCGTCCGCTCCAGCATGTCCTCGATGGCGCGTTCCAGCCGGTTCTGGGTGGAAATCTGCAAGCGCTCGGCCCGGGTCCGGGCGGCGTCCGCGGCGCTCTCGAAGCCCCGCGCCAACAGGGTTCCCTGTCCGTCCACGATCGAAATGCGGTCGGGCTGCATGTTGGGCACCGCCGCCGCCACCAGATGCTGGATGGCGCCGACCTGCTCCTGATTCAGGCGCATGCCGCCGCGCATCTTGAGGATGATCGACGCCGACGGCTTGATGATGTCGCGGGTAAAGGGCTCGCGCTGGGGCAGCACCAGATTGACCCGCGCGTACTGGATCGAATTGATCCAGCGGATGGTGCGCGACAATTCGCCTTCCAGCGCGCGCACATATTCCACATGCTGCTTGAAGCTGGTGGTGCCCAGCGCGTTCTGCTTGTCGAACAGCTCGAAGCCGGCGATCTCGCCGCCCGTGGGCAGCCCGACCTCGGCCATCTTGACCCGCATTTCGTTTTTCTTGTCGTTCGGCACCCAGATCTGCGCCCCGTCCTTGCGCAGCTCGAAGGGAACGTGGTCGGCCTGGAGTTTTTCGATGATGGCGTTGGAATCGGCGTTATCGAGGCCGCCATACAGCAGCGCCATCTGCGGCGCGGCCACCCGGCTCATCAAATAGATGAAGAACCCCAATATCGAAACACCGACGCCGGCAATGGCGGCCAGGCGCATGGGCCCCAGGCCCTTCAGCATCTGAAGGAAAGCGTTCACGTCGTCCCCACCACCCGGCGCTTCCGTCCCCGGAAGCTCAAGTCTCCGATGGTGCAGGCTAGGGCGCGTTAGCTTTAAACGAAGTTAATAACCCGGCAAAGTTTGCCGGGTGTGGTTTGTTGATTTGGTTTTTGGGTTCGCCTCAGGCGCCGGCGCTTGCGCAGTCGGCGGCTAACGCCGCCTCCGGGTGCCGGTGGTCGAGGGGTGGGTTTTTTGTGGGCCTCAGACGCCGGCGCTCGCGCTTGGCTTATCCTCGCGCCCTTCGGGCGCTGCGGCGCGCTCAATGCGCATAGTCGGCGGCTATGCCGCCTCCGGGTGCCAAAGGTCGAGAGAGTGCGGGGGGCTTTTAGCGGCGGGCGCGGGGGTGGGCCTGGTCGTAGACCCGGCGGATCGCCGCCGCATCGACATCCGTGTAGCGCTGGGTCGTCGACAGGGACGCGTGCCCCAGCAATTCCTGGATGGTGCGAAGATCGCCGCCGCCGGCCAGAAGATGGGTGGCGAAGGAGTGACGCAACGCGTGCGGGGTCGCCGTGTCGGGCAGGCCCAAAGCGGGCCGCAGGCGGCGCATCTGGCGTTGGACCACGCCGGGATTGAGCCGTTTGCCCCGCGCCCCCACGAACATCGGCCGTTCCGCCCCGCGACCGAACGGACACAGGGCGCCGTATGCCGCCAACGCCGCCTTCACCGCCGGCAACACCGGCACCAGGCGCTGTTTGCGGCCCTTGCCGGTGATCACCATGGTATCGCCGCGCGGCAGATCGGCCCAATTCATGGCCAGCGCCTCGCCCAGACGCAACCCGCACCCATACAGCAGGGTGAACAAAGCGACATCGCGGGCGGCCAGCCAGGGCTGTTCCTGGGCCTCGCCCGCCGCCTCCAGCGTGTCCAGGGCGGCGTCGGCCGCCAAAGCCTTGGGCACGGTCTTGGCCGGACGCGGCCCCCGCACCGCGCTTATGGCCGGATTGTTGACCAGGCCGCGGCGATCGAGAAAGCGATAGAACCCGCGCAAGGTGGACATCGCCCGCGCCAAAGAGGAACGGGCCAACCCCTCGCCCCCCCGGCGGGCGAGAAAGGCGCGGATGTCGGACGCGCCCACCTCGCCCAGCAGGGCGAGATCGGGGGGCCGGCCGAAATGGTCGAGCAGAAAGGCGAGAAAAGCGGAAAGATCGCGCCCGTAGCCGTCCACCGTATGGGAAGAGGCGCGGCGCTCGCCCGCCAGCCAGTCCCGCCAGGCTTCGATCGCCGCCATCAGATCGGCGGCGGCGGCGAAATGGATCGGCGCCCCCGCCACCGGCGCCTCAGACGACGAAGCGGCCCAGGCAGCTTTCGATCACCCGGGCGAGAAAGCTGAGCAATTCGGTTCCCTGGCCGGCATGAAAGGTGCGGCCATGGCGCGAGCCCAAAGCCAGAACCCCCGGCGGCCGACGCCCCTCGGCGACCAGACGGACCATCGCCGAGGATTGCACCAAGGCATGCCCCTCGCCGAACAGAAGCGGGTCGCCGGGCATTTCCTCGGCCAGGGCGCAATCCCGGTCGGCGCCGCCCATCACCGTTTCGACCGTCCCCTCCGGCAGGCGCGACACGCCGGTCACCGCCAGTTCCGGCGGAAACCCGTCGCCCGCCTCGAACCCCAGGGTGGCGACATCCACATCGAGCAAGGCGGGCAGATCGTCGGAAACCGCCTCGGCCAGTCCGGCCATGTCCTCGGCCGCCAGCAGCGCCACCACCGCCTCGTGCGTGCGGTTCTGGATCGACATGTTGGAGCGGCTGGTATGGATCACGTGCTCCGCCGCGCCCTTCACCCGCTCGACCTCGTCACGCAGGCGGTCGATCATGAACACCTGCATATCCACCACCCCGTCCTCGTCCTTCCAACGCGACGGCGGCGACAGAACCAGCAGCAGTTCCGGGTGACGGATCAGAAAATCCGGATGCACCCGAAGAAATTTAGCCACCTGCTGTTCCGTGGGCAAAGGATCGGCCAAAGCCGCATCGTCGCGCTTGCGCGCCATATCTAACGCCTCCGAACTCGCTCGGGTCCCTTCACCGGCACGGACGGCCCCAATGGCAAAGCGCTTCCCCGATGTCGCAACGCGCGTCAAACCGACCGCGACGCTGTGCGACCGGCGGCCCCGGCGCGTCAATCTTGCCGAACCCAACCCTTTTTCTGGTGATAACGGCGCTTGATCCCGATATCAAGCGCCGTTATCACCAGACAACCACTTGAAATATTTGTGCCCAATTTTCCAAAGGTTATATCGCCCGTTTGGGACAGGGCGCGAACCCGCCCGGACCGGGCGAAACCAGAAAGCTGAGCCATTCATGGACCCCGCCGAAATCAAGCCTTCAGGGGGGTTTTCGCAAGGCGTCCGCGTCCAGGTGCTGCTGCCCCTGCCTCTGGCCGGACCGCTCGATTACCGGGTGGGCGCCGAACCGCTCGCCGTCGGCGACGTGGTCTCGGTGCCGCTGGGCCGGCGCCATCTGGAGGGCGTGGTGTGGGGCGCCGGCACCTCGGTTCTGCCCGACCACAAGCTCAAAACCGTCGCCGCCCGCCTCGACTGCCCGGCGGTGCCCGCCGTCAGCCGGGCCTTCGTCGATTGGGTCGCCGATTACACCCTGGCCGCGCCGGGCGCGGTATTGCGCATGGTGATGCCGGTGCCCGCCGCCCTGGCGCCGGCGCCGGTCACGTATGTCTGCCGGCCGGCGGCGGTCGCGGACCACCCGCGTCCGACCCCCGCCCGGCGCCGGGTGCTGGACCGCCTCGCCGACGGCCCGCCTTTGACCGTGGCCGACCTCGCCCGCGAGGCCGGCGTCACCCCCGCGGTGGTCAAGGGACTGATCGCGGCCGGGGCCGTCGTGTTGGAAGCCCGCCGCCCCGCCCCCGATGCGGCCCCGTATCTTCCGGCGGGACCGGCCCTTTCGCCGGCCCAGGCCGAAGCCGCCGGCGCCTTGACCGACGCGACCAGGGGCGGCTTTTCCGTTTCCCTGCTGGACGGGGTCACCGGCTCGGGCAAGACCGAAGTCTATTTCGAGGCCATCGCCAGCGCCCTGGCCCAGGGCCGTCAGGTGCTGGTGCTGCTGCCGGAAATCGCCCTGTCGGCGCAATTCCTGTCCCGTTTCGCCCGGCGCTTCGCCATGGAACCGGCGGTCTGGCATTCCGATCTGGGCGAAGCCAGGCGGCGCGACACCTGGCGCGCGGTGGCGGCCGGCGCGGCCCGGGTGGTGGTGGGCGCGCGTTCGGCCCTGTTCCTGCCCTTTCCCGATCTGGGCCTGATCGTCATCGACGAGGAACATGACGGCGCCTTCAAACAGGAGGACGGCGTCGCCTACCACGCCCGCGACATGGCCGTGGTGCGCGGCAAGCTGGGAAAGGCGGCGGTGATCCTGGCCTCGGCCACGCCGTCCCTGGAAACCCTGGCCAACGTCCAGGCCGGACGCTACCGAAAACTGCACCTGCCCGACCGCCATGCCGGCGCCGTTCTGCCCGACATCCAATCCATCGATCTGCGCAAAACGCCGCCGCCCCGGGGCCAATTCCTGGCGCCGCCCCTGCGTCAGGCCCTGGCCGAGACCCTGAAAGCGGGGGAACAGGCGATGCTGTTCCTCAACCGCCGCGGCTACGCGCCGCTGACCCTGTGCCGCACCTGCGGCCACCGCCTGCGCTGTCCCCATTGCACCGCATGGCTGGTGGACCATCGCGGCCGCAACCATCTCGCCTGCCACCATTGCGGCTTCGTCCTGCCCCGTCCGCGCCAATGCCCAGAATGCGGGGCCGAGGACGACTTCGCCGCCTGCGGTCCCGGCGTCGAGCGCATCGCCGAGGAAGCGGGCGCCTTGTTCCCCGAGGCCCGTCTGGCGGTGATGGCCTCGGACACCATGACCGGCCCGGCCGCCGCGAGCGCCCTGGTGGACAAGGTCGCCGCCCACGAAATCGACCTGCTGATCGGCACCCAGATCGTCGCCAAGGGCCACCATTTCCCCCTGTTGACCCTGGTCGGCGTGGTCGATGCCGATCTCGGCCTGGAAGGCGGCGATCTGCGGGCCGGCGAACGGACCCTGCAATTGCTGTCGCAGGTGGCCGGGCGGGCGGGACGGGCCGAACGGCCGGGACGGGTGCTGCTGCAAAGCTTCGACCCCGATCATCCGGTCCTGGCCGCCCTGGCCGCCGGCGACCGCGACGGCTTCGTCGCCCGCGAAGCGGATTCGCGCCGCGCCGCCGGCATGCCCCCCTACGGCCGGCTGGCGGCGGTGATCGTTTCCGGCCCCGACGCCGATTCCGTCGACGCCCTGTGCCGGCATCTGGCGCGCTCCGCCCCTTCCGGCCCCGACATCGAAGTGCTGGGACCGGTTCCGGCGCCGCTGGCGCTGCTGCGCGGCCGTCACCGCCGCCGTTTCCTGATCAGAAGCGCCCGCGCCACGCCGTTGCAGACCCGCCTGCGCGCCTGGCTGGGCGCCAATCCCGCCCGCGCGCCCATCCGCATCCAGGTCGATATAGACCCTTACGGCTTTCTTTAGCCCGATCTATTCATGGGGCCGCGAGGTGATGGCGCAGGGATTTGATTTGGATGGGATTTTTCGCGGACGCCGCCAATACTGGAGTATTGGCCAGGCCGCAAAAAGCCCAGGCGGATCAAAGACCAAGCCAGCGCCCGCCGGAACCGTGAATAGATCGGGTTAGCCCGTCCTATTCACCGAGGCCCAGGATCAGCCGCCGTCGAGCGGCGGCAGGCATAGGGGCGCCGCGCCGAAAGGAGTTCGGCGTCGAGGGTTTGGGGCTTGGGGTTGAGGCCGGGGGGTGGGTTGGGGGCGATGACGACCCCATCGGTCACGGCCCGGCGGGCATCAGCGCGATGGCGAGGTGGCGGATGAGCGCCGCCTCGGGACAGGCGGCAGCGAAGGCGATGCGGACGCGCGCGGCGCTCTCGACGATGCGAGCGCCGAGCTTGATCAGCCGCAGGCGGATGGTGGCGAATTCGGCCTTGGCCAGGGCGTGGGCCTTGGGGATGGCGTCACGGACGGTCAGCATCAGCCAGTAGGCGGCGGTGTGCAGGACCAGGCGCATCTGGTTGGCCAGGGGCGACCGGCACGAGGTGCGGTCCGAGGCCAACTGCGCCTTGTGCATCTTGATCAGGTTCTCGGCCTGGCCGCGCTCGCAGTAGAGGGTGTCGTAGATGTATTCGGCCGAGCGCTCGGCCAGGCTGGTGACGACGAAGCGGATGTCGAGGCCCAGCGTGGTCGCCTCGATGCGGGCGCAGGCGCGCCGTTCGGTCTTCCACGACTTGGCCCGGTAGCGGGTCTCGGCATAACCGCGCAGGCAGGGATTGCCGTCGAGCGCCCGGCGGGTGCGGATATCGTCGGCCGCCTCCTCAACGGCGCGGGCCAGCACGGCGTTGCCCGGCAGGCCGAAGACGTAGTTGATGCCATGGGCGTCGCACCAGTCCATCACCTCGGGGCGGCCGTAACAGGGTGATGCGGGTGGCGGGCCAATGACGCCGGACGCGCCGGATCAGGCGGCGCAGGTGCCCGCGCACCTCGCTTCCGGTCGGCGTTTTGCCGGGGCGCAGGATCACCGCCACCGGGCGGGCCGTGGCGGTGTCGTAGATGTGGATCGGCAGGAAGCAGCGCTCATCGTAATGGGCGTTGAACAGGGAGAGTTGCTGGTGGCCATGCACCACGTCGACGGTGTCGTCGATGTCCAACGTCACCGCGGCAGGCGGTGCCGCATAGCTGGCGCACCAGACATCGACCATCACCGCCATCAGGCGAAGGATCTCGCGCAGGGACGGCGCATTCTCCCAGCGCGACACGGTCGGCTGCGAGCACAGGTCCCGCCCACTGTCGGGTAGCCGTCCGCAGGCCAGCTTGAACGCCGGATCAGAGCGCAGGCCAGCTTGAACGCCGGATCAGAGCGCAGGGTATCGAGGTCGTCGGCATCCTCCCAGCCGCAGGCAATCGCCAGGATGCGCGCCCGCAGGATGTCGGGCAGCCGGTGGATCACCCGGGCGGGATCGCGCCCATCGGCGATCACCGCCGCCAGCCTGTCGACCAGCCCCAGCCGCCGCTCGGCCTCGGCCAGCAGCACCACCCCGCCGTCCGAGGTGATGCGCCCGCCATCGAAGGCGGCCATCACTTTCTTGCGGTGAACCGCTGGCAACGCGAAGGGCAGCAGGCTATTTTCGGTCATGGCGGGTGTGGCCTCTCGGCACTTGGCAAAGATGATGTCTCGACAACAAAATCTTATGCCGTATTATCGCCTTACGCTACATCCGGCAACGCATGCCAGCGCCCCAGTGAATA
>JAJZUL010000063.1 GCA_021848545.1 Pseudomonadota bacterium
GCTGCCGATGATCCCCGTAGCTACCGACATGATCATCCCCAAGCAGTTTCTGAAGACCATTCGTCGCACCGGCCTGGGCCGCAACCTGTTCGACGAGATGCGCTACAATCCGGACGGCAGCGAAATCCCCGATTTCGTCCTCAACCGCCCGGCCTATCGCAAGGCCGCCATCCTGGTCGCCGGCAAGAATTTCGGCTGCGGCTCGTCGCGGGAACATGCGCCCTGGGCCCTGCTCGATTTCGGCATCCGCTGCATCGTCGCGCCCGATTTCGCCGACATCTTCTTCAACAATTGCTTCAAGAACGGCATCCTGCCGATCAAGCTGCCCCAGGCCGACGTGGACAAGCTGATGGCCGACGCCGAGCGCGGCGCCAACGCCACCGTGACCGTCGATCTGGAAAAGCAGGAAATCCGCGGCCCCGACGGCGGCGTGATTCATTTCGACGTGGACCCGTTCCGCAAGCATTGCCTGCTGAACGGCCTGGACGATATCGGTCTGACCCTGGAAAAGGTCGATCGCATCGCCGATTTCGAGGCGAAACGCCAAGCCAGCCAGCCCTGGCTTTAAGCTTTCCGCCCTGGCTTCAAGAAACAAGGAAAAATCCATGGCCGCCAAGACCCTTCTGATCCTGCCCGGTGACGGTATCGGCATCGAAGTGACGGCGCAGGTCCGCCGCATCATCGATTGGATGGCCAAGCGCCGCAACGTCGCCTTCGAGATCACCGACGGCCTGATCGGCGGCGCCGCCTATGACGCCCACGGCACGCCCCTGCCCGACGCCACCATCGCGGCGGCGCATAAGGCCGACGCGGTGCTGCTGGGCGCGGTGGGCGGTCCCCAATATGACGATCTGCCGTTCGACAAAAAGCCGGAACGCGGCCTGCTGGGCATTCGCAAACAGATGGGCCTGTTCGCCAATCTGCGCCCGGCGGTGGTGTTCGACGCCCTGGTGGATGCCTCGACGCTGAAACCCGAAGTGGTGTCCGGCCTGGACATCATGATCGTGCGCGAACTGACCGGCGGCATCTATTTCGGCGAGCCCCGCGGCATCGAGACCCTGCCCGACGGCCAGCGCAAGGGCGTCAACACCCTGACCTACACCACCGAGGAAATCCGGCGCATCGGCCGGGTCGCCTTCGATCTGGCGCGCAAGCGGAACGGGAAGGTCTGCTCGGTGGACAAGGCCAACGTGCTGGAATGCACGATCCTGTGGCGCGAAGAGATGATCAAGCTGCACCAGGAGGAATATACCGATATCGAGCTGTCGCACATGTACGTGGACAACGCCGCGATGCAGTTGGTGCGCAACCCCAAGCAGTTCGACGTGGTGGTGACCACCAACATGTTCGGCGACATCCTGTCCGATTGCGCCGCCATGCTGACCGGATCGCTGGGCATGCTGCCCTCGGCCTCGCTGGGCGCGACCGATGCCAAGGGCCGCCGCCCCGCCTTGTACGAACCGGTCCACGGCTCGGCCCCCGACATCGCCGGCAAGGACATGGCCAACCCGCTGGCGACGGTGATGAGCTTCGCCATGTGCCTGCGCTATTCCTTCGACATGGCCGAGGACGCCGATCTGATCGAAAACGCGGTGAAGGCGGTGCTGAAGGGCGGCCTGCGCACCGCCGACATCATGCAGCCGGGCAAGGCCAAGGTGTCCACCAGCGTCATGGGCGAAGCCATTGTCCGCGAACTGGACAAGATGGTGTGACGATAAAGCCGCCGGATGGAGATCAGTTCTCCATCCAGCGGCGATGCAGCCACAGCCACTGACCGGGATCGTCGCGGATCCAATCCTCCAGAATCGCGTTGATCCGGGTCATCACGTCCAGGGCGTCGGCATGGCGGTCGCCGCTGTCGGGAAAATCCAGCGGCGGATGAACGGTGACCTGGAAACGGGCGCCGTCCAGGCGCCGGGTGCGGACCGGCACCACCGGACAGCGGAATTTCAGGGCGAGATGGGCCACCGCCGGCGCGGTCATGGCGTCGCGGCCGAAAAACGGCACCGGAATGCCGTCATTCATCTTCTGATCGACCAGCAGGGCGATGTGACCGCCCGCCTTGAGCACGCCCACCATCTGTCGCGCCCCCGGGGTGCCCTTGGGAATCAGGCTGGAGGAAAAGGGATCGCGGCCGCGGCGGAACAGAATATCGACAGCCGGGTTGTTGGCGGCGCGATAGATCAGATGCAGGGGCAGGCCACTTCCGGCCACCACCGCCGCCGCGTTGATTTCCCAATTGGCGATATGGCCGGAAAACAGCAGACCGGGTTTTCCGTCCTCGCGCAGACGGTCGAGAATTTCGCCCCCCACCAGATCGACCCGGTCGCGCGCCAGTTCCTCCAGATGGGGGAATTCGCCGACCACCCGGCCGAGATTGTCCCAAACCTCGACCAGGATCTTGTCGATCGCCTCGGGACTGAGTTCGGGAAAGGCGCGGGCGATATTGCGCCGGGCCATGCGCGAAACCGGCAGATGGGGTCCCAGCCCCCGCGCCAGAGCGGCGCCCAAAGCCGAAGCGCGATCGACCGGCAAAGCGGCGAAACCGGCATAGAGCCCGTGCGCGAACAGCCCCTCCGCCGCCTGACCGACGGCCGTCAGCCCTTTCATGACAGACTTCCTCATACCCCCGATAGTCCCGCCTTGGCCAGAACCGACGTCAGCGCCGCCTCGTCCTCCCAGACCAGGATGGTGTCGAGCACGCTGAAACGGTGCCGCAACAAGGCCGGCAAACGGACCGCATCCTTGGCGGTGGTCACCAGCACCGCGTCCCGCTCCTCGGCGGCCTCGGCCAGATCCTCGAATTCATCGATCCGATAAGGGTGATGATCGGGAAAGGCCACCGCTTTCACCACATCGGCCCCCAATTCGCGCAACAGGGCGAAGACCTTGGCCGGACGGCCGATCCCGGCGAAGGCCACCACCCGTTTGCCGGCCAGGGCGGCACCGTCGGGTCCGGCGACGATCCGGGCCCGCAGGATTGGCAGGCCGGACGCAGCCAGGCGATCGGTGATCCCCACCCGGTCCTCGCCCACCAGCACCACCGCGTCGGCACGGGCGAGGGCGCGCGCCACCGGCTCGCGGCAGGGACCGGCCGGCATCACCCGTCCGTTGCCGAAGCCGTAGCCGCCATCGACCACCAGCAGGGACAGGGTCTTGACCAGCGATCCGTTCTGGAACCCGTCATCCATCACCACCATCCGGGCGCCGGCCGCCACCGCCGCCTTGGCGCCGGCGGCGCGGTCCCGCGCCACCCAGGTCGGGGCCGACCGGGCCAACAGCAGCGGTTCGTCGCCGACCTGGGCGGACTCATGCCGGGCGGGATCGACGCGGCACGGCCCTTTTTCGCGACCGCCATAACCGCGGCTGAGCACATGGGCCTCGACGCCCTGGGCGTGAAGACGGCGGATCAGGGATTCGACCACCGGCGTCTTGCCGGCGCCGCCCGCCACCAGATTGCCGACGCAGATCACCGGCACCCCCGGCCGATAGGGCGACGCCGATGCCATCCGCCACGCCCCGGCCAGACTCCAAAGGGCTGCAAGGGGCGCCAGCAGCCGGGATATCAACCCCGGGCGGGTCCAGAAGTCAGGGGCCCGCATGGGTCAATTCCGCAAGAAACGGTTCGATCGCGGCCAACACCGCGTCCAGCGCCCCGGCTTCGGCCGCGCTCCAGTCCAGGGCCGCGCGGCGACGATCGGCCAACAGATCGGGGGACGCCAACAGGCGCGACACGGCATCGGCCAGTGCGGGGGCGTCGGCCACCTCCTCGGCGGCGCCGCTTCGCCGCATGGCGGCGGCCATGACGGCGAAATTGCTCATGCGCGGACCGAACAGCACGGCGGCGCCCAGGGCCGCCGGCTCGAACGGATTCTGCCCGCCTTCGGCCGCCAGGCTTTTGCCCATGAAGACGATCGGCGACAGACGGCAGAACAGACCCATTTCGCCCAACGTGTCGACCAGATAAATGTCGGTGTCCGGCCCCGGCGCCTCATTGGCCGAGCGCCGGGCCACGGTCAGCCCCCGTTCCGCCAGCATGGCGGCCACCGCCGCCCCCCGGCCGGGATGGCGCGGCGCGACGATGGTCAAAAGACCGGGATGGGCCGGCGCCAATCGCCGGTGGACATCGGCGGCGATTTCCTCTTCGCCGGCATGGGTGCTGGCCGCCAGCCACAGGGGCCGGCCGGCGTTGAGCGCCCGCAGCCGGGCCAGTTCGTCTTCGTCGCAGGACAAGGGCGGCGTCGCCGTCTTGAGATTGCCGGCGCAGCGCACCATCGGCGCCCCCAGCCGTTCCAGGCGGCTCGCATCCTCCCCGGTCTGGGCCAGACACAGGGTGAAATTGCCGAGAATCCGGCGGATGAAGCCGGGCGCGCGGCGCCAGCGGGCAAAGGAACGCGGGCTGATCCGCCCCTGGACCAGCACCAGCGGCACGCCGCGCCGATGGGTTTCGTCCAGGAGATTGGGCCAGAAATCCGATTCCGCCCACAAGGCGAAATCCGGCCGCCAATGATCGAGAAAGGCCCGCACGCAGGACGGCCGGTCCACCGGCACGTATTGATGAATGGCGCCGGGGGGCAATTGATCGGCCATCAACCGGGCCGAGGTCACGGTGCCGGTGGTCATCAGCAGCCCGAGGCCCGGCCGCGCGAGCAGGTGCCGGGCCAACGGCAGCAGCGACAGGGATTCCCCGACCGAGGCGCCGTGCATCCACACCAGCGGCCCGGATGGGCGCGCCCGTTCGGCGATGCCGCTGCGCTCGCCCAGACGACCCGCATCCTCCTTGCCGCGCGCCAGACGGCGCTGGAGGTACAGATCGATCAAAGGTCCGCCGGCGACGGTCAAGGCCCGATAGAGACCGAGGATCATGCCGCCCCTTCCCCGTCCGGCGGCGCGGGCTCGACCGGAGAACAACCCATGCGCTCATCGGCGAAGCGGGTGATGGCGTTGAGTTCGTCCTCCACCGCCCGGCGGCAATGTTCCAATGTCACTTCATCGGCATCGGCGGGAACGGTGATCGGCCGGCCCCAGACGAACAGGCCCCGCGACAGCGGCTCGGCCACGGCGAACCGGTCCCAGGACGACAAAGTGCGCCGCCGGCGGACGCCGAAGGTGGCCGGCAGAATGGGACAGCCCGATAGCCGGGCGACGGCGACGATCCCGCCCGAGGCCCGCATGCGGGGGCCGCGCGGACCGTCGGGGGTGATGCCCACGCATTCGCCGGCTTTCAGGGCCTTGAGCATGGTGCGCAACGCGGCGCCGCCCCCCCGTCCGGTCGAGCCGGCCAGCCAGCCGATGCCGAAATGGGCCACCGTCCGGGCGATGATCTGGCCGTCGCGATGGTGGCTGATCAGCATGTGGATGGGCACGCCTTTTCGCCAGATTTTGGGCATCATCAGGATACGGCCATGCCAGAAGCACAGGATGAACGGTCGACCCTGGTCCCACAGGCGGGCGGCTTCCTCGCCGCCGATCACCTCCCAGCGGCCGGTGGCATGAACCAGACGGATATATTGCGCCCCCAACCAGCACAGGGCGCCGCGCACCCGTTCGCTTTCACCGATCCGTTTGACCCAGCCCATACCCGATCGAACCACCCCTTTCCGGTCAATGCGCCCGATGCCCATGGACGGGAAAAAGCGGCCGGACCATATCATGGCCCGCCCCGCCGGGCCACAGATAGGATGGGAGAGCGCCGACACCTGAGCCCCCGCCCCCCTCTTGACCTACGGCACCCGGAGGAGCGTGAGCTCCGACTATGCGCCCGAAGCGGAGCGGAGCACCAAGACCCGCGCGCCGGAGCGAGCGCGAGCCGAGTGAGGATAAGCCAAGCGCGAGCGCCGGCACTTGAGGCCCAACCAACAAACCCGGGTAGGGCGACGCCGCCCACCCGCACCCCTCCCCGAACGGAGGGGGGGCCGGAAGTGTAGGGAGGCGCGCCGGAATCCCTGTGAGACGGCGAAGAAATCCTCTATTCTCCCGCCCACGCCGAAACCGACGAACTGGAGGAATAGGATTATGTTGGAAGGCAAGGTTCTGGTCGCACAGGGGGGCGGTCCGACCGCGGTCATCAATCAATCGATGGCCGGTGTCGTGCTGGAGGCTCGTAAGTTCCGTAACATCGACCTGGTCTACGGCGCCTATCACGGCGTGCGCGGCATCGTCGACGAGAACTTTCTGGACCTGACCCAGGAAACCAGCCACAACCTGGAAATGGTCGCCAACACGCCGTCTTCGGCGCTGGGCTCGACCCGCGACAAGCCGGACCTCAAATACTGCCAGGAGATCTTCAAGGTTCTGAAGGCCCACGGCATCGGCTATTTCTTCTATGTCGGCGGCAATGATTCGTCGGACACCGTCCGCATCGTGTCGGAAGAGGCCGAAAAGGCCGGCTATCCGCTGCGCTGCATGCATATCCCCAAGACCATCGACAACGATCTGGTGGGCAACGACCACACCCCCGGTTTCCCCTCGGCGGCCCGCTTCGTCGCCCAGGCCTTCATGGGGGTCAATCTCGACAATGCCGCCCTGACCGGCGTCTATGTGGGCGTGGTGATGGGGCGTCATGCCGGCTTCCTGACCGCCGCCTCGGCGCTGGGCAAGAAATTTCCCGACGACGGCCCGCACCTGATCTACATCCCCGAGCGGACCTTCGTGGTGGACAAGTTCCTGGCCGACGTCAAGGCGACCTACGAGAAGTACGGCCGTTGCGTCATCGCCGTCTCGGAAGGCATCCATGACGAGAACGGCGTGCCGATCATCACCAAGCTGGCCAGCGAAGTGGAAAAGGACGCCCACGGCAACGTGCAGCTTTCCGGCACCGGCGCCCTGGCCGACCTGTTGTGCGAAGAGATCAAGAACAAGCTGGGCATCAAGCGGGTGCGCGGCGACACGTTCGGTTATCTCCAGCGTTCCTTCGCCGGCTGCGTGTCGGACGTGGACCAGCGCGAGGCCCGCGAGGTCGGCGAAAAGGCCGTGCAATACGCCATGTGGGGCGAAAAGAGCGGCTCGGTCGCCATCAAGCGGACCGGCTTCTATTCGGTGGATTACCAGTTGGCCGACCTGTCCATGGTGGCCGGCAAGACCCGGGTGATGGAGGACGAGTTCATCACCGCGTCGGGCACCGACGTCACCGACGCCTTCCGCATGTATCTGCGCCCGCTGCTGGGCTCGGGCATGCCCGACGCCTACCGGCTGCGCCTGAACACCGTGCCCAAGATCCTGTCCAAGTGATCGGAAAGGCGGCTCCCGGCACCACCGGGGGCCGCTATTCCCGGCGCAGAATTTTATTGATCACGATCCCCGCCAGCCAGTTTTCATGGAAGCGGGCCTCCAGGGCCACCGGGTCGTAGACCTGTTCCACCCAATCGCGGAAGCCGATCGGCCGCGTCTCGGTATCCGTGAGATAGCTTTCATAAAGCATGTCGATGACCCCGGTCTTGGCCTGACGCACATGACCGTAGCGCAGCGACAGATGGCGCATGGCCTGGCGCAGCGGCACCCCTTCGTGGATATGCATGTACAGGGTCGAAATCAGTCCGGCACGATCGGCGCCCGACTTGCAGTGCATCAGAATCGGATATTCGAGGGTCTCGAACAGGTCGATGGCGGCCAGCAGGGTCGGCTTTTCCAAGGGCTTGCGCGACCGCACCGGCATATCGACCAGGGTCAGGCCGAGACGGGCGCAGGCCTCCCGCTCCAGGATATAGGATCCGCAATCGTCGCGCCGGCCGCGCAGATTGAGGATGGTGCGGATGCCCTGGCGCTTGGCCCAGGCCAGATGATGGGGCGCCGGCTGGGCCGAACGCCAGGCCTTGGGCGAAATCTGGTGAATATTGCAATAGATGTCGCGGATGAAGCCGTGATCGACCAGCCACATATCGAGAAAAGAGCGACGTCTTTCGCGGGCGGTCATCGAAGGCGGCGGCGGCGCGGGCTCGGGGAGATCCACGTGGTCGTCCAAGGGAAATAAACGGGGCCAACCGGTAGCATGCTTTTCTCTCGGAATAAAGGCGCAGCTCGCTGGACACAGGGGAATCGGGTGAACCCGCTTCCCCTGCATTATGTATATTTCCCTCAATCGCCGGGCGGGCGCGTCCGCGCCCTTGGCTATCCTCGCTTGCGCTCCGAGGCCCCGATGGAGCCTCTCCGCACGC